>JAUNVW010000050.1 GCA_030540635.1 Tissierellia bacterium | reverse complement strand
GATCTCCATTTTCGTAAGTGAGATTAATGGTCAATCCATCAAATTTTAATTCCACAGTGTATTCTGGTGTCGGTAAAGAATCTTCATGATTTTGATTGTAATTTTCCACAAGTTCTTCCACTTTCCGAACGAAATCCCGTACTTGCTCCATATTTTGAGCTTTGTTCAAGGAATAGAGATTGGCAATATGATCATGTTTTTCAAAGCCTTCTAATACTTCGCCACCAACTCTAGTCGTGGGAGAATTTGGCAAGATAAAATCAGTCTCTTTTTCTAAATTCACCAATTCATCGAATAATTTATCGTATTCTCCATCGGTGATGATGGGATCATCTAATGTGTAATAATGATAGGCGTAGAAGTTGAGCTGATCCACAAGCTCTTTCATTCGCTCTTTCTTTTTATCCATTTTTAAATCCTTTCCAATGGCGCAATGCCGGCATTGAGTTTTTTAATGCCTTTATTTTCAAAAGAAATGGTGACTTCATCGCCATTTTCTTTCGGCGTGACTTGCACAATGGTCCCGACCCCAAATTTTTTGTGCTTGACCTTTTCTCCCAATTGAAAGTTTGAACTTTCTTTTTTCTTTGGGCTTTTTGGAAAAGATTGAAGTACTGAGTCTTTCATAAAATTCATGGAGTCGGAATAAGATTGACGAAAATTTATTTCTGCTTTTTTCTTTTCCTTTTCCTCTAAATGTTCACGCATTTCTTCAATGAAGGGAGATTCCATGGCTACTTCGTATTTCCCAAAGGTTCGACGGGCAGAGCTGGAGGAAATGAAAAGCTGTTTTCCTGCCCTCGTTATTGCGACGTAACAAAGGCGTCGTTCTTCTTCCTTTTCCGCATCTGTTACTGAGTTTTTATGGGGAAATAGTCCTTCTTCCATGCCCGCAATAAAGACGACATCAAATTCTAGGCCCTTTGCCGAGTGAACCGTCATTAAACGAACTCCTTCATCGCCAAAAGTTTTATCGACATCGGATAATAAGGATGTTTCTTGGAGATATTCTTCTAATTCTGCATCGGGATTTCGCATATTGTAATCGGCAACGGCATCGACAAAGGCGGAGATGTTTTCCCAACGGGTCTGATCTTCTCTTTTACCCGATTCTTTTAAACTATCGACATAACCGGATTCATCGAGGATATATTCAACCCTCGTTACAAGATCTTCTCCTGAATCTTTTTGTAATCGCTGGTATAAGTCGGCAAATTCTTTCATTTTCTTCTTCGCCGCTGGTGTGAGTTCTTCCATGGAAGTTTCTGTAATATATTCTAAAATACTCATCCCCTTGTTCTCTGCCGCCTCTAAGGTCTGTTCTACGGTACGATCGCCAATGCCTCTCTTCGGCGTATTGATGATTCGAAGTAGGGAGACATTATCCCGGGGATTGACGATTACTCGAAGATAGGCCAGTACATCTTTAACTTCTTTTCGGTCGTAGAACTTCAATCCTCCGACCACTTGATAGGGAATTCCTTCTTTTAGCATTTGTTCCTCAAAGGGTCTTGATTGTGCATTGGTTCGATAGAGTATGGCGACATCATTGAGATCGACATTGTGAATGAGAAGATTGGAGATCTCATTGATGATACCGTAAGCCTCGTCATAATCGGAAGAAAACTGACGATAGGATACTTTTTCTCCCCCTTTATTGGCCGTCCATAGATTTTTGTCCTTTCGATTGGGATTATTTTTAATGACGGCATTGGCTGCATTTAAAATACTTTCTGTGGAACGGTAGTTTTGTTCCAGTAGGACGATTTTTGCGTCTTTGTAATCTTTTTCAAAATCATTAATATTGGAAATATCGGCTCCTCGCCAGCCATAAATGGATTGATCACCATCTCCCACAACACAAAGTTTTCGATGGACTTTTGAGAGTAGATGAACCAATTCATATTGTGCGTGATTGGTATCTTGATATTCATCGACAAAGACATATTTGAAACGAGATGCGTATTTGTCTAAAATATCTTCGTTCTTTTGGAATAATTCAATGGTTTTTATTATTAAATCATCGAAATCTAAGGCATTGTACTCCTTTAGCTTCCCTTGATAATCGTCAAAATAATCGGCGGAGTCAAAATCGATACCATATTCTCGGCACAAGTCAAAGTCTAAATCCTTCGGCTTGATATTGTGATTTTTCATCCTTGAAATGGTGTTTAGAATTTCCGATGGATTGACCGATTTCAAATCGACGCCTTTTTCTTTTATAATTTCTTTGACGAGGGAATTTTGATCCGTTCGATCGTAAATCGTAAATTGAGCATCATAACCTAAATGGGTGATTTCTTGACGTAAGATTCTAACGCAAATTGAGTGGAATGTTCCGATCCACATGGAAGACACATCTTCTTCCAGTATTTTCTCCACCCGTTCTTTCATTTCATTGGCGGCTTTATTGGTAAAGGTGATGGCCAGGATTTCCCAACGGGATGCCAGGCCTTGTTCTAAAATATAGCCGATTTTCGTCGTTAAAACCCTCGTTTTTCCACTTCCTGCACCGGCAAGGATGAGTAATGGCCCTTCATTATATTCCACGGCCTCTCGCTGTTTCTCATTTAATTTGTCTAAATTGATCATATATATCTCCTTCTATCAAAAAAATAAGGCCCTATCGGCACTTATCCCTCCACAGTTTTTAATTTTCCCTTTCTTTAATTATATCACAAATTTCCCGGAAACAGTCCCATATCCCCATGATGAGGATTTACAACAAAAGATCTTGGTTTTTCACCGAAAGCGTGATACAATACCAAAAGAATGTTTTCTTGGAACCCATTCTAAAAAAATCAAGGAAGTGATAATGATG
>JAUNVW010000020.1 GCA_030540635.1 Tissierellia bacterium | reverse complement strand
CCACAACAGGGATCATAGGCTCGACCCTCATAGGGTTCAAGGATTTCTACTAGTGTTCTTACAATGCTTGATGGGGTATAGAACTCCCCGGCCCTTCGTCCTTCTTGTTGGGCAAATTGGGCGATGGCATATTCATAAGTACGGCCTAATATATCTTTCGCATTACCATGTTCTTTTAGTTTTAAATTGTTGAACAAATCGACGACTTCGCCTAATCTTCTCTTATCAAGCTCTGGTCGTGCGTAGTTCTTTGGTAGTATGCCTTTTAAACGATCATTTTCTTCTTCCACGGCAATCATCGCTTGATCAATGATTTTCCCAATTTCCGGTGTGGTTGCATTTTTTGCGATATAGTCCCAACGGGCTTTTTCCGGAACAAAGAAGATATTTTCTGCTACATATTCGTCTCGATCTTCTTCAAATCCATAGCCTTCTTTTTTTAATATTTCATAGCGTTCTTCAAAGGAATCCGAAATATATTTCAAAAAAATAAGTCCTAAAACAACATTTTTATATTCTGGGGCATCCATTGTCCCCCTTAATTTATCGGCGGCTTTAAAGATTTCTTTTTCAAATCCTAAATCTGCACTATTTACATTCTCTGCCATGTAATATCTCCTTCTCTTTAAGTTTCCTGAATATTTTAAAAGATATCGTCTCGTTTTATTATGATTTATTGCATCATCATTTGTTTTCTGTTTTAAATACTTTATCAATGATCTCCTAGGATTACATCATCAGATATCCTATGAAGTATTGCTTTTTTATTCATATTTATTACCATTTATTATATCATATGACAAAATCTTGCCCAAAAAACCTTTTTACAGACTTTTTTTCCTTCCGATGAATGATTTACCGTTTTTTATCTTTCTTTCTAATTTTCACGATCCGTGATTCTTTTTAAATCGTCCGCATTTTTATTTTTCAATATTTAATGATCGTTCAAGTAATTCTTTGATGAGTTCTTCGTAGGTTTGTACTTCTCCTGGTTTTAAATTGATTCGGTATCTCCCTGAAAAATAATCTAGAAATTCAATGCCACTTTCTTCAATTTTTTCGACGAGGGATGGATCTTTTTTCAATCGTATTTCCATACGGGTTGCATTTTTACGGGGTCTAAACAGAACAAAATTATTCGCTATTCCATGATTCATAAGACCAATATAAAATTTATTGTACTTTAGCTCATATTCCGGAGCAATTTCTTTGATGATCCCTAGGACTTCATCGACAATTGCCACAGTTTTAGGGGTTCCCCGATTGAGCCAGTAGTTACGGTCGGCAAGTTCAGAGATTTCTTCGTCATCGTCAACAAGTCCAAGTTGTACTTCATCAAGGATTTTATTAAAAATGACAAAATATTTTTTTTCATATTCATATGCCGTCACTTTTAAGGCAATTAAAGGAATATTTCCATTGAATAAACTTATCACATTTAAAAACCGAGAGGTGATGTCTTCGGCGACGATGACTGCACAATGTTCATATTGGGGGTATCTTTTTCGTTCAATATCCCAATACTCGATGGTTCTAATGATATGGGATTCGTCCGTTTTGCCCAGTTGAATCTCCATCTCATACCGTTTCATTGAGTCGATATCTTGTAATAATAAGTCCAGTCGGCCTCCCGATGTTTGGATTCTCTCTTTATCTTTAATGACCAAATCGCCCAATCCTAAAAGGCCAGGATCTTTGATAATGACATCTTGTAGCCAGGCTTCATTTAATATGGGATGATCTTTTAAAGAAATTTCCTTTGGTTTCATTAATTGATAATGTTCTTCCACAGCAATCTCCTCTTTTTATATTTTTTTATATTTTTCCATCTTTATTCTTATTATATCATTGGTGCATAATTTTTTTCATTTCCATCTATTCTTCTTCTCTTCTTCGTTTTCCTTCGGTGGATGTTCGTTTCCCATATTTTGTGTTCCAATATTTTTAGATCAATGTTTTGAATCTTTTTGTAACGGATATCCGTTTTCTTTTACATGACCCATTGTAAGGATATTGGGCTTATTTCAATTACAAAATGTTCTTCTGCAATGGTCGTAGAAGGATGGGATGTGGCCAGTTGTATTTTTACACTCCCAATTCTCGTCGAATTAAACTCTTTATTGTTTCCAAAGACAATATATTGAGCACAAATGTAGTCAATCAATCCCGATTGATCCACTTCCAACGGCATGGTTTCAAAAGGCTTTTGTAATCAATCCCAAGGCCAGCCAGATATTGGGCGAGTTTAGGATATGACTTTTTGATTTGCCGATGATAATCAAGACAATAGGAGCACGGACATTGTTCTTTACTGTTTAGTTTTTGATAATATTGTTGTGTTCTTTTGATCTTCATGATTATCTCCAAATAAATAGTTGTTTTACTATTTCCCAATGGTATAAAAAGACGGATTCCATTGCGTTACATTCTAAAATCGCCATTCATAGTATAGGAATTTCATTGGCTTTCTCCAAAGGATACCTTTCAAATTGTTCGTGAGCTAACCGTTGACCTGAAGAATTTTTTTATTCCATTTGTTTCCATGATTTTTCCAAAAAATATTTCCAAAGTTATCCTTCGTAAGTTTTTGTTTTAATATAAAAAAGCTCCCTATTTTTGGAGCTTTTTCAATCCTATTGATCAGTATTTAAGATTTCTTTGTTTGATCTTTTATTCCTTTGGTAATACGGAAAAATTGTTTTTCTTGAATTGATATAGGGCGGCCACGATTAAAACGATCATGCCGATTATGAGCACTGGTTTCATAAAGGCGCCGTAGTCTGTGGTGCTGCCACTACTTTGACTTTCCTTTAAAATGCCAAAGAAGGCCCATGCCACAGGTAAGGTGTACGCTACATTTTGAAGTTTGAATGCGATGAACAGGACAATGATTAATGCAATGGCTAAGGTCAACGGCGCCCATATGGTGGGGGCGATTCCAAATCCATTCCAGTTTATACTTACGAGAAAGGCGGAGATGTTGACGACGGTTGCAATGGTTAACCAGCCGGCATATAGACCAAAGGTTATTGCCGTTAATTGATCGGGAATTTCCCTTCGATTTTCCCATAATTTTTTATTAAGGGTGGTCAAGCTGAGGAGTAAGCCGAAGATGAATATGGTGGAGATGCCGATTTTTTCATAGGAAAAAATAAGGATCCACAGAATATTAAAAATTGCAGATAGTAAAAATGGAGGGGTGAAGATATCGATTAATCGTTGATATCCTCTGTCTTTATGTTTGATAATCATGGCGATTAGGCTGATGAATACAAGGGTGTAGATGAGGCCCCATATTGAAAAGGTAAAGGGTGCAGGGGTGATTAGGGTGTGGTATTTGTCCGATACGGCCTTTTGATTCATGCCATTGATGATGCCTATGGATCCCAAGGTGTTGATTCCCAGGGTTAGGATAAAGGCCATGAGATTGATCCAAGATTTTGTTTTTCTGTTGTTTTTCATAAATTACCTCTTTATTCTTTGTTTTCCTAAGGTTTTTTTACCTTTACGGTTTCTTTTTTTGTTCTCCAATAATATTATTTTCTTACGGTTTATATATACCCGATAATGGGGGATGAAACCGGGGAAGCTTTATCGCCTCTTTTGGTCTTTCCTGTTTTGAATTGTTCCTTTTTTTATTCCCGTAAAAAAGCCCCCGTGTTCAACGAGGACTTTTTTTATTCTTCGGGTATGGTGTATATCCAGTTTTTCTCATCTTTTCCATCGCCCCATTGTAAATCCGTGAGTTTTTGATAGAGAAGGCTTGCGACTTCTCCGCCCATGTCTCCCAGTTTCATGACTTTATCTTTCCATTTTAATTGACCAATGGGACTGATGACGGCGGCGGTTCCCGTTCCAAAGATTTCCGTTAAACGATTCTCATCATAGGCTTTGGCGATTTCTTCCATGGTGATCCGTTTTTCTTCGACGGTGTAGCCTTCATCCCGTAATAATTCGATGGAAGATTTTCTCGTGATTCCCGGGAGTATGGATCCATTGAGTTGGGGGGTGATGATTTTTTCGTCCAGGACAAAGAAGATATTCATGGCACCGACTTCTTCGATGTATTTTCGTTCTACGCCGTCGAGCCATAGCACTTGGGCGTAGTTTTCTTCCATGGCGTCGATTTGTGATTTTAAACTGCCGGCATAATTTCCACCGGTTTTGGCTTCCCCCATTCCCCCACGTACGGCTCGGACATATTCATTTTCCACAAATATTTTAATGCTTTCTAGTCCCCGGCCATAGTAGGTGTCGGCTGGACTCATGATGATCATCAATTTAAATTCCTTTGCTGGACGTAATCCCAGTTGGGGATCGGTAGCAAAGATAAAGGGACGAATGTATAGGCTTTTGTATTTTACATGGGGTACCCAGCCTCCGTCGATTTGGAGGAGTTTTGTTAGGGCTTTTAGTAGAAATTCTTCGTCAATTTTGGGGATACAGATCCGTTCATTGGAGCGATTAAGCCGTTTGAAATTCTCCAGTGGTCGGAATAAATTGATTTTTCCGTCCTTTCGTCGATAGGCTTTCATTCCTTCAAATACCGTTTGTCCGTAGTGAAGGCCCATGGCACTGGGCATTAGGGATATGGGGGCATAGGGGGTGATTCTTGCGTTGTGCCAGCCCTTTCCTTCGACATAGTCCATGGTAAACATATGGTCGGTGAAGGTATCACCAAATCCCATATTTTCTTCATCGAGAATTTTTCCCTGGGGGTTTTCTTTATATTGAATATCGATTTTCATAATCCACCTTCTTTTCATACTTTCTATTTATTGTATCGAGAAACTCTTTTTATGTCAACGCTATAAAGTGATGCCGTTAAGGGTTTTATGATTTGATTTTGTGGATAAAAAGAAAAGCCCCAAGGGGCTTTTCCTAGGCTAAGGAATCCACTAAGGATCCAATATATTCGATGGTGTTTAATAGGGGTTTTTCTGTTGTAATATCGACTCCTGCCATTTGTGCCAATCCAACGGGGTCTTTTCTTCCTCCTGCTCGTAAGGTGTTGAGCCAACGTTCAACAGCTGGCTGTCCTTCCTTTAATATATTGTGGGCAACTTGAGTCCCAATGGTAAGTCCTGCCGAGTAGGTGTAGGGATAAAGGCCCATGTAGTAATGGGGTTGTCGCATCCAGGTACGTTCTACCCCGCCTTCAATGGCAATATCTGGTCCCCAGAATTTTTCCAATTGTTTTTTAAAGATTTCATTTAAATCTTCTGCGGTAAAGGATTTGTTATCATCAATAAGGCGATATACTTCCCGTTGGAATGCCGCTTCTAAAAAGTGGGTGACGAAATTATGGAAATAGGTTCTGGCGATGATTTGTCCGCGAAGCCAATTTTTCTCCCGTTCGTCTTTGGCATTTTCCAGTAAATGATGGGCCATGATGAGTTCATTCGCCGTCGATGGGGCTTCGATGAAATACATGGATGCCCTGGTATCTAGGATGTGTTGTTCCTTTGCAGTGAGGAAGGCATGGCCACCGTGGCCCAGTTCATGGGCGAGGACCATGGCTTCTGTCATTAGTCCTGTCCAATTAATTAGGACAAAGGGATGGACCGAGTGAATGAAACTACAAAATGCACCGGTGGATTTTCCCGTATTGTTGACATAGTCGACCCATTGTTCATTAAATGCCCGTTCTAAAATTTCGCCGTATTCTTCTCCTAGGACTGAGAGACCTTCCTTGACGAGTTTTTGTGCCTCTTCCACCGATACCTCTGAGGAATAATCGGGATCCGGTGCCAATAGAAGATCCATGGTGGTCATGCGATCTAATTTGTACTCTTTTTGAAGAATTTTTGCGTATTTTTGCATAATTGGTGCAAGTTTTTCCATGATGATGTCAATTTGACGATCGTAGAGTTCGCGAGATACTTCTTGGCCATGGAGTAAATAGTCAAAGACGGAATCAAAGCCTCTTAAATCGGCCAATTGTTTTTCCATTTGGCAATGGGCCAAGTAATTCCTCGCCGTGGATTCCTGATATTCTTCTAATTTGTCGTAAAAGGCTTGGAAGGATTTGCGACGAAGTTCGGTATTGGTGTGACTGGAGTATAATCCCTCGAAACGATTGTAGGTGAGGGGATGGCTTTCTCCTCCTGCTTCCACATCGTCAAAGGCGATGTCCTGTAATTTTATTGTGTTGTAGATATCGTAAAAAGCGCCGAAGGTCGGGCTTAATTTCGAAAGAATAGCTTCTTCCTTTGCCGATAGGGTGATGGCTTTATCCCGTAATAGTCTTTGGATAAAACGCTCGTAGCGTGGATTTTCTCCCACTTCTTTTAATAAAGATTCTTCCCCTGACAATAATTCCGGTCGAATAAAGGAAAGGTTTTGTTCGATGATTCCACTTTCATGGATAAAGTTCATGAAAACTTCAAAGGCTTTTTTATCCGTGGCGTCGGCTTCTACCGGTAATCCTGCATAGGCCGATAAACGATCCACGATGATTTGAATATCGATATAATCTTCCAATAATTCTTCAATGATTTCTTTGTTCTTCAGTTGATTTCTATACTTTTCTTTCATGGCGAAAGATTGCTCTTTTGCTTTCGCTAAATCCTTTTGGTAATCTTCATCTGATTTGTAAATCGCGGTTAAATCCCAACGATATCGGGGATCCGTTTCTCCCCGGGGAACGGTTTTTAAAATATCCATTAATATTCCTCCTTATCTTTTTATTATAGCAGAAATGATTTGTGCTATACTATTTTTGAGGTGAATAATGATGAATTTTGAACAAAAATTAGAGAATTATGCAGAACTCGTGATTAAGAAAGGGGTGAATGTTCAAAAGGGTCAACCGGTGATGATCGCATGTCCCATTGAATCCTATGAATTAGGCTATTTAATGGCCAAAAAAGCCTACGATTGTGGAGCTTCCGATGTGGTTTTTAATTGGTACGACGACGCTTTAGGATTACTCCGTTATGAGAAAGCGCCTTTGGAAAGTTTCCAAGAGTTTCCTGAGTGGATTAAAATACGTCAAGAATATTATTTCAAGAAAAATGGAGCCGTTATTAGTATTACCTCTTCGGATCCTACCCTTTTGGAATCTGTGGATCCTGAAAAAATCCAAGCTTCCAATATTGCTCAATCGAAGGTAATGAAACCCATTATGAAATACACCATGAATGATATGAATGCTTGGTGCGTCGTCGGCGCTGCCTCCAAAGGATGGGCAAAATGCGTATTCCCAGATCTTGAACCCGAGGAGGCCGTGGAAAAATTATGGGACGCCATTTTTTATACGACCCGTTGTGATCAAGAAGATCCCATTGGCGCATGGGATGAACATGTGGCGACGATGGATCGCCATGCAAGATTCTTAAATGAAAAGCAGTTTAAATATCTCCATTACAAAAACAGCTTAGGCACTGATCTTACCATTGAATTACCAAAAAATCATAAATTCCTTTCGGCGGGAAGCACTTCCGATATTGGGGCTGAGTTTATTGCCAATATGCCAACGGAAGAAGTCTTTACCCTTCCGAAAAAAGACGGCGTCAATGGCGTGGTTTATAGTTCGAAACCATTGAATTACGGCGGTAATCTCATCGATGGTATGCGATTTGTTTTTCGCGATGGAAAAGTTGTGGAGTATTCGGCAGAAAAAGGACAACAATATTTGGATCAAATGTTTAGCGTCGATGAAAATGGTAAATATCTCGGCGAAGTTGCCCTGGTTCCCTATGATAGTCCGATTTCCAATTTAGATATCGTCTTTATGAATACCCTTTTTGATGAAAATGCCTCCTGCCATTTGGCCTTTGGTAAAGCCTACCCCACTTGTTTAGAAGGTGGTACAAGATTAACCGATGAAGAATTGGAGGAAAAGGGCGTCAATGATTCTTTAATCCACGAAGATTTTATGATTGGAACGGAGGATCTTTCAATTATCGGCGAATTGGAAAATGGCGAGAAGCTCGAATTATTTAAAGATGGTAATTTCGCCATTTAATTTTGCGATGAATTTAACCATATTTACATTAAAATTCCCCTGGGAGTTCGAAAGAACAATCCTAGGGGAATTTTGAATTATGTATCCAGCCTTCGGAAAATCCGAAGGCTTTCGAGATACATGTTTCCTTAAACAACCATCCATTTAAGGATAATTCCATTATAGACTAAATGATAATTGTTTTCAATGCCTAGCTTTTGTTAAATTTTTATGATTTTTATCATTTTCTTGTTCTATTTTCCCCTTCCCTTCAATTGATCGGTCCTATCTGTTGAATTTCTTTTCGATATCGATTATCATTTAAATTGTAATTGATTTTTATTATCAGTAAAGAGGGATACCGTTGGAACATCTTTTAGTACGACATTGTTCACCGACTTTTGCTTCCTTAAAAGTTGGGAGTTTAGTGAATATTCGAAATAATGGGGAAAATCAAAGGGCGATTGATCGTTTGGTTTCTGTTTTACCAAAGGGTTTGTCCATGAGTGTTTTAAAAGTAACGGAAAGGATGTTGCTCATTTATTTGTACAATGAGGATTTATTAGAATCTTTATTGGAAAATGATTATCACCGTCAAATTTTACTTTCCTATGATTATCCCGTGGATTCGACGGAAAAAGCCCTACTTCATTTGTCCCTTCGTTTACAAAGGGAGTCTTTCCCCCATGAAATTGGATTATTCTTAGGTTATCCCGTGGAAGATGTTTTGGGATTTATTAAACATAAAGGTCAAAATTACATGGAAAAAGGTTATTGGAAAGTGTATCAAAATGTCCCAAATAAATTATCCCTATTTGAAGCCTATGATGATTGTCGGATGAGATATTCCCAATTGATGGATCAAGGGTTTACATTACAGGATATTTTGAAACATAGAAATAAAGAATAAAGGAGAATTCGATGAAAAAATTAGCAATTGTTTATTGGTCAGGTACAGGAAACACAGAGGCTATGGCAGAAGCATTACGGGATGGATTCCAAGAAAAATCCGATGATATGGATTATTTCTTCAGTGATGATTTTTCCTCGGATATGGTTGATGATTACGAAAAAATTGCCTTTGGTTGTCCAGCCATGGGTGATGAAGTCCTTGAAGAAGATAGTTTTGAGCCAATGTTTGAAGATTGCGAAGATCATTTAAAGGATAAAGAGATTTTCATTTTCGGTTCCTACGAATGGAACAATGGCGAATGGATGGATGATTGGAAAGAGCGTTGTGAGAATATCGGTGCAAAGTTTTTCGCTGATCCACTAATCGCCTATGATTATCCTGAAGATGAAATTTTAGATCAATTGAAGGAAATCGGTGAAAAGGCCGCAGAATAAAAAAAGATTCCCGCAAAATCATGCGGGATTTTTTACTGGGAATTTTTCCATTAAAAAAGGACCCTCCAGGGGTCCTTGGATTAGTCTAATACATATACGGTGACTTGACGTCGTCCGAAATTGTAGGATTCTTGTTTTGATCCAAATACTAAGTCGATTTTATTGCCTTTAATGGCGCCACCGGTATCTTCTGCGGTGCAGTATCCATAGCCTTCCACATAGAGTTTTGTTCCTAGTGGGATAACACGGGGATCTACGGCAGCAACGCCAACACGAATGGGTGTTCCTAAGGCCGTGACACTGTAACCGCCATTTTCTGCGGGATCACTTGTATAGGCCGTTGCATTCATGGTGAGAACTCTCGAGTAGGAGAATTCTTTATTGGATCCTCCACCATTATTGTTGTTTTTCGCCGGTGCCTGGGGTTTTGGATCGGGTTTAACTTCCGTATCGGAGATATATTTCATGGAAGAGTATCCCGTTTGACCATTGTAGTCAAATTTTAACCATCCATCGACGATATTACCCGATACTTTTGTTCCCTTTGCCATTGTACCAATAATTTTATTGGTCGTCCCGATTCCTGATCGGACATTAAGTCCTGCCGATACCCAGCCAGTAAATGGAACTTCTTTGACTTCTTCTACTTTTTCAGCTTGCACTTCTTGAACCTCATTGCCATGTTGATCCAATATATTGACATCATCGACGCCTTTCCCTGTGGCTTTAGCGACGACTTCTTTTAAGAAAGAAGCATTGACAAGTCCATTGGTGGATACGCCGTATACGGCCCCTCCTTTGACTCCTTGAACCATAGCGACAAGATCTTCCGACGCATCATTGCGGGTTAATAAAATTGGTGCTTGTTTATTTGCCGACAATGTGGATCCTAATAATGCATCATAGGGGTCATTGCCATCGACAACGATGACGTTTTTTGCATCATCAAATTTTTCTGCAATTTTAACGGATGTTTCATATCGGTTTTTACCGGCAATGGTATTTTCTTCAATGGTATTCAAATCCTTACCGGCGATGGTGTACACTTCTTTTTTCACTTCGGGGGATAGACTATTATCACCACCGACGAAAAGAATTTCACCTTCCGCATCTTTTAAATACTCTTTAACCGATGCCGGTACGCTGTCTTTTGCCACAAGCACGATATTATATTTTTGGTTAAGGGCTAAAGCCGTTGATGATAAGGCGTCGGGATAATCATGGGCATTGGCAATGATGGTGCCCTTGCGATTTTTTAAAGTTTTCGCGATTTCAATGGCCGTTTCGTAACGATTTTTACCACTGATTCTTCCTCTAAAATTTTCCCTGGATTCAAATTCTTTCGGTACCGAGCCTTCACCACCGATAATATATAAATTTTTCGCGCCCTTTATTCTGGCTTCTCCTTGTTCATCTAAACCTTCAGAACGAAGATATATAATCGTCCCATTATTTTCACCAATGGTCACTCCACCAGTTAACGCATCTACGTAATTTTCTGCGGAAACTAAATATAAATTTTCGACTTCATCAAATAAATAGTCGCTGACGGCATTGGAAGTTTCCACAAGGGATTCGCCATTAATGCTTACGGCTTTTATCTCTTCTTCGGCCATGGCGATATTTGATGGAATCGCCGACAGTATACTTCCCACAACAAGGGCGGAAGCCACTGCCTTTTTTATCGATATTTTCAAAAAATAACACTCCTTAATACTTTTTTGCCGATTTCTGACTAATCGGTCTTTTTGTTTTGAATTCTTTTCAAGTTTATTACAGCTATTTTCCCTTGTCAATGAATTAAGGGCTATTTTTAATCCTTTTATCGACTTTTAAAGATTTTAGTTTTTCCTTGGATTTTTTTATATTCTCCATACAAGGAGAAAAGCTCTAAAATTAAAGGTTACAAAAGTGTTACAAATTTCCAGGAAATTCAAAAACCAAATCCTAAGGTTTGTTACTTTTTTGTAATATTCTATGGAATTTTCCATTGTTCAAGAAAATCTCATTGAATTTTCCCCATGTTTTTCCCGTTTTTAGATTTTCACGATGACTTTTCTCGTGGAAATATTTTGTCTTTTTTTGCCCATATAATTGGGAGATGTAGGAGATAATTTTTTATCGGTATTTTTTTATTCCATTTAAAAATGCCATCGGGAAAATCCCAAAATGGCATTTTTCTAGCGAATTCTTCCGTATAATTTATTTAGATCATGGATTTTCTCTGCGAGTTCATCGGTTAATTCTTCCCTTTTTACGCGAAATGTCCAATTGCCTAAAGTGGAAGGGGCGTTCATCCGGCCTTCATCGCCAATTTCTAAAAAGTCTTGTATTTGAGCTATGGCGATATCACAAACGCTGGACCAAGCACCACGAATAATGCCCCAAACCATTCCCTCTTCTTGGGAAATTTTTAAATATTTTTTTGCAAATTCCACTTCTTTTTTCGGGGCTTTTTCCACCCAGGATTTTAAAGTTTCATTATCATGGGTTCCTGTGTACATGACCCAGTTTCTCGTACAATTATGGGGCAAATAGTCGGATTCCCCTTCGGGATTAAAGGCAAATTGCATGACTTTCATTCCAAAAAATCCAGTGGCTTCTCGAAACTCGATGACTTCTTCGGTAATATAGCCTAGATCTTCGGCGATGATATTTGCCTTTCCGTATTTTTCTTCAAAGCGACGGAATAAATCGACCCCCGGTCCTTTAACCCAATGGCCCGTCGCCGCCGTTTTCGATCCATAGGGGATTTCCCAATAGGATTCTAAACCGCGAAAATGATCGATTCTTAAGATGTCAAAGAGATCTAAATTACAGAGCATCCGTTCATGGAAAAATTCATAATCCTTTTCTTTAAGACGGTTCCAGTTGTATATGGGATTTCCCCATAATTGGCCATCTTCACTGAATCCATCGGGAGGACAGCCGCCAACCACCGATGGATGGTTTTTTTCCATGAGAAAATCCTCTTGATGGGCCCACAAATCCGCGGAATCTTCAGCGACATAAATCGGTAAATCGCCGATGATCTGAATCCCCTGTCCATTGACATATTCCTTTAATTTGAAATATTGTTCAAAAAATATTTTCTGGCAAAATAAATGGAATTGATATTCTTCTTGATGGATATCCAATTGTTTTTTTACTTCTTCACTGTGGGGATCCTTTAGGGAGTCCTCCCATAGATTCCACGCCTTATTGTCCTGGGTTTTTTTAATGGTCATATAGGCGGCATATTCTTCGATATACGGCCCCCTTGCTTCAATATCCCCTGGGTTTTTCTCCCGATATCGATGGAAGGCTTTTTTTAGGACTTGAAAACGATGGGTGTAGATTTTATGATAATCCACATGTCGAGGATCATCTCCAAAATCCAAATCTAATTCTTCTTCTTTTAAATATCCATCCTCTTGAAGCATTTCCAAGTCGATGAAATAAGGATTCCCGGCAAAGCTGGAAAAAGATTGATAGGGGCTGTCCCCATAGGATGTGGGACCAAGGGGGAGAACTTGCCAATATTTTATTCCGGCTTTTTTTAGAAAGTCGGCGAATTCATAGGCCGATTTCCCGAAAGTCCCAATTCCATATTTTGATGGTAGAGAAGAAATATGGAGGATGATTCCACCGTGGCGATTGGGGCTAATGACTTCTAAATTATAAACATCGTCCATTTTAAATCCTCTCCTCGGTTTCTCGATCAAAAAAATGTAGGGCTTGATTGTCAAAGGTGATAAAGTGTTTTTCGTTCATTTTATATTCGTAATAACCGGGTACGGTAATAATGATGTCTTTTTTATCCTCGATTTTTCCGTAGAGGACTTTTTCTTTCCCTAGCATTTCCACGACTTCAATTCGTATTTCCACAGAGTTTTCTTCTTTTTTCTCCGTTATAAATCGTTCCGAACGTATTCCCACGGCAATTTCTTTTCCATCGAAGGCTTTTAAACGCTTTTGATCTTCCTTGGTCGGTATGATCTTCATCGCACATTCATCACAAATGAATTGTCCGTCCTTGTAGCGACCATAGAAGATATTCATTGTGGGTGATCCAATAAATTTTGCTACAAAGATATTTTCCGGTTTATTGTAAAATTCTTCGGGATGGCCCACTTGCTGAATGATGCCATCATTCATTAATACGATTTTCGTCGCCATTGTCATGGCTTCTGTTTGATCATGGGTGACATAAATCGTCGTGGTTTCCAATTGGTGGTGGAGGCGAACGAGTTCAATTCTCATATGTTCTCGAAGTTTGGCATCGAGATTAGATAGTGGTTCATCCAATAGAAAGACCGATGGTTTTCGTACCATGGCCCTTCCTAAGGCTACCCTTTGCCGTTGTCCTCCCGATATATCCGATGGTTTCGAGTAGAGATAATCCTCAATTTGTAGGACCTTTGCCGCTTCCATAACCCGGTCGTGGATGGTCTTTTTGCTGACTTTACGCATGGCTAGAGAAAAGGCCATATTATCGTAACAAGTCATATGGGGATATAAGGCATAGGATTGAAAGACCATGGAAACATCACGATCCTTTGGGCTGACTTTGTTCATGAGCCGATCGTTAAAAAGCAGTTCTCCTTCGGTGATGGAGTTTAGCCCGGCAATCATCCGAAGTAATGTGGATTTACCACAACCTGAAGGTCCCAAGATGACGCAAAAATCCTTGTCGTCTATTTCCAAATCGATATGGCGAAGGGTAAATTCATCCCTTCCTTCGTATTTCTTTCCGATATTTTTTAATTCAACTTTCATGATCTCACCTATCCTTTAACGGCACCGGATGCAAGGCCGGATACCAATTGTTTTTGTAATGCGATAAAGAGTATAATTATGGGCAATGCCGTCAATAAGCCTCCCGCTGCAAAGGCCGGTTGATTGAGATGACGCATATCATTGGTCAGGGTAAATAATCCGGCGGCCAAGGTGTAATCTTGGGGATTTGTCAATAGTACTTTCGGCATTAAATAGTCTAAAAATGGCCCAATAAATGACCATAATCCAATGATTGCAAGCATTGGTCTTGCAATGGGCATGATGATCAAGCGATATACTTGAAAATCGGTACAGCCGTCGATTTTTGCCGCATCATCTAATTCCGTGGAAATAGAATCGATATACCCCTTTAATATAAAGGTGTTTGATGCTATTCCTCCAGCGGAATAAATCAGCACCAACATGGCTTGCCTTGAAAATACCGGCAATATATCCGAAATAATGGAGTGAAGGGTAAAATAAGCGGTAATTCCCGCAAAGGTGGGAATAACTTGAATAATCATAATCGCCATTAATATGGATTTTCGTCCTTTAAAACGAAATCTCGAATAGGCATATCCCGTTAAACTAACGATGATTAAGGTGAGTATAGCCGTAGATATGGCGATTAATAATGTGTTTTTAACCCATAGGACAAAATAGGTCTCTTGGAATAAATAACGGTAATGTTCCGGGGAAAACTCAAAGCCTGTTCCTAGGGAAATATATTTTCCCAATTTGCCGTTAAAAGACGAGAGGACCATTTGCGCCAAAGGCACGAGGATGATTAAGGCCCATAGGATTAAGATGAAATAAGATAAGCCCAGGCCGATCTTTCCCCAGGTGTTCAACGGCGGTTTATCCGATAGATAAAGATTACCTTTCTTTTTCTTCTTCATTATAATTTCTCCTCCTTAAAGGCTTTTGAGTTTCGATAGCCTAGAAATGCGAATAACATTAATCCCAGGGATATAAATATGGTAATGGCCGCTCCCAGGGCTTGATATTGGGATTCCATAGTTAATTTATAAATATATGAAATGAGTAAATCTGTGGAGCCGGCAATATTTCCATAACGGACGGGATCAAAGGGTCCTCCTCCATTGAATAAATAAATAATGGAGAAATTGTTGAAATTAAAGGTATATTGCCCCACCAATAAGGGTGCAGTTTGAAAGAGTACCAGGGGCAATGTGATTTTAAAAACCTTTTGGAATCCTGAAGCTCCATCGATATCGGCAGCTTCGTAAAGATCACTGGGGATTCCTTGGAGAACTCCTGTGGACAATAGGAAAATATAAGCCGAACCTAACCATCCTTGAAGTAGTATTAAGGATAAACGGGTTAAATGACTGGAGTTTTTAATGAGGATGGTATTTCCCGTAATTTTCGTAATGATCTGCGTGATAGGGCCTGTCGGCGATACCATAATACTGAAAAAGGCAATGGTGATAAATGCCGGCGTCGCCCAGGGTAATAGATAGATGGTACGCAATAAAGCTTTCCCTTTTATCCGATCATTATGGGCCAAAAGGGCGAGGACAAAGCCGATGAAAATCGCCAGGGTTGTGGCACATAGGGTCCATATCAATGTCCAGCCTAGGATGAGCCAAAAGGCAGATCCGGCAATTCCCTTTCCTTGGGCGAGGATTTTATAATTTTCCAAGCCAACCCAAGAAAATTTCGATTGATGATTGGGATCCATCCCCGTGAAAGAAAGCAATATAGCCGTCATTATGGGAATGAGTACAATAAATAGGATGAGTAGAAAGGCCGGTACCGATACAATCATTGGAAATCCTTTATCGGAGATCAACTGTTTTGTTTCCATCCAATTGCGGGGCCGTATTCCATGGATCTTTTCGGTCTCTACTTTTTTTACATCACGATAATTCATGTAGATAATCGCCACAGCCGTCAATAATAGGAAAATAGCGATAATCCCTTCAATGAGAAAGATCAAGGATTTATCCAGTCGCTTTCCCCCTTCGGCTAAAGTAATTAGACCTGCAATTCCATCGCCTTGATAATTACCAAATCCAAGGGCGTAGGGAATGGATGCCCCATAGATAAAGAGATTTAATAGGAGCATTAAGGCTCCCTTTATCCTTTGTCCATTTAGAATTTGTCCGATCCCGGGAAACAAAAAGGTGAAATAGGCGCGTTTAGGTCCAGTTTCGCAAACTTCCACCGGTGTTCGTCGGCGGGCATCGGAGATATCGGCCGCCATGACTTTTTCTTTGTTTTTCACATCATCTTTAAATTGATGTTCCAAGGCCTCTTCTAAGTTTTTATAATATTTTGTCGGCAATTCGTATTCTTTTATCGTAATATCGTCCTTGTATTTCCTTTTTCCTTGTTTTTTGTGTAAACGATAGGATTTTTCGGAAATGATATGATCTTCTCTCTTTTGTTTTAATTCTTTTAATTCTTCTTCATATTCCTTTTGCCGTTGTTTCTTATATTTTTCGACTTCTTCACGAATCCGCTGTTCTTCTTTTTTGCTTAATTCTTTTCTTTTTTCTTCGACAAACTGATAGTCTTTTTTTGCTACTTCGTAAAAACCAATGATTTCTGGAAGATGGCGAAGTTTAATCTTTGCAATTTTTTCTTTTAACTCGGCATCATAAGTTAAATCGACATAATCTTTGTAAAAATCCTTTTCTTTCTTCGCGATCCACAGTTCTTTATGGTAGTTTTTCAGTTTCTTCTCCATGGATTCTTCTAGTTTCTTTCCATAGGAATCGCTTTCTCGTTTTAACTGTTCAAGAAATTCTTTTTCTTTCTCTTCATATTCTTTGAGCGAGAGTATATAAGGATGTTCACTTTTCTTTTCCTTTAAGCGCCGAATCTCTTCTTGATCTTTTTTTTGCTGTGCCATAGCCAATTCTTGGAGATATTGATTTTTACGGGGATATTCTTTTTGGTAGGAATCTCGTAGTTTTAAATTAATCTTTCCCATCCCTCTCCTCCTGTGTTAAGTTTATAAGAACGAAGAACAATAGTATTTGTAGGCCAATGATTGGATAAAATAAAATCGTTCGGAAATGATGACCGATAAAGTGCATCATAATACTGAGCATCATCAATAATCCAAATACAATTTTATAAAGATGTCCAAAACGAAGGCTTTTCCTTCCGAAATAGGTAAATAGTCCTAGGATAATCGGGATATGGATTCCCCGGAAATAATTCATTAAATGAAAGCTAAGATAATCATCATATTGGAGATTTTCCGTGGTTAGGGCTTGAAATTCTTTCATTAAACTTTGATCTTTCGCAAGCATAAGGACTTCCACCGATTCCAAGATGATGAGGATAAGGATCAAGGACAGTAACAAATTTAGCTGTTTTTTCGGAATTTTCATCGATTGTTCTCCTTCGATTGTAATTAAAAAGGGGGATTAATCCCCCTTTTTTTATTTCTACCTAAAACCTTATTATTGGCCGATATTACTCATCATCGCATCAAAGGATGCTTTGATTTGTTCATAGGCTTGTTCATCGGATGCTGGCTTTGTCGATGACCAGGATAAAATGGCGTTTTCCCATGTTTCCCATACTTGACCCCATTCTTTAAATAATGGACGATCAACGGCTTCATCATAGGATTCTTTCGTTGCCTTAATGACTTCCTTATTGAAATCGGAAAGTTCTGAATTTTCATAATCCTCTGCAGAGACATTTTCTAAAATTTTTCCTGTGGATTCGAAAAGATCTGCTGCATATTCTGGATTGACGATTTCCTTAATCATTTCTTGGGCCAATGTCATTTTGTTTTCATCCTCTTCATTTCGACTGTTGACGCCTAAAGCCCATCCACCTTTCCAATGTTTGAAGGATTTTCCACCGATGGTTAAATTACCAATGGGTTGAATTTCTAAATCTTCACCATCATTGGTCAGTTTTGCATAGGAACCTGAGGCCCAGGGGCCGTCTAGGGTAACCACTCCTGCATTTCCCGTTGCCATTTGTTCTTCAATATAGCCTCCGGAAGCGTCTTTATCGAATAAGGAGGTGTTGTTTTCAATATGTTTTTTCCCGTAATTGTATAATTCTGAAATTGTTTCTTGTTTCTCCGGCGCCAATTCATTCCATTGTGCCGTCATATCCGATGCAAAACCATCGTCGTTTTGCTCCAATAATTCAATATCCGTTGCATTTAATGCTCCGACACCAAACCATGCATCCCAAATTTTAACAAGGGCATTATCATAATCTAATTCATTGATTTCCATGGCTTTTGTTGTATCGACATTTTGCTCTTCGGCATTTTTTGTATTGATATAAAGAATTAAGGTTTCAATATTATAGGGAAAGGCAAGATAATCGTCGTCGAGCATTAATTGATGGGCGATGGAATCATCTAGATTTCCAAATCCCCCTAATTCTTCCGCCATTTTTTCCCCATCAATGGCGCCAAGGGCATCGTTTTCTGCTAAGCCCGTAAAACGATCCAAAGGTAATGCGAAGACATCGGGGACATCTTCATTGGTGGAGCTTGTGGAATCAATGGTCTCTAAATTTTCAAAGGAATCCACTTCGACCAATTGGATATCGGCTTCTGGATATTTTTCCAATACTCTTTCTTTGGCTTTTTCGTAATGATCCTTCCAATCTTGTTCGTATTGAACGGTGATGGTGGCGTTCATACTTTCGCCATCTCCCGTCGATGCCTCTTCCTGATCTTTGGAACAAGCCGTCAAGGTCAATACTCCAACTAAAATGATGGCGAGAAGCCATCGTGTTTTCGTTTTCATAATCTCTCCTCCTAAGTTTTTATGATCAATAACGATCATTTTCCCATGGAAGTTCTCCCTATTATTCGACAAAAAACGACGGTCTTGCCGTCATTTTTATCCATTGGAGCTTCCCTTATTAATATACCCAATTCACTCGAATTAAACAAGGCTTTCCAGTATTTTCTGTATCTCGTATAAATAACGTAATAACATCTTTTCGGAATCGACAAAAAAGGCGGAGAATAGCCACATTTTTTTCTCTTTATCCTCTTCTTGTTCCAATTGGACTTCTGTTTGATTTGGGGATAAGGCTTTCAAGTGGGCAGTGAAGATAATATCGGTTTTTCGATTGGTGATATGAACTTGATAATGATGGGGCGCTTCCCGCACTAATTCTTCATACTTCGTCCATTGACCATCAAATGTTCTTTCTGTATAAATGCCGTCCTTGATTTTTATTTCTTGGATATCATTGCGAAATTTTCCACTACGATCGGAAATCACTTCCCAAACTTTTTCCACTGGATATTCCAATACTTTATTGACTTTCGCCACGGTAAAACCTCCTTAGTTGTTCCTCTTTCTCCTTGAAATCGTCCTGTAAATAATCCCGTATATTTCGATCATTGGTCCATTGAAGATGTTCTTTTCCAATGAGTTTGGTATTGGCGCCCATGCCCAAGGCCACAATACTTTCTAATTCATCGGTCATGATCATATTGTATATAGAGTAATGCCCCTCTTTCCCGTAGCCAATATTTTCAAAATTACCTAAAATATCTTTTTGGCGATAGAGATAATAGGCTTTGTATCCCCTTTGGGATAAATATTCTTTGGTATAGGTTAAGATTTCACCTACCTGTTGGATTTCTTTTTTCATATCCCGGGATTTTCCTTCCATGGACGAACCTTTTTTCAAGGAAAGGGTATGGACGGTTATTTGTTCTGGATTTAAGGATTCCATTTCACGTAAAGTCCTTTCCATATCCTTCAAGGTCTCTCCAGGTAATCCGGCGATAATGTCCATATTCACAATAAATCCGCGCTTTTTACTTTCTTTCACTAGCTCTTTTAAATGGTTCATATCTTGATCTCTTCCAATTTTGTGTAAGGTTTTTTGATTCATGGTCTGGGGATTGAGGCAAATTCGATTTACGCCATATTGTTGAAATAAATCTAATTTTTCTCGATCTAAACTGTCTTCCCTTCCAGCTTCCACGGTAAATTCTTGGACATCATCATCGATATAATTTTGTAATTCAAGGAGGATTTTCTCTAAGTGTTCCTTGTTCAAAAGACTTGGTGTCCCACCACCAATATAAATACTCCGTAGTTTTTCCTCCTTTAATTTTGGCAATAAGGTCCTCATTTCATCGATTAGATGATCCACATATTCCTTTTCATATTTTCCCACCCTATTGCCGATAATCGTCGGAAAGGAACAGTAGGAACAACGGGATGGGCAAAAGGGAATATGGAGATATATAGAGTATTGAGATCCGATATCCCCTAGGGCTTTTCTTTGTAATTCGTAAATCTTTATTATTTCATGGATGCGATCGGGGGATAATCGCTTTTTCTTCCGTAAATCCAGGGCTATTTCTTCTTTGGATTTTGTTTTTGCCCATTGGTGGACAAGCTTAACCGGTCGAACCCCGGTTAAAATCCCCCAAGGCGGAGTGATGCCCCTTTCTTTTTGGAATATTTCATATAAAATACGTTTTCTTTCTTCTTTATCATTATAGGAATAGAATTTATCCTTCCATTGGATCAATGGACCTATTTTTAAATCGCCATTTTCCTCGACAAAATGAAGCTCTTCCTTAGGATAAAATAAATGGAGAATATCGTAGATTTCTTTTCGGTCTTTTTCCTTTTCAATTTGAATTTTCATTTGTGGTATTCCTCATTGTGATTTATTTTAAAACAGCGGTAAATTTGCTCCAATAAAATCAATCGCATTAATTGATGGGGAAAGGTCATTGTTGAAAAGGAAATTTTTGATCCCTTATTTTTTATTCCATCGCTTAAACCATGGGACGAACCGATGATAAAGTTAAATCGGCTATATCCATTGACTTGTTGCTTTCTAAATTCTTTGGCCCATTGGGTCGAACTCCTTTGTTTACCCTCAATGGCCAAGATATAATTGTAATCGGTAGCGGCGAGATGTTTTTCGATCTCCTGACCTTCCCATTCAAGGGCTTTTTCAATTTCCTTTGGCGATGGATTTGAAGGTAGTGCTTCTTCTTTAATTTCGATGATCTCCACCTTTGTGAATCGCTGCAATCTTTTGATGTATTCCCTTACCCCTTGTTTCATATATTGTTCTTTGATCTTTCCAAGGGCTATAATTCGTATTTCCATTTCATCACCTATTTTATTATAACGAATAATTTTTATTTTGCCTAAAAAAAACAGAGCCTTTCGGCTCTGCTTAATTTTCGTATTAATCCCGTAAGGCGATATAATACATTATTCCAATAATGGATCCTCCGATGATATTGCCAATGGTCACCGGAATAAAGGAATGGATCGTCGCATCGAGTATTGAGATATTTGCTCCTAAAACTTGGGCCAATGGAATATAGAACATATTGGCAACACAGTGTTCAAATCCAAGGATAATAAATACAAATACGGGAAATGATGCCGTAAACATAATGCCGATGGCATCCTTTGCCGATGAGGAGATCCAAACCGATAAACAAACGAGGAAATTACAGCCAATCCCCCGTAATAGGGCTTGATTAAAAGTCAAATCCATCTTCGCCAGGGCTTTCCCAATAAAAACTTCTTGGGCTGCCGGCGTTAATATACCGGTGAATTTCGCTAAGAATACAATGGCCAATGAACCGATAAAATTAAATACATAGACAAAAAACCATGTTTTTAATAAATTCGTTAAGGTGATTTTCTTCGCCAGCATTCCAATGACCATAAGATTATCCCCGGTGAAAAGTTCAGCACCTGCCAATATGACAGAAACTATTCCAATGCAAAAAGTAACGGCAGCCATTATCGTTGTAATGGATGGGGAAATATCTAATCCAGCGGCTTGTAACATTCCAGCAGCTAAAGCACCAATGGCGATATAAGCCCCTGCCAATAGACCTAAATAAAACAATTTCTTTATCTTTAATCGGGCTTTTGAGATACTCGATTCAATCTTTAAATCCAATATTTGTGTTGGATTATTATACATATAGGACTCCTTTCATATTAGGCTTCTATAGTTTTATGTTATACCATAGTCTTATAAAAATCAAATGGGCTATT
>JAUNVW010000049.1 GCA_030540635.1 Tissierellia bacterium | reverse complement strand
CCGTAATGGCGAAAGAATTTATCCAATTCATCATCGGCGATATGTCGGCGGTAGAACTCCATATAGAGTCGCCGGATAACGGTGTGTTTTGAAAAGCCTTGTTCTTCGATTAACCGTAATTGCCGGCCGTTGATTTTTTGATGATAGCGAATCAGGGAATAGCAAAAGGCATGGATCGTGGAGAAATGAGTGGGATTTTGTCCAAATCGCTCTTTCATATCGAGGGCTTGTTGTTTAGAAAAAGTAATCGAGAGTATCCGCTTGGGATTGACTTTCTTATTCTTTGTTAAGTATTTAATCCGTTCCAGTAGAACCGTCGTTTTCCCGGCACCGGGAACGGCGATGATTAAAGCAGGCCCTTTGTAATGGGTCATGGCCTTTTTCTGTTCTTCTGTTAATTTCATTCCCATCCCTCCAAGAAAAAAAGCCGCGATTGCGCGGCCAATTTTAGTAATTCGTCGATCCGATATAAATCAGACCTTTTTCTTCGTGGAAATCTCCTAATTCCCATTGGGCAGAGATTCCTGCCGCATCAGCGAGCATGACATAGTAATACATGACGATGCCGATATCGACATAATTATTGTCCCCTTCATAATCTTTCATGTAGAGTTCAATGCCATCTTTCGTAATAAGAAATCGCCATGGCTGTGTGTTTTTTGTCGACGGAGCATATCGTAAATAGTGGAACAAATCCCGTAATCCGTAATTTTCCAACATGGACATGGACGCAGGATTTCCTAGAGAGCCGTCAAAAACAATATCATCTAAGCCAAGTCGAGAACTGTATTTTTGTTCGCCAATATTGAATTGGGGCTGAGGATATCCCACAGCTAGTATAAATTCAACGGGATATTCACTTTCCTCGAATACGGCTTGTCGCAATCCGTTTGTCACATCTTTTACTGTAATCCAGCAAGATCCTAAACCGATGGCATCGGCTTTCGTAACGAGATCTTCTAAATAATAAGCACCGTAGATATGGGCTTCATTGCTGGCTTCTTTCAATTCCATCGTAATATAGGCTGGAGCGTAAATCATGACGCCGCCGTAACCGGCATGGCCGTCTAAGGCTTCGGCAATATCTTTACCATCACCATAGAGGGTAAAATGAGCACCGTGGGGTTCGGCCAATCCATTAATATCATTGACTTCCCCTTTTAATTTCGCAAAATCTTTCTTTGATATTTTCTTTCGTTTAAAATCCCGCGTAGATTTTCGAGCGGTCATAAAATCAGACATCAACATCCCATCACATCCCTTTCAAGAAACTGTATTTCGTTTATATATTTCTC
Source organism: Tissierellia bacterium (assembly GCA_030540635.1). GTDB lineage: Bacteria > Bacillota > Clostridia > Tissierellales > Peptoniphilaceae > JAUNVW01. The sequence goes on along the minus strand of JAUNVW010000049.1, from coordinate 1,606 downwards.
ATTTTACTATATCTACTAGAGAATATCAATGAAAGGATCTGATATAATAAGGATAAAGAAGATCTATATTATTTGATATACTAGAAGAAAGGGAAGGGGTATCAAAATGAAGGAAGAATTAAATCAATTAAATGAATTGGCGCTTTCCTACTATCTCTCTGGAAATATGAAAAAAGCATTACAATTATTTTATCAAGCTCTCCATTTCGTTGATCCCGAGGAGGACCGACAAATGGAACATAATATATTGATTAATATTGCCCAAATATACGATGAAGTCAACCAAGATAAAAAAGCCATGACGGTTTATCGTTGGATTTACAGAAGATACGGTGATCCTGCTGGACTATATGGCATGGCATTGATTTATGAGAAAAATAAAAATTACGGATCCGCCTTGGAATACTATCACAAAGCCATAGAAGTCGATGAGAACTATCGCGACGCCATATTTTTCATGGCAAATCTCTACGATATGTTGGGAGAAACAGAGGAGGCCATTCGCTGGTATAAAGATCTCATTGAAAAACATCCCGATGATTATATGGCATTGATGAATCTCGGAGCCATTTATGAATCCCGTTTTCAATATGAGAAGGCGAAAGAGTTGTTTTGTCGTTCCATTGATATTGAGGATGGGTATTTTCGATCCCATTTCAATTTAGGTATTGCCTATAAAGGTTTGGGAGATTATGAAAAAGCCTTGCGTCAATATGATATTGCAAAAACTTTGGAACCTCAATACGGCGATATCTATTTAAACATCTCGGCAATCTATATCGAAGAGGAAAAATATTCTTCTTGTGAAGAAATTCTCACCGAAGGCATCGAACAGGTACCCGATGAAGCCAATCTATACTACAATCGTGCCTGTGTTCGATTGAAATTAGGGAAAGAAAAAGAAGCCATCGACGATGGAAAAAAGTCCGTGGAACTGAATCCGGAGATACGAGATTATATGGCGATGGATGAGGATTTAGAACCCATTCGAGAAGAGATTCTCGGCGAATTTTAATGATAAAAATTCACGATAGAACATAAAGATTGACTTTATCTCGTAAATTCGCTATACTCTATAAAGATAGCGAAATGAGGAGGTTATAAATTTGTACAAAAAACTAACAGCTATTTTTCTAGCCCTAGTATTGACATTATCCTTAGCAGGATGTGGAAAAGGGGAAGAAGATCAAAAAGAAACAGAAACGACACAAGAAGAACAACAGGATGAACAACAAGATGAGCAAGAAGTTGCAGATGGTGGCGAACTCATTGTTTCAGCAGCAGCTTCTCTAACAGAATCCATGGAAGAATTGGAAAAATTATTCCTAGAAAAAGAAGGCATTCAAATCTCGACAAATTTAGCGGGATCCGGAAAACTTCAGAAACAAATTGAAGAAGGAGCGCCATCTGATGTCTTTATTTCAGCAGGTCAATCTCAGATGAATGCATTAAGAGAACAAAATCTTGTCGATGAAGATACAGTTTCCGATTTATTGGAGAATATTCTAGTGATTATCCAACCATCGGATACCGATAAGAAAATCTCTACTGTGGAAGATCTAAAAGATATGGACGGACGAATTGCCATTGCAGAAACGGAAACCGT
>JAUNVW010000019.1 GCA_030540635.1 Tissierellia bacterium | reverse complement strand
CGGAGCCGGAGTTGTGTCTAAAATTATTGAATAATACAGATGTAAAAGGTCTTGCCTCTGCAAGGCCTTTTTTATTTTGGAAAAATTCTCGATAAGATACTACGGGAGAGGGCTTATTGCGATGGCTACGATTGCCCCTTAAAAGGGGATGAAAAGATTCGAAGATCTCCATGTTTGATGATAATACCTTTAAAGCGACATGGGACTTTCCCAAAGAAGAACCTTACATTGGATAAGGCTTTGTATTGTGCTGGAAATCACTTCGAGATCCCTTTCTTTTACAAATCAAACGGAAAAAAATCAACGGCTCTTTCTTTGAAACAAAGGAGATCGGGTCCTCGCTCCATCGATGAAATTACTGAAAAAAAGGTAGATTAAGAAAAGCAGATGATGGTGCCTTTCCATGGGAGTTTCTTCTTTTGTAACACCATCCGCATACAATGATATTCCTCCTTACAATGTGAAGCAGTCATTTTCTGTTATACTATAAAGATAGGAGGAAAGTAGATGAAAAAATACTCTGTGGCAAGTAATTTCAAATTCATGTATCAAATGGCAAAAGAATCCTATATCGAAGTGTTTATCATTTTTATTGGGAGGGCTTTAGCCTATGTCGCAATGGACATCAGTCAATTATTAGTAGCGCCAAATGTTCTAAAAGTTTTGGAAGACAAAAAGCCTTATTCAGAATTTATATCTGTTATTTTGTTTTTCGGATTTTTTATTACGATTTCTAGGATGATTTGGCAGTATTTAGATATTAACAAATTATTTGCTGGAATTGGATGTCGTATTCATTTACTAAGTCGAATGACAATAAAGGCTACAACCACAGATTACCCTCATCACGACGATGAAAGTTTTTTATCGATGGAGAAGAAAGCCCTAGACGTCCTTTCGAGTAATCAAACCGCCGGTGAGAATATTTGGATTACTTATACCAATGTATTACAATACGGTATTTTATTATTATTTTATATTTATATCTTCATGAAGCAACTTCCATGGTATATTTTAGGAATTACCATACTTCTTACCCTCTTTTCTTATATCTTTCGACGAAAAATGTCGGAATACAAATACCAATGTAGAGATGAAGAAGGAAAAATCATTAAATCTTTTGATTATTTCAAGGAGAAGGCGACGGATTTAGCTTATGGAAAAGAAATCAGGATCTTCCATCTCGAAGATTGGATGGCCGATCATAGCCGATATTGGAGAGAAAAGTACTATGATTTCAATAAAAGAATTGAGCGGAAATTTCTTTTATCCGATGGTGTGGATATAGGTTTTACTCTTTTACGAAATGGCCTCGCCTATTTTTATTTAATACATTTAGTCGTTGAAGGTAATATTACTGTATCCGGATTTTTGCTTTACACTTTAACGGTAACGGCATTAAGTGAAAAGCTTCAGAGTTTTTTCAATGAATTGAATACATTAAAAAAAGAATCCTTGGATATTTCTTCCCTTCGAGAATATATCGATTATGAAGAAGAATTTCTTAGGGAGAGTGGAGAAAATCCTTGGGAATACCTTCAAGGTCCTCCAGAAATCACATTAGAAAATGTTTCATTTACTTACAGAGGATCAACGGAGAAGATTTTAGATCAAGTCAATCTTGTCGTGAGTCCCGGTGAAAAGATTGCTATTGTCGGTTTAAATGGGGCAGGAAAGACGACCTTAGTAAAACTGATTGCAGGACTTTATGAACCTACAACTGGCCGTATTCGATTAAATGGTAAAGATATTAAAGAGTTTAATCGGATTCAATATTATGAATTGTTTTCTGCCGTGTTCCAAAATCATTTGCTAAAAGCCGATGATGTGAAAGAAAATATCATTCAGTCAAAAGAATACGATGAGGAGAAATTCGAAAGAGTACTGAAAGATTCGAATTTATGGGAAAAGGTAGAGTCTTTACCGAAAAAAGAAAAGACTCTCCTCGTAAAAGATGTCTTTGAAGAAGCCATTGAACTTTCTGGCGGAGAAACACAAAAATTATTGTTGGCAAGGGCCATTTATAAAAACGGTCCCATTCTTTTACTTGATGAGCCGACGGCGGCATTAGATCCCATCGCTGAACATCAGATGTATCTTCACTATAATCAATTGACTAAAAATAGAACGTCGTTCTTCATTTCCCATCGTTTGGCATCGACGAGATTTTGCAATCGGATTCTCTTATTACAAAATGGGAAAATTATTGAACAAGGCAGTCATAATCAATTAATGGAAGATAAGGGAGAGTATTATCGCCTTTATCAAATTCAATCTAAATATTACAAAGAAGGAGAAGATTTCGATGAAATGGATAAAGAATAACGGGAGAGCTCTTGTCATCATTTCTAAACAATCTCCGACTTGGTTGATTAGTACTAGTATTTACGCGATATTACAAGGGATCTTCCCTTTATTTGGAATTTATATTACCGCTAAAATTATCGATGAACTTGTTCTCTTTAATAATTATGAGAAAATTCGATTTTGGGTTCTTGTTCTTATTTTGGGAACTTCATTGATCCAAGGGATGATGCAAATTTCAAAGAGAGTTCACAATGTGTCAAAGGAAGATCTACGTCTGAAACTAGCCCAATTATTATCGAACAAGACCATGAACTTTGATTACTCGGAATTTGATCAAGGTGAACGAATGAATCTCTACTCTCAAATCCTTCAAGATGAAAATCTCTCGGGTTGGGGTTTGTTCCAAGTAATGGATTATTATGAGTCTATTCTTTTTCAATGGACGAAAGTGGTTACTGCATTATCCATGAGTTATTCACTTTTTACGAAAAAAGTAAGTTTGGAAAGCCTCCAATTTATAAATCATAAAATTTTTTCCATAGCGTTTATTTTTCTTTTAATCCTATTTATGGGACTATCGGGTTTTGCTGTTCATAATGGGTTACAGTTTTGGTTAAAAGCAGGGGATCAAGGAAAATTAGTCAATCGAAAGTTTCGATTTCTCTACAAGACGCTCTATGATCGCGAGAAAGATATGGATCTTAGAATCTACGATCAATCGGAGCATTTTTCAAAGATAGCAAAGTCCAACATCGTCTATATGCCCGATGGCCTTATGGGGAAGTATGGAAAAAAACAAATGGGATTTGCTCTTACCGTGTCACCATTCTTCAATGGCTTGGCGTTGATCTTGACATATATTTATGTAGGGACAAAGGCCTATGGTGGCGCTTTTGAAATTGGTTCACTGACCCAATATGTCGGGGCTCTTTATACTTTTTACTCCGGCTTTGCAGAAGCACTTAACCGGTCGAGTTATATGATGGCAAATTCTGAATATTTAGAACGGATCTACCGTTACTTAGATTGGAAAAATCCTATGTATCGAGGAAGTTTAACAGTGGAAAAAAGACTCGATCGAAAATACGAAGTAGAAGTTAAAAATCTCTCTTTCAAATACCCAGGAAGTGAGGAATATGTCTTAAAAAATGTGAATTTTAAATTCCGCATTGGGGAACGCTTGGCGATTGTCGGCCCCAATGGCAGTGGAAAAACGACCTTTATTAAACTACTATGTCGATTGTACGATCCGACCGAAGGAGAAATTCTATTAAATGGAATTGATATTAGAAAATATGATTATAGAGAGTATATGGATTTATTCTCTGTGGTGTTTCAAGATTTTAAGCTCTTTGCAGTACCATTAAAAGAGAATATTGCCTTGGATCATCCCTGGGAAGAAGAGAGAATGGTCGACGTGTTAGAAAAGGTAGGCTTTGTAGAGCGATTTTCAACCATGAAGAATGGCTTTGATACCATGATTTATAAAGATTTAGACGATGAAGGAGTGGATCTTTCCGGTGGTGAAGCTCAAAAAATAGCTTTGGCAAGGGCTTTATATCAAGAAAAACCCTTTTTAATATTAGACGAGCCGACGGCGGCATTAGATCCTATTGCAGAATATGAAATTTACCGCCGTCTACAAGAGATCATATCGGATCGAACGGCGATCTTTATCTCCCATCGCTTATCCTCTTGTCGTTTTAGTGATCGAATCGCTGTTTTTGATAATGGAGAAGTGTCGGAAGTCGGCCATCATGAAGATTTAATGGAGAGAAAAGGCCTTTATTATGATTTGTGGACGGCCCAAGCTCAATATTACAATGAAGAAGAAAAAGAAAAATTACTATAAAAAATCCCGATTTACTTTTGTAAATCGGGATTTAATTTGAAAGACTTTATAAAATATACCATTTATTTTTTAATGGCATTAAGAATTGCTAATAAGATCACTGCTCCAACAACGGAGATGAAGATACTATAAATATTAATTCCAGATGCTTTGGACATACCTAATGCACTGGCGATCCAACCGCCAATTCCACCACCGACAATACCGGTAACGATATTAGCGACAGCGCCCATTTGAGCATCTTTCTTCATGATCCTCGATGCAATCCAGCCGGCTAAAGCTCCGACGATTAACCAAGATATAATTCCCATTTGTAAACCTCCTTTAAACATTTAGGGTCCAAGGATTGAACCCTTCATTTCATTATTACCCTTAGGAAATCCAATCAAACAGAAAAGATGATAAAATTGATACTTTCTTGAGGATGTGGAAAATTAATTGCCTTGATAAATAATTGACTCTGTGATATATTGCTATAAAGATAGAGAAAATTAGGAGGAGAGTATGAATCAAAAAAAATCAATTCTACAATCTTTGCCCTTTCGATTATTTATTGGCTTAATTGGTGGATTACTCATTGGACAATGGGCCAATGAAGCAGTTATTGGTGTCATTGATGTCATTCGAGGAATCCTTGGTGATTTAGTGGGATACATTGTCCCTTTTATTATTTTGGGATTTATAACGCCGGCCATTGTTGCTTTAAAAGAAAATGCAGGAAAGACATTGGCCATTACCCTATTGATTTGTTATTTATCATCGGTTGGGGCGGCATCATTTTCTTTCCTGTCGGGGAAAATTATCATTCCCCATTTGAATATAGGTTCTAGTATGGGAGAAGCCGTTGCCCTTCCCGATCGCTTGTTTGAATTATCCATTGAGCCCATTATGCCGGTGATGACGGCCTTGATAACGGCGGTTTTCATTGGCTTGGCTGTATTATGGACAAAGTCGAAGTATTTTGAAATTCTATTGAATGAATGGAATGAGATTGTCCTTGCAATTGTTAATAAAATTGTTATTCGGTTTTTGCCCTTTTATATTGCAGCAACTTTTGCTGTATTGGCCTATGAAGGTCAAATCATACGGGAATTACCGGTTTTTATTAAAGTTTTATTGATCGTTATCCTAGGACATTATTTATGGCTTACCTTATTATATGCCATTGGAGGTTTCCTATCGAAAACCAATCCTATCCGAGTTCTAAAACATTATGGTCCGGCTTATTTAACAGCGCTAGGTACCATGAGTTCTGCAGCTACATTGCCAGTGTCCATTCAATGCGCATCAAAGGCCGATACATTAGATCCGGATATTCGAGATTTCTGTATTCCCCTTTGTTCCAATACCCATTTATGTGGTTCGGTATTAACGGAGACATTTTTCGTAATGGTTGTTTCGCAAATTCTCTATGGGAAATTACCCGAAAGTTCGAGTATGATTTTATTTATTTTATTATTGGGAATTTTTGCGATCGCAGCACCTGGTGTGCCCGGGGGAACTGTCGTTGCATCTTTAGGATTAATCATTACTGTTCTCGGATTTGATGAAGTGGGAACGGCTTTAATGTTGTCCATATTTGCCTTACAAGATTCATTTGGTACCGCTTGTAATATTACTGGAGATGGAGCCATCGCTTTAATGGTGACTGGCATCATGAAAAAAGTACCTCGAAGAACAAAAATATAATGCTTGCGGAAGAACGTGGTTTTCCACGTTCTTTTTTTATGAAAAGTATTGTCCTTTTAATAAAAATTGTTTATAATAGTATAATAAATTTAACTTAATACTTAATATATAAAGGGGTGATCCGATGGATATTGGACAAAAGCTCAAAAGAAGAAGAAAAATTTTAGGATTGACCCAGGAGGAAGTTGCCATGAGGGCGGAGCTGACTAAGGGCTTTATCTCCCAGGTGGAACGGGGAAAAACATCGCCTTCCGTCGATTCCTTAGGGGATATATTAGAAGCCTTAGGTATGGATTTTGGTGAGTTTTTTAAAGAAGAAGAAAACGCCCCAATTATCTATACTCCCGAGGATTTTTACCGCTATCGGGATGAAGAACGAAATTCCGTTTTAGAATTTGTGGTATCCGATGCCCAAGGTAAACGGATGGAGCCTTGTATCTTTACTTTGTCAAAAGGAGGAGAAACGAAGGTGGAGCCAGAATTTGAAGGTGAAGATTTTTGTTATATCTTAGAAGGTTCAGTTGTGCTTTTTTTTGGGAAAAAAGCCTATGATTTAAATAAGGGAAGTTGTTTTTATACCGATGGAAGTAAATCTCGACAAATTAAAGCAGGTAAAGATGGGGCGAAGTTTTTATGGATTACGACGCCACCAAATTTTTAAGGGGGTATTGTTATGAATATCATTGAATGTATTAATTTAAATAAATCCTTTGGGGATCAACAGGTATTAAAAAATTTAAATTTAAAAATCAAGGAAAAGGAGTTCTTGTCCATACTGGGGCCGTCGGGATGTGGGAAAACCACGACCCTTCGCCTCATTGGAGGTTTTGAAAGAGCCGATGAAGGGGAGATTTATTTTCAAGGAAAAGAAATCTCCAATGTGGAAATCTACAAAAGAAATATAAATACCGTCTTTCAAAATTACGCATTATTCCCCCATTTAAATGTTTACGATAATATTGCCTTTGGCCTTCGGATGAAAAAAGTAGCCGAATCAGAAATCAAAGGGCGGGTGGAAGAAATGCTCCGCCTCATTAATTTGAAGAATTTTGAAAAACGAAAGGCGACAGCCCTTTCCGGTGGGCAACAACAAAGGGTGGCCATTGCAAGGGCGTTAATTTGTGAACCGGCCCTTTTATTACTCGATGAACCCCTAGGGGCTTTGGATTTAAAATTGCGTAAAGAAATGCAATTTGAATTAAAAGAATTGCAAAAACGGATAGGCATTACCTTCTTATATGTTACCCATGATCAAGAAGAAGCCCTGACCATGTCCGATCGTATCGTTGTAATGAATGAAGGGGTAGTACAACAAATTGCGACGCCGATTGAGATTTATAATGAGCCGGCAAATGCCTTTGTTGCCGATTTTATTGGGGAATCCAATATTGTCGATGGTATCTTTAAAGAAGATAAAAAAGTGTATTTTTCCAATCATTTGTTCCGATGTGTTGACACGGGTTTTAGAAAAGATGAAAATGTTGATGTGGTGATCCGGCCGGAAGATATTGTTTTAGTAGAAAAAGGAAAGGGACATATGGACGGCGAAGTGATGGCCATTACGTTTAAAGGCGTCCACTTTGAAATGCTCGTCGATACTGGCGATCGCGTATACAAAGTGAAATCCACAGTAAAACCGCCATCAAAAAAGGTTGGATTGATCATTGATGAGGATAATATTCATCTTATGAGGAAGGTGGAATATGGAAAAGCGATTTAAATGGTTATCCATGCCCTATATATTATGGATGTTATTGTTTATATTATTTCCCATTATTATCGTCATCCGTTACTCTGTAACCCGTGAAGTCATGGGCGATGATATATTGACCTTGGAATATTACCGCCGGTTTTTCCAATCCCGGTATTTCGTCGTCCTATTACAATCCATTCAATTGGCTTTTGTCTGTACGGTGATCTGTTTAGTGATTGGATATCCCATGGCTTATTTTATTGCTGAATTTCCAGAAAAAAGACGGAATACAATGATGTTATTAATCATTCTTCCTATGTGGATGAACTTTTTACTCCGAACCTTTGCATGGATCAGTATTTTATCTCGCCATGGCTTAATTAATCAAATCCTCCTTTTTTTAGGTTTGGATCCTGTGAAAATGCTGTACACGAGAGGAGCTATTTTACTGGGCATGGTATATAATTTCTTGCCCTTTATGATACTTCCGATACACACCGTTCTCATAAAGATCGAAAATTCCTTTGTGGAAGCTGCCCAGGATTTAGGCGCCAATCGATGGCAATCCTTTTGGAAAATAGAGTTTCCCCTAAGTATTTCCGGTGTCATTACCGGGATAATGATGGTTTTTATACCGGCGATTTCCACCTTTGAAATTTCGGCTTTACTTGGTGGGAATAAATACAATCTCATCGGCAATATAGTGGAATATCAGTTTAAAACGGCGGGGAACTGGCATTATGGATCGGCCATCGCCGTTGTATTAATGACACTTATTGTCCTGGCATTGTATATCACAAATAAATACGAGGAGTAAATGATGAAAGAAAAACTAAAAAAATTATATATTACCGCCGTTCTTTTATTTATGTATTTGCCGATTATCGTTTTAATGGTGTATTCTTTCAATGATTCTCGATTAAAAATGTCCTGGCAAGGATTTACCTTTAAATGGTATGGGGAATTGTTTCGAAATGAAGAAATTTTATCGTCGATGTATTACACCATCATCATAGCCCTTGGGGCAACGATGATCGCGACCATATTGGGAACATTGGCGGCCATCGGCATTTATTATATGGGCCATTGGAAACGGACGGTATTTTTGGAGATCAATTATATACCAGTACTAAATCCAGATATTGTAACGGCAGTATCATTAATGGTACTTTTTCGCTTGATGCGTCTTGAATTTGGTTTGACTTCCCTATTACTATCCCATATTGTATTTACAACGCCCTATGTTTTACTGTCGGTGCTTCCGAAGTTAAAACAAATGTCGAGGGCTTTACCCGAAGCCGCCATGGACTTAGGGGCGACACCAGGGACGACTTTTTTTCAAATCATCTTACCGGAAATTAAGCCGGGGATAATCTCCGGCGCATTATTAGCCTTTACCTTATCCCTGGATGATTTTGTCATCTCCTTTTTCAATACGGGACAGGGGATTCAAACCCTACCGGTTACGGTTTATTCCATGGCGAAAAAAGGAATTAACCCGGCGATCAATGCCATATCCACCATTGTATTTGTGGCCATATTAGCCCTATTATTAATCATTAATAAACGTTCCGATATTATTGAGGAGGAAGTATAATGAAAAAACAATGGATACTCCCAATACTTTTGCTTTTTCTTTGTGCCTGTAGTCGCCGGGATGGGGAAGTGGTCTATCTCTATAATTGGGGCGAATACTTGGATCCAGGAATTAAAGAGGATTTTTATCGAGAAACGGGAATTAAAGTCATTGAGGACAATTTCGTTCAAAATGAAGATATGTATATGAAAATATCTACAAATCCTACCCAATATGATTTAGTAATTCCATCGGATTATATGGTGGAACGTCTCATTAAAGAAGATTATTTGGATACCATTGATTATTCCAAATTAGAAAACTTCAAATATATCCATCAAGATTTTCAGAATATGGATTATGATCCGGAAAATAAATACACCATTCCCTATTTTTGGGGCACCGTTGGTATTATTTACGATCCAGAAATGACGGGGCGAGAGATCAATAGCTGGAAGGATCTATTTACCGAAGAATTTAAAGATGAAATCATTATGATGGATTCCATGAGAGATACCATTGGCGTCGCCCTTCTTAAAAATGGTTACTCCATGAACTCGAGAGATCCGGAGGAATTAGAAGTTGCAAGGCAGGATTTGATTCGACAAAAAGAATGGGTACTCGCTTATCTCGTCGATGAAACAAAATCATTGATGGTTAATAAAGAAGCTGCTATCGCCGTGATGTATTCAGGAGATGCCATGATCGCCTTGGATGAAAATCCAAATTTAAAATATATTGTGCCAGAAGAAGGAACTAATCTTTGGTTTGATTGCCTCACATTGTTAAAAGGTGGGCGGAACAAAGACAATGCCATGAAATTCATCGATTATCTTCTCCGACCAGATGTAGCCGCGAAAAATAGCCGATTTGTCGGTTATTCTACACCAAATGATAAAGCTTTGGAAATTATGGGGGATGATTTTATAAACAATCCAGTTTATCATCCCGATTTAACAAAAATAAAACATCTCGAAACATTTAGAGATCCTTCGGATTTTATTGAAGATTACGAAGATATATGGGCAGATTTAAAAGCGGCAAAATAAGTCTTGGCGAAAGCCAAGGCTTATTTTATGGATAAGGTGTTTTTGTCATGGACGCAGAGAATTGAATCTTCCCTTGTTATGGTAAAACAAAATGATTTTGGTTTTTTCTGATCTTGTCAAAAGGATGGTTTCATTCTATACTGAAAGATAATTGAAGATAGGAGGCAATAATGATTGAATTTTTTAAAATATTGTTAATTGGTATTGTGGAGGGGATTACCGAATGGATTCCTGTTTCTTCCACAGGACATATGATACTGCTCGATGAGTTGATTCAATTAAAAATGACCCCGGAATTTAAATCCATGTTTTTAGTCGTCATTCAATTTGGTGCAATTTTAGCAGTTGTCGGATCCTTTTGGTCTCAACTGTGGCCTTTTTCAAAAAGTGGAAAAAAAGGAATTGCCATATCCAAACGGAAAATGGTGATGTGGTTTAAAATTATCGTCGCCTGTATTCCGGCAGCCATTGTGGGAATTTTACTCGATGATTGGATTGATGAACACTTTTATAATTATAAAGTCGTCGCCATAAGTTTGATCATCTTTGGTATTTTCTTTATTTTGATTGAAAATAAGAAGAAAGAAACCCTAACCCACAGTATCGATGAGATCAGTTATAAAGAAGCCTTGATTATCGGATTATTTCAGGTTTTGGCGGCGGTCTTTCCTGGAACATCAAGGAGTGGAGCGACGATTTTAGGTGGACTACTTATTGGTTTAGATCGAGTGGTGGCGACGGAATTCACCTTCTTTTTAGCGGTTCCTGTCATGCTAGGGGCATCTTTACTGAAGATCATGAAATTTGGCCTTAGCATTACTCTAGGGGAAGTGGCAACTTTATTATTTGGCATGCTGGTCGCCTTTATAGTTTCAGCCCTCACCATTAAATTATTATTAGATTATGTGAAAAAGCACGACTTTAAACCCTTTGGTTATTATCGCATTGTTTTAGGAATTGTCGTTTTATTATTCTTTTCAATTTTTCGATAAAGAGCAAATTCTTGCTCTTTTTTTTATGGGTATTTTAAAGGAAAAATACACAAATCTTCGATTTCCTTTTCGGATTAAAAGGGGAGAAATCAAAAAAGATGATAAAAAAGCCTTGACAGAACAAATCAATTTTTATATAATGCTTTATAACATTAAATCAATAAAATAAATTCGTAGATGCAGAAAAGTAAATTCATACGAGTATCTTTACAGAGAATTGCCGTTGGTGAGAGGCATGGGAGAACGGTGGATTGAAAAGAGCTGCGGAGATCGACGGGAAAAAGCCTTGGTAAGTATTCCGTTGTGCCTTTCGGCATTACAGAGAAGAGATGACTGAAGAGTCAATATGGAGTGGCAACGCGATGATATCGCCTCGATAGAGGCGATTTTTTTGTATTTATTTTTAAAAAGGAGAAGAATGATGAAGAAATTAGTAGCATTATTATTGGTATTAGCTTTAGTATTATCTGGGTGTAATTCCAAGGAAGGGGAAGAAGAAACGACAATCGAGGATAGCGAAGAAACAAAAGATGCAAATAACGAAGAAACTGTTGATGGCGATGATTCGTTACAAAAGGTTTTAGATAAAGGAGTCCTCGTCCTGGGAACTTCTGCGGATTATCCACCTTATGAATTTTCGGCATTGATCGATGGAAAGGATGAAATTGTCGGTTTTGATATTGAATTAGCAAAATATATTGCAGAACAATTAGATGTGGATTTGGAAATTAAAGACATGGATTTTAAAACCCTCATCGGTGCGGTGAACTCCGGTATGGTGGATATTGTCATCGCAGGTATGAATCCAGATCCATCCCGGGATATTAATTTTTCCGATACCTACTATCATTCCACCCATTCGATGATTGTAAAGAAAGAAGATCAAAACAAATACGCTTCCAATGACGAAGTGAAAGGGATTAAAGTGGGAACTCAAATGGGTTCGATGCAAGAAAAAATTGCCGAAGAATTAGAAGATGTCGAAGTAGCCAGTGTAACTTCCATTGTCAATTTAGTTTTAGAGATGAAGGCTGGCAAATACGATGGCATTATTGTGGAAACTCCCGTGGCAGAATCCTATGTGGAAGCCAATGAGGATTTAGCCGTTGCAGAAAATGTACAGTTTGAAACCGAGGAAACAGGGGCAGCTGTGGGAATGAAAAAAGGTGCCGACGCTTTGACAAAAAAAGTCAATGAGATTATCGCCGAGGTATTGGATCAAGATTTATTGGATCAGTGGATAGTGGAAGCCAATGAATTAAAAGATGAAGCGGGAATTGAGTAAATAAAAGGGAGAATCGTCCATGTTACACTTACTGAGTAAATATCGTTATTACTATATAACGGGAATAAAGACGACTTTATTATTATCTTTATTTTCCCTAATATTAGGATCGGCCTTGGGGGTAATTTTATCCCTTATGCGATTATCAAAAAACAAGTTTTTTAACTTTATATCGACGGTTTATGTAGAGATATTTCGAGGAACGCCATTATTTGTTCAATTATCCATGGTCTATATCGGAATTTCCATGGTATTAGGATTAAATATATCGGCATTTGTCGGGGGATTAATCGCCGTATCGTTAAATTCTGCCGCCTATATTTCCGAAATTATTCGAGCGGGAATTCAATCGGTAGATAAAGGTCAACGGGAAGCGGGATTGTCCCTTGGTTTGGACGATTCCCAAATTATGAAAAAGATTATTTTGCCCCAAGCCGTAAAAAATATTTTACCGGCATTGGGAAATGAATTTATTACTTTGATTAAAGAAACCTCCATTGTGGCGACCATCGGCGTTTTTGATCTTTATTATGCCGCCCAAAAAGTAAATTCCATTACTTATTGGTATTCCGCATTTGTGATAACGGCGATGATGTATTTTGTCATTACCTTTACCCTTTCCAAAGTAATGAATCATTTTGAAAGGAAGATCCGCCATGATAACCATTAAACATTTAAAAAAATCCTTTGGAGATAAAGTCGTTTTAAAAAATGTGAATTTAGAAATTCAAAAAGGGGAAGTCATCGCCGTCATTGGTCCCTCAGGCAGTGGGAAATCAACTTTGCTCCGTTGCATTAATTTTCTCGAAAAAAAAGATTCCGGTGAAATATATTTTGAAGGGGAAAAGATCACGGAAAATAAAAAAGTGCTTCAAGAAATCCGTTCGGAAATGGGGATGGTGTTCCAGAATTTTAATTTGTTTCCCCATAAAACCGTACTGGAAAATATTACCATGGCGCCTGTACTATTGGGAAGAAAAACAAAAGAAGAAGCCAATAAAAAAGCGTTGGAATTGTTGAAAGCCATGAATTTATTGGAGAAAAAAGACGCATTTCCCGATCAATTATCCGGCGGACAAAAGCAGAGAATCGCCATTGCCCGTTCACTGGCCATGGAACCGAAAATGATGCTATTTGATGAAGTAACATCGGCACTGGATCCAGAAATGGTCGGCGAAGTCCTCCATGTCATTGAAGAATTGGCAAAGAGAGGTATGACAATGGTTCTTGTAACCCATGAAATGGCCTTTGCTAAAATTATTGCCGATCGTATTTTATTTATGGCCGATGGGGAGATTGTCGAAGAAGGTACTGGCGAAGAAATCTTTGATCATCCGAAAAAAGAACGAACGAAAGATTTTTTATCAAAGGTTTTAGAATTTTAGGCGGTGCCCACCGCCTAATTTTTTTGAACCGTATATTTCAAGGGGATATTGTAGTTTTATGCCGTAAACTTCCTTTTTTCAAGGCTTTTGTTATAATAGATAGAGAAAAAGAAAAGAAAAACGGGGTTATCCAATGAATGGCATAATATTAGCGGACAAATGGGCAATTGAAGATCATTTCCTCGGGATACTCGATCGGGTCATTGGGTATATGGAGGAAAAGAAATTTAATCAAATTATTTTAGTTAAGCCCTTTGACAAAGAATCCATGGATCCAATAAAAAAAAGATATCCAAATCTTAAAATTTATGAAAATCCATTTTACAAGAATTATAATGAGATCTATTCTTTATCCCTAGTGGATTTTCCCTTGGAGGACACGTATATTGTACGATTGGCAGATCCATTGAATCATAATATCTTTTATGAATTTGAATCGGCTCGTATTTTTGTGACCCGTAAACAGGATATAAAGCCAGAAATTTGCTATGAAATCGATGATGAATCCAATATTTTAGATCGACGAAAAACCACGGAATATTTAACCATTCCCGTTGGAATATACTTCTTAAAAGAAAAGGATCTAAAATTACTTAATCAAGAAATCAGCGAATATCTAGGCATTAGTTCGTTGAGGGATGAGGAGCTGGGCATAGAAACCCTTTTATTATCCCTCCAATCGAAGATGGATTTGAAAGCTTATCAGATCCCAAGTTCATATATGGAATAGAAAGCCTAGGCTTTCTATTTTTTTTAGAAAGGAAGATTTTGAATGGAAAACAAATTTATCCCGATTATTTTGGGAACCGATATCAATGCCTATGGAACGGCCCGTTCTTTCCATGAGAAATACGGCATAAATAGTGTTCTTATGGGATCGGCACCTTTGCCTTTTACCAAAGATTCGAAAATTTGTGATGTGCATTGTAAGAAAGGTTTCGATACACAAGATGTATTTTTAAAGACCATGGTAGAAGAAGGAAAAAAGCTTCAGCGCACAGGGAAAAAGCTACTATTGATCTCTTGTTCCGACGGGTATACGGCCTTAATCACGAAAAATAAAAATGCCCTAGAAGAGTACTATGTTTTTAATTATATTGGGGAAGATTTACAGAAAAAACTGGAAAATAAAAAAGATTTCTATGAAATCTGTGAAAAATACGGCCTTGATTATCCAAAAACCTATATTATAAATAAAGAAAATTATAAAGATTTCCAAATTCCCTTTGATTATCCCGTGGCAGCAAAAGCCAATGATTCCATTGAGTATCTGCATTTGGATTTTCCGGGAAAGAAAAAGGCCTATCGAGCAGAAAATAAAGAGGAATTAAAGGAGATTTTAGAGGATGTCTACAATGCCGGATATGGTGGAGAGATGATTATCCAAGACTTTATCCCTGGAGGATCTGACAAAATGGCGGTTCTAAATTGTTATGTGGATCACAGGGGCAAAGTGAAAATGGCATGTCTTGGAAAATGTATCCTCGATGAATGTCTGCCAGAATCCATCGGTAATTACAACGCCCTTTTGACCATTGATGGCGGTGAAATTTACGAACAGTATCGAAAATTTCTCGAAGCCATTGATTATCGAGGCTTTGCCAATTTTGATTTAAAATTTGATGAAAGGGATCAAAAGTATAAAGTCTTTGAGATTAATATTCGCCAAGGTCGTTCGTCCTATTATATGACTTGTGGCGGTTGTAATTTTGTTCAGTATCTCGTTGAAGATATGATCGAAGGATTGGATCGTCCGGCCCATTACCATCGGGATCAAAAAGATCTTTGGCTATATGCAGATCCTTCGGTTGTTCGAAAATACGCATCGAAAGAAGATCTCCAATCCGTTGAATCCTTTCTAAAAAAGAAAAACTATCGTTTCACTCAGTGGTATGAAAAAGATCGGAACTGGAAGAGGTTTTTGTTCTATCTCAGACGACGTCTTGCAACGATTCGTTATTATCCAAAATTTGAAAAAGATCGATCGTAAAAATCGGGGAGAAAATTTTATATCTCCCCGATTTTTCATCGAGAAAAGTCTTGACATTTCAAAAGAAGCTGACTATAATTAGTAGAGTCAAGGTAAGAGCTTGACCCGAGGAGGTTCTACATGGAAGAACTGTTACGATTGTCGTTTCTATACGATATTTACGGTAAATTATTGACGAAAACTCAAAAGGAAGTATTCGTCTATTATTATGGCGAAGATCTATCGATGAATGAAATCGCGAAGAATATTGGGATTTCAAAACAGGCCGTGTCCGAGAATCTAAAACGAGCCCAGGAAAATCTGGAACAATTCGAAAAAAACTTAGGATATCTTGAGAAGAATCAATATCTCAGCCTTTATTTGGAAGATATGGCCCGGGGAATTGAGGATTTGAAGAATTTAAATCCGACACCGGAACAAGAGGAAATTTTAGACCAATTGAAGAATAAAACCGGCGAGATATATAAGAGGATGTGAATATATGGCATTTGAAAATTTATCGGATAAATTACAAAATGCGTTGGCGAAACTCACTGGCAAAGGTAAATTAAATGAAAAAGATATCGATATGGCCATGCGGGAAGTTCGATTGGCGCTATTAGAAGCCGATGTCAATTTCAAAGTTGTGAAAGACTTCGTAAAATCGGTAAAAGAACGGGCCATTGGAAAAGATGTTATGGAATCTTTGACCCCGGGGCAACAAGTGATTAAAATCGTCAATGATGAATTAAAAAATCTCATGGGCGAATCGGAACAAAAAATTCATTTTTCTTCAAAGCCCCCGACGGTGATCATGTTATGTGGACTTCAAGGGGCCGGTAAAACGACCCATGGAGGAAAGCTCGCAAAACATTTAAAGTCTACGGGAAAACGGCCAATGCTTGTGGCGTGTGATATCTATCGTCCGGCAGCGATTAAACAATTGGAAGTTGTCGGATCAAAGGCAGAAGTACCTGTATTTTCCATGGGGGACAAAATAAGTCCTGTGGATATATCCAAGGCCGCCATTGAAGAGGCAAGGCGAAATGGAAATGATATTGTCATTATTGATACGGCAGGGCGACTTCATATCGATGATACTTTGATGAAAGAACTCCAAGAGATTAAATCGGCGGTAGAGCCCGATGAAATTTTACTTGTTGTCGATGCCATGACCGGTCAAGATGCGGTCAATGTGGCAAAAGAATTTAACGAAACCTTAGACATTACCGGTACGATTTTAACAAAACTCGATGGGGATGCCCGAGGTGGAGCTGCATTATCCATTCGAGCCGTGGCCAAGAAGCCGATAAAGTTTATCGGTACTGGTGAAAAGCTCGATGCATTGGAGCCCTTTCGACCAGATCGTATGGCCTCTCGAATCCTGGGGATGGGGGATGTCCTTTCCCTCATTGAAAAGGCCGAATCGGCAATGGATGAGAAAAAGGCGAGGGAACTGGAAGAAAAGATCCTTAGCCAAAAGTATGATTTCAATGATTTCTTAGATCAATTGGATCAAATGAAACAAATGGGACCTTTGGAAGATCTTTTAAAAATGATCCCCGGGGTCAATAATAAGGCATTGAAACAGATTAATATCGATGATAAGCAAATCGATCGGATTGAAGCCATGATCCGTTCCATGACGGAGAAAGAGAGAAGAAATCCTGAGATCATCAATCCCAGTCGTAAGAAACGAATAGCAGCAGGAGCCGGAGTTTCACCGGTGGAATTAAATAAGCTGTTGAAACAATTTAAAG
The DNA here is from genome assembly GCA_030540635.1 of Tissierellia bacterium. Classification (GTDB taxonomy): domain Bacteria; phylum Bacillota; class Clostridia; order Tissierellales; family Peptoniphilaceae; genus JAUNVW01. Next base: position 6,407 of record JAUNVW010000019.1, on the reverse strand, counting down.
AAAGTAAAAAAATGATGAAACAAATGGGTAAATTAGGTAAGAATATGAAAAGAGGCAATATGAGAATGCCCTTTTTCAAGTAAGAAATAGGAGGTTTTACAATGGCAGTTAAAATTAGATTAAAAAGAATGGGTGCAAAGAAAAGACCATTTTATCGTATTGTAGTGGCGGATTCTCGATCTCCAAGGGATGGTCGTTTTATTGAGGAAATCGGATATTACAATCCCTTGACCGAACCAAAAGTTGTAAAAGTAAATAAGGAACGGGTCAATGAGTGGATTAAAAATGGTGCTAAACCAACGGATACCGTAAATCGTCTACTAAAACAAGCATCGGCTTTAGAAACAGAAGAAAAAGAAGTCGCAGAAGAGAAAAAAGAAGAAACGACAGAAGAAGAGGAAACAGTAGAAGAGTAATCTCCCCGGGAGGTAGATATGGAACAATTAGTCGAACTAATTGCAAAATCACTGGTCACCAAACCGGAACATGTCTGTGTTGGTCGTCGTAAAGAACATAATAAAACAATTGTGGAAATCCGCGCCGATGCAGATGATTTGGGACGTATTATTGGAAGAGAAGGTAAAATTGCCAAGGCGATACGTACCGTTGTAAAAGCAGCCGCAGTGAAAGATGGCAGTATCGTCCAAGTGGACATTTTACAAAAGGAGTAAGATGGATTTCATTAAAGTGGGGCATGTGATGAACACCCACGGAATTAAAGGGGAATTAAAAATCAAGCCCTTAACAGATTCTGTCGAGCGTTTCGGAGAAGATATTCTCTTTTATCTGGGACGAAAAAAGGACCCGGTCCATATTACAAGTTTTCGAGATTATAAAGGCTTAGTATATCTTCGTTTCAAAGAATTTGATCATATCAATCAGGTTTTATCCTATAAAAATGAGTATTTATACGTGGAAGAAAAGGATCGCTATCCATTGGAAGAAGGAAAATATTATATCGACGATTTACTGGGATGTGATATTTTTGATGGGGAAGGTAAAAAAATAGGGGTACTAAAGGATGTACTAACCCATAGCGTCCATCCCATCTATGAAGTCAACGATGGAAAGGGACAAATATTCTATATCCCAGGAGTAAAAGAATTTGTCAAAAAAATAGACCTTGAAAACCAAAGGATTATCGTCCAATTGATTGAAGGAATTCGCGATGAAGATTAATGTATTGACGGTATTTCCTGAAAGCTTTGAGTATCTTTCCCAATACGGCGTATTAGGAAAAGCCATTGAAAATGGAATCATCCAATTGGAAATTATTAATATTCGAGACTATTCCAAGGATAAGCACAGGAAAACCGATGATGAAATTTACGGTGGAGGCTGTGGCATGGTGATGACTTGTCAACCCATTGTCGATGCCATTGAAGCTCGTTGTCCAAAAGATAAGAAGATTTACTTTATGTCTGCCCAGGGAAAGGTATTGAATCAGGAAAAGCTAAAGAGTTTAGCGAAAGAAGATGAGATTACCCTATTATGTGGACATTATGAAGGCGTTGATGCCCGAGTGATCAATCACTATGTGGACGAGGAAATCTCCCTAGGTGATTATGTGTTAACGGGTGGTGAAATGGCGGCCATGGTAATCATCGATGGCTTATCGCGGATGATCGATGGTGTATTGGGAAATGAAGAGTCGGCGAAAACAGACTCCCATTATGAATTGTTATTACAAGAGGATATTTACACCAGGCCCCGGGAATACCGAGGACATCTTGTGCCAGAGGTATTACTCGAGGGAAATCATAAAAAAATTCAAGAATGGCGTAAAAAAAGTGCTTTAGAAAACACGAAGAAGAAACGACCGGATCTGTATCAAAAGTATTTGGAACAAAAAGAACAATAGGAGGTCACAATGGACTACATTAAAAATATAGAAGAAAGTCAATTACGAGAAAATAAATTAGACTTTAATGTTGGGGACACTGTTCAAGTGGACTATCGAGTGAAAGAAGGTACCCGCGAAAGAATTCAGGTATATGAAGGAACAGTTATTAAAAAACAAGGTGGCGGATTAAACGAAACATTTACCGTTCGTCGTACGGCATATGGCGTTGGCGTTGAGCGTACATTTTATACCAATTCACCAAGGATTGAAGATGTTCGCGTGAAAAGACGTGGAAATGCCCGTCGTTCAAAATTATATTATTTACGTGGACGTCAAGGAAGAGCGGCAAAAGTCCGAGAAAAACAAAATTATTAAGAAGAAAGCTTCGATGGTCTCGAGGCTTTTTTTTATTGATCATTTTTAAGATGTAAATGGATGTTATTGAAAACCATGAAATCTTTTTTAAAGGGATAGAGGATATAAAAATATTCAATTAAGGAAAGATTTAATCCCCATCATCAAAATCAAATTGAAGCATTGGAACGAGGGGGAATGGACGAAAGCATAAAAAACCTCTAAATTTCTCAAGGATGAAACAGAATAACGGTAAGGGCGATAGGGATAAGATGTTTCAAAGAAAAATAAAATGGGTAATTAAAAAATACTGAAGGACGAATTTACGAAGGGAAAGAAAGGGGTAGAAATGAAAAATTATTTTGATTTAAAGGGACAAGTAGCGGTAATAACAGGGGCTTCCGGCGGACTAGGTGTCCAATTAGCCAATGCTTTAGGAAATCAAGGTGCAAAACTTGCCCTAATTGCTCGAAATAAAGAAAAACTTCAGGAGCGAAAAGATGAACTGGAAGAAAAAGGTTACGAGGTTTATTATGTATCGGCGGAAGTGAATGATTCAGTTCAAGTTAAAAATGCCGTACAAAAAATTATGGATCATTATGGCCGAATTGACATTTTAATTAACAATGCGGGGATTGGTTTAGGGGATCCGATTTTAGAAATTGAGGACGAAACATGGCAGAAAATGTTAGAAGTCAATATAACCGGGGCTATGTACTTTTCCCGGGAATGTGGAAAGATTATGAAAGAGCAGGGCTATGGCCGTGTGATTAATATGGGATCGATCCATTCACGGGTTGGTCTTAATCAATCACCACGGATGACCCCTTATGCCACGACAAAGGGCGCAATATTGATGATGACAAAATCTTTAGCTACGGAATGGGCAGGGTATGGTATTACGGTCAATGCCATAGGTCCTTCTTATTTTGAATCAAAAATGACCCATAAAGCATTGGAAAATCAAGATTTTCGTCATATGGTTGAGAACTATTGCCCCATGGGTCGAATCGGCAAAAAGGGAGAATTGGATACAACGGTTATCTATTTGGCCTCGAAATACTCCAGCTTTGTCACCGGTCAATTAATCAATGTCGACGGGGGATGGACAGCGGTATAATCAAAGATTTTAAAATTTTCCGGGAAACCGGGAAATTTTTTGTTTTTCAGGGAAAAGTGTTTTGCAGAGCAAAAGAATTCTTGTAAAAATTATCAAAATTCCATATAATGATATCATAGAAAAGATCGATGAAATCCATATTATAAAATAAAAAGGACAAGGAGTGATGACTATGAAGAAGAAAGCTAATTTGGCCATGGGGATATTACCGATTGCTTTTATGATATTGTCCCTTACCATTGGTGTAGGTATTTTTAAATTTCGTGCAGAACCGATTATATTACTTTCAGGAATTTTTGCTGGAATTATCGCCTATTCATTAGGCTATCGTTGGACGGAATTACAAGAAGGGATCATTGAGAAAATCTCTCGAGCTTTGCCGGCGACTTTAATTCTATGGTCTGTGGGATTGTTAATTGGTGCATGGATGTATAGTGGGACCGTACCCATGCTTATTTATTATGGAGTCGCGATTATTAATCCTAAGCATCTATTGGTCACAGCCTTCATTATTTCCGCAATTTTATCCATGGTCACCGGGACATCTTGGGGATCTGTCGGTACCATTGGTGTTGCGATTATGGGAATTGCCAATGGATTAAATGTACCATTACCGGCAGCGGCAGGGGCCGTCGTTGGCGGTGCTTATTTTGGCGACAAACTTTCGCCTTTTTCCGATACGACAAACTTAGCCCCTATTGCCGCAGGTTCAGAGCTTTATGAACATATTCGGCATATGCTCTACACGACGATCCCAGCAACGGTGGTTTCCTTAATCATCTATGGCATTGCCGGTGTTGGAATTGCTCCCCAAGGCGATGTATCGGCACAGGTAGCCGAGCTTCAAGGGCAATTATCTTCTGTATTTCAGTTTTCCTGGATATTATTTTTGCCCGTAATCATCATCATCGCGGGATCCTTGCTAAAACTTCCCACTTTACCGGTCATGATTATTACCTCGATCTTTTCCGTATTTTTAGGATCCTTTGTCCAAGGATTTGCTTTAAAAGATGGATTTTCGTCGCTAATCAATGGATTTAATGTGGAAATGGCAAGGACTGGTGTGGAATATTCCGAGGATATTATTCGTTTAATTAATCGGGGTGGGGCCGTTTCAGTAACGGCGACGACGGTGCTCGTCTTTTGTGCCATGGGCTTTGCCGGTATTATGTCAAAGGCGGGCTTATTAGATGTGGTGTTAAAAGCTCTATTAAATCATGTAAAAACAACGGCAGGTTTAATTCTTTCAACCATTGCCTCTTGCTGTACCGTAGCCTTTGTAACGGGAAATTCCTATCTGTCAATTTTAATACCGGGGGAACTCTTTAGTGATGCTTATATTGAGAGAAATCTCCATCCGAAAAACTTATCCCGCACACTGGAAGACTCAGGAACTGTACTTGTACCTTTAATTCCTTGGTCGGCGGCAGGAGCCTATATGACCGAAACATTAGGCGTGCCAACAGCACAATATTTACCTTGGGCCGTATTAAATTACACGGGAATTCTTTTTGCCATTCTTCTGGCGATGACGGGATTTGGAATTGCGAAGATCAATGATCGGGAAAAAAATGAACTGAAAATGAAACGAGGGATTGAATTATGATTACGATAAAACAAATTCAAGTTTTTACACCAAAGGATATTGGCGTTAAAGATGTGTTTATCGGAGGAGGAAAAATTCTAGAAATTGGTGAAGGACTGGAACTTCGGGGAGACGTCATTTCCGGAAAAGGTCAAATTCTTGTTCCCGGATTTATCGATCACCATGTCCATGTAACCGGCGGAGGTGGAGAAAAAGGATTTTCATCGAGGGCGCCGGAAGTGAAATACTCCGACTTAGTAAAGGCGGGAATTACAACGGTCCTTGGACTCTTAGGAACCGATGGGATCACAAGGTCCATTGAAAACTTAGTGGCTAAATTATACGCCCTACGGGAACAGGGATTATCGGCATGGGGCTTCACCGGATCCTATCGATACCCTTCTCCCACATTAACGGGAGATATTGAGAAAGATATCGCCTTTATCGATCCCATCATCGGAACAAAAATCGCATTATCTGATCATCGCTCCTCCAATCTATCCACTGAAGATTTGGCCCTATTGGCGACGGAAACGAGAATTGGTGCAATGATTGGTAATAAAGCAGGGAAAGTCATTGTCCATATGGGAGATGGACGAAATCATCTAAAGAAAATTCTGGAAATAACGGAAGTTACAGATTTACCCATGGGGATTTTCCATCCCACCCATTGTAATCGAAACGATACTTTACTGGAAGAATCCTTGGAATTTCTGAAAATGGGAGGGAGTATCGATTTGACTTGTAATATATCCAATCGCCGTCCAGCAGAAGTTATAAAAAAAGCAATTCGAAAAGGAATCCCGACAAAAAGAATTACCATATCCAGTGATGGCGGGGGATCCTACTCCACCTATGATGACCGTGGGAATCTGGAAACCATTGGAATATCCTCAGTCTCCTCTTTATTGGAAGAATTTCAATGGATGATCAGAAATGATTGGACCGTGGAAGAAGCTCTACCCTATTTTACATTACATCCCGCCCATTGTTTAAAATTAAAAGAAAAGGGTCAGATTAAGGCCGAGAAAGATGCGGATCTACTGCTACTTAATCAAGAAATGAAGATTACAAATGTGATCGCCAGGGGAAAACTTCTGATGCGAGAAGGAGAACTCTTGGATTTAGACCGTAAAGAGTATTAAAAGAAGAAGAGACCCATCGATGGGAAATGTCTTTATCGATTGGCGAAAGAGGAAGTTATTCACGAAAGTTAATTTCAATAAAATGACCGATGTAAAATACTTGTCTATATATAGAAGGATAAAATGCTTTTAAAAAATCATGGGAAAATCCTTGACATAAAACAGGATCCTTGGTATTATAAATAGGCTGTCTCAAAGGGGAAAAGGGAGATCTTAAAAAAAGATTTCAAAAATCCTTGACAAAAGATGCGATACTTGATAAACTTAAGTAGTTGCCTCAAGGGGCGGCAAGAACATTAAAAAACAAAATAGAAGTGTTAATGAATTTGAGTAACAAACCATAAACAATAATTTTTAGGA
>JAUNVW010000018.1 GCA_030540635.1 Tissierellia bacterium | reverse complement strand
TCGAAATTATATGATCCCTTCTACACCACAAAGCCCAATGGATCTGGTTTAGGACTCTATATCACCTATCAATTGGTCGAAGAAAATGGAGGGACCTTAATGCTTGAAAATGTTGAAAATATGGTGAAGGCATCCTTGATATTTAGGAGGTAGCCATGGAAAAAATACTAATTATTGACGATGATCAGGCGATTTTAGAATCCTTAAAATTTGCCCTAAAATCAAAATACGAATGTTTTTTTGCACAAAATAAAAAGGACGCCTTGGAAATTTATCGAGAAGAGGAAATTAGCGTCACCATATTGGATTTAAAATTAGAAGATGATGATGGATTTGAAGTCTATGAAAAAATTCGGGCCATTAATCCCGACGCCGTCGTCATTATGATCACGGCCTTTGGAACGATCCAATCATCGGTGGAAGCCATACAAAAGGGAATCTTCCATTATTTATCAAAGCCCATTAATTTAGAGGATCTACGATTTGTTATCGACAAAGGGGTAGAGGTCGCCGCCCTATACCGTAAGATCAACCGCCTATCGTCCGTGGGCCTGGATAAATACGAAGAACAAGGGATCATCGCCCATGCCCAAAACATGAAAGATGTATTAAAGCTCATCGACAAAGTAAAAGATATTAATACCAATGTATTGATCACCGGGGAATCGGGAACGGGTAAAACCATTATTGCAAGGGCGATCCATCGCAATGGTAATCGAAAGGAATCTCCCTTTTATTCCATTAATTGCGCCGCAATACCAAAGGATTTATTAGAAGCAGAACTCTTTGGCCATAAAAAAGGCGCCTTCACCGGGGCGACCAGTGATAAAAAGGGGTATTTTGAATTGGCAAATCATGGAACATTATTCCTCGATGAAATTGGGGATATGGATATTCGCCTCCAAGGGAAAATTCTCCACGCCATTCAAGACAAGAAAATCACCCAAGTCGGAGGAACTGAACCGGTCGATGTGGATATTCGAATCATTGCGGCGACCAATCGAGATTTAACGGAGGATATGAAAAATGGTTTATTTCGAGAAGATCTTTACTATCGATTAAATGTCATTAATATTGATATTCCTCCCCTTCGTGAGCGTAAGGAGGACTTGCCCCATTTAATCAATCATTTCGTAAAAAAACACGCCTCCCTGATGAATAAAATCATCGAAAGGGTGGACTATTCCTATATTGAAGAATTATCCAAACTTTCCTTTCGGGGGAATATTCGGCAATTGGAAAATATCATCGAACGTTCCCTGGCATTAACCGACAAAGAAATTTTAACAAGGGATGATCTTCTACTGACGGGGGAAGATCAAAAAAGGGATTTATCCGATGCCATCATCATTGAAATGGGAGAGAGCCTAGAGGATGCTGAAAGAAAAATAATATTGGCCAATTATAAGGATTGTGAATACAATCAGAAGGAAACGGCTAAACGATTGGGAATTACCGATCGGACCATTCGAAATAAATTAAAAAAATACAAAGAAGATAGGGAATAATCCTATCTTCTTTTTTCAGGGAAAATCCGGGAGATATTTCAGACCGGAGGGAAATCATTTTTTTAAAATCTTGAAAAATTTTCCGACCAATGTTATACTTATATTGTCCTACGGTAACCAGAACAATTAAACCGACACCGTTTATAAGGGATGACGGATGTTCTTTCTCGGAAGGAAAGCCCCTTTAAGGGGACTCCAGAGGTGAAAGACAGTCAACCCACCTTCACATATGAGGGCTTTAATTAATTAAGGTTACCCCCTGGGACAAACTTGCAGATCTTCGGATCTGCATTTTTTTACATCCAATATCCATCGGAAAATTTCGGGTCATGCTTTTTATTTCCAGAAAAAACAAGGAATTAACGAAAAAAACACCCCGTAATGATTAGATAATGAAAGAACGGGTAATTATAGCTTAGAGATGTTAGGATTAGAATCACTACCAAAGGTGTCTTTGAAAGGGATTGTTGATTTTTTTCTACACTCAAATTTATTTAGGAGGAGATTTAATGGGTATTATTGATTATTTAGATGCGAAAAGAAAAGAGAAAGAACGTCAAATAAAATGGGAATTAACGAAAAGAAAATATGAAGATCAAGCGAAAATTGCCACAGGTGTCATGATCGGTGCAGCAGCGGGAGTTTTAGCCGGTATTCTTTTTGCACCAAAATCTGGAAAAGAAACGCGGGAAGATTTAAAGGAAATGGCCCACGAAGCCAAAGAAAATATCCACGATAATATTGAAGTAACCCTTGATACGGTTAAATACAAAACCGGAGAATTACAAGAAGATTTAAAGGATAAATACCAAGATTTCCAAGAACGTGGCATGACGGAATTGGATAAAGTCCAAGACAAAATGGAAGAGGTAAAAAAAGATCTCCATACATTAAAAGATGATTCCAAAGATGCATTAAAACAAGGTAAAGAATCGGCGAAAAATGTGGCGTCGAAAACGAAAGAAGATGCAAAAGATGTCGGCGAAAAAGCCAAAGAAGGCGCAAAAGAAGTAGGCAAAGAAGCCAAAGAAAGCGCTAAAGATGTAAAGGATACGGCAAAGAAAGAAGCACAAGAAGTTAAAAAAGAAGCCAAGAAATAGATCTGGAGGAATTGAATGACTGCACTTGAAGTTGTCAAATTTATCATGTATCTCGCCTTGGCAGGATTTCTTGTAGCACTGATTGTCTTCTTCTTGAAGCTATCAGCCCTAATTAAAGAAATTAACGCAACGGTGACAGATAGTAAAAAAGACATCAATCGTTCGGTAGCCGAACTACCATCGATTATGCGAAATGTCAGTGGGATTACCGACAAAGCAGATCGTCTTATTGGGGATATCTCCCCTGATGTAAAGGATATTACCCGTTCGGTAAATCACACCATAAGCTCTGTGGAAAATGCCACAGAAGATGTTACATCAACGGTATCCTATGTTACAGAATCCGTCAGTGATACGGCTACGAATATTAAATACGGCCTTTCCGGTTCCGGTGACACCATGGGATATCTCTTCGAAATCATCGATTTCATCAAAATGATTATAAGACGTTAAGGATAAAGCACTTCGGAATTGCCGAAGTGCTTTCCATTTATTTTATCCATGGAAAATATTTTCATTGGACTATTCAAAAAGGAAATAATATGATAGAATTACAATGACATAACCCATATCAAAATGGAAAGTAGCGATACCATGAAAAGAATAAAATTTATCGTCAATCCCAGTGCAGGTACTCAAATGCATGGAGAAATTATCGATGAAATTTGCAAAAGACTGTTAGATCACGGTCATATTCTACAAAAATTCAATACGAGAAAACAATTTGACGCATTGCAGGAAGCAAAGAACACCAGGAGAAAAGATTGGGATATGATTCTATGCTCCGGTGGCGACGGTACGGTAAATGAAGTCGTAACGGGAATTGTCCAAGGCGGGGAAGGGATTCCTTTGGGGATTTATTCTGCCGGTACAGTAAACGATTTCGCAAACTTTATGAATTTACCCAAGACCGCCAAAGACTTTGTCGCCATGGTTGAAGACTTCCACCAAAGGAAAATAGATATTGGTTATTGTAAAGATCGCTGTTTTGCCAATGTATTAGCCATTGGTAATATTGCCAATGTGGGCCATGAAACCGATAAAAATGCAAAGGCAATTTTTGGTCGTCTCGCCTATTTATTTGAAGGTTTTAAAGAGGTCCCCAATACCTTACAAAATCCTTTTCGCCTTCGCTTTCGAACGGGGAATAAGGATTATAGTGAACGGGTCGTATTGGCCACTTTATCCAATTCATCATCCATTGGTGGTTTTCAAAAATTCTCTCCCGATGCCAAAATTGATGACGGATTACTGGATTTAGTCTTAATCAAGGCGGCTCCAATTACGGATTTAGTGGGAGTGTTTTTGAAAATCTTACAAGGAGAGCATGTGAAGGATCCCGGCGTGATTTATCGCCAAGTCGATGAAATTGAAATCTTAGGAAGAAAAAAACTTCCAGTAGATCTCGATGGAGAATTCGCGGGATATTTACCATTAAATGTAAAAGTGTTAAAACAAAAAGTTAATTTAATTGTAGTAAAGGAGTGAGAATTCGTGTCCAAGCCAACCATCAAGGATGTTGCAAAACTTGCCGGCGTATCGATCTCCACGGTATCCCGTGTGATGAATGACTCCAAACCAGTGAGTCCAGAAGCCCGGCGGAAGGTCCTCGATGCCATTGAAAAATTAGATTTTAAACCCAATGAATTGGCGAGATCCCTCGTCATGAGAAGATCAAATTTAATCGGCATCGTCGTAAAGGATATTGGAATTCCCTATATGGCTCAAATCATACGGGGAATTGAAGAAATCGGTAGAATGTATAAATATGATATTATGCTATCCTCCACCTATGGGGATCAAAATTCAGAGAAAAATGTCGTGGATTTCTTATTGCGAAAGCAAGTGGAAGGGATAATTTTAATTTCAGAAGATACCAATCCTGAAATTTTGTACAAATTAAAATCCGAGAAACCACCATTTATCCAAATTGACAAGTTTTCAGACTTTGAAGACACCTATACCGTTCGAATCGACTATGATTTAGCGATTCAAAACATGATGGGATATTTAATCGACAAGGGCCACAGAAAAATTGCCTTCATAAAAGGTCCCCACGATACGGCAACTTCGGAAGAAAAAAACGCCGGTTATCATAAAGCCTGTGAAAAACACGGTTTAGAACCCGTTGAAATTGAATCGAAAGGCAATCAAGTGGAAGATGGCTATGAATTAGGTCCAAAAATTTTAGAATTAAAGGACGAAATCACCTGTGTGATGTTCAGTGATGATTGTCAAGCCGTTGGATTTATGAATTACTGTTATGATCACGATGTGAAAATACCAGAGGATATTAGTGTGACAGGTTTTGGCGACCAACCCATTGCCCGATACTTACGTCCAGCGCTGACCACTATCCAAGAACCCTATTACGATATCGGTGCAGTATCCATGAGGATATTGGTTAAAGTCCTACGGGAAAATTATAAAATTCAGGAAAATACATTCCTGCCTAGTCAGATCATGGAAAGGGAATCGGTGAAAGATCTGAAATAACCGTCTATTGTATATAAAGGATACAATTGTTATAATAGTATATATATGCTAAATTTAAGGAGGAAAACAATGGTAGAAAAAACATTAACGGTAACCAATGAAACAGGTCTCCATGCCAGACCAGCAGCTTCTTTGGTGCAATTTGTTAAGAACATGGATGGTAAAGTGGAACTGGTGAAAGATGGTAAAACAGCCAATGCAAAATCGATCTTCTCCGTAATGGCCTTGGGTATTTCCAAAGGCACTGAAATTACGGCCCGTGTGGAAGGCGACAATGAAGAAGAAAATTTAGAAAAACTTGTTGAATTCATCAACAATTTAGATGAATAAAAAATAAAAAGGTCGCCAGAAGGCGACCTTTGTTATTGATCGAAGGAGGAATTATGGCTCTTATTAAAAAAGGAATTGCGGCATCCGGTGGCATCGCCATTGGAAAAGCATTTCTATATGAAAAGCAAAAAATCGAGATTAATCAAGATGAAATTAAGGATACTGAAATCCCCAAAGAAATCAAGAAAATAGACGACGCTTTGGCTTCCTACGGTGATGAGCTTAAAACAATGGAAATCGATACAGAAGTCCAACGTCAAATCACCGAAGCCCATTTAAATATGTTGGATGATCCCTTCTTAATTGATTCAATCCATGAAAAAATCAAGGATAAGATGAATGCCGAAAAGGCCTTAGATGAAACCATTCAAAGCATGGTACAAATGATGTCGGCCTTAGATGATCCCTATTTAAAGGAAAGGGCAACGGATTATCGGGATATTGGGGAACGTTTACTTTATAAAATCAAAGGCATTGAAGTTTCAGATCTTTCATCCGTCGGCCCCAATACCATTGTGGTGTCTGAAGAGCTAACGCCTTCAGATACATCGACGATGAACAAAGACCATGTCATTGGCTTTTTAATGGACCGTGGGGGAAAAACGGCCCATGTATCCATCATCGCCCAAACCTTAGGAATCCCCTGTTTAATCGCCATGAAGGATATTACATCGGAAATTAAAAATGGGGACACCGTCATTATCGATACGGAAAATGGCGATTGTTATATTCATCCAGAAGAGGATCTACTGGAAGATTATAAAAAACGTCAACAAAAATTAATCGAAGAAGAGAAACATTTAGAACAAATCAAGAATAAAAAAGCCATTACTAAAGATGGAAAGAAAATTGAAGTGGCAACCAATATTGGAAATATTAAAGATTTGGAATATGGCCTAGAATGTGGTGCCGATTCCGTAGGCTTGTTCCGAACGGAATTTTTATATATGGATTCCGATCATTTCCCAACGGAAGAAGAACAATTGAAAGTCTATCAAGAAGCCGTTGAATTACTGGGGGATAGGGGCCTCATTATCCGAACGCTGGATATTGGTGGCGACAAAGCCCTATCTTATTTTGAATTTCCCCATGAGGACAATCCCTTTTTAGGCTGGAGGGCCATTCGAATTTGCTTCGATAAGCCGGAAATCTTCAAAACCCAACTCCGTGCCATATTACGGGCATCGGCCTTTGGGAAAATACGCATCCTATTGCCGATGATTATCTCCGTCGAAGAAATCAAAAGGGCTAAGGCCATCATTGATGAATGTAAAAAAGAATTGAAAGAAGAAAAAATCGATTTTGATGAAGAAATCGAAATCGGAATCATGGTGGAAACGCCGGCATCGGTACTCATGGCGGAAGAATTAATTCAACACTGTGATTATTTCAGTATTGGAACCAATGATTTAACCCAATACTTCCTTGCCGTCGATCGGGGAAATCAAGAAATCGCAGAACTTTACAACACCTATCATCCCGCTGTACTTCGGGCCATTAAAACCACCATTGATGCCTCCCATAAAGCCGGGAAATGGACGGGAATGTGCGGTGGATTTGCCGGAGAAACAAAGGCGACAAAGCTCCTATTAGGACTAGGCCTCGATGAATTTTCAGCACCGGGGGCATCCGTTGCGAAAATCAAAGATATTATCTTAAACTCAGATCAAAAAGAAGCAAAGGCCTATGCGGAAAAACTCATCGCCATGGAAAGTGCAGAAGAAATCCAAGAGAATTTAGAATAGATGAAAGCATATCTCGCATCCCATTTCTTCAATGATGCATTTTTCCGTTGGACCGAAGATTTTGCACAATATCTCGAAGAAAATACGGATCTGGAATTATATGTTCCCCAACGAAATGATCGCATCAATGATAAGAAAAATAATGATGATCAAATAACGGATATCGCCATTGCGAAAGCCGATACTGAGGCCCTAAAGGAATCCAATATCCTCATTGCCTGCATTGACGGATTAACCATTGACGATGGGGTAGCCGGGGAAATCATGGGCCACGCCATCATGAAAGAAATGGAAGAAGAATATAATATCCCGGGAATACCAAGAACCATCATCGGCATCATCACCGATATGCGCTGGCTAGGAACCGGTGAAAATAAATTATACCGCAATCAAATGATTTTAGGGAAAATTAAAGAACAAGGTCATTTTGTCGTCGGTTATGCCGGTAAAGAGGATTGGAAAGAAGAAGTATTGGAAATTATTGAAGAATTTACAAAAAAACATGGAAATTAAAACATCGGAAAGGGCGAGTCCCTTCCGATGTTTTTATATATTTTAACGAAACCTTTCTTTATTGACAAAAAGATAGTTTGTTATATAATAGATGCGATACGGGATGAAAATAAATAGAGGAGTGATGATTTGAAAATGGAAAATCAATTGGGATTTCCAAGTCGTTTCGATGAATATGATGAAAAACGACGGGAAGGTTTTATTAAAGTGAAAGAACTAAAGGATCGGGGAGAAAATATTTGTGGCATATTTTGCACATATACTCCCATTGAATTAATCTATGGAGCCGGGGCCATTCCCTTTAGTTTATGTGGAACAAGTAACGAATCGACAAGACTTGCTGAACGGGATTTGCCGAAGAATCTATGTCCACTAATTAAATCCTCCTACGGATTTGCCATATCGGATCAATGTCCCTATTTTTATTTTGCCGATCTCATTGTCGGAGAAACAACCTGTGATGGTAAGAAGAAAATGTATGAACATATGGGCAAAATGAAGGACACCTATGTCATTAGTCTTCCCCAAAAACAAGGTACAGAAGATGATTATAATTATCTGAAAAATGAACTCATAAGATTTAAAGAATATTTGGAAGAAAAATTCCAATGTGAAATTACCGATGAAATCCTTCGGGAAGAAATTGAAAAAGCCAATGAAACCCGGCAAGTGTATCGAGAGTTTTTTGAATTGGGAAAACTTCACCCATCACCCTTATCGGGCTATGAATCCAATATCGTGACCGAAGCCGCCAGCTTTACCTTTGATCGGACATCTTCCAATGAAGAAATCCGGGAAAAGACGAAGGAGCTTTACGATTATTGGGAAAATAAATTACAATATGATGAAGAACGAAAGAAAAGACCCCGGATTATGATTACCGGTTGCCCCACCGTCGGCGTACGAAATAAGGTTTTGAAAAATATCGAAGATTTAGGCGCCGATATCGTCGTCTTTGAATCCTGTAATGGCGTTCGGGAAAAAATGGAACTTGTCGATCCAAAGAAAACACCTATGGATGCCATTACGGAAAAATATTTGGGCATATCTTGTTCAGTCATGAGTCCCAATCCTAAAAGGGAAATAATTATTGAAGAACTCGTGGAAGAATACCAGGTAGATGCCGTCATTGAAGTGGTTTTACAAGCCTGTCATACCTTCGCCATTGAAGCCCACGGCATTGAACAATTGGTGCAAAAGCGCCTTGGTAAACCCTATATGTATTTAGAAACCGATTATTCTGAAAATGATGCCGGCCAAATTAGAACAAGAATTGAAGCCTTTATCGAAATGCTACAATTATAAGGAGGATGCCTTTTGAAATCAAAATTTGATCAAAATATCGACCGTAGAAATACCCATTGTGCAAAATGGGACATCTTAATGGAAGAAAATCTCGATCCGAAAGTCCTACCCATGTGGGTTGCGGATATGGATTTTAAAGTGCCTGAAGAAGTCCTCGAGGCCCTAAAAAAACGTCTAGAACACCCAATCTTTGGGTACACGAGAACACCAGATTCCTATTTTGAAGCCTTAATCCAATGGTATAAAAAACATTATGATTTTGAACCTAAAGAAGAAGAGATTATCCCGGCACCTGGCGTCGTCCCAGGCATCAATCAATTGATCCGTTGTTTCACAGAAATCGGTGATGGCATCGTCATTCAAACGCCGGTATATCACCAATTCCAAGAGCAAATCAATCAGACAAGACGAAAAGTCGTGGTCAATCCATTGATCTGTGAAAATGGCCATTACAAAATGGATTATGATCATCTCGATGAACAGTTAAAAAAAGCGAAAATGATGATCCTATGTTCTCCCCACAATCCCGTGGGACGATTATGGAAAAAGGAAGAATTACAAAAAGTAGGGGATCTCTGTAAAAAGCATCAAGTTTTACTAATATCCGATGAAATTCACCAAGATATTCGCCGGAAAGGGAAGAAACATTTCGTCTTTAATACCGTCGATCCCAGTTTTAAAGAATTTACATTCCTATGTACGGCGCCGAATAAAACCTTCAATATTGCTGGTTTTAAAACCGCCAACACCATGATACAAAATCCAAAATTACGGAAAAAAATGGAAGAATTCTTAGAAAGCATTGCCTATAAAGGCCATACGATTTTCGGCAATATCGCCCAAGAATCGGCTTATCGCTACGGAGAAAAATGGTGGCGGGAAATGAATGAATACATCGACGAAAATATCGCCGAAGTCTTAGGATATTTTAAAGAGCATATTCCAGAAATCCGTATTCAATCACCGGAAGCCGGTTATCTATTATGGCTCGACTGTTCCAAACTGGGATTAACCGGTGAAGAATTACAGCAATTTTTCATCGAAGAAGCGAAAGTTCGATTGAATCAAGGACAGGTATTTGGCGAAGAATACGGCGATCATATGCGGATGAATATCGCCACAACGAGGGCAAGATGTATGAAAGCCTGTGAACAAATAAGAAAAGCCGTTGAAAAAAGACGATAAAATAAAAAGCATCGACTCCATAGGAATCGATGCTTTCTTTTATTTACCGATGGTCGCCACCATAACGGCTTTAATGCTATGCATTCGATTTTCCGCTTGATCGAAAACCTTCGAGTACTTACTGCGGAACACTTCATCTGTAACTTCCATTTCCTTTAAACCGTATTTCTCCTCCACATCTTTACCGATATCGGTTTTCGTATCGTGATTCGATGGGAGACAATGTAAGAAAATCACCTCATCATTTTCACAAAGATGGATCATTTCCATATCCACTTGATAATCCCTGAGAAGTCTAATTCGCTCTTCAAATTGATCTTCTTCTCCCATGGACACCCAGACATCGGTATAGATCACATCGGAACCTTTTACATCCTTTATATCCTCGCTAAAGGTAATGGATCCACCGGTTTTCTCACATACTTCTTCCATCTCTTTCCTTAATTCTTCGTCGGCCCAAAGGGATTTAGGAGCAATGGCCCGGAAAGCCATACCCATTTTTGCGGCGCCAATCATCAAAGAATTACACATATTATTTCGAGCATCGCCGACATAGGTAAAGACGACTTGATGGAGGGGCTTATGGACATGCTCTTTCACCGTAAGGAAATCCGCTAAAATTTGTGTCGGATGGTAAAGATCGGTTAAACCGTTCCAAACCGGAATCGATGCGTGTTTTGCCAATTCCTCCACGGTTCTATGCTCAAAACCCCGAAACTCTATTCCGTCGTAAAAGCGTTCAATGACCTTTGCCGTATCTTCCACGGATTCTTTTTTCCCAAATTGGGAATCATTTTTCCCTAAGAAAGTAATATTTCCACCTTCATCATAGACGGCAACTTCAAAGGAACAACGGGTTCTTGTGGAAGTTTTTTCAAAGAACAGCACAATATTTTTACCTTCCAGTAAATCCCCCTTAATGCCCATTTGTTTTTTCCTTTTTAAATCCATGGATAAATCCAGCAAATACTCGATTTCCCTTGGCGAAAAATCCTTTAATGTTAAAAAATCCCGCCCTTTTAAACTGATGGCCATATTTATTATCTCCCTTCTATGGTTCGCGCTTAAGGGGCATCGACATACAACGGGGACCACCACGGCCCCGGCTTAATTCCCCTGAACGCATGATATGGAGCTTTACTCCATATTCTTCTAATAATTGATTGGTAACGGTATTGCGATCGTAGACGATGACCTCCCTTGGGGCAATGGCTAAAGTATTGGATCCGTCATTCCACTGTTCCCGGGAAGCATCTAAGGGATCATCCCCACCACAGGGGATTAAATGGACTTCCCGGCCAAGATATTCCCGAAGAATTTCCCGAAGGGAACCTTTTTCCCGTTTCAGGAGAATACCGTCTTTGTACTCCAAAGAATACACCACAAGGGGTTCTTCAATTAAAGGATGGATCGTAAACAGATCCACATCCACCATGGTGAAAACCGTATCTAAATGCATAAAGGCTCGTTTATCGGGAATTTGGAAAGCGAGGACCCGTTGGAAAGAAGTTTCTTCCAATAAATTTTTCGTAAACTTCTCAATGGCTTGGGGAGAAGTTCGTTGGGAAATACCAATGGCCACAGTGGTATCGGAAAGAACGAGGATATCTCCACCTTCAATGGGATACTTCTGTTCTCGATCGTAAATTTGTGGCACCTTATTTTTAAAATCTTCATGGTATTTCATAATATATTTTCCGTAAATCGTCTCCCGATTCCTCGTGTTCGACCACATATGATTAATGCTCACGCCATTGCCCACAAAGGAAAAGGGATCCCGGGTGAAGTAGAGATTGGGCATTGGTTCTGCGACAAAGGGCTTACGATCGGCATAAACCATCTCGGCCAAGGATGTCCGATGGAATTTCTTCAATTCCCTTCGACGCGTACCCTCCATGGTCTTGAGGATCAATTCCTTTTCATCATCAAAACCCATTAGATAATCATAGAAGATATCCTGTTCCTTTTCCAAATCGATATGACATTCCTCAATATACTCTTTAATAAATTCCTCTTTTACCCTGGGATCTTCCATAACCTCTGCGGCGAGATCCTCTAAATAATAAACCTGAGCGCCGTTTTCCCGGAGGATATCGGCAAAACGATCGTGTTCCTCTTGGGCCATTTCTAAATAGGGAATCTCGTCGAAAAGAAGTTCTTCCATAAAATCCGGGATTAAATTATTCAGTTCCCTTCCCGGTCGATGGAGCAAAACTTCTTTCAATGGATTTACTTCCGAGTAAATATGTATGGGATTCATTTTCTCACTTCCTTTAATGTAATCGTTTCTATCTAAATTATACAAGAAATCCTAATGATTGTCGAATAGATGGCAAAGGTTTTTCAAAGAAATAAAAAAAGAGGATATTACACCTGCATAAATGATGAAATATCCTTTTGTAATTCTTTTTTAATTTGTGGCAAATCCCTTTTTCGAAGAAGAACCAATAATTTATCATGTTGATGATGGTAAATATTAAAAACCGATCGATCCCAATGATTCCAATAATATTGGGAAAAAACAATCATCTGTTTATTCATGGCATTTTGTAAAACTTCATAAAAAAAGGGATCTTTATAAAAGGAGGCTAGTTTTAAATGAAACTCTTGATTGGATGCCCAATAATTGGCGACGATGGACTTATCTTGATTATCGTATTTATGATGCAGTTCGGATAAAATTTCGATATTCCCATCGGTAATGCGATGGAAATACTTCTCCAAATAAAGGGGCTCCATTTCGTGGCGAAAGGCAACGATGGAATCGAGATACTCCGTTGAATACTCGACAATGCGATAACCTAAACGGGGAATCGACTCTAGGATTTCATCATTACAAAGCTCGATGAAAGCATCTCGAACCGGTGATTTACTCACATTAAAACGGCGAATCATTTCTTTTTCCGTTAAAATATCAGTCGTTCTAATCTCTCCATTTAAAATATCTTTTTTAATATTGTCGTAGACCTTTTCCCGTAATGATTGAGGCATGGCAATCACCTTTCTATGTAATAGATTATAATTAATTTCCCAATAAGCTTTATTGACATCTGATAATATTACTGATATTATTAGGCTATAAACTGATTATATCATAAATTGAAAGCAAGGTGGGTGTCCCATGGAAAAAATATATGAAACCTTAATTCACGATTTAGAATCCAATTTGATTATGGCCCTAGGATGCACCGAACCCATAGCCATTGCCTTAACGGCAGCCAAGGCACGGGAAGTCCTGGGAACAATGCCCGAAAGGATGGTATTAACACTATCGGGAAATATCATTAAAAACGCCCGTTCCGTTACCGTACCAAATTCAGGAGGCATGAAAGGAATTGAGGCGGCGGCATCCCTTGGTGTCATTGGGGGAAAACCCGAGAAACAGCTGGAAGTACTGGCCGATATTAAAGAAGAACAATGGGATAGGGCCAAGGAATTTCAAAAAAATATCCAATTAAAACTTGGGGAAAATTGCCCCGATGTCTATGTCGAAGCCCTGGCCATCTCTGGTAAAGAGAAAGCCCTTGTGAAACTTGCCCATGAACACAATAATATCTGTCATATTGAAAAGAACGGAGAAATCCTTTGTTCTGAAAACTTAGAAGCATCGAAGGATTTTGAAAATCCAGATTGTAGCATCCGAGATATTTATCAATTTGTGGAAGAAATCGATCTTAAAAAACATCCCCATATTATCGAATTATTAGACCGTCAAATGAAATGCAATCGTGAAATTGCCCATCGGGGAATGGAAGAAAATTACGGCGCAAATGTCGGCAAGACCATTCTTTCCTATCAAGATCCGACGGATGTAAAAGTTCTGGCGAAGGCCTATGCCGCCGCCGGCTCCGATGCTCGAATGGGAGGCTGTCCCCTTCCTGTGGTTATTAATTCCGGATCGGGCAATCAAGGAGTAACGGTATCGGTTCCCGTAATGGTCTATGGAGAAATGGCCGGTGTAGATAAAGACAAATTGTATCGCGCATTACTCCTGTCGAATTTACTGGCCATTCATCAAAAGAAATTCATCGGGAAATTATCGGCCTTTTGTGGCGTTGTTTCTGCCGCCGCCTCCAGTGGCGCCGCTATTGGATATCTTATGGACTTTGACTTCGATCAAATCGCCCAAATTATCACGACAACCATTGCGACAACCGGTGGCATGGTCTGTGACGGGGCGAAGGCATCCTGTGCCACAAAGATTTCCATGGCCGTTGAAAACGCCATATTGGCGACAGAAATGGTAAGGCGAGGCAATACACTGGAATCCGGCGATGGCATCGTCGATGTGGATGTGGATCACACCATTTACAATATCGGAAGAATGGCGAAAAAAGGAATGAAATCCACGGATCGTGAAATCCTGGAAATCATGATTGATGCTTAATATAAAATGAATTCCGGGTATTTCGAAAATACTCGGAATTTTTATATGATATAATTCAATAAGGAGGCTGTGGCATGAAAAAGGGATTCACTCTTATTGAATTATTACTCGTCATCACCATCATAGGCATACTCTCAGGCATTGCCCTAATCCGTATCGGTGGAATGAATCATTATCGGGAGAAAATGGAAATCAAAGGCCTTGTGAAAGAACTACATACCATGAGAAATACGGCAATTCACAAAAATCGAAGGATTTACTTTAACGCCATTGGTGAAAAGGATTTTATCATCACCGATCGTAGGGATTATCGCCGAGAACATCATCTCATGAATCTTAAATTTTCCCGGAAAGACTTTCATTTTTATTTCACCTCCCTCGGGGCGCCGGAGGAAGGTTTTACCATGGTCCTACGGGGGAAAAGACGCTATAAAATTATCGTACCAGCAGCATTGGGGAAAATACAATGGATCGTCGAGTAAAGGGATTCACCCTATTGGAAACCTTGGTGGCGCTTTTTATTTTAGCGATTATCGCCATATATTTGTTGCCCGCCTTTTCAAAATCCATGGAATTGGAAAAAGAAGCCACAGAATATCATCAAAAAGTACATTTTGCGAAAGAAGCCTTGGAGAGAATACGGAAAAACCACGATGAGGGCCGTAAAATTGACGAAGATATCCCCAAACTTTATCCCTATACATTAAAAACAACGGAAGAAGGGGGAATGGTAAAAATTACACTGGAGGTGGAAGACAATGAAAATCTTTCCTTTTGGATCTACTTGGCGCCATAAAGGATTTACCTTCATTGAATTGATGACGGCAATGGCCATTGGCTCCTTATTATTAATCCTCTTTCTTACCATACTTTCCATGGCGGTGAAAACCACAGAAAGCCTAGGCGACGATCATTTGCTTTCCCGTCAATACGCCCTCTCCCTAATGGAACGGGAAATTAATCACGGAGAAAAAATTTACGATATCCGCCAATGGCATAATGTCCATCCGGGAAATCTCGGATTCATGATCCAGGGACCATCCTATCAAGGGGAAGGCGTCGTTTATATTTATTATTATGAATCCCGAAATCATCTCTATCGAACGGCAGTTAATCTAAACAAAGCCCTAGAACAACCGGAACGCTACCCCTTTTTCACCGGATCCTCAAGGCTCTGTGATAATACAGAAATCCAATGGGAATTTTCCCCCAAAACCCGTTCCTTTGCCATCGAATTATCGGGGAAACCATCGGTTCGAGGATTCATTTATATCGATGGCCTAGAATGGGAGGATGACCAATGAAAAAGAAGGGGAGCATCACCATATTGGCCCTTTGGATCACCATGCTCTTGGCGGTAATCATCACATTAATCCTAGGATCCTTTCGAATGCAAATGGATATGGCAAAGGGGAAAAAAGATTATTTACAAAGTGAAATGAAGGGCATATCCGTCGCCAATATCCTTTTACAAAATCATCAATTAAACCATGTGGAAAATTCGGGGATAATACCTTTGGAAACGAAAATCCCCGACTTTCAGAATCTGCCCATTGAAATTCAAATCCATGGCGAAGAAATCCGAAGTTATTACACCATTGAAAAACCATTGAAAATGAGCTTTCAATTATTCGCGAAAAGGGAAGAATTACCGGTGGATCTCGAAAGTTTTGAATATGCAGAAAAAAAGATCAAAGAAATTTTCCCCAAGGGAAATGGCGACTGCATCTACCAATGGGCGGGAGAAATCCGCGTAAGTACAAAGGAAGAATACGAAAAATTTATAAAAAAACAAGAAGAACAGGAAAATGAAGAAAAAACCATAGAAGATCCCTTGGAAGAAGAATTATGGGAACCACCGGGAGAAGTTTTTGTTCCCAATACTTGGTATGAATCCCCTTGGATATTTGGGGATCTCCATTTACAGGGCTATTTACTGGGAACGCCAAAGATTGAGGGGAATGTCCTTTTAACGGGAGTGGGGATATTCAAGAAAAAGCCCGACCATTTAGATATTGAAGGCGTCCTCTATTCCCTGGAAAAAATCCAAGGGGAAATCCCCGAAGGATTGGAATTTTTAAAACCCCATCGAAGGGTGAAAAAGATTAGCCTTCGGAGTCTACGGTAAATCTTCTATGTTATAATAAAGAATAGGTGAGTTGAAATGAAAGATCGATTTGGACGAGAAATCGACTATTTAAGAATATCTGTAACGGACAAATGTAATTTACGTTGTCGCTACTGTATGCCAGAAGATGGCGTTCAGCTCCTCTCCCATAAAGAAGTGCTGACCATTGATGAATATTTAAAAATCGTCGCCATCTTCCAAAAAAAAGGCATACGAAAAATCCGTTTAACCGGCGGGGAACCCCTGGTGAAAAAAGGCATCCTCGATTTAATCAAAGGCATCCGTGATCTTGGCATTGAAGAAATCGCCATGACGACCAATGGTGTCCTTCTCGGGGAAAAGGCCAGGGATTTGAAAAAAGCAGGATTAGATCGGGTAAATATCTCCCTGGATACCCTGGATCCTGAAAAGTTTAAAGAATTGACAAGGGGTGGTGATCTTCAAGATGTCCTTGGGGGAATCCGCGCCTGTCAAAAAGAAGGTTTAGAGCCGGTTAAAATCAATACCGTATTGGTTAAAGGCTTTAATGACAAAGAAGTTTCTCGGCTAATCTCCTGGGCAGGGGAAGAAAAGATCATCCTTCGATTTATCGAATTAATGCCCATTGGAGAAGCCATTCAATATAAAGATCAACAAATGTTTTTTGACCAATGGAACAAAGGAGATTTTGAACCCCTACCGGGAAAACCCCTCGGGGGACCGGCTCGATATTATCGCCATAAAAGTGGAGCAACGGTTGGATTTATCAATCCCGTCAGCTGTCAATTTTGTGAAGACTGTAATCGCCTACGTTTAGATTGTAAGGGAAATCTCATCCTTTGTCTCCATTCAACGGAAAAAATTAATTTAAAAAAGCCCTTGCGAACTGGGGAAGATGTGGAGAAAATCATCGATCGTGCCATTTTAGAAAAACCAGAATCCCATCATCTTAACGAAGGGCAATACAATCCGTCCCAAATGAATACCATAGGGGGGTAAATATGGAATTTACACATTTTAACGAATCCGGACGAGCGAAAATGGTCTCAGTCGGAGAAAAAGACGATACCAAAAGAATGGCCATTGCCACTTCTTCCATTTATATGAAAAAAGAGACAATACGCGCCATTAAAAATCATGAAATAAAAAAAGGCGATGTCCTTGCCGTAGCGCAAATTGCCGGAATCATGGCGGCAAAAAAATGTGCCGATATTATTCCCATGTGTCACAATATTAACTTAACCGGCGTCGACTTGGATTTTGAAATGGGAAATGAAGTCATCATCGCCCGTGCCACCGTCAAAACAACGGGGAAAACCGGCGTGGAAATGGAAGCTCTACAAGCAGTCCAAGTGGCTTGTTTAACCATTTATGATATGTGCAAAGCCCTGGATAAAACCATGGTCATCTCCCATGGATCAGTGATCCATAAAGAAGGGGGACGTTCCGGGACCATAAACCACAATCCTAAAAATGGACTCGTCTTAGATATCAATATTTCCGAGAAAAAAGGCACCATTAAAAAACCGATAGAAAAGGGGCATTTTCTCCCGGAACATGGATTAAAAGGAGACGCCCACGCGGGAAAATGGCATCGCCAAGTTAGTCTATTAGGGGAAGAATCCATCGATAAAATGCGGGCAATGGGTTTAGAATTACAAGATGGTGATTTCGCAGAAAATATCACGACAAAGGGCATCATCCTCCACGAACTACCCGTGGGAACAAAACTACTCATCGGCGAATCCATTATGGAAGTTACCCAAATTGGAAAAAAATGCCACGATGGTTGCCAGATAAAAACCCAAATCGGCAAATGTATCATGCCAACGGAAGGCATATTCTGTAAAGTCCTCACGGAAGGACAAGTTCAAAAAGGCGATTGTATTCAAATACTCGATTAGAAAAGGAGCAGTCCATTGTATGCAAAGATAAACACCTGTGTTTTACAAGGCCTAGACGGCCTATTAATTGATGTTGAGGCAGATCTTGCCAATGGTCTGCCTTCTTTTAATATTGTGGGATTACCCGATACCTCAATTAAGGAATCCAAGGAAAGGGTACGGGCAGCCATTGCCAATTCCGGCTACAAATTTCCCATTAATCGCATCACCATTAATCTAGCACCGGCAAATTTAAAAAAAGAAGGAAGTCAATTGGATCTTGCCATTGCCACCGCCCTATTGGTCGCCAATGGAAATATCATTGACGAACCCAAGAAAAATACGGCATTTATTGGAGAATTGGCCCTGGATGGACGGATTCTCGCCATTAACGGCGCCTTGCCCATGGTCATCAGCCTACAAGAATTGGGCATTGAAGAAGTCATCATTCCCGAAAAAAACAAAGAAGAATGTTCCATGGTCAAAGGCATTAAACTTTATCCCGTGAAAAATATTGAAGAACTAGTCAACTTTCTTAATGGCAATCAAGAAATAAGCCCCTACGAATCCTTTGATGATGGTCTTTTAAATCAAAAAAAGGACGAATACGAAGTGGACTTTTCCGATATCAAAGGACAAGAAGTTTTAAAAAGAGCCATGGAAATTGCCGCAGCCGGTGAACACAATCTACTGATGATTGGACCTCCAGGCTCTGGAAAAACCATGTCGGCCATGCGCTTACCGACAATACTACCGAATTTGACCTTTGAAGAATCCTTAGAATGTACAAAAATCTACTCGGCATCGGGGAATTTAAAAGAAGACGCATTAATTGTGAAACGGCCCTTTCGAGATCCCCATCACACCTCCTCTGCCGTATCACTCATCGGTGGCGGCCGAATCCCCCAACCGGGGGAAATCTCCCTGGCCCACAATGGCGCTTTGTTTTTAGACGAATTACCGGAATTTCCCAAAAGCACCATTGAAGTCCTTCGTCAACCTTTGGAAGAAAAAACCATCACCATATCAAGGGCAAATGCAACCCTAACTTATCCGGCAAACTTTTTGTTCATCGCCGGCATGAACCCCTGTCCCTGTGGATACAATGGAGATCCCAATCATGAATGTAGTTGCTCCATGGGAAGTATACGCAATTATCTAAATAAAATCAGCCGACCCATCTTAGACCGCATCGACATCCATGTGGAAGTTAAGCCGGTGAAAATCGAAGATCTTCAAAAGAAAGCCAAGGGCGAATCTTCAAAAACCATAAGAAAACGGGTGGAACGGGCAAGGGCCATTCAACAAAAGCGTTTTGAAAATGAGAAGATCACGACCAATGGACAAATGAAAAACAAAGACATGAAAAAATATATCCATCTTGACGATGAAGTGGCGAAAGTGATGAAAATGGCCTATGATCGATACAAATTCTCCGCAAGAACATATCACAAAATCATCAAATTAGCGAGAACCATTGCCGATTTAGAAGAATCGGAAAATATCGGCGAACATCATCTACTGGAAGCCATTCGTTATCGCACCGTCGATCAAAAATACTGGGGGTGAAACCATGGAAAAACGAGATCAAATTATTGAAAAACTTATACACTTCGGACAGGATCATCAAGATATCGAATCCCTATTACAAACTGGGGAAAGGAACAATCCCAATGGCAAAAAAGATCATTTAATGGACTATCAATTTGTATTTGGCGTCAAAGACCCTTCGGAATTTCAAGATCCCCATTTCCTGGAAGAAATCTTTGGCCAATCCCTATTGATGCAAAAACAAGACGGCCTACTTTTTGTAAACAAAGTGACAAAAGACCATGTGGGCTACACCTTAATCCTCGATGATATAACAAAAATCACCATATCCTTTTTACCCCAGGACCAAATGCAAGAGTATATCCAAATGGACTCCCTCTCGAAAATCCTCATTAATAAAGACGATTTACTCGTGGGAAACAATAATCAAACGGATATCTCCTATCGCCAATTACGGCCGACGAAAAAGGAATTTAACCACTGTTGTAATCAGTTTTTCATCGAAGCATTAAATGTCGCAAAAGGGCTCTATCGTGGAGAAATCATCTACGCCATAAAAACCTTCTCGGAAATACGGGAAACCGTAGATCAAATGACCTCCTTTTATATCGGCGCCCACTACGACTTTAAAGTAAGTATTGGGGAAAGGTACAAATACATTAAAAACTATCTTGAACCCGAACATTATCAGCGCTATCTCGAAACCTACCCCTTACCCGATCGAGATTATCTATGGCGGGCATTATTCAACGCCTGTATGCTCTTTCGAAAGGAAGGATTGGAAGTCGCCCGAATCCTTAATTACGAATATCCAAAACTTGCCGATCGAGAAATCATACAAAATATAAGAAATATTTACAGCAAATACAATGAATCATAAAAACTCCGACGATGGTCGGAGTTCTTTTATTGATATTGATGGATTTTAAAATTGGGCCGTTCATAAAGCCAATGGGCATAGGCAATAACAAAAACATTGGACACCAACATACTAATCCAAATTCCCGTGGCGCCAAGATCGGTAAAATTCTTAAACAGAACAATTAAAGGGATTCGTACGAGCCATAGCCGTAATAGGGACATATACATGGAATACTTCATATAGCCTAGGCCTTGGAACAAACCTTGATAAACCGAAAACATCCCCATGAAGAAAATGATGAAAATGGAATAATTCATATACTCCGTAGCCTGTTGGATTAAAAGGAGATTATCTTTCTCCTTAATAAACAAATGAAGGAGGGGTTCCCGGAAAAAGAAAATCAATAGGGAACCGATAAAGGATGCACCAATGACAATATACGATGTCTTTTGAAAGGCCTTTTTTGCCCGGGATAATTGTTTCGCCCCGAAATTTTGACCGACAATGGAAGTTAAGGCCCCTCCAAAGCCCATGGCCGGCTGAGTCATTAACTGGGTAACCCGATTAACCATGGCATAGGCCGCCAAAGTATCGGTACCATAGGACTGGACGAAACCATTTAACACAATAAAACCAAAGGCAGCCCCTGACTGACCGATGGAAGTGGGAATACCGGTTTTGAAAATATGGCGAATAATCTCTTTTTGTGGTGTAAAATGACAAAGACGAATCTTAATATCCTCCGAACGGAAAAATAGGGCAAATAAACCGAGAATCATCGCCAATAATTTCGACAAAATCGTGGCAATGGCGGCGCCGCCAATCCCCATATCCAATCCTGGAAAATGGAAATTCAATAAAGTAAAACCACCAAATATTAAAAAGGGATCCAAGATAATATTTAAAATCGACGTCATCACTGAAATGATCGTCGGCGTCTTTGTATTTCCTTGGGCATTTAAAATCGACTGACAAGCGAAAAACACCATATCAAAGGTAATCCCAATGAAATTAATCCGTAAATAAAGATTCGACAAATGGTAAAATTCCCCTGTTGCCCCCATCCAACGAACGACAAAAGGGGAAATGCCATAACCAATTACGCAAAAAACAATCCCCAAGGCCGTGGAAATCATCACCAATTGGGAACCGTAACGATCGGCCCAGTCAAAATGCTTTCCCCCTAATAATTGGGACAAAATTGAAGTCCCGGCAATGGACAATCCAAAACCAATGGAAATAAACAAATATAAAACCGGCCAAACAAAAGAAGTCGCGGCAAAGGCCGTGGAAGACAGCTGGGCGACATAAAGTCCATCGGCGATATTGTAAAAGGTCATGATAAAATTATTAATAATTAAGGGTGCCGACAAAATCCAAATCACCTTATACAAAGGACCGTTAAGCATAAGCTCGGATCGGGCACCACGTTTTTTTGGCGACATAAAACTCTCCTTCTATAAAACGAAATTATAATTGTAAACTTTGGTCCAACTCCTCTTTTGTCATCTCCCGATACTCCCCAAAATCTAAATCCGGCAAATGGAAATGGCCGATTTGCACCCGGTGTAATTCAGCCACGGAATTATCGACGGCTTCAAACATCCTCTTTACCTGATGGTATTTCCCCTCAAAAATCGTCAAATAAGCCTCCCGATCCCCTAGGATCTCAAGTTCTGCCGGCTCGGTGATAATATCCTCGGGCAAAAGATGAATCCCTTCTCGAAAGGAGGAAATGGCATCGTCGAAAATCTTCCCCTGGGTTTCAACATAATATTTTTTCGGAATACCCGACTTCGGAGAAATAATACGATGGGTATAATCTCCGTCATTGGTCATGATCAAAAGACCGGTCGTATCTCGATCCAATCGGCCCACCGTGTGGAGATCATAATGGGCATAATCATAGAGATAGGGGATGATGGCCTTTGGTCCAGTATTGGAACAAATGGCATCCTTCGGTTTATTCATAACGAGATAAACCAAGGGACGGTAAATCACCTCTTCGCCGTAAAAAAGAAGTTCATCGGTCTCGGGATCCATCGTCGTCTTCGAAGAACGGATAGTTTTTCCGTTTAAAACAATACCTCCCCGGCGAAAATCCCGCTTAATCTCCCGCCTTGCTCCATACCCCATATTACTTAAAACTTTATCAATACGAATTTTCATCATAAAACTCCTTTCTATAGATAGATAAAGGAATAAACAAAGCCCCGACAATATTGTCGGGGAAACTTTCTGTTGATTATCTTAATATATCCGAAGATATTAGTCAATATATCCACGAAAAAAACCTCCCGAAGGAGGTGTTTTAAAAAATTAAAATTATTCTTCGACGCCAATCATAACATTGGATGCCTTAATAACGGCAGTGGCATCTGCGCCTTCTTTTAAACCCAATTCATCAATGGCATTATTGGTAATGGATGAGGTAATCACAAGACCATGACCAAGATCGATTTGAACAATACCATTGACTGCGCCCTTTTCAACTTTATGAACTTTTCCTTTTAATTGATTTCTTGCTGATAATTTCATATGAACACTTCCTTTCAACGCTCTTTTGAGCCAATTAATAAATACCCGTTACCGAAGAATTAAAACATCTTCAGATTGAAAAGCATATTTATTTAAAAAAATGGGCAATGGACGGAAAATCCCTGATCCAAACTTGAGATTAAGAGAAGAAATTATGTAAATAATTTACTCGGCCAAAGAATTGTTACACTTTTGTAATATATTTATGGCGGATTTATTCCTTGGAGAAAATTCGTAAAAGGAAGAAAAGAATCGACAAAGAAAGCCATTAATACAAGGATTATCATCAATTCATAAAAAATATAATTCTTCAAAAACTCAGGAAAAAAACCTTCAGTGAGAATATATCCCATGAAAAATAGAAGTTCCCCTTGAAAATATTTTCTTCCTTGGCTATAATAGACATACTTCCCAAGGGTTGGGAAGACCCGTAAGGGTTCAATTATTATACCGAATATTCAGCTTGTTTAAACTTGGAATATTGGGTATAATCATAATAACCCATGAACCTTAACAAAACCCGATGAGGAATATAAACTATGACTACGTAGTTCATCGATCATTGCGACGAGTACCTTATGTAGTCCCAGGACGAAATAAGTTCTTGCCCAGTTATCGATGGGTTGACTTATAGTTTATGGATGTTTATTGAAAGCAGATATTTTCTGCGAAAGAAAACACATCTTATTTCCCTAGGGTGGAGATAAGAACATGGGTAAAATATTTAGGAGGAGTGATTATATAATCATGAACAAAAAACGCGTATTATCGCTG
>JAUNVW010000048.1 GCA_030540635.1 Tissierellia bacterium | reverse complement strand
TCCTAGGGGACTCTTTTTTATTGGGCAAATAAAAGCCATCATCAAAAAACTTGGACTAAAATCCGGGGGTAATAAACACAAAAACGAGCCTTAAACAGGCTCGTTTTTTGTGTTCAAATTCCATTATTTAAAATATCCAGCGGGATCGGGCTCTTCTCCAAACCAAATCGATGCATAGGATCCATCGATGGCGACGCCCATTGTCGTAAGATCTTTCCAATCCTCTCGACCGATGATGACATCATTATGATCTGGGGAAGTTTTCCAACCATCGAGAGCTTTCTTCGGGGTAATTTTAAATCGATGTTCACGCATATAACATACGATTTCATATCCGTAACCTGGATAAGCCGTTAATTCTCCCGGCTTGGACCACA
Organism: Tissierellia bacterium; assembly: GCA_030540635.1. Classification (GTDB taxonomy): domain Bacteria; phylum Bacillota; class Clostridia; order Tissierellales; family Peptoniphilaceae; genus JAUNVW01. The sequence goes on along the minus strand of JAUNVW010000048.1, from coordinate 2,845 downwards.
TTTTATCGCTATATTTATGATCCGGGGTATAGATAACCGGCGACCAATTACCGTGATTGGACCAACTGTGGGTATTGCCTTTAATTCCCCGGGAGTCTTTTTGATCTTGGGGACGATATTTTTGTAAATCCCTTGCATGGGTACGGGCGACATAGGTTAAGGATTTTGAAATCGGCAATTCCTTCAATCCTTGGGATTTTCGGTAATCATTGACCAATTGGATCAATTCTTTTTCCTTATGACTTAAGGGAGTGTTGAGATCGAAGGATCCATAGATTTCATGATCATTTCCTTCTGTAGTCGGCCTTGGTTTACTTTCTTCTAAAGTTGGCTTTGGTTTGCTTTCTTCTAAAATGGGTTTTGATATATTTCCTTCTAAAGTTGATTTTGATTCATTTTTTTCAAGGGAAGAATGAAAATCCCCAGGGGATAAATTCTTCAATTCATGGATAACTGTATCGGAAATGGAGCTTTTGCCACCAATGATAAGGAAATCTGTGATCCCATGATCTTGGATAAACTGTTTAGTTGTTGGCGTTAAACGATCCTTTTCCGTTAGTAGGATTGCAAGATTGAATTTAGAAGCAATGCCGGAAGCGGATAAGGCATCGGGGTAATTTGTCCCATTTACAAGAATAACCCCATTAATATTGGCGTATTGTTTCGCAAGTTCTGTCGCTGTTTCGTAACGATTATTACCGGAGATTCTCGAGGTATTACCAGGAACGCTGTTATGACCACCTATGGCAATACCAGAATTGATGGATCGACCATCATTGAGCAATAAAACACTACAACTGTCGGCGACATAGGGAGCGGCAGCAAGGGCATCGGGAAAGTTTCGACCATCGGCGTAATAAATATCATTGATTTTACCTTTATGATCTTTAACGACTTTTCCAACTTGTTTTGCCGTATCGCAACGATTTTTGCCGGCTATCCTTTGGGGATTATATTTTGCAAGGGAGCGATCAATATTTGCACTTAATGAGTTATGGCCACCTAAGATATAAACGGTTTTTACTTGTAAACGTTCTAATTCCTGGATAAGATGAGAATTCACATTATCTTGGGCGGATAGGAGCAAAGGTCCCTCTAATGTTCCCGCCAAAACACCACCAACAAGGGCATCGGGGAAATTTTGTCCATTGACGATTACGGCATATTCTGCTGAATCAAAGCCTTGTTTCGATACCTTGAGGGAGGTATCAAAGCGATTATTACCGTAAATTCGCCGAACAAGGGCCCCATCCTTTATCGCCTGGGAACTTGAGAAATTGGAAAGTAAAGGAATCATGAGAAATACTGTTAACAATAAAGCTATCAATCTATTTTTTTGTTTCACTGTAAATCCCTCCTAATGGATAATATATGAATATTTATTTAAAACGAATATGAATAAATTAATCGTAAGGAAATTGAATTCCTTTTGTAATTTAATTGTAAATAATAGTATATTTTGGGTCAATGGAAGAAATCCCTCAAAAAGAGGGTTTTTGTGGGAAGATCACTAAAAAAATCACGATGATTTATAAAATGAGGAAATAAAAGGACGGATAAAATATAAAAATTTAAAATTTCGACCGGGTGATAATGTGTAAAAATAGACATTATCTTAAAAACAGATCATTGATTATGATTTTCAATTGAAAATGTAGAGAAAAAATAATATCTATCCACGGGAATACAACCATCAAAGAAGTTGAGAAGATTTAAATATGACGGTAAAGTAATAGAATAATGAAAAAATAAACGAAGAAAAATAGATGAAAAATATAATATTTAACCGTAAAAATGAATTATAATACTCTAGCAATTCCCTCGGAATTCATTCGTAGTTTGGGGAATGTAATTGCAAAATCAGAAAAATCAAGGGAGAGTATTTTAATTGCCATTGAAGGGAAGAAGGGGATCATTAGATACATAAAATCGATAAATCAATAACGCCATTCAATGAAACATGAAAGCAAAACGATTTATCGGAAAAAAATATAAAAATATTAAGATATCTATAAAAATATTAAGGTGATTTGTCGATAAAAGATGGGAAAAGATGAAAAATACAAAATTGAAAGTATTATTCAATGATTACGAAATCTAAATTTATTTCATGACGAATAGAGTTGATTTACCGGAAAATAAAAATGTAATTTCCAATATTACGGGAAAGATTGGAATTGAGGGATAATTTCTCTGAGTTTAAGTTTTTAATGATAAAAATTGGGATATTTTAAGATATTTAACCGTGGAATAATCCTTTATTGCGATGAATTAAAAATAATAAATTCAAGATTTCACTAAAATATTTCCGTGGAGAGAGGAAAACAAGGTAAAACTTCATTCGATCTAATCCTTGATCAAGAGAAGAGATAAAAAGAGATAGAGATAAATTGTATGGGCAGAAGAATTAAAAACGACGATAGGGGATACACGAAGGGTTGGAGAAAATAAGAAGCAATAAATTAATTTTAATAGATAAAGTATTTAGTATTTGAGAATTCAAAATAATGATGCTATAATTAATATATCAAAACAAACGATCTCCCAATATTTCAAGAGCGAAATCATAGGGGTAAAGATCATCCATTAATTACGAATAGGACCAAGGATGGATTAGGAAAAATCAAGAATACATCAGTAAATGAACGAAGGAGGATATTATGAAACGTATTATTGCAGGGCTCCTCGCATTGATTATGTTATTGGGCAGTGGTTCCACGGCCTTTGCCTATCCCGGCGATGAGTTTAATAAAGATCAAGAAATTGTTATGAAAAGGGATGAAAGGAAAGGATTCCCAGGGATACAACCCTTTAGTATTGGACCTGGTGCTGGATTTATGCCAAG
>JAUNVW010000047.1 GCA_030540635.1 Tissierellia bacterium | reverse complement strand
ATGAGTTAGTTGAACAAGCAGAAGAAAAATATGGCGTATCTGCATCTGCACCAGTTATGGTTGGTGGTGGACAAGCAGCAGCAGGAGCTCCTGCAGAAGAAGAAAAATCTGAATTCGATGTTGTATTAGAATCCGCAGGAAATCAAAAAATTAAAGTTATTAAAGTGGTCAAAGACATCACAGGTGTTGGCTTAAAAGATGCCAAAGCAATGGTCGATGAAGCACCAAAAACTTTAAAAGAAGGCGTAGCAAAAGACGAAGCAGAAGAAATGAAAGAAAAATTAGAAGAAGTCGGCGCAACAGTCGAATTAAAATAATTTTATTTCAGCGAAGCATCCAAGAAGGATGCTTCGTTTTTTATTTCCGATCCACAAAAGTACATAGATAATTCGATTCTACATTCTATATACATATTTCTTTGTAAGAATAGGGTATATGATTTAAATATTGGTATTTAGCGAGTATTGTGATAAAATAAGTAGTGGAAAATAAAGGTGGTATGACATTGGCATTATTAGATTTAATATTTGGTTCGAAATCCGAAAGGGAAGTTAAAAAGATCATTCCCATCGTAGAAAAAATCGAAGCCTTGGAAAAATCCATGGAAGAATTGTCGGATGAAGAACTTAAAAATAAAACAAATGAGTTTAAAAAAAGAATTCAAGAAGGGGAAACCCTAGATGATATATTGCCGGAAGCTTTTGCAGTTGTACGGGAGGCGTCGGTAAGAGTACTTGGAATGAAGCAATATCGCGTTCAGCTAATCGGTGGGATCATACTCCATCAAGGCCGTATTGCAGAGATGAAAACCGGGGAAGGTAAGACCCTTGTGGCGACATTACCGGCATATCTGAATGCCCTTGATGGAAAAGGCGTTCACATCGTAACAGTCAACGATTATTTAGCGAAACGGGATAAGGAATGGATGGGGAAAGTCCATGAATTTCTAGGTCTGTCCGTTGGCGTAATTGTTCACGGCTTAACGAATGAAGAACGTCGCGAGAATTATAATTGCGATATTACTTATGGAACCAATAATCAATTTGGTTTTGATTATCTTCGTGATAATATGGTCATTTACAAAGAAGAGCAAGTACAAAGAGATCTTCACTATGCCATTATTGACGAGGTCGACTCCATTTTAATCGATGAGGCTAGAACGCCACTAATTATCTCAGGACAAGGGGATAAATCGACGGATTTATACAAAAGAGCCGATTCCTTTGTTCGTGGATTAGAAGGTCGAATCCTCGATCCAGAAGAAGATAAAACAGATCCCTTTGACCGTGAATTTAAAGAAGAAACAGTCGACTTTATCGTCGATGAAAAAAGAAAAACAGCGAATTTAACGGAACAGGGAACCGAACGTGCAGAAAAATATTTTGGCGTAGAAAACCTATCCGATCCGAATAATATGGAATTGGCCCATCATATTAATCAAGCCTTAAAAGCGAACCACACCATGAAAAAGGATATTGATTATGTTGTAAAAGATGGTGAAATTCTAATTGTTGACGAATTTACAGGACGTATTATGGAAGGCCGTCGTTATTCCGATGGATTACACCAGGCCATTGAAGCGAAAGAAAATGTCGATGTAAAATCGGAATCAAAAACTTTAGCGACGATCACATTCCAGAACTTTTTCCGTATGTACAATAAAATTTCTGGTATGACTGGTACTGCGAAAACTGAAGAAGAAGAGTTCAGTGAAATATATCATATGGATGTCGTCGAAATACCGACGAATAAACCTGTTCGAAGAGATGATATGGATGATCGAATATATGTCAATGAGGAATCGAAATTCCGAGCCATCATTGATGAAATCGAACGAATCCATAAAACCGGTCAGCCGATCTTGGTTGGTACGATCTCCATTGAGATTTCAGAATATCTATCGAAATTATTAAGACGTCGTGGCATATCTCATGATGTATTAAACGCAAAACAGCATCAACGAGAGGCAGAGATTGTCGCCCAAGCGGGTATGTTTGGAAAAGTCACCATCGCAACTAATATGGCGGGCCGTGGTACCGATATTATCCTTGGGGGTAATCCAGACTTTTTAGCGAAACACGAAATGAAAAAGCAAGGCTATGAAGATTATGAAATAGATTCTCTGGATTCTTTAATCGTACCAGATGATGAAGATTTAAAAGCGGCAAGAAAAGTCTACGAAAAACTTCGAGAAGATTTCAAAAAGGAAACGGATGTCAATCGCGATAAAGTAATCGAAGCCGGTGGATTGTATATATTAGGTACCGAACGTCATGAATCCCGTCGTATTGATAATCAGCTACGAGGTCGTGCCGGTCGACAAGGAGACCCGGGAGCATCTCGATTCTTCATTGCATTGGAAGATAATCTCATGCGCTTATTTGGTGGGGAAATGATTCAGCGATTTGCTGATTCAGGAAAATTCCCAGAAGATGAGCCCATTGAATCAAAAACAGTATCAAAAGCGATTGAACGAGCTCAAAAACGAGTAGAGTCCAATAACTTTGCGATTCGTAAAAATGTCTTGAAATACGATGATGTCATGAATGTTCAACGTAAAATTATTTATGCTGAGCGAGAAAAAGTCCTTCAAGGCGAAGATATGCATCAAAATATTTTAGAAATGCTGTACTCCATTGTGGAACAAGGCGTTCAGTCCTTCTGCTCGAATCCAGAAGATCCCTCTTCTTGGGAAATGGAAGGTCTATTGAATTATTTACATTCTATTTATTTGCCAGAAGGAACCCTATCCTTTGAAAATATACAACAAATGAAACCAGAGGACTTACGGGATTATATCTACAATGAATCAGTAAAACTATACGAAGCCAAGGAACAAGAAATTGGTAGCGATCAGTTCAGAGAAATTGAGCGAGTCATATTGCTCATGGTCGTCGACCGTAAATGGATGGATCATATTGATGCCATGGATCAATTCCGTCAAGGAATTAATCTACGATCCTTTGGACAGCAAGATCCTGTTCGAGCATATACCAACGAAGGTTATGAAATGTTCGAGGAAATGAATCATTCCATTAAAGAAGATACGATTCGTGGACTATTCAATGTGGAACCACAGGAAAAAGAAGTGAAAAGAAAACGAGTGGCCAAGGAAACACAGGCATCGGCAGGGAATATGGAATCCCAAGGCACGGTAGTCAAAGGGAAAAAAGTTGGACGAAATGATCCTTGCCCTTGTGGTAGTGGTAAAAAATACAAACATTGTTGTGGACGATAAGAAAAAACCGGATAGAACCCTATCCGGTTCTTTT
>JAUNVW010000046.1 GCA_030540635.1 Tissierellia bacterium | reverse complement strand
GCAGAAGGGCTATCAGTGGATAAAGGTAAAAAAGAAGGGATTCTATTTGAAGGCATCATCGATTGTTTGGAAAACTTAGCCTTTGAATTGGAACAACTTCAAAATGATTTCGATGAAATCGAAAACTATGCTGAGAACATCGATGACGATCTTTATGATATTGAAGAAGCGCTCTACGGCGAAATGGATTTTGATTACGATGAAGATGACACCTACGATTATGAAGATTACGATGATTTTAATCCATTCGACGAAGAGGAAGGCTTTGAACCAGAAGAATTTTTTCAAGAGGATGATTTATTTGATCCTGAAAAAGACGAAGAATAAATTCGAGCCTAAGGCTCGAATTTTTCCTTGAACGACTATCTTTTTCGATGAAGTTGTGGTAGTATAGATAGGTATTAATAATCACGGTAAAAATACATCCAGAGAGGATGTTTTTTTATTGTGGAAATCATGAATTGCGCAAAACCTTGACGGTTGGCAATTTCTGTGATATTTTTATAAGGATGAAGACGATTCATCGATCCCATTTCATTGGAGGTGCTCAAATGAGAGATAAAGTTATTTTGGAATGCACAGAATGCGGTAACAGAAATTATAATACGAAAAAAAACAAAAAGACGCTTCAAGAACGTCTTGAACTGAATAAATACTGCAAATTCTGTAAAAAACATACTTTGCATAAAGAAACAAAGTAGAAGTAAGGAGGAAAAAGATGGCACCTAAAGATAATAAAACTGGATTTATAAAAGGTGTACGTTCCGAGTGGAAGAAAATAATTTGGCCCAGTAAAGAAGATGTACTAAAGAACTTGCTACTAGTGATTGTTATTTCTTTAGTTCTAGGTGTATTTATATTTGCACTGGATTCATTTTTCCAATTTTTGTTAAGTCTTTTTATTTAATGGACAGGAAGGAGTCCCAATGGCCGAAGAAAACAAGAATGAATTTTTTGACGAGGCTCCTGAGGAATTTAAGGAGAAGTCAGAAGACGCCGATTGGTATGTAATACATACTTATTCGGGACATGAAAACAAAGTAAAGATCAATATTGAAAAGATGGTAAAAAATCGCGGTTATATCGACGAGATATATAAAGTGGAAGTACCAAAAGAAAAGTATATTAGTGAGACCGGCGGGGTCCGAAAAGAAAAAGAACGAAAAACATTTCCCGGTTATGTCTTTATAAAAATGGTAATAACAGACACAACTTGGTATCTTGTCCGAAACACAAGGGGCGTGACAGGATTTGTAGGCCCGGGATCGAAACCCGTTCCTTTAACGGCAGATGAAGTCAAATCCTTTGGCGTCACAGAAAAGCAGCATAGTAATCTTGAAGTGGCACCAGGAGATCAAATTGAAATCATCGGTGGCGCATTTAAAAATGAGTCCGGTGTCGTGGAATCAGTCGATCCAAGTAAAGGAGTAGTCAAAGCCGTTGTATCTTTCTTTGGAAGGGATACATCTGTGGAGCTTGATTTTTCCGATATCGAAGTAATTTAAATTAGAAATCACATCCATTTGTTATAAATTCAAGTGGGAGGGTCATTCCCGCCAAACCACAATAGTTTAAGGAGGAACTAAATCATGGCTAAAAAAGTACAATCAATTGTAAAATTACAAATACCTGCAGGTCAGGCGACTCCGGCACCACCTGTTGGTACTGCATTGGGACCTCATGGGGTTAATATTATGCAGTTTTGTAAAGAGTTTAATGCAAAAACCCAACAAGATGCAGGATTAATTATTCCTGTTGTTTTAACGGTGTATCAAGATCGTTCATTCTCATTTATTACAAAAACACCACCGGCATCTGTTCTTATTAAAAAGGAATTAAATATGGACAAAGCATCTGGTGAACCGAATAAAAACAAAGTCGGTCAATTAACAAAAGAACAAGTTAAAAAAATTGCGGAGATAAAGATGCAAGATTTAAATGCAACGGAAATCGAAGCAGCGATGAGAATGGTAGCAGGTACAGCGCGTTCTATGGGAATTACCGTAGAAGAATAGTGGGAGATTTTATCGTTAATACCACGAAGGAGGTTTATTATGGCGAAAAAAGGAAAAAAATATATCGAAAATTCAAAGCTTGTGGATCGTCACAATCTTTATGATCTAGATGAAGCATTACAATTAATGGGAGAAACGAAAAAAGCAAATTTTGATGAATCTGTAGAATTGCATATCCGCCTTGGCGTAGATTCACGTCATGCCGATCAACAAGTCCGTGGTGTCATTGTGCTTCCCAATGGTACTGGTCGTGATCAAAAGGTGGCCGTATTTGCAAAAGGCGAAAAAGCCGATGAAGCAAAAGAAGCCGGCGCCGATATCGTTGGTGCAGATGATCTTGCGGAAAAAGTACAAAATGAAAATTTCTTAGATTTTGATGTGGCTGTGGCAACACCGGATATGATGGGTGTTGTGGGAAGAATTGGCCGTATCCTTGGACCAAAAGGTTTAATGCCAAATCCAAAAGCAGGAACGGTAACTTTTGATGTTGCAGAAGCCGTAAAAGAAATTAAAGCTGGTAAAGTAGAATACCGTACGGACAAAGCAAATATTGTCCATGTTATGGTCGGAAAGGTATCCTTTGGTAATGAAAAATTAGCGGAGAATATCAAAGCGCTAATGGGGGCATTAATTAAAGCGAAACCCCAATCTTCAAAGGGAAAATATTTACGTTCCATCACCATGGCATCGACTATGGGACCGGGAATAAAATTAAACCCATCGCAATTTGCATCAAGGGATTAATAAAAAGATTGACGCCGTCCATCTTTTTAGATATAATATCATTTAGAAATAAATACGGCTACCGTAGACCGTAGGGATTCTTTGGAATTTAAAAATACACCCTACATAGGTGGAAATTTTAGTGAAGACTCAATCTTTCTGCCTATTTTCAGGTGGAAAGATTTTTTTGTGTAGCCCAGTGGAGGTGAATTCATAAAAGAATGAAAGAACAAGTTTTAGAACAAAAGAAAGCCGTTGTTGACGAGATTAAAAAGAATATCGAAAACTCCAAATCAATGGTATTAGTCGACTACCGCGGATTAAATGTTGCAGAGATCAATGAGCTTCGTGCAAAATACCGAGAAGAAGATGTTGTATACAAAGTATACAAAAATACCATGATGGATTTCGCATTTAAAGATCTTGGATACGATGATTTTCTTGAACATTTATCCGGACCCAATGCCGTGGCATTTTCCTTTGAAGATCCCATTGCTGCTGCTCGAATCTCCAATGATTTTAGCAAAGACCATGAAAACTTAGTCATTAAAGCCGGTTATCTTGGTGATGAATTCCTGGATAAAGAAGCGGTGGAACGAATTGCAAAAATTCC
>JAUNVW010000017.1 GCA_030540635.1 Tissierellia bacterium | reverse complement strand
GTTCCTCCGGCAACGCCGATTATTGTTGGTTCCATGATATCCTCCCTTTGTTTTTTTATCTATTATATCATAATTGCTCTGGCGACGGGGATATGCTATAATCGTTATACGAAGAAAAGTAGAATGGAGAGAATAAAAATGAATTTAAGAAAAACAATGCTTTCTCTATTGTTAGCACTGACTTTAATTCTTTCCGCTTGTGGAAATAAGGAAGTTACCAATGAGCAAGAGATAGAGGAACAACAACAAGAAGAAGAGGAACAACAAGATACATCAGATGATACCGAACAAAAAGAATTGATTGTATATTCCGGTGCCGGACTAAAAAAATCCATGGAAGAGATTAAAGAAGCTTTCGAAAAAGAATACCCTAAATACTCTTTACATATGATTTATGCCGGCTCAGGACAGCTACTTGCCCAATTGGAAGAATCGGGAAAAGGGGATGTATTTATCGTCGGTTCTAAAGCGACTTTTGATGATGCCATGGAAAAAGACTTGACGAATGAAGGCATCCCGGTCGCCCACCATACCCCATGTATTGTCGTACAAAAAGACAATCCACTGAATATCCAGTCCTTAGAGGATTTGCAAGGAGATGTAAAACTAGCCCTCGGTGATCCCGATGCCAACGCCATTGGAAAAACTGCTGTTAAAATCTTTGAAAAGAATGGTCTTGCAGGATTGGAAGATCAAGCAGTTGTAAAAACCGGTACCGTAAACGAATTGTATCTTGCCATGGAAGCCGGCAATGCGGATGCAGCCATTGTAACGAAAGATGGCGCTTTTAACAATCAAGAAGTTGTTGATATTATCGAAATTCCAGATGATCAAAATATCGATCAAATCATAACAGCGTCTACATTAAAAACTTCGGAAGATGAAGAAGGGGCTCAAAAATTCATTGATTTTCTAACCAATGAATCTTCCCTCGAATCTTGGAATGCCCACGGATTTAAACCGGTGAAATAATATGAACCGGATGTTTCGATTCCTCCTGTATACCATTGTTGGAATCGTCGCAATATTTGTAACCATGCCCTTTTTTGCCGTTGTGAAAAAGGGCATTGGTTTTGCCTTTACTTTTCCTTATCCGGAAGAAATTCAATTTGCATTAAAATTGAGTCTTTGGACCTCATTTCTATCTTCCAGTCTTTGCACTTTATTGACAATAGGTACCGTCTACGGTAAAGAACATTTGTCAAAGCCACTTTCAAAATCACTGGATTATCTCTTTACTTTACCTATGGCGACACCTCACATTGTTTCTGGAATTGGTCTTCTCATCATTTTCGGTCAAAAAGGAATCGGGGCTTTTTTACTAGAACATTTCGGTATCGACTTTGTCTATACCGTTCACGGCATTTGGCTTGCCATGTTATTTGTGAATTTGCCTTATTCTATCCGCACTTTAGATAATTCCTATTCCCTTGTGAATAAGAAATTACTTTTCACCGCAAGAACTTTGGGATTGACTGAAAAAGATGTGTTTTTTCATGTATTGATCCCTTTGTTAAAACGTCCCATCGTCGGAGTTTGGATGATGAACTGGGCGCGAAGTATCGGTGAATTTGGCGCTATCATGATACTTGTCGGTGTAACAAGATTAAAAACTGAGACTTTGGCCACTTCCATTTTCCTTCATATGTCGACGGGAGAATTTGAAGTCGCAGCCGGCGTCTCATCCATATTGCTTTTATTATCCATGGGGACGATGTTTATTTTTGAAAAATGGATGAAAGGAGATTCCCATGCTTCAAATTCATAACTATGAGATCAGATTAGGTGAACATCATTTTCGTTGTGATGATTTCCATTTATCACCGGGGGAACGCTTGGGGATTATGGGTCCCTCTGGTTCTGGTAAAACTGTTTTTTTAGAAAGCATAGCCGGTCGCTTTCCTCTCCAACGGGGAAAGATCTCTTTAGAAGGCATCGATATCACAAATCATCCCCCAGAGAACCGTCATCTTTCCATGGTGTACCAAGACTACTGTCTCTTTCCATTTCTCAATGTAAGGGAGAATATTCTCTTTCCCTCACGTTTTAAAACGTTTAAACACGCCGAGAAAAGATGCGAAGAACTACTCCATATGTTACAATTAAAGCCCCTGGAGAATCGAGAAATTGCCCATTTAAGTGGTGGTGAAAAGCAACGAATCGCCTTAGCGCGAGCCGTTCTTATTCGGCCAAAACTTCTCCTATTAGATGAACCCCTATCTTCTTTAGATAGTGGTATTAAAAAAATTGCCTTTCAGTACTTATTAGATTTTATTAAAAAAGAACAAATTACCTCCATCATGGTGACCCACGATGTCAAAGAAGCCCATCAATTTGGCGATTCTTGTGTTGCCATCAATCAAGGAAAATTTATGGAACTCAAGGAGATTTGATATGGATATTTACGAGAAATTACGAGAAGAATTTAAGAGAATAATGGAAGAAGAAGGTTTAGAAAAAGAGGAAGTTCTTGTACATATTGGTCAATTAACACCCGAGGAAAGCATCGGAGTTACGAAAAGACAAGACTTTCCATTGCTTAATGGAAAAGAACAAATGGTTCAAGCCGAATTTCGTGGGGAGCAAGGACAAGCCTTTACTTCTTCTCGGGCTGGATTCTCTGGAACTTTACAAGAGATCTCCAATCTAGATCTAACGGACGATTACAATAAAGCTGTTTTTATCAGTACTTTAAACGCCGTCATGAAATCATTGAAAATGATCGATCGCACGGTTCATTGCCGAAATGAAGAACCCGAAGAATGTGCTATGGAACTCGCTGATTTTGTAAAAAACCAATATACAAATCAAAATATTGGCTTTGTCGGCTATCAACCGGCTATGATCGAAAATTTAGGAAAACAAGATCTTCCATTACGAGTTCTAGACTTAAATCCCGAACATATCGGCCACAAACGTTATGGTGTTCTCATTGAAGATGGCATAAAAGATTTTGATGCTGTTGTCCAATGGGCAGATATTCTATTGGTTACTGGCTCAACTCTTTGTAATGGTAGCATCGTGAATTTCCTTTCTTTGGATATTCCCGTTATTTTCTACGGTAATACCATTGCCGGCGCTGCCCATTTACTCGATTTACCGCGACTTTGTTTTAAAGCCCATTAAAAAAATCAGGCCTTGGCCTGATTTTTTATCTTTCCTTGATTGGAATATACCTATTCTTATGGTGGAGATTGACATAGCCGGGACGCATGATTTTTTCGTCGCGAATTTGCTCTAATAAATGGGCACACCAGCCGGCAATTCGAGAGATGGCAAACATCGGCGTATAGAGCTGTTCGTCAATGCCCAAGATTTCATAGATTAAGCCGGAATAAAGATCCACATTGGCACAGATGGCATAGTCATTGCCTTTACGGTTTTGAATTTTTTCAATGGTAAGTTCTTCAATCCATTGGAGCAATTGGAAATCTTCTTCATATTTCGTATTTTGGGCATTTTTTTCCGCGGCTTTTTTTAAGAGGACACAACGGGGATCAGATTTGGTATATACCGCATGGCCTATGCCGTAGACTAATCCTTTTTGATCATAGATTTCTCGCTTTAGGATTTTGTCTAAAATCTTTGAAACTTCCCCTTTCTTTTTCCAATGGCAATTGTCCTTAATAAATCTTGTCATTTCCTTTACCTTTAAATTGGCGCCACCATGACGTGGTCCTTTAAGGGCTCCCAGTGCCGTGGTAATGGCGGAGTAAATATCTGTCCCACTGGATGAGACGACATGGGTGGCAAAGGCGGAGTTGTTCCCCCCGCCATGTTCTGCATGGACAATGAGAAGAAGGTCCAATAATAAGGCTTCTTCCCGGGTAAATTCTTGATTATCCCGGAGTAAATGCAAAATATTTTCCGCGGTGGACCCTCCCTTTTTTCCCCGATGGATAATTAGGGATTCATCATCATGGTAATGTCGTTTTGCCTTATAACTAAAGACCATTAGGGGAGGTAACTTTCCGATCAAGGAGAGAGATTTCATCAAGGCGCTAGATGGTCTTGTGTCCTCTGGATGATCATCGTAGGAATACAGGGCCAGTACGGCCCGTTGTAACATATTCATAATATTTTGGCTCGTATTTTTAAAAAGAATATCCTCGTTAAAATAAGGGGGAAAGACCCTTTGTTCCCATAACACTTCTTGAAGGAAATTTAAATCTTCAAGATTTGGTAAAACACCGGTGAGTAAAAGATAGATGATCTCTTCAAAGCCAAAGCGTTTTTCCCGTTGGAAGCCCTCGATTAATTCATGAAGGCCAATTCCTCGAATATAGAGTTCCCCTTCCCTTGGTCGAATTTTATCGCCCTGTACTTCGTAGCCAACAACATCGGAGATATTGGTAATGCCCACCAATACACCGGTGCCATCCCGATTTCGAAGGCCCCTTTTGATATTATGGGCGCCGTAGGAAGATGGATCAATTTCGGTGATCTTTTCCACCCGGTCCATAAATTGTTGTCGTTCCTTCTCCATGGTTTATCCTTTCTTTTTCGCGTAATTTAAATATCCACCAAATTCTAATATTTCCCGTTCCCGACAAGATCCGTCAAAGATTAAGGTGATTTCTTCGCCTTTTTCTGGCAATTGGCAGAGGAGTTCTCCCCCATTTTTAATGATTTCTTTTACCTTTACCAAATGTATTTGATCTCCCTCTTCCACTTTGTCATAATCTTTTTTGTTTTTAAAGACAAGGGGAAGTATTCCATTATTTATAAGATTTTGTCGATGAATCCTTGCAAAGGATTTGGCGATGACGGCCTTGATGCCTAAGAATAAAGGAATCAATGCGGCATGTTCCCGGGAAGAACCCTGGCCGTAATTTTCCCCTGCAACGATAATGCCGCCGTCTTTTTTTGCCCGTTCACTGAAATCATCGACAATGGTGGTAAATGAGAATTTCGATAAATAGGGGATATTGGAACGATAGGGCAATAGTTTCGCATTGGAAGGACAGATGTCATCGGTGGTAATATTATCTCCTACTTTTAAAATGCATTTTTTATCAATTTGATCCTCCAGTGGTTTTACTATGGGGAATGGTTTGATGTTTTTTCCCATTTCAATTTTGTCTTGGAAACGAGGTTCGACAAAATACCCATCGTTTTTTCCATAGTCTAAGGGTTCTTCAATATCAAAACTCCATCCCTTTGCCGTTTGAACAGTACCGGCAATGGCTGACATCGCCGCAGTTTCTGGAGATACAAGATAAACTTTCGCATCCATTGTTCCGGAACGGCCCTTGAAATTTCGATTAAAGGTACGAAGGGATACCCCTCCACCTTTCGGTGCCTGTCCCATACCAATACAAGGTCCACATCCCGCTTCTAAAATCCTAGCACCTGCTGAAATAAAGGTGGCCAATGCCCCGTTTTCTGCCATAAGATGGAGGATATTTGCCGATCCCGGCGATATGACAAGGGATGTATCGGGATGGACTTTTTTCCCCTTTAGGATTTTTGAAACTCGCATTAAATCCATATAGGATGAATTGGTACAAGAACCGATACAAACTTGATCGACTTTCATGCCCACTAAATTTTCGACTTCTTCTACATTATCCGGGCTGTGGGGTCCTGCTAATTTTGCTTCGATGGTGGACAAGTCAATTTGTAGTTTCTTATCGTAGACAGCATCTTCATCGGCCTGTAAAGGAAGATAATCTTTCTCCCGACCTTGGGCTTTTAAAAACTCCTTCGTCCGTTCGTCCGATGGAAAAATGGAGCTTGTCGCTCCAAGCTCTGCGCCCATATTACATATTGTGGCGCGATCGGTTACGGATAAATGATCGATCCCCTCGCCACCGTATTCCATAATATATCCCACACCGCCTTTCACCGATAGTTTTTCGAGTACCGTTAAAATAATATCTTTTCCATTAATATAATCCTTCGGCTTTCCCACAAGTTCAATGAAATAAACCTTGGGTACAGGAAGATAATAAAAGCCCTTTGCCATGGCAACGGCCACATCTAAACCACCGGCGCCAATGGCAATGGATCCAAGGCCCCCGGCAGTCGGTGTATGGGAGTCTGAGCCTAAAAGCGTCTTCCCAGGGATGGCAAATCGTTCCAAATGAACTTGATGGCAAATACCACCGCCGGGTTTGGAATAAAGAATTCCGTGTTTATCACAACAGGATTTAATAAATGCATGGTCATCGGCATTTTCAAATCCCTGTTGCAACATATTATGGTCAATATAAGCAACGGATCGTTCCGTGGCGACAGGGCCAATATCCATGGCTTCCAATTGGAGATAAGCCATGGTTCCTGTGGAATCTTGGGTTAATGTCTGATCAATTTTAATTTGAATTTCTCCTTCTTGGAGATTCCCCTTTAATAAATGAGCCTTCAATATTTTCTCAACTAAGCTACCTTTCATAATCCCCTCCAAAATTACTTACTCGCCTTCTTATTATATATCTATTAGCACTTTATCGCAATATTAAAGTAGAGCTATTGACAAATGGAATAAATCTCGATAAAATAGAACGAGAATTCAATAGAGCTTACAAGATTTCCAGTACCGTTTTTTTCCGGGAATTACAAAGTCTTTTGCTCCACGTTATTACAGAACGTATCTGTATTTTGAGGCTATTGGCAAATAAAGGTGGTACCACGGGTGATCCGTCCTTTGATTCCATGGCTTTTTTTGTTTATCAATAATGGGAGGTTATTTAATGATTAAATATGAGATACAACACGATAATGTCTTCGATGAATTGGTGGAACGGGGGTATTACGAGCAATCCACCCATGAAGATGAAGTAAGAAAATTATTGGCGGAACAATCCGTTCCATTTTATATTGGTTTTGATGCCACAGCGGATTCATTGACCATTGGTCACTTTATTCAAATTATGGTCATGATGAGAATGCAGGCCCACGGCCATATTCCCATTGCCTTACTTGGCGGCGGAACAACGATGGTCGGCGATCCCTCCGGAAGAAACGATATGCGTCAAGTGATGACAAAGGAGCGGATCGACCATAATGCGGAATGTTTCAAACATCAATTGGGACGTTTTTTAGATTTTGGCGTTGAGAAAGGTGCCATTATCGCCAATAATGCCGATTGGCTTTTGGATTTAAATTTCTTAGATTTCATGAGAACAACAGGGGTCCATTTCAATGTCAATCAAATGCTCCAATTAGATGCCTATAAAAATCGTAAAAATGAAGGATTAACCTTCTTTGAATTTTCCTATATTTTAATGCAGTCCTATGATTTTTACCGCTTAAATGAAGAATACGGATGTTTACTGCAATTGGGCGGTTCCGACCAATGGTCCAATATTATTGGCGGTGTGGATCTTGTCCGTAAAATGAATCAACATTCTGTTTATGGTATGACCTTTAAACTCCTTACCAATGCCGATGGCGTGAAAATGGGGAAATCACAAAAAGGTGCCATTTGGCTCGATGGGGAGAAAACAAGCCCCTATGAACTATTCCAGTATATGCGAAATGTTGATGATCGCGATGTGGAAAAATTCCTTTTAATGCTCACCTTCTTGCCCACTGATCAGTGCAAAAAATTAGGTGCTTTGGAAGGCTCTGAAATCAATCGGGGAAAGGAAACTTTAGCCTATGAAGTGACAAAATTAATCCACGGCGAAGAACAAGCGAAAAAAGCATTGGAAACTTCCCGTTCCCTATTTACAGGAGAAGGGACCGGCGAAAATATGCCGACGACAAAGAAAAATGCCAAGGAATTTGAAGAAGGAATAGGGGCTTTAAATCTTCTTACAGAACTGGGCCTTACTTCATCCAATGGTGAAGCAAGACGGCTTATTCAGCAAAATGGAATTGAATTTAATGGTGAAAAACTAACCGATGTAAAGAAAACAGTCACCACCGATGATTTTAAAGACGGAGAACTCATCATTAAGAAAGGGAAAAAGACATATCACAAGGTCCAGATCTAATATGAATATTGGAGAAGAGCGCTCGAAACTCCTCGGCACAACACCTGTGGGAAAACTTCTTTTTTCCTTTTCCGTACCGGCAATTTTCGGCATGTTAATCAACGCCCTTTATAATATCGTCGATCGAATTTTCCTGGGACAAGTGGGCAAACTTGCCATTGGAGGAGTCTTTGTCACTTTTCCCATCACCCTTTCCATTTTGGCCTTTAATATGCTCATTGGCCTTGGGGGTAATTCCCTATCCTCCATTCGCCTCGGTCAAAATCGGAGAAAAGATGCCGAAGTTATTTTAGGAAATGCCTTTACCCTTTTACTTTTATTGGCCTTTGTGGTGATGCTTATCTTGCGTTGTTTTCTTGAACCTTTATTGTCTTTTTTTGGCGCATCACAAGCTCTGTTACCCTATGCCCGGGATTACGCAGGTATTATTATATTAGGTATTCCCCTCCAGTCCGTTAGCTTTGGTCTTAACCATTTTATTCGGGGAGAGGGAAATCCAAAAATGGCGATGAGTACCATGTTAATCGGTGCCATTACGAATATTATTTTGGACTATATTTTCATCGTAAAATTTCATATGGGGGTCAAAGGCGCCGCCTTTGCGACAATCACTGGTCAAGGATTATCGGCCCTTTGGGTTCTTCGGTATTTTTATGGCACATCTTCTCTTTTGAAATTGAAATTGAAGAATATGGCTTTACAAAGGGAAATCGTCGGTGAAATCTTGGCTTTGGGGATTGCTCCCTTTTCCATGCAATTGGTCAATTCCTTAGTGACGACTTTACTCAATCGTTCCCTCCAATTTTACGGTGGCGATTTAGCCGTAACTTCCATGGGCGTTATCCACTCGATTTCTACCTTTGCATTTATGCCCATCTTTGGCTTAAATCAAGGCTCCCAGCCCATATTGGGATTTAATTACGGTGCAAAAAATTACAAACGGATGAAATCTGCCCTTTATTACGCCATTTCCGCAGCAACGATTTATATGGCCCTAGCCCAAATCATCATTTTTCTTTTCCACCGGGGTTTAATCGGTATCTTTGTGCCCCATGGCCCAGATTTTCAAGAGATTCTGCCCATTGTGAAACCAGGACTTTTATTGTGGCACGCGACTTTACCCATATTGGGGATACAAATTATCGGCTCAAATTATTTTCAAGCGACGGGAAAGCCAAAGATCGGTACTTTCCTTTCCTTGACGAGGCAATTATTAATCCTTATTCCCCTGATCTTCCTATTACCAAGATTTTTTGGATTATCGGGAATATGGTACGCCGTCGTTACATCGGATATTTTATCGACCCTATTGACCTCGGTTTTTCTCCTACGTAATTTAAGGCAATATCCCAATATCGATAAAATAAAAGCAGATCCTTCATAGGGGTCTGCTTTTTTAATGGAAAAGAATTTGGAAGAAGAGATACAATAGGGGCTGATGAATGAGATAGATCCCCAGGGAATGACGGCCCATGAATGCCAGGGGATCCCGGGCCGTTTTCTTTTTCACAAGTTTCACCTTTGTTTTTCCATAATAGCCGGCGCCAAATAGGAAAAACCAGGGAATCAAAGGATAATAATCCGAGGATTGGAAGTTTTTATCGGGAACTCCCCAAATAAAGCTAATGCAATTTGATGGCAAAAGATTTTTCCAGGGCAAAAGTTCCATTTTAAAGACGACAAATAAGAAGAAAAATAGGATAAAAAAGAATGTTGAATAATTTTTCCCTTTTTTTAATACCGGTGTGAGTAACATGGACAAAGCCAATAAATGAAGAACGCCAAATTGAATTTTTTCTTCAGGGATAAAATAAGAGGTAATAAAGGTCAATACCATGGCCCAAAAAAGGAGCTTCACCCCTCGAATAAAGGAATTTCTACTAATATTTGCAGAAAAACCAGCGATTGCGATAAAACCCATGCCAATGAATTGCTGATACCACCACAAACGATCCAAGGGAAAATTCCAATGGAAAAGATAGACTAAATCATATAGACCATGATACAGTATCATATTGATTATAAAAAAACCCCGTAAACGATCCAATCGATTATCGCGCATAATTTTTCCTCCCAAAAAAAGCTCCGAAATCTTCGGAGCTTTACTTATTTTTCCTGATAGACATCTTTTTTTAACTGTTCTTCAAATCGTTCACTGATGCTTTGATGTCCTCCAATGATAAAGGTGAAGGAGGGCTTACTCTCTTTCAAGAATCGAACGAGGGACGGTGGTATGGCATTATTCACTAAAATAATCGGACCATTATTTTCATCTGAAAATGCTACCGATGCCAAAGAATCGGCAAAATTACGACCATCGGCAAAGATTTGAGAAATATTATTTCGATAAAATCTCTTGGCAATGAGAAGGGATGTTCCATAACGATCATTGCCGGCGATACGTTCTACATTAATTCCTTGATTTTTAATTTTTTGTTCAATGGCTTTTGAGATTGTGTTTTCTCCACCTAATACCAGCACTTTATCGAATTCTTTCAATTGATTCCAGGTTTTTTCATCCATTTTATCCCGGCGCGTTAGAAAGATCGGATATTTATTATTCACAGCTACCGGTGAAATCGCCAAAGTATCGGCAAAGATTTCGCCACTGGATAAAATTGCCACTTCATCGCCATGGATATAATCGGCGATTTTATTTGCCGTTTCAAAACGGTCTTTTCCCGATACTCGTTCTACAACAACGGCTTTTGCCCGTAAATATTCATCGAGACCCGTTTCAATGGTATTTTTCCCACCGACGATGATGGCTCGGTCGATTTTCTTTTCCTTTACGGCTTGTTCCAATTCAAAGGTTACACCGGATTTTTTCGATAAATATAGTTTAGAACCCGTGGCCTTGGCTAAAGTCGTCGCCGTTAAGGAGTCGGCAAAACTCTCCCCCGACGAAATCACTGCGGATTTCGTATTAATTTCCAAATACTTGTTTATATTTGCTGCCGTTTCGTAGCGATCCTTCCCTGAAATTCGCGATACGGAAGAAAGGGGGAATTTATGCATTTCTTCCATATACCGAAGGATATCAAAACCATAGTCCCGACTCGGTGCCCATAGGGTTCCTAATTCTTCCACATGTTCTGCTTTTTTAAAAATCGAAGAAAAATGACGGGGATCCGGTGTTTTTTTCAAGGGAAATCCTTCTTGCCCTGCATAAAGGGCTAAATGATGAACTTGGGCAGTGATTCCTTCCGTCCAGGAATCAAACTTTTTATGGGCATGGATATCGTCGTCGCCTCCTCCTGCGGTGATTTTTAAACCACAGGGATTGTAGTAATTTTTATTAACGACACCGGTATAGCGCATGAAATTCGTTTCCTTTGCAGCTTGGGCATAAGTTACGGCAGGATCTACGCCGTATTTTATACTGATGACATAAAAATCCGTCGCTAGACGAATGAAGTCTGGATCGGCTTTATATTTTTCTTGGGAGGCCCACTGTTTCATTTGATAAATCGATGTGCTGGGGGATCTTAAAATCTTCACCGTTCCTTCAATGGGACTCTCGGGAACTTCCGGCTCTTTCTCCGGCTTATTGGGTTCTTCTTCTTGGAGAATATCGTCAATTGTTTCTTCAATTTCTTCTTTTATCGTGCCTTTATTTGCTAATGAAACACTCCCCGGTAATACAAGGGAGAATAGGAATAAAAGCGGAATTAATCGTTTCAAAGGTTAACCTCCTATAAATTGCATTGTAAAAAAACGATAGAGCATTTTCTCGGTCAAATAAAACCAAAAGGGCGAGGACAAAATCGCAGAATACTTTATCATATTCATTCGCTCCTTCTCCGATAGGCGAAGGGTTTTAAAACTATATTTCTTGTTCATTTGATAATTAATGGCCATGGCGATTAATAGACCAGTTGTTATCCATAAAAATCCTTCCACTGTGGAGAAGGGGGATCGGGTCATCTTTCCTACTAAATCGTGGATAAAATAGGCGCCAAAGGATGTTTTTTCATTTACAAAAAATGAAATCAATATGGATGTAAAGATGAAAAAGGCACCAATTAAATCTGAAAATAGGCGAATGAAGTATAATTTTACTAAATTTTTCCGCAGTATATCCCTTGCCTCATATTCTTCTTGAACGACAAAACCTACCAATGGAACAAAGAGTATGGTCACTAAAAAAGTATGGACGACGACATGGATCCATCCCGTAGGAAGGAAATACCACATCCATGTGGGAAATATTTGCCCGGCCATTACCCATCACCTAATTTAATTTGATGTAATTTTACCCCATTATCTTTAATTAAGGAAAGGGCGTAATCATCTACGCGATAAGCCTCATTGTAATAAATTTCTTTGATTCCGGCTTGGATCAGGGATTTCACACAATTTAAACAAGGAAAATGGGTAACAAAGCATTTACATCCCCCGACACTGATGCCCTCTTTTGCACAATATAATAGGGCATTCATTTCGGCGTGGATTGTGGCGATACAATGGCCATTTCTCAAGGTATGGCCTATTTCATCACAATGGGGATTGCCGGAAATAGCGCCATTATATCCTGTTGATACAATTCGATTGTCTTTATTGACAATGACGCAACCGACGAAAGCCCGATCACAGGTGGATCGGGAAGCGACGGTAAATGCCAGGTCCATAAAATATTCATTCCATGATTTTCTCATCGTATTCTTCTCCTAATTGTTCAATGGCATCTTCATAGCCCCGATTCATTAGTTCTTGACTATGTTCCGGGAAAAATTGAAGGCCTAAGCCCGTGGATTCCTTGGGCTTTATCTCGATGCGATGTTCTGGATAGGCCCAGGGACGGATCACTCCCATTCCTTGGGTTCTCACGGCAATAAATTCATCCACGCCAATATCCATTAACGGTTGATAAGGCAGATTATCGTAAAAACATCCATCGAGGAATTTCTGACCATCTAAAAGTCGATCCTTGAAAATCGGCATAAAGGCCGATGCTAAAATGTATTCTGGCAATTTCCCTTCGGGAATATCCTTTTTGTAGTAAATCTCTGCTTCTTTCTTCGTGCGATTTACGGTGACAAAGGAGAATTCCTTGGGAGATTTTCGAAAAGAATCTTCATCGATGAGGTCGATGAGCTTTAGTAGATGATCCGTTTCAATACCACCTTGACGAAGGACTTCGGCGAAGGCTTTAAGCATTTCCCAGGTGGAATAATCCCTTCGATCGGAATGATCTTTTAATATCTTCCCACCTTCAAAGAACCATTGATAATCGATTTTGAGCCACATCTCACGGCACAAATCCATTTGCCCAGAAACATAGAAGGCGCCATTTACCGCGCCAATGGAAGTGCCGGATACGGCGTCAATGGGGATCTTTTTTTCTTCCAAGGCCTTTATTACGCCGATGTGATAGGCCCCCTTGGCGGCCCCACCTTCTAAAACCAATCCTCTCATTTTTCTCGTCCTTTCTATCAGATCTATTATATATTAAATCCATGGCCCACTCAAGAAAACCAGGGCCTTTGTCCATCTCAAGCCGGAATATTTTACGCTTATTTCTTGGATAAAAAATGACCCGAGATCTGGAAATCTCAGGCCATATATTATCTATCAAATGCTTATCCAAATACATTCGCTGAAAAAATATCGTTATGGGAGGAGGAGATCGAATGTATTTAAATAATATCTTGTCCTCTTATTTTGTAATTTCATTATAGGAAGAAAATATGTTTCAATTATGTAGCGATGAACTTTTTTATTTTTCATCAATTGCAAAAGAAAAACAATTCTCTTTCAATATGTTACAATGATGATATAAAGATAAGGAGGAATTTAAATGAATTATCGTCTAGAAAAAGATTCCATGGGTGAAATAAAGGTCCCGGAAGATCAATTGTGGGGCGCTCAAACTCAACGTTCCTTTGAAAATTTTAAAATCGGATCGGAGAAAATGCCTTTAGAAGTCGTCCATCAATTGGCAAAGATTAAAAAAGCAGCCGCCATGGCCAATAAAGATTTGGGGCTGATTTCTATGGAAAAAAAAGAATTAATGATAAAGGCCCTTGATGAAATCATTGAAGGAAAACGGAATGGGGAATTTCCTCTATCGGTTTGGCAAACGGGATCCGGTACGCAAACGAATATGAATGTCAATGAAGTCACGGCCCATATCGCCAAGGAAATTTCAGAAAATCCAAGGATTCATCCCAATGATGATGTTAACAAATCCCAATCATCCAATGATGTATTCCCTTCAGCCATCCATATGACGGCAGTGGAATTGACGAAGAAAGTCCTGCTTCCGGCATTGGAGAATATGATCCACTCCCTTGAAAAAAAAGAAAGAGAATTTTCGTCCATTGTAAAGGTCGGCCGTACCCATTTACAGGACGCCACCCCCATTACCCTCGGTCAAGAGTTCTCCGGTTATCGTTATACTTTAGAGCGAAATTATGAAATTATTGAAAGGGCTTTAGAATTTATGTACGATTTGCCCTTAGGTGGTACTGCCGTCGGTACAGGATTAAACACGAAAGAAGGCTATGATCAATTGGTCATTGAGTATTTGAGAAAAATCACCGATTTACCCTATAAATTATCGAAAAATAAATTCCATCATTTGCAAACAAAAACAGAATTCACCCATTTATCGGGAACCCTTTCCCTACTTGCCGGTGATCTTTACAAAATCGCCAATGATATTCGCCTTTTAGCCTCGGGACCCCGATGTGGAATCGGCGAATTAATTCTCCCCTCCAATGAACCGGGCTCCTCGATTATGCCAGGTAAAGTAAATCCCACCCAATCGGAGGCCTTAACCATGGTCTGTACCCAAGTTTTTGGTAATCATCGAACCATATCCGACGGCGCCACCAGGGGACAGTTCGAGTTAAATGTCTTTATGCCCGTGATGATTTTTAATTTTATTCAGATGATCGACCTTTTAGCAACGGGAATGGATTCCTTCCGAAAAAATTGCATCGATGGAATCAAAGCCAATGAAGGAAAAATTGCCGAATATTTAAAGGATTCTTTAATGAATGTAACGGCATTAAATCCCATAATCGGTTATGAAAACAGTGCGAAAATTGCAGCCTATGCCTATGAACATCAATTGGATTTAAAAACCGCCGCCATTACATTAAATATACTCACCGAAGAAGAATTTGACAAAGCCATGGACTTTTCTTCCATGGTCCAAGCCAATATCAAATAGAAAAAATGCCCCGAAGTCATGAGACTTCAGGGCATTTTTTTGGTTCATTTTCCCATGGATATGTTTTTCAACGAAGCTTTCACTTTTATTCCACAAGGCCTGTGGCATTTGTCACGGGTAATGTAAAGACGATGCCTTTTCCCGGTTTCGAGATTTCTAATTTATCCACCAGGGCCTTTGTAATTTTCTCTACTTGGTCTTTTCCAACGAGCATAAAGACCATTTCCTTTTCCGGCTCAATGGTGATATTGAAAAAGGATCGCTTTTTTTCAATTCCAGACCCACGACCATGTAAAATCGTTCCACCCTTTGAGCCTTGTTGTTCGGCAATCTCAATGACTTTATCGCCAATTCCCCGATCGACTATGGTCATAATTGCGGTGTATTTTGTTATCATCTGTTCCATCTCCTTTTCCATTTCCAGTCCAAAAATTGTATGTACCGGAACGGTGAAACAAATTCCGGCATTTTCCCGATTAATTTCCAATTCTTCCACCATTTGTCGATGGATAATGCGGTCGATGGAATTGGGAATGAGGACGAATACTATCTCTTTTTTCATCTCATCCATTTCCAATAAATGGAGAAGATGATTTTTTGCAGTACCTGTACCATAAAATATCGTGGCACCACCTGCTCCATTTCCCTTTGCCAATTCGACGACCTTTGATGCCCTTCCTTTGGCAACCACTGCTACAAATAGGGAGTAGTTTTTCATTTCTTTCTCCTTTCCAATTCCATTTTATAAATCAATCCTAAAATCATAATTGAAAACACCGGCATCATCGCCACAGCCGCAATTACCCCGAAACCATCGGTTAACACATTGGCGGTGGGAATAACTTCTGCTGCTCCCTGGGCCAAGGCCAAGATGAATGTTGCTGTCATCGGTCCCGATGCCACTCCGCCGGAATCAAAGGCAATTCCCACAAAAATTTCCGGCACTTGAAATGATATGATGATAGCGATAATGAATCCGGGTACGAGATACATCCATAGACGAAGTCCTGGGATTTGAATGCGCAACATGGATAATCCCACGGCAATGGCGACACCAATGGATAAACAAGTCCGAATCATCTTTTTATTGATGGAACCTCCCGTCACATCTTCCACTTGATTGGATAAAACATAAACTGCCGGTTCTGCCAATACGACCACCATGCCTAAAACACATCCCACGAGGGGCAACCAAATTCTATTGGGATGGGCGCCAAGTTGTCTGCCCATCATCCTTGCCAAATCCATGAAACCGCCATTTACCCCCGTTAAAAAAATAATCAATCCAATAAAGGTATATAGTAGTCCTAAGGAAATCCTCCGTCTCTTTTTCCTTTCCAATTGAAAGACTTTCCATTGGAAATAAAGATAAACAAGTAATATGGGAAGAAGAGCCATAAAAGATTCTTTGAGAGAAACTTTTGCTTGTCCAAAAAATGGATATAAAATTCCCTCTTGGATATGGAAAACTTCGCCGGCAGCTTCCGATGAGTTTTTTGTAAACAATGATAAAATCATAATTGCAATTACAGGACCTGCCGAAGCAATGCCCACTAGACCAAAGGAGTCCTTCTCCCCATCGGTGGAACCCTTCAGGGAGGATAATCCTAAACAAAGGGCCAGCAAAAACGGTGTAGTCATGGCGCCTGTCGTCGCCCCAGAGGCATCAAAGCCAAGGGCCTGGAACTCTTCGGGAATAAATCCAAAGAACAAAAAGATCAATCCATAGGTCACCGCAAAAAACCAGTGGAGGGGTAAGCCCGTGAGGATTCGCACAAAACCAAAGCCTACTAAAAGTCCCACCCCAAGGGAAACAACGGTGACGATGAAAAATCCAGAGATCACCTGTCCCATGGCCATGGACGCTTGATCGGCAAAAATTAATAAATCCGGTTCCGCTATGGTGATAATAAATCCAAGAAAAAAGCCCATGATAAAAATCAGCACAATGGATGCTTTTTTTCCAATATATTCACCTAATAAATGACCGATGGGTTCAATGGCTAAATCGGCACCCCATAAAAAGATGCCCAGTCCGAAGATAATGAGTACTGCCCCGATTAAAAAACGGAGTAATAATTGGGTTTCAACCGGTGCAATGGTAAAAAACATGAGGACTACAATTAAACAAATGGGCAATACCGAATAAGATAAGTCCTTAAATTTCGTCAGTAAATTATTCAATATGGAAATCACCGTTTTGTTAAAAACGGCTTCCTCCTTTCCTTTTTTCTATAATAAATACTTCATGATCAGCGGAATACTGATGATTGATAACAAATGAGAAAGAAATATAATCTTCGTAAAATCCCTAGTGGAATGGCTTTGTTGCCCGGGAAATATGGCAAGTAATGGTGAAACAGGAAGGGCCAAAGTCAAGGTGATCATCTTCACGAAAAATGGATCTTTCCAAAGGATCACCGCGATTAAATAACCGAAGATCGGCAGTACCATTAATTTTAAAACCACGATGATCCACAATTTATAATCCAGCATTTCCCTTAAAGAAATAGTGGCTAATTCCACGCCGATTAATACGGAAACCATTGGAATAGTCCCTTGACCCCCATGGAAAAGCTCCTCCCAACGGTGAAAGGATATATCGGCAAAGGAAATGATCAAATAAAAGAGTATAAGGAAAATTAATGGCGATAAATATCGTAACCTATGTCCATCTTTCCATTTTTTTCGCCGAAATCCAGGATAGAGAAAGAACAAAAGGATAAAGGGGAAATGAAGGGCCATGAAAGGAGCTCCTCCATCTTTTCCCAGTATTCCTACAATCATCGGATATCCCAAAAAGTACCAGGAGGAAAAAACAAGGGCGATTTCGTAATTCAATGCGTTTTCCCGGCTAAAATCAAATAATGACAAAAGGGTATAGGAAAGAAGCATGACAAGGAAGTAAAAAATAAAGGCTTTCGGCCATTCCTCCATGGAGACTTTGTCGTAATTATGCAAAAAGATATCGACGACCATAAGGGGAAAAAAGAGATAATATATTAATTGGGACAAGATCTTCCCGCTATTTGTTCCAATAAGGCCTATCCTGGTAAATAAAAATCCCAAACCGGCTAATACCGTAAAGGAAATTACGCCACGATAAAGTTCTTCCATCCCATCCCTCCTTTCTTCAATACCCATATTATATCATAAGGGATTACAACTTACTTCGATAACCCGCCAAATTTTTAAATCCATGAAGGGAGATCAGCTTCGATTTTCTCTTTTCAAATAAAGAAGATATAATCCTTCTCCACCCCACTTCTTCAAGTTATGGCGCTTTTCTTTTCTGTTATTAATTTTAAAGATATGATATAATACAGTATCACGATATTAAAGTAAAGGATGATGGTATGGAATCCATTGTTGCAAAATTTGGCGGCTCTTCTGTCGCCAATGGAACACAAATAAGAAAAGTAAAAGCGATCATTGAGCAGGATCCCCGTCGACGATACATTGTCGTTTCCGCGCCGGGTATCAGCTACGAAAACAATACAAAAGTCACCGATCTACTATTATTACTGGACACCCTCCACAAAAATCATCAAGATTATCACGGAGTCCTCCATAATATTCGGCGAATCTATGAAGGCATCGCCAATGAATTTAGTATTTCTATGGATTTTGATCAAGAATTTGAAGAGATCCTTCGTCAAATGGATGTAGGCGAAGGTACTGATTATATTGTTTCCCGCGGGGAATATTTAAATGCAAAATTAATGGCTCAAATTTTAGATCTCCCCTTTGTCGATGCAAAAGATCTCCTCTTTTTTAATCAAGATGGGATTTTCGATGAAGAGGCATCTATCCATGCTATTGGAGAAATTTTAAAAGATCTTCCAGGAGCTGTGATACCTGGCTTTTACGGCCAATTACCAAAGGGTAGGATTAAAACTTTCTCCCGGGGAGGCTCTGATTTTTCCGGCGCCGTCATATCTGCCGGTGTCAATGCCCTCGTTTATGAAAATTGGACCGATGTATCGGGCTTTTTAGTCGCCGATCCGAGAATTGTTAAAAATCCTGAAAGAATCAAAGAAATCACCTATGAAGAATTACGGGAACTCTCCTATATGGGGGCATCGGTACTCCATGACGAAGCCATGTTCCCCATTTTAAAGGATCGAATTCCTATTAAGATTAAAAACACCAATGCCCCTGAAGAGGAAGGCACCTTGATCCTTCCCCAAGAAAAAAAGCGACATTTTTCAAATATCACAGGCATTGCTGGGCGAAAGAATTTTACGGTAATCTATATTCAAAAGACCAAACTCAATTGGGATCGGTCTTTTTATCGGAAATTAATGGGAATATTAGAAAGCCACGATATTTATTTAGAACATATGCCTTCTTCTATTGACTCGGTGTCTCTCATCATCAAAGATGATGTGAAAGATCCAAAAGTCCGCAAAGTCATCGATGATATTAAAAATATTTGCGAACCGGAAGCCATTGGCTTTGAACGAGGCATTAGCCTGATCACTGTCGTCGGTCATGGTATGAAAAACACCACCGGGACATCTGCCATTTGCTTTCAGTCTTTGGCAAAAGCAAATATTAACATCCGCCTCATTGTCCAAGGTTCTTCCGAACTCAATATCATTATCGGCGTCAATGACGAAGATTATGAAAACGCCATTGAAAATATTTACCACGGCTTTTTAAAATAAAAAATCCCGGATCTCCGGGATTTTTTTAATCGTCTAAATTTCTCATTTGCTCATCATACATATTTTTATAGAATCCGTCGATTTTCATTAAAGATTCATGATTTCCTTCTTCAATGATTTTACCTCGGTGGAGTACAAAGATCTTGTCGACATTTTTAATCGTAGATAGTCTATGGGCGACGATGAAGGTGGTTCGATCTTCTTTTAATTTGTCGACCCCTCTTTGGATAATACTTTCTGTTTCCGTATCGATATTGGCGGTAGCTTCATCGAGGATGAGGATTTTCGGATTTCTAATATAGGCTCTCGCAAAGGCGATGAGTTGCTGTTCTCCTTGGGATAGATTGGAGCCTTTCTCTAGGATCTTCTCTTCAATTCCCCGGTGGACGATATTCTCACCGCCGACGGCAATTAATGCCTCTTCGATTTCTTCTGTGGTGAAATCATCCCCTAAAGAGATGTTTTCCCGAATACTTGTTTCAAACAAAAAGCCATCTTGTAATACGACCGCCATTTGTTCTCGTAAACTATGGCGATCAATTCCTGCGATATCTCGCTGATCGATGGTAATTCTGCCCTCGTCCGGGCTATAAAAATTGAGTAGCAAATTGATGATTGTTGATTTTCCAGAACCCGTCGCTCCAACGAAGGCTGATGATTCTCCTTTTTGTACTTTAAAATCAATGCCTCGAAGTACCGGTTCTCCTTCCACATAGGAAAATTTCACATGTTCAAAGCTGACATCTCCTTGAATATCCTCGAATTTTCCAGGTAATTGATCTGCCGTTTCTAAGTGGAGCAAATCAAAGACATGGGCTCCCGACACATAGGCTTGTTCCATTTCACCAAAGCGGGTCACGAGCTTCGTAATATTATTGAAGATTCGATTAACATAATCGATAACGATATACATTGAACCGATGCTAACGGCATAGGCGCCGGTAATTCGTCCCGTTCCAAAGTACAGTAGTACTAAAACAGTTCCCACATATTGCAAGGCATCGATGGCGCGATAACCGCCGTAGGCCTTTACTTTCGTCATTTTCATTTGATTGGCGAAGATACCACGATTGATCCTGTTAAATTCATCTTTTATATGATCTTCTTCATTGAAAACCTGGATAATTTCCATATTCTGAATATTCTCGTTGATGGATGCATTAATATCCGCCGTCAATTTTCGAATATTTGTCGTGTAGCGAGCTGTTTTCACCCGTAAATCGATGAAGATAATGTAAATGATCGGCGCCAATAACAAAAGCAAGAGGGCAACGGGAAAATTCGTAAAGATGATCATTAAATAGATTCCAATAAACATAATCAGGGAAGTGAGAAGTTCTGCCAATATCACTTGGAACATCGCCTTTAAGCGATTGGTGTCATTGGTAATGCGAGAGACAATATTCCCTGCAGGAAGTGCATCAAAATAAGATATGGGCAATTCTTGTACATGGCGATACACATCTTTTTGAATGGCATAGGCAATGCGATTGGCTGCCCGTTCAAAGGAAATTCGCGACAAATTACTGAAAAGCCCAGAACATAAATAAATAATGAGGTAAATCCCCAATAATTTAATAATGGCGAAAAAGTCGGCTTTCACCATTTCTCGATGGATATGATGATTCAATATATATCCTATGATTAAAGGCCCTATGATTTCCATGGAGGTTTGAATCATGGTCAATAGAATACCCAGTCCTAGGGGTTTCTTTTCTTCTTTGGCGTAGTTTTTTAATTTTTCCGTAACAAATTTTGAATGAATTTTATTCTTCTTCATCGAATCGACTCCTGGAAATCTGATTTCGGTATTGTTCGGCATACCATCCGTCCTTCGCCATTAATTCTTGATGATTGCCCCGTTCTACAATTTTCCCATGATCCAATACAATGATCTCATCTAAGTCTTGGACTTGGCTAATTCGGTGGCAGGCAATAACCGTCGTGCGATCTTCCCGTTTTTTACGCATATTCCCTAAGATATTTTGTTCTGTCGTTCCGTCGACGGCACTCATGGCATCGTCTAAGATTAAAAGATCGGGATTTTTCAAAAAGGCTCGGGCAATACCGATTCGCTGTTTTTGTCCTCCCGATAGGGAGATTCCCTTTTCCCCACAAAGGGTATCGAGGCCCTTCGGGAAGTCTTTTAAGTCTTTTTCAAAATCTGCCAAACGAACGGCTTCCATCACTTCTTCATCGGTGGCATCGGGCTTCGATAATCGAATATTATCTCTTATCGTCTTTGAGAAAATCATGTGGTTTTGAGGAACATAGCCGATAAATTCCCGTAAAGAAGCGATCGAATAGCGATCTGCTGCCACGCCATTAAACAAGAGCCTCTTTGTATCCATCGGATATACCCGTAGTAATTGTTTAATTAATGTCGTTTTGCCCGATCCCGTTTTTCCCAATATCCCTAAGGAATGGCCCGGATCAATTTCAAGATTAATTCCTTGAAGATTGGCTTTTCTAGAAGAAGGATACCGGAAAGAATAATTTTCTAAACGAATGGCCGGAAGCTCCTTTAATTCTAAAGTGTTTTTTTCTTCGACAATATCTTCGGGATAATCCCATACTTCTTGAATTCTTTCCATGGACGCATTGGCTTGTTGTTGAAGATTGATAAAATTTCCAAAGGCGTACATGGGCCAAACCAGCATATTTAAATAATAGGTAAAACTGACGAGTTGTCCTACGGTAATCTCGCCGATGGAAATTAAATAGGATCCATAGGCAATGGCGATGATAAATGTAAAGGCCGGGATAATTCTTTGCACCGGCGTCAACAAGGCTTGGTACTTGACGACATTCATATTTTCTTTTAACAATTGTTCGCCCCGTTGAGAAAATTGACGATAACGTCTTTTTTGCAAATTAAATACCCGGATAATACGGATCCCTTCCACATCTTCTAAGACGGTGTCATTTAGTTTATCAAAGGCTTTTTGCACCATGGTCCATCGTTCATAAATTTTATCCCCAATTTTTATGGATAAATAAGCAAGTAGGGGGAAAGGTAAGATGGAAAATAGGGTCAAACGTAAATCTACAACATAGATCATAACGATGACAATACACAACGGAAATACTGTGGCATCAAAGAGGGATAATGTGCCATAGCCGGCAAAATCAAAGAGAGATTGAACATCATTGGTGGCTTTTCCCATTAAAGATCCCGTTGAATTTTCTTCAAAAAAGGGAGATGCCTGCTTTAAAAATTTATTCATTAAGCGATCCCTCGCCAAAAACTCAATTTCATTGGCGGCTCGCGTCGTGTGATAGGTCCAGCCCATGGCTAAAAAATATTTCAATAGGATAATCAAGAGATTTCCGACAATAATCCAAAGGAATGTTCGTAGGGCAATATGACCTTCAAAAATCAAATCTGTTAATCGTCCCGTAATATAGGGCGGAATTAAACCGACAATATCCGATAATAATAAGAAGGTCAGCCCGATAATGTATTTCTTTTTATAATGTGAAATGAACCAACGAAAACGTCGAAACATAAACGGCTCCTTTCTAAAATGAAAATCCAATGGAATCCTTCCATTGGCGATATATTAAGACCTATTAATAGATTATACCCGATTTGGGTATAATTACTAGGGAAAGGAGTGTCAAATATGAAAAGATTTTTATCCTTGGAAGCGTCGGAGATGCTGGACCTATCTAAAGAAGAATTATTAAATAGTATTAAAGCCAGTGAAGGTCGTGTCGTTGTCAGTGAAAATGTCGTCGTAAAAGAACCGGTAGTGGACGGCATTACTTCATCGGAAATTGCAAGGGCCTTCGGCGCCGATCTCCTATTATTAAATGTATTCGATATGAACAATCCCCTAGTGAAGGGTTTAGAATCCACAGATCCTGTGAAGGATTTACGACAACTGACGGGACGACCTGTGGGCGTCAATTTAGAACCCGTCGATTTAAATGCACCGCTACTGGAACAAAGAAAAGATATCCCTATGGGACGAATCGCCACGGAAGAATCTCTAAAAAAAGCGGAAGAACTGGGCTTTGATTATATTTGTTTAACGGGAAATCCTGGAACTGGAGTCAGTACGAAAAAAATTGCGGAAACTATTCATCTTGCGAAAAAACATTTCTCCGGCATTATCATTGCCGGGAAAATGCACGGCGCCGGTGTCGATGAACAAATCCTCGATTCGGAAAATATTGACTTATTATTGGAAGCGGGAGCAGATATTATCCTACTCCCTGCCGTGGGAACCGTCCCTGGAATAACCATGGAAAATCTCACGAAAGCCATTGAATATATTCACAGGAAATCTCGATTAGTGATGACGACCATTGGTACCAGTCAAGAATCATCACCTAAGGAAATTATTCGCCGTATCGCCCTAGATAATAAGATTTGTGGCGCCGATTTACAACATATTGGCGATGCAGGTTATGGTGGTTTAGGAAATTATATGAATATCTTTGAAATGTCTCGAACAATTCGCGGCGATCGCCACACCATTAAAATGATGGCCTCATCCATACGCCGATGAAACAATTAATCCTATTCTCACTGATTTTCCTTGTTGCTTGTACAAAACAAACGACAACTGTTGACAATCAAGGACATGAAAATTCCGATCAATTAAAGGAGCATATTATGGAAGCAAATTATCCCAATGAAAAAGAAATCTATTTAGCCGGCGGCTGTTTCTGGGGTGTCGAAGGCTATTTTGATAAAATCCCCGGTGTTATTTCGACTGAAGTTGGTTATGCCAATGGCGAGGGCGACGAAACGAGTTATCAACAAATACATGATACCCATCATGCAGAAACCGTTCATGTCAAATACGATAAAAACACCATCTCCCTTGCCGAATTATTGGCCCATTATTTCCGTATCATCGATCCTGTATCAAAAAACAAGCAAGGAAATGATGTGGGCACCCAATACCGAACGGGAATCTACTATAGGTCGGATGAAGATCTAAAAATCATCGATCAAATGATGGCTTTGGAACAGAAAAAGTATGATCAACCCCTAGCCGTTGAAGTGGAACCACTGAAAAACTTTGTCCTTGGTGAAGATTATCATCAAGATTATCTAAAGAAAAATCCCGGCGGTTACTGTCATATTAATTTAAGTCTAGCCGATGAACCTTTGGAAGAAAAGGAATACACCATTCCTTCCGACGAAGAATTGAAAAAGAAGCTTTCCGATATCCAATATCAGGTTGTGCGAGAACAGGGAACAGAGGCACCGGGTACTGGTGAATACAATAATCATTACGAAAAGGGAATTTATGTGGATATTGTCACTGGTGAGCCGTTATTCGTTTCCTCTGATAAATTCGATAGTGGTTGCGGATGGCCTTCTTTTTCAAAACCGATTACCACCGGATCTATCGAATACCATCAAGACCATTCCCACGGCATGAATCGAACAGAAGTCGTTTCAAAAGGTGGCAAATCCCATTTAGGTCATGTTTTCAATGATGGTCCGAAAGATCAAGGCGGTCTTCGTTATTGCATTAACTCCGCCAGCTTGAAATTTATACCACTGGAAGAAATGGCTGAACAAGGATATGAAGACTATATCCCCTATGTGGAATAATCTTTATTAAAAAACGCGATTCATAGAATCGCGTTTTTCATATACTTTGTTTGACCAGATGCATTAAAACATCCACTTGATCTTCTTTTCCCAGTACGATTAAAATATCTCCTTCTTGAACAGAATGTTCCCCCGATGGATTAAAAATCAATTCTTCGCTATTTTCATCCTTAATGGCTAAAACAATTAATCCCGTTTTCTTTGGAATCTTAATCTCTTTTAGTTTCTTACCCGCCATAGCGCTCCCCTTAGGAACATGGACTTCTTCTAAATCCAAGGCTACATTTCCCATTCTTGTAATCACATCTAAAAAGGAAATGATTTGAGGACGGGTCATCATCCCCGCCATACGCATTCCCCCAATTTGGTGAATGGAAATTGTATTATCGGCGCCAACCTTTGTTAGCTTTTCATGGGCACCCCTATGGACTGCTGTGGAAATAATATAAAGATCCTTGGACAAATCCCGAGCCGTCAATACCGTCATAATATTTTCCATATCCGTGGGCAGACAAGCCAATAAACCCTTCGCTTTCTCCACCATGGCTTCCTTTAAAACATCTTCTGTTGTACCATCACCCTGGATGACAAGAATGCCCTTCTCCTTCATCGCCTCGCAATGCTCTTCATTCATATCGATGACGACAAAGGGAACCTTGTGGCGACGAAAATCTTTAATCATGGCCGGCGCTGACTTACTGGCACCACAAATAATATAATGATTCTCTAAATTACGAATGGCTTGCTCCATCTTGCGATCCCTCCATATATCTTGAATACGTCCATCAATAAACATCACTAAAACCGTCGTAAAGGTATAGCCCACCGTACCTACACCGAAAAAAATTAAGAAAATAGAAAACACCTGGGCACTTTCTGTCATCATCGCCACTTCTTTATATCCCACTGTCGAAATGGTAATAACCGTCATATAAAGGGCGCTAATAAAAGGAATATGAAGTAAAAACATATATCCTAAAGTTCCGACAATTAAAAGCCCGAGGAATAAAAATATAATAATCTTTAGCTTCTTTCGATCTTCCATGCCTTTCTCCTTACCTCTCTGTCTTTCGGAAAATAAATCCCCCTTATTTCTTTATTATAGTATAAAGACAAGGAGGAAGGAAGAATTGATATTTTAGGCAGATAGAATCCATCTTATCTTTGTATTATTTTTCATTTTCCATTGAATTTCCATATACTGATTGTTGAGATTTAGCAAATTAAAAAATTCGATGTCGATATTAAAGAACGCGTTTTCAATACAGAGGCTGTTGAGGTTCGGCAAAGACAAGTGGGATACCATAAAATCGGGTGTTGTCTTTCAATACATTGGTTGTTGAGGTTCAGCGTCCATACATTCCAACGCAGGACGAGGAACGGGATCATTTCAATACATTGGTTGTTGAGGTTCAGCGGACGGACGAAAACTAACAATACTATCAACTTGTATATTTCAATACATTGTATGTTGAGGTTCAGCATCCGTCCTTCGTCCTCGCATTGGCGGTGTTGTATTATTTCAATACATTGTATGTTGAGGTTCAGCATCTACAAGCTAAACGATAAATACGATGCGGAAATATTTCAATACATTGTATGTTGAGGTTCAGCTGAA
>JAUNVW010000016.1:20816-27627 GCA_030540635.1 Tissierellia bacterium | reverse complement strand
GATTCATGAATATATTGAAAAAATAGTCGTCCATGAAGCCACAGGGAGAAGAAAAGAAAGAAAGCAGGAAGTGCATGTATATTTTAATTTTACAGGAAATGTAAAAAAGCCTAAAGGTTGAATGATTACAAATAAAAAGCAATAATTTCTGAGATTTGATATGTGTTATTCTTTAGTTGACAAAGGGTAGTGGAGTAGTAAATGAGAAACAGAATTAGAGAATTGAGGAAGGTGGGAATAGTATGCTTAATGAAGTTTTTAAAATAATACTTTCTTATCTACTGATATATTTATTCGGAGCATACATTATTTTTCTAGTAAAAGCTGTGATTTACGGAAAAGAAAAATTTTATGGATGCGAAAATCCTACACTAATGGAAAAGGTAAAAAAAATTATTTTTTAGAAAGTGAGGAAAGAATATGTTAAAAAAGAAAATTTTAGGAGTAGGACTTGCTACTTTGTTATCAGTGAGTACGTTATTACCAATGAATGTCTCTGCAACAAAAAATGATCTTCAAATTCCAAAAGTAACATCAGAGGGAATTGAAAGTTCAGATATGATTAAGCCGACTTGGGTAGTGCCAGTCAAGAAAGTTCAATATCCTAGGGAAGGTGGGACATGGGAATATGGTTTTTGGGGTGTTAAGTTTCGTTCATATTATACAGTTAATAGATGTCATGGCAGTACTGTTATAAATGGCGATAGAAAATCACGCAGTATAGATACTAGATCTGGAAAAACTTCTATTGCTGAACTTTGGGGAATTAACAGTCCGAGTGCTAATCCTCATTACTATTACAGAGTATGCAAATAATAAAATTGTGTCGTTTATAAAGTAAAATGCAGGAGAGGACTGTACTCTTCTGCTTTTTAAAAATTAAAATAAAGGACGGGGACGAGATGTGAAAAAACTAATACGATTATCAGGTGTTATAGTGATTGTGCTTTGTGTTCTTTTCTCGATTGGTTATATTAATTATAATCAGTTTAATCATCCGCTTGGTACAAATGCAATGTTCCATATATCACTTGCAGATAGCGAATACAGTAAAGAAAAAATAATTTCTGACTTGAATAATATTGCGATTAAAAACGATTCATTATTTTTGTTACAATCATCGACTGCGGATGATATAAACGAACAAAGGAATATTTATGTTTTTGGGGATAAAGAAATAGAACCCAGGCTAATGGCAGTTCAAGAAGATCAAATTTATTGGCTTTTTAATCAATTGGAAGGCAAGTTAATACCATCGGATAATATAAAAGAAACGCCTTTATCTGGAAATTACTATGTCAATGACAATAAAGCGGTAGAAAATGATTTGATGGAATGGTCTAATAAGAGTGGTGCAATTGTTAATTACTATGAGTCTAAAACAGCTTTAAGTTTTTGGCGATCACAATTATCTAGAAATGGAGCGATGATTGGACTTATAACAAGTATACTCTTATCAATATCTCTGGTTTTATCTTGGGTTGTATATAGAAGTAGAACTCGTTGTATACAAGTATTAAATGGCAAGAGCATATTAAGCATTCATCTGGAATTGTTGCAAAGAGTAGGCAGATATATCTTTAGTGGCGTCTTCTTTGGTGCTATGCTTTCTCTCATATATATGTATTTTACAATGAATATCAAGAATATTGTACTAGTTTCAAAGGTATCATTGGTCATACTAATTATAAGCATAGTCTTAATTCTAATGGGAACATTAGCATTATCAGTCATATTTAAACCAACGAGAGATTTAATAAGCAAAAGAGAGTTTCCAGCAAGAAAATACTATCGTTCAAATATAATAATGTGCTTTGTAGCTATCTTATTGGCCGTTTTAACACTTACTCCATCCATAAAACTGATGGAAATTGCATATAGAAACTATAATCAGACGAAAGAGTTACAAGCGTTTAATGATGCGGTTTCCGTTTCTTTTAATGCAAGTGACTTATTAGAATCACAAGAAGGATTAAAAGAATTTAAAAAGGTGCTAAGAAATCAACCCGTAAATTCTTTAATTCTTAATTTGGATTTGGGTTCTGTAATAAAACTTTCTTCAAGCGATTTAGGTGGATATGAAAAAATCTTGATTGTGAATGATAACTTCATGGACAAAATAGAATTAAAAGATGGCTCACTAGAAAAAACTAGCCTAAAGCAATTGCCAGAAAGTTGTAGCGAATTTTTAAGAGGTCAGTTAGAGGTTTCGCTTAATAAAGATTCAAATATAGAACAAAGTATTAGTCTATATACTTATAAGGGTAATGAATTAATGGCTCTGGGACAAAATGCTTTTATAGGGGGCGAAATATCATATCCTAATTCTGCTCTTGTAATAAAAATAGATAATCCAGTTGAAAAGTTAGATGTTTCAGGCTTCTTATTCCCTGTCACATCTACAGGAAATTTGTTTTTTATGGATTCAAATGCAATAAAAAATGAATTGGAATCATCTTCGATTTATGGTGGTATTTTGTCAATTGATTCTGTAACGAGCAGTGCTATGACTGTCAGTCAAGATTTAGCCTTGACCGGTTTGCAATATCTCTTATCAAGTATCATCGTACTATTTATGATAGTATTCTCCACAAGACAAAATGTGAATGTTTGGGCTAAAGCAAATAAAAAAAGGAATTATATATTGGCTATTAATGGTAATTTCTTTGATAAATTGTACAGGAAAGTCCTTCGAAAAAACATAATGATGTCTTGTATTATAGTTATACTTGGAGCCATCTTAACATTAGTAATAAGCAGATATAGCGATATTAAAAATGCTACATTTGCTGTAGTTATAACAGAAGCAATCTATATTACAAGTATGTACTTCTTTTTTAGAAAAGGAGTAAGAAAAGAGTTTGAAAAGGCTGCGTTAAGGGAGGAATAGGCATGAGTGTATTAAGGTGTTCTTCTATAGGATATAAAATCGGTGGTAGGACGATATTTGATGGTATTAGCTATGAATTTGAGCCTAACAAAGTTACTGCTATAACAGGTGTTAGTGGTTCAGGGAAAAGTTCATTGCTGAATATTTTGGGTTTAATAACGAATCCGACATCTGGAAAGCTATATTTAAATCAAGAAGTAACCAATAATTGGACAGAAAATAAAAGAATTGACTTTTGGAAAAATCAAGCGTCCTTTATCTTTCAAGACTATGGCGTTATAGGGGAAGAAAGTGTTGGTTATAATGTAGCGTTAAAAGGCAATGTTTCTAAGGAAGAGAAAAATACAATCGAAAAGATATTGTCACATGTAGGGCTTGCAAATCGATTTAATGATAGTGCAGAAGTGCTGTCGGGTGGAGAAAAACAAAGACTTGGTGTGGCACGGGCAATCTATAAAAAGTCAAATATTATTTTTGCGGATGAGCCAACAGCTTCATTAGATCTTGACAATAGAACAATTGTTGTAAATCTTTTGAAGGAAAGGGCAAGTAAGGGAGCAATTGTTATACTTGCTACCCATGATGAAGAGCTGCTAAAAGAGTGTGATGATATACTTAGATTGTAATATATCATTAGCCATATCCTTGGAACGAAAATTTAAGAAATATGTAGAAAGAAGACTATTTATCAGGAATGATATTTAGTCTTTTTTTAATTTATAAGAAAAATAAAAAAACGATCTAAATTAAGAATTTTAAAGGGTTAAATATTAAAACACTATTAAATGGAGAAAGTCATAATGAATAAAGAAAAAACTTTAACAAAAGTACAAGAGCAAATTTTAGACCTTCAGAAAGAGAAAGAAAAGTATGAATTTGAACTTGAACAATTAAAAACAAGAGAAGAAAATTATTACTGATATTGGGAATATAAAATTCATTATTAAATTACACTAAAAAAAGAATGGTGGAGAAACTTACAAGGACAAAGTATTGAAATGTATTAAAAGAGAAATAGAAAAACAAAAAAGTTATTTTTATTATCTCCTTGA
Organism: Tissierellia bacterium; assembly: GCA_030540635.1. Lineage (GTDB taxonomy): Bacteria > Bacillota > Clostridia > Tissierellales > Peptoniphilaceae > JAUNVW01. Next base: position 23,685 of record JAUNVW010000016.1, on the reverse strand, counting down.
TAAACTTGCCCGAAAGGATCCATGGTCATCGCATCGGAAAAAGACGGCCTTCATGTTTACGATTATTTTATTGGGGCATATATGTAGTATAGAAAAAGAATATATATATTACAGAAAAGGACAATCAACCGAGATGATATCGTACATAGAAAATGAAAGGACATATACGGATGATTTCTAGCGAGGGTAGTAGCTGACAATAAGAAATGGCAATGATAAAATTGGGGGGGGGATGTGATGAAAAATAAAACGAAAATAGGACTACTGATCCTACTTGTTTTACTTATTCTTCTAATGCACCGTATTGGAACGAATCGAAAGAAAGCCGACTTTACTCTAGAGCAAATCCAACATTATCCGGAAAATTCCATGGAACGTTACGCCTATAGTAAAGCCTTGGAAAATTTGACGAGTATGGAAGAAGAAAAAGAAAAACTAGAAGAGGAAGAAAAAACAAAGGAGATTCAATTTCAAACGATCCAAGAAAATGTGGGAACTCTAGAAACCAATCTGGGGACTTTTGAAACAATCCTTAATATTGAAGAGAAAAGGACCATTTCAAAAGATTCTCAAGAAGAAGTGGAACGGAGCATACATGGCTGGATCAAGGACGAAGATTCCCATTGGCAAGGGGGTGGATTCACTCTCAATGAAGAAGGAGGGGGAGTTCGTATCTCTTCCACTGGACAATTTGTATTCTATAAAGATGGCATCCAAGGGGGAAAGGATATTGAAACCGTAAAAGGAAACAAAGCCTTGACGAAAGTTATGACGATCCAATGCCAGATTCATGATCGATGAAATAATAGAATAATAAAAAGAAAGGACCGGTCTCAATGAAAAATGTCAACAGATTACGTGTATTCGCAAAGATTTCTCTCGTATTTGCGGTCATCATCACTTTAGGAAAGCTCTTTTTACAGCCGGAATATCAAATGATGATTCGTGGGGATAATTTGGAGCCGTCTTATATTATGGCGATGGTGATTAATTTAGTTTTTAATCTCTTTCTCTTCATCGGAGGAGCCGCTATTTTTTCTGCATTGGCAGATCTTTTAGAAAAGGCACAGAGATAGAAGGAGAGCGTCGAAAGTCTTCGGCGCTTTTTTTGTATCGAAATTTTTGATATATTGTGTAATAGAGAATGATATTTCTATTATAAATATGAACATGTTATGAATACACATAAAATGAAATAAAAGGATACGTGAAATATCCTTTTATTTGTGGGATTTTTCTGTCTTATTTTGTCCCTTTTATTTTTTTAATGCTATAATAAAAGTGGAGGTAAATTATGAGCGAACAAAGTCTTTGGCGAAAGGTTATAAAAATGATAGGAAGTATTTTTTTGACCCTACTAGTTTTAATATTGCTTCTCGTTCTCTACTTATCGATGACCGAGTTTCGACCGAGTAAGATTACATCATTTACTGTCGATGATGAAGGAAAATCACCCTTAAAATTGGGTGAACAATATCGAGCCGTCAGTTTTAATATTGGTTATGCCGGTTTAGGAGAAGAAGCAGACTTTTTCATGGATGGCGGTAAAGGAGTCAATCCGACAAAAGAGGAAGTGAAGAAAAACCTTCAAGGGATTGGAGAGATTTTAACGAAATTAGATGGTGATTTTACCCTTTTACAAGAGATTGATGTGGATTCGAAACGGTCTTTTCGTCAAGATCAACGGGTCTTTCTCTCGGACTATTTACAAGATGATCAGGGTTTGGGTGCTTATGCGTCAAATTTTAATGTAAAATTTGTACCGATTCCATTGCCGCCCATAGGAAAAGTGGATTCAGGATTAGTAACAAGAAGTAAATACTCCTTCAATCATGTCGAACGGATCAGTCTTTATAGCCCTTTCAAATGGCCCGTACGTTTAGCGAATTTAAAGCGTTGTTTACTCCTTACAAAATTCCCTATTGAACAGAGTGATAAAGAATTGGTTCTGATTAATCTGCACTTGGAAGCCTATGATGATAGCGGGGGCCGAGAAAAACAAACGAAAGAACTTTTTGAAATTATGATGGATGAATATGAAAAGGGGAATTTCGTTCTTGCCGGCGGTGATTTTAATCAATCCTTTTTTGACCGAGAGGATTTACCCTTTGGAAGTGCCGAGGGGCATTGGGAGCCGGGACGACTCGATGAAAGTTTACTGCCAAAAGACTTCCAATTTCTTGCAGACGAACGGAAATTACCCACATGTCGTTCAGTCAATATTCCCTATGATCCTGAAAGTGAAGAACAGGGATTTTTCTTAATTGATGGCTATATTGCATCCCCGAATATAAAAGTAGAGAGCATTGAGACGAAGGATTATGGTTTTAAATACTCCGATCATAGTCCCGTCGTGCTGGAGTTTCAATTAAAAGAAGAATAGAAGATTGGTTAAAAAAGATTTTTGAATAGAAAGCCCCTTAAAACTTGGGATGAATTCTCATTGAAGTTTTAGGGGGCTTTTTCAATGTGATAGAAATGATAAAATTGACTTGTATTAACGATGGCCCATGATGACTTCGACTTCATCGGGAAGGACTTAGACCGTCATGCCTTTGAAATTCTATTTCAAGAACAAGAATAAAGAAAAGCGATCTCTTTTGAGATCGCTTTTTTGTGTGATGATTGCAAATCCCTGAGTGTTTAAGTTTAAAGAACTATTATGAATTATCGGAAAGCCGTTTCCAAACGAAAGTAATCGCAATGAGTTTAAGAGAAAAGATAGGATTTTGAAACGACGGGAAACTCTGTCTTTTTTATTTCATTTATTAATTAGCATCTATAATGATCGAAAGCAAGGGAATGAAGGACTTGAAAAAAGAAAAAATGGTAAAAAGGATTTAAAAATGCTTTTGATATTTTGTTTCCA
>JAUNVW010000016.1:0-20716 GCA_030540635.1 Tissierellia bacterium | reverse complement strand
AAAAAAGAAAAAATGGTAAAAAGGATTTAAAAATGCTTTTGATATTTTGTTTCCAAAAAGAAAAGGGAAATAGGATAATTATAGATAGATCTATTTTACAATATTTTTTCATGTAAAAAGATTCAGATAGGCGAAAACCAGAATCTAATTAAAAGATGGGAGAATTAGGGGCTAAGTTATTTAATTCATAACAGTAAAAGAAGAATAAAAAGTAATTAAATAATATAAAAGAAAATTAATTGACAAATAAAAGATTAAGTGTTAAAATTAAAGTGTAATAAAGAAGAGGGAGGTTGTATCGTTATGAAAGGTTTTGCAATGTTAGGAATTGGTAAGACGGGTTGGATTGAAAAAGAGCGACCCAAATGTGGTCCATTGGATGCTATCGTAAAACCCATTGCTTTGGCACCTTGTACCTCGGATGTTCATACGGTATGGGAAGGCGCGATCGGTGATCGACATAATATGATTTTAGGCCATGAAGCGACGGGGGAGATCGTCGAAGTTGGTGAATTAGTAAAAGATTTTAAAGTCGGAGATCGTGTTTTAGTTCCAGCGATTACTCCCGATTGGAATTCCTTAGAAGCACAAGCGGGATTTGCTATGCACTCGGGTGGTATGCTCGCTGGCTGGAAGTTCTCAAATTTTAAAGATGGTGTTTTTGCAGAATATTTCCATGTCAATGATGCCGATGGTAATTTGGCGCTGATTCCTGAAGGCGTCGATCCCGTTGTAGCAACTATGCTATCCGATATGGCGCCGACGGGACTTCAAAGTGCTGAATTGGCGAATATTCAGTTGGGCGATGAAGTTCTTGTGATCGGTATCGGTCCCGTAGGATTGATGGCTGTTGCCGGAGCAAATCTAAAGGGAGCTTCGAGAATTTACGCCGTTGGAACACGTCCAAAATGCGTAGAAGCTGCGAAATTCTATGGAGCAACAGATATCATTAACTACAAAGAAGGCCCCATTGAAGATCAAGTGTTAGAGTTAACCAATGGAAAAGGCGTGGATCGTATTTTAATTGCCGGCGGTAATGTGGATACTTTCCAAGGAGCAGTCAAAGCCTTGAAAGCAGGCGGAATCATCAGCAATGTCAATTACCTCGGCAAAGGTGAATTCATCAAAATCCCAAGGGTTGAATGGGGCGTTGGTATGGGTCACAAGACGATTACGGGAGGTTTAATGCTTGGTGGACGATTGCGCATGGAAAAACTAGGGATGCTCGTTCAGACTGGAAAGCTTGATTTGTCTAAGTTAATTACCCATCGATTTAATGGATTGGAAAAAGTGGAAGAGGCCTTAATGCTCATGAAAGATAAACCAAAAGATCTCATCAAACCAGTGGTTATCGTCGCAGAAGATTTAATGGATTAGTTTGTCGTGAAGACAATCATAGTGTCTGGCTTTCTCGGGAGCGGTAAAACGACATTTATTGAACACTTATCAAAACGTCTTGATGATGTGGCGATTTTAGAAAACGATTATGCCAGAGCAAATATCGATCGTAAGCTCTTACCGTCAGAAGATGGCGAAATCTTCTCCTTAGAAGAAGGCTGTATTTGTTGTAGCAAACAAGCTGATTTTGCCACAACGGTCGTGAGCATATCGACGGAAGTAAAGCCGGAGTATCTCATTATTGAACCGACAGGCGTTGGCTATCTCTCAAAAGTATTAGCCAATATTAAACCGATTGAATATGAAAATATTAAAGTTTTGCAACCGATTACCATCGTCGATTATCATCAAATCGATCAGACCTTAAAAAAATACGGGAAACTCTTTCTGGATCAATTGAAAAATGCCGGTCATATTCTTTTATCGAAAATCGAAAAGGTGAAAGAAGAAGATATTAAAAAAGCGGTGGAAATGCTACAAAAACACTGTTCTGCAAAGATTTACGACAAACACTACTCCCAATTTTCAGAAGAAGAATGGCAAGAATTATTGGAGGAATATGATTATGAATCTCTTTTATTGGAAGATTCAAAAAATCTCTCCTTGGATAGTTTTGTCTTTCGAAAGGTGTACTTTCAAGACTTTCACTCCTTAGGAACGGCGATCAATGCCGTATGTGAACATCGCTTTGGCGAAGTTCTTCGGGGGAAAGGTGTAGTTCAAGTAGAAGATAAATTTGTAAAAGTCGATATCGTCCAAGGGCGATTTGATGTAGTGAAATATGAAGGCAATACCATTGATGAATTGGTCTTTATCGGGAAAGACTTAGACCGTCATGCCTTTGAAATTCTGTTTCAAGAACAAGAATAAACAAAAAGCGATCTCTTTGGAGATCGCTTTTTGTTTTATGCCATTTCTTTTTCTAGGAATCGATGGATGGCCATGGCGATGAGGGAAATAAAGAGGGTCAGGAACAATAGTATGAAATAAGAATGATGGCGATCGAATAATTTACCGGCAAAAACACTGGCAAAAGATGCCAATAAGAGATTAAGATTTAAATAAGATAAGTTCATGGAGTAGTATTTCTCGCCGAAAATTGTCATCGTGAAAGCCGAATTATTACTGGGGACACCGCCGTAGAATAAACCCACAAGGATAAAGGCCACAAGGGTGATGGATAAAGTTCCAAATTTTAAATTCATAAGGAGCATAATTTGAGAGAGTATCGCCATGGCGCCGATGGAGAGCATACTAATTTTTCGACCGTAATGATCAAAAAGATAACCAATAAGTATGCGACCAAGGCCATTGGATAGGGATAAAACACCGATGATTATGGCGATGATCGAATCAGATATCCCGGAAATACTTGTTTTTATCATGGTGGCTCCTTGGGAAATTGTGGCAATACCAATGGCGGTATAACTTAATGTCCAGAGAAAGTACCACCGAAAAACTCTAGTCTGGAGCATGGTTTTACTGTCGACAGAGCGATCATCATCACGGGATCTTTTGCTAAATTTTTGATCGGGAATGAAGATAACAAGGAGAAGGATCATAAAGAAAATGATCATAGAAAAAATTCGAAATAATTGTCGCCATGTGAAATAATCCTTGTCGATGAGATGGGTATATAATGGACCAAAGATCATACTACTCATTCCAAAACCAAAGAGAAGAATTCCAGAGATTAGCCCTTGTTTTTTGGGGATTAATGGGGTGAGATTACTTAGCAAATAAGTGTAAATAAGACCGACGGAAAAACCCACACAAAAACCATAGCCGATAAATAATTCCAAGGTGCCCTTTGCGAAAGATGCAAAAAAGTAGCCAAAAACCATGAGAAATAAAGCAATGGAAAGGATATAATGACCTTTATTTCTCGTTTTTAAATAGCCAGCACCGAGGCCACCGAGGCAAAAGAAAGCCATGGCAAAGGTAAAGACCAGGGAAAGATTCCCTTGATTGATTTTTAGATCTTCTCCTATGGGTCGACTAAGAACAGACCATCCATACATTAAACCTGTCATGAGCATGGCCAAGGAACCTAGGAGTATTTTCAATTTATTTTTCATAATATCACAACCTTTACCGCGTTACTTTAATAGATTAACCAATTATAACATAGAGAAGGATTTTAGTCCATAAAATTTAAGGAATAAAAAAAGCCCCGAAGGGCTCTTTTTATCGTTCAAAGGAGATCCAAACTCGACGGATTTTCGAGAATAGGAAGATGCTTAATAGTAAAGTAAAGACTTCCGTTAATGGCAAAGTCCACCAAACGCCATTGATTCCCATGAATTTTGGGAGAAGAAAAAGGAAAAGCAATACGAGAATCAATCCCCGTAAAAGGGAGATGATAAAGGATGCTTTGGCTTCTTCCTTTGATTGGATATAGGAAGTTAGCACGATATTAATGCCCATGAAAAGGAATGAGAGGAAATAAATCCTTATTCCCGTTGTTGTAAGATCAACGATCTCTGAATTTCCGCGAAGGAAGATGGCGATCAATACTTGTGGGAAAAAGAGGCCGATGCTGTAAAAGACAATCCCCAATAATAAGGAAGTGAGAATTCCCATCCGGACGGTTCTTGTAAAACGTTGTCGATTATCGGCACCGTAATTTACCGAAACAATGGGCTGTATCCCCTGGCCGACACCGGTAAATATGGCGGTGGCTATGAGGGATAAATTGGCAATAATGCTATAGGATGCTACGGCTTTTTCGCCGGCAAGTCCTAATAAGCGTTGATTGAAAGCAAAGATTACAAGACCAGCCGAACACTCCACAATAAAGGATGGAATACCATTGGTAAGAAGGCGTTTGATTTGTCCAAAGGATCCTTGTAATCTTTCGAGATGAATGCTATGCTTCTTCGATAGGAAATGGCGACTTAGAATAAATAATCCGATGATCGGCGAAAGGCCTGTCGCCAATGCGCCACCTTTCATCCCCCAATCCCATTGAATAATAAAGACATAATCGAGGATCACATTAATGACGGAACCGGTAAGCATGGAAGCCATGGCGATTTTCGGCGAACCGTCGTTACGAACGAAGATCATCAATGTTGTATTACACAAAAAGAAAATCGAAAAACTCATGAGCATTCCTAAATAGTCGCGACTCATGTCGAAAATCTCCCCTTTGGCACCGAGGAAATGGCATAATTCGTCGAGGAAGAATACTCGAATTAAAGTGAGTATGACACCGACGATAAAGGAAAAAAGCATAGATTTTGTAAAAATGCGATTGAGATTTTCCGTCTGTCCTTTACCCCGATCCACGGAGAAAGCCGTGGAACCACCGATGCCAAATAAAAGGCCAAAACCGTTAAAAACATTAATCAAAGGAATGGAAAGATTGAGGGCAGCCAGTCCTGAGGGTCCTAAGCCCCGTCCCACAATCATCGTATCACCTAAAACATAGAGGGATGTACCTAACATTCCACCAATACTAGGAATTAAATAGTTGAAAAAAATCTTTTTTAAATCACCATGGATGATTTCCCGGGTCTTGGTCAATAAAAATCCTCCTTTTTTCATATAAAATGATTAGTCGATCTAATATCAGTGTAGTACATAATGGTAAAAGGGGCAAATAAAAGAGTCTTCCTTTTCGGAAGACTCTTTTTTTAGGATAAACAGATGCTTTCATCTTTTTCAGATAGACTTTTATGGCTGATGACAAAGACATAGCGATTTTTTCGACTTTGTATAAGTTTTTCAATCTTTTCAACCGATGCTTTATCGACATTGGCAAAAGGTTCATCGAAAATTAAGATGGGACTATCACGAAGTAAACAGCGTAGAACCATAAAACGTCTGGCCTCGCCCCCAGAGAATCGGGTATCGCCGTTTATGATTTGTTCCTGTAAATATTCGGGCTTTGCGTATTGATTAAGTCCCAAGGCTTTCATATATTGTATTATTGTTTCATCGGAAATCTCTTGATACATCGTAAGATTATTTCGCAAACTGTCATCAAAGAAAATCGCTTCTTGACGCATAATCGTAATTAAATCCGTAAGATTGCCGATTTCTGAAACGGAAATATTATTAATATTAACTTCACCCTTAGACGGAGGATGATATCCAAAAAGTAAACTCATCAATGTTGATTTACCACTGCCCGATGGACCTCGAATTTCATAAATTCCCGGATGATGGATATGCCACTGGAAATCTTCAAATAGGAAACGATCCGAATCCCCATGGCGGAAGGACAGATTTTGGAAATCAATAGTTTCTACTTGAGGAATAATAAACTTAGGCCGAGAAATTTTCGGTTTATCCCCGAGAAAATCCTTAATATTTTCCATGGGAACTTTAACAACGAGTAGCTCTTTTACATAAGTTGAAATATAAACGACTTGAGTCGTTAATTGATCCATAATCCCGACGGCTGCAACGAATTTACCAATGGTAATTTCTCCACGGGCCACGGAAAATGCAGCGAATATCAAGACGAAAATACTACTAAAACGCACCAGCAAAGAGCTTATGCCTGTGGCGATGGCGCCCCAAAAATCATTGGGAAGGGATTTTCTGAAAAGCTGATCATTGGACTGATCAAAGAGTCGAGAAAACACGGGGATTCGGTGATAACTGAGGATAGTTTCAAATCCCTGGAGCCATTCCTTTACAGCGGACAAATGTTCATTTATTGCCATCATTTTTTCTTTTTGGGCCCTTGATAAAATTTTCTTTAATAATTGAGGAACAAATAGGGCCGGTAGAAGAGAAAAACCAGAGGCAAAGACAAATTTTGGAGCAATTATCCAAAGAAAGATCATGGACATGAGTAATTCAGTAATTATTTGCAGTAAACCGTAAAGGGAATCAAAATAAGAGATTTCGATATTGGTGGTTCGTTCATTATACAAGGAAAGATATTCCCCCGTTGGTCGTTTTAGATAAAGGGGATAGGGCCGTTTCACCATGGATTCAAAGAGCAATTCCCGTAAATCTCCAAGGGAACGTAGTTTAAACTCATTAAATTCAATGGAATAGAGATAATGGGTAAAGGCCTTTATACAGACAAGGGCGAAAAGAAGGAAACAAGCCATGGAAAATCCCCGTATATTTTTGACGATGGCCTGGTCAATGAGAAGGGATTTTAAATACTCCAACGCCATCATTACAGCAGAACTAATGGTAATAAAAATAAGGGCTAAAAATCCTTTCCGCCGATGTTTACTCCACAGAAATTTCATGGGCTTTGCCTCCTTCTAAATGGTAAATACCATCAAAAAACTTTAATTTATCTTCATTGAAATGATGGGAGATAATAATCGTCGTACATTCTTTTAAATTTAAAATTAGATTTTCAATCCGATCAATATTTGCTGGATCAATATTCGCTAATGGCTCATCTAAAATGAGAATAGGCGTTTTTCGTAGGATTGCCCTGGCAAGGGAAAGGCGTTTTTTCTCGCCACCGGATAAATTGGATCCACCCTCCTCAATGGCGTAGTGAAGGCCCTTGGATGTTGCCAATTTCTCTAGGCCAACCTGGGAAAGGATTGAGATTAATTCTGAATCATCGACCGTATCTTCAAACAATGTGAGATTATTTTTAACACTTCCCCGAAAGATCATCGCCTCTTGACGGGAAACGGTGATGAAGGTCATCGGATCTCGAATTTCATCGATGGATGTTTCGCCGATGGTCAACTGGCCGTGATCGGCCTTTAAATAACCCAGTAAAAGATTGGTGATGGTAGATTTTCCAGAACCGCTCTCACCGGTGATGAGATAATTTCCATTCTCCTTAAAATCTAAATTTAAAGAAGAAAGTAAAGTTTTATCGCCATAGGAAAAAGCAATATCTCGATAACGAATTCTAAAATTATGATCCCGATTATTCTCTCCTTGGTCTTTTGGCCGGGGGGCTTCAGCGATAAAGGATAAAATCGACGCCCTTGCAGGTCCTGTGGCAATAACGCTTTGATATAATTTAGCAATCCAGTAAACAGGGACTTTTAAAACACCGACTAAGGCGATAATTGTTATAAATTCACCAGAGGTTAAATAATCGTTAAACACAAGGACGGCGGATACGATGGCAATAAAGATTTGGGCGCTTAAAGAAGTAAAAAAACTAGCGCCAATACTGTTTGCCCGGATATGTTGGCGATGGGAATCTTCCTGCTGGAGTTGTTTATTGGATAGCTGGAATGTTTTGATAATCTTATCTTCAATGCCGTAATTTTTAATGGCTTCAATTCCCTTTAAATAACCCTGAACCTTAGAATGATGTCTTTGGTATCTCTCTAAATATGATTTTTCCCCGAGACTTAACTTTTTTTCGAAGGCCTTTGTCGTAATCATGGGAGTCAACAAGGCGATGAAAGATAACACCGTTAAATAAGGATTAATAAAAGACATGGAAATGATTACCGCGACGATAATGATGGTGTATTCAATAAACATCAGTCCCATGGTAATAAATTCGTATTCAATGGTGGAAAGTTGTTTCGTGTATTTTGCTAAAATATCTCCTTCATTAAGTTCTTGAAAGGAGAGAAGGGGACGCCGAAAAAGGGAGTGGAAAAAGTCCCGGCGAAGATCTTTCATCATGCTCCTTGTAATACGATTTCGCAAATAATTGTTCATAATGGAAAACAGCGCACTCATAACAAAAGCGAATAATAGAAGGATGATATTTCTCCGTAACAGAAAAAGACTACCGGAAATCGCCGTATCCAAAACGCTACCTTTTAAATGTTGGGCGAAAAGATTAAAGGCAATGGCGAATAAAGATAAGAGAAATCCTAAGAAAAACCAAGGCTTTCTTGATAAAAAATACTTCTTCATATGACCTCCTAAAATTAAAATTATGATAACCTAATCAATACGAGTATAGCACAATAGTGAAGAAAAGCAAAGCTAAGAAAAAATCTCTAAGCCTTTACTTAGAGATTTTTAGGAGATTATTTATTTGCCAATAATAATCCACGATAGGATTTGGGGGCTTTTATGATTTGGATATCTTGGAAACCCGATGCCTTCAGGCAATCTTCGATTTCATATAGGGTGTAGATTTTCATATGATCGATGATTTTTGTCCATTTTTCTCCGGCGACGGGATCAATCATATCATTATAAATCATAAAAACACCGCCGTCTTTCAAAACCCGATGGACTTCCTGGAAGCTTTGGAATAAATCAGGCCAAAAGTAAATCGTTTCAAAAGCCGTTGCCAAATCGAAATCCTCTGAAGGAAAGGGGAGATCCATGACATTTCCTTCTTGAATATGGACGCGACCGGCGTTGATGGCCTCTTGATTATACTTTTTTGACCCTTCCACGGAAGCGTTGGAATAATCAACGCCATAAATCCTAGCCGAAGGTTTAAACTGCAACATATTGGCAATATTTCGACCACCACCACAGCCGATATCTAGAATTCGATGAATATCGGTAAAATCAATATGGGAGATTGCCCAAAGGGAAGTTTTTTGATGACCCTTATTCATCATTTGCAACATGATTCGTCCAGATAGTGATTGACCTGGCTTTCTTGTATGGGAAAAAAAAGATTTAAACATTTTGCCACCTCCAAAGCGTGTAAATGAGAATGATTATCCTTGTTTTTATTATAGCGGAGAATCCGTCCTAGGACAATAAATTTTCTAGAAATATCGTAAAAAATCATAGATTTTAATAAAGAATCGTAAACAATTAAAAAAAAATAAAAATAAATATAAATGGCGGAAATTCAACGGAAATCTTAGTTTAAGCCCAAGGATTTATAAATTATTAAATCAATTTATCAGAAAATTGACGAAAAAGCTTTACAAAACTTAATAAACCATGTATAATAAGTCTTGTAGTAAAGAAATAAGGAAATTGATCATTTTCATCGTTACACATGTAAATCATCTTTTCACTATTTAGTTATTATAATAAAACGTGCAAAAGGCACACAGGAGGATTTATATGCAAAACGGTACAGTAAAATGGTTTAATTCAGACAAAGGTTACGGATTCATCACAGGTGATGACGGAAATGATGTATTCTGTCATTATTCATCAATTAATGGTGAAGGATACAAATCTTTGGAAGAAGGTCAAAATGTATCTTTTAGCGTTGAAGCCAGCAATAAAGGCGATCAAGCAAAAGATATTACGATCCTTTAAATCGAAGAAAACAATCGAGACTCTAGTCTCGATTTTTTTTGTGTCAATAATTAAAAAAAAGAATAAAATAATACTCCCATTAATGGCTAAAAATACAAAGAATTTATAAAATATTAATAAAGAATATAAAAATATTACGATAAATTTTCAGAAAAACACAGAATCATCCCTTTACGGAATTGTTAGGCTGACCGAATTATGTTATAATATTTATGAAGAAGGATTTAATACTTAATATAATTCAGGGTAGAAAGGTAGGAGTGAAAATGAGTGATATGAAAAAAGCAGCAAAACCATTGGTGAAAGGCTTAGGTCTAAAACATTTATTCCATCATAACTTTTGGGGTGGGGCAGCCGTTGGTGCCTTAGCTGTTGGTTTTCTTCGTACAAAAAAAGCACGAGAATTAGCGGTAAAAGGCTTGGCTACTGGCATGAGTTTAAAAGATGATGCCAAAGCTGGATTTGCAACTTTAAAAGAAGAAGCAGAACAATTACATGAAGAAGCAAAACGACAAGTGGAAGAAGATCGAAAAGCAGAAGAATGTGAAGATGTGGAAGATTCGGCTTGTTGTCCAATGGAAGAAGAATAATGCGATTTCAAATTGCCCATAATTTACCACAACGTCTATTGGTGCGTTGTGGTAAATATGTTTTTACAAGAAAAGAAGGCTATGCCATTGAGGAATACCTTAAAAAATATAATGGCATTGAAAGAATACGAACAAATTATATGAATGGAAGTATTACCATTGACTATAATGGGGGAATAAAGGGACAAGAGCTCATAAAAATTCTTAAGAAACTGGATATCAATCAATTGGAAGAAAAAGAACCATCGCAAAGTCAATTAATTGAAGGGACAAATCAAGATTTCGTTCAGACGCTTTCAAAGATGACATTTTTTCGAACGGCAATGCGTATTTTACTGCCAAAACCTTTACAATTAATGTATTTACTCAATAAATATCGTCCTATTTTACAGAAAGGGCTTCACAGTTTATTCCAAAGGAAATTGAATTTGGAAGTATTAGATGCCACAGCAATTGGTCTAGCCTTTGCCCGTCGCGATTTTGGAACGGCAGGCTCTGTGATGTTCCTATTGGGAATAACGGATCAATTGGAGGAATACACGAGAGTCCGCGCAAAAACAGAACTTTCGGAAAGTTTATCCCTCCATATTGAAGATATTTGGGTTGAACGGGATGGTGAAGAAAAGGAAATCCCCTTGGAACAAGTTCAGATGGAGGATATCGTCATTGTCCGTGTCGGCTCATTGATTCCTGTCGACGGTACGGTGATCCGTGGGGAAGCCATGGTCAATGAAGCATCGATGACAGGAGAACCTCTCCCCGTTAGAAAAGACGAAGGGAAAACCGTCTTTGCGGGAACGGTTGTCGAAGAAGGAGAAATTCGTCTTTCCATACGGGCAGTGGCATCGGATACAAAACTTTCGCATATTATTGAACAAATTGACCATGGCGATGCCTTAAAAGCTCAAGTTCAAAAAAGAAACGAAAATCTTGCCGATCGCATCGTTCCATTTAATTTGGGTTTGGCACTGGGGACTTATTTTGTAACAAGAAATGTGACAAAAGCCATATCACTACTCATGGTCGATTACAGCTGTGCCATTAAACTTTCCACACCGATTACGGTCATCTCCTCCATTAAAGAAGCCTCAGAGCGGGGAATCATCGTTAAAGGAGGTAAGTTTATGGAGCGATTTGCAGAAGCTGACACCATTGTCTTTGACAAAACGGGAACCTTGACAAAAGCAAAACCAGAAGTAAAAGAAATCGTCGCCTTTGAAGGATACTCCGAGCGAGAAGTACTTAAAATTTCGGCTTGTTTAGAGGAACATTTTCCCCATTCAGTGGCAAGGGCCATTGTCCAGAAGGCATTAGATGAAGATGTTAGACATCGGGAAGAACACAGTGAACCGGAATATATCTTGGCCCATGGGATCGCTTCAAAACTCCATGGAAAACGGGCATTCATTGGATCCTATCACTTTGTTATTGAAGATGAAAAAGTACCTTTAACCGAAGAGGCGAAAAAGATTATCGATGAACATGGAAAAGGCCGATCCGTTATTTACCTCGCATTGGGCAGAAAACTTATCGGATGTCTCTTCATTGAAGATCCCCTACGGGAAGAAGCACAAGGCATCATTGAAAAACTTCGAAAAGAAGGTATTTCCAATATAACCATGATGACGGGAGACACGGAAGGGGCTGCAAAAAGAGTGGCCGAAGAACTTCAATTGGATTACTATCGCGCCGGTGTATTGCCCGAAGATAAATCCGCCTTTGTTGAAGAAAAACAAAATCAAGGCCATTCTGTTGTCATGATTGGCGATGGAATTAATGACAGTCCAGCCTTAGCCATTAGTGATGTCAGTGTGAGTTTGAAAGATAGTTCGGATATCGCAAGAGAAGTCGCCGATATTACACTACTCGAGGATGATTTGGAGCAATTGGTGGAGATCCGTGTGTTAAGTAGACGTATGATGGAACGAATTGACCATAATTTAAAAACCATTGTCGGCTTTAACTCCGGTTTAATGCTTATGGGATTATTTGGTGCATTAAGTCCAACGAGTATTGCTCTACTTCATAATTTCTCCACATTAGTCATCAGTGCAAACTCCATGAAGCCATTTTTAGAAGAAAATGAAAACGAAGGAATTGTTTCAGCATAATAAAAATCTCAAGGGGAAACTCTTGAGATTTTTTTATGGAATCAATTTTGATGATAAGGGAAAATCAGCATCAAAATCAGCGGATTTCAAACGAGATAAAAGAAGTTTCATCTATGAAACTATGCTATAATAATAAAAAGCACAAAAGATATCGATAAAAAAGGGGAATCATCCGGTGTAAATAAGATAGATATTGTATGGTGATTGATTTTGTTTAAAAAAGTAAATTAAAAATTGAATATAAAAAAGGAAAATGATGAAAAAACAATTATTAAATCGATATTTTTTGTGGAGCAATATGGTCTTTTATGCACCCATTGCCCTATTGATACGGACGGAAAGGGGAATTACTCTTTCTGAATTTTTCTATTTGCAAGCAGTTCTTTCCATTACAATCTTTTTCGCGGAAATTCCATTGGGAATGATCACCGATCGAATCGGTTATAAAAAATCCATGGTAATGAGTCAAGGACTTTTGATTATCGCCCGGATCGTCCTTTACTTTGCCCAGACTTTTTCGGTATTTTTCTTTGAAGCCGTCTTGGAAGGGGTTTCGTTTGCTTTTCATTCTGGGACTTTAACGGCCTATGTCTATGAAGTATTTGGAAAAGAAGAATATGCAGAGAAAATGGCAAGCCTTAGTAATTACGGAACGGTTGGATTTTTCATATCGACCATCGGATTTTACTTTTTAAGCCGAAATTTTCATCAGGATGCCTTGATTGTCTTTACAATTCTAACGGGCATCATTGCCTTTATCTTCATTCTACCTTTGGACGAAGTAAAAAGAAAGAAGCGAACTCAGATAAAGGTTTCTTTTCAGTGGGAGTACCTAAAGATTATGTTTCTTAACAGTGTACTTAGCATTTCCTATTTATTGGTGAATTTTTTCTATGTGGGACTATTGCAAGAATTAGGGATTTCAGAATCCTATATGACGGCATTCATTCTCGTTTATTCTGCCATTGGATGTTTAGGGCCGATATTGGTACGGAAAAGAAGGTTTTTCTCGACGAGAAAAAATCTATCGTTCTACTATGGATGGGCAATGTTATTCTTTTTGCTATTAGGAAAACTTAAAAATTATACTTTGTTTATCTTCATGGTGATTTTACCGCCAACGCTTCAGATGATTGGCATTTATCTTGGGGAATTTGAACAAAGAGCCATCGATCGATGGGATAAAGATCAACGGGCCACCCTATTGTCCCTCTTTAGTATGGGTGCCAATGGAATGGATACTGTTTTCCTCCTGCTATCATCTCAAATAGTTCGTCAGTCTTTTCGACCGATATTTCATGCAGTGGCATTGATTTATGGGATATTGGCTTTCACCATGGGAAGAAAAAATAGAGCTTAATGGAAAAACCCACAGTTATAACTGTGGGTTTTTCCATGATGTTTAGAGATTATTTAAATACAGTTTCTCCCTTAATCTTGGAATGGAACCTTTTGGGTATCTATATACCGAGGTGATACGATGGCAGAGGTTCTCATTTTTCAAGGACGACAGGCACCGGCGATGATGGCAAAGGAAGCGTTGGAAGAAGCGAAGATACCCTATTGGTTGCGGAGTGATCATGGGGAAGGTTTTATCCTTCGTGCCGGAGCCTTGTTAGAAGATTATTATATTTATGTACGAAAAGAAGACGAAGAAAAAGCTAGAAAGATTGTGGAGTATTTCGTCCATTGGAAAACGGAAGATCGAGGAGGGGATGATGAAACATTTTTATGATTACCAAGCAAAGGTAATCGGAGGCAAAGAAATCAATTTTAAAGAATTTGAAAATCAAGTGGTGCTCGTTGTTAATACAGCAAGTCAATGAGGTTTTTCTTCTCAATTCCAAGGGCTGGAAGAAATGTATGGAAAATATAAAGATCAGGGCTTTGTTGTTCTAGGATTTCCCAGTGGAGATTTCGGCGATCAAGAATACGATGATCATGAAAAAATCTTAAAATTTGCACAGGAAAAATATAAGATCACTTTTCCCCTATTTGAAAAATCCCATGTAAAAGAGGATCCTTTATTTCAGTGGCTGGTGAAACAAAAGGGAGGCTTTTTCAATGATCAAATGAAGTGGAATTTTACAAAGTTTCTCATCGGTCGAAACGGTCAGGTTATAAAACGTTTTGCGCCATCAACAAAGCCAGAAAAGATTGGGAAAGAAGTAAAAAAACAATTGTAAAAGAGGCGATGTTTTGGAAATATTAAAAAAAAGTAAATTATTCGAAGATTTTACAGAAGTTGAGATCCGAGATTTCATTGGAAAGAACCGTGGAAAAATTTATTATTTGGGAAAGGATGAGGCCGTATTTCAAGCTGGTGACGAACCAAAAAGTCTTTTTGTTTTAATGGCGGGTTCGGTACAAGTTGAAAAGTTAGAGAAAAGTGGGAAACGTCATATTATTAATCGTTTCTATGAAGCTGGGACGGTATTTGGGGAGGTTTATCTCTATTTGAAAAATCATACCTATGACTATTCTTGTATCGTTCATGAAAAGGCCAAGATCCTTGAGATTCCTCGACAGGGTATGGAGGGGATGAGTAAAGCGAGTTGCCGTATTCAAAATAATATGTTAAAGATTTTAGCGAATAAAGCCTTTTATTTGAATCAGAAATTACTGTTGCATTCTTCCATTACCCTTCGGCAAAAAATCGCCCGTTATTTACTTCAAATTGCCGATGAGCGAAAGTATTTTAAAATTCCCATGACCCGGGAAGAGTGGGCAGATTATATCGGTACGACTCGGCCTTCCTTATCCCGAGAGCTTATGGAAATGCAAGAAGAAGGATTTTTAGAAATTGAACGGGAAGATGTAAAAATCAATCGAGGGAAACTCGAGGGATTGATATAAAAGGGGGTGGCTTCGCCATCGCTCTTTTTTTATTGGTAACATAGGTTACAGAAACCGGTGAAACTTTTCCGATATACTACCATTAAAGGAAAAGGGGGAAGTAATATGTTTTGTTATCAATGTCAAGAAACTGCAAAAAACACCGGTTGTACAAAACGAGGTGTTTGTGGAAAAACGAATGAAGTTTCCAATAAACAGGATTTATTAATTTGGAATGTTAAAGGCTTAGCAGAACTTTTGAAATCATTTCGAGAAGAAGGAAATAAGGTGGATCGCTTTACCAATGAAATGGTAACATCTTCACTATTCATCACGATCACCAATGCGAATTTTGATGAAGAATTTATCGACAATGAAATTCAAGAAGTTATCGATAAAAAAATGGAAATTTTAAATCAATTGGATCAAAAGGATGATTTCAGCGAAAATGCCATTTGGAATGAATCCATGGATCAATGGAAGGAGAAAGCTGAAAAGGTAGGGGTCTTAGAAGAAGAGAATGAAGATCTACGTTCTTTAAAGGAATTATCCCTTTATGGTTTAAAAGGTGCGGCAGCTTATATGCGCCATGCCAATGTGCTGGGCCATTTCGATGAAAAATTAGATGAAAAACTTCAAGAACTTCTACAAGATAGTTTAAAAGATTATTCAGTAGAAGAATGGATTCAAAAAGTCATGGAAACCGGTCAATTGGGCGTAGATGTTATGGCTCTTTTAGACAAGGCCAATACGGATAAATATGGTAATCCAGAAATAACAGAGGTAAATATCGGTGTAGGCACTCGTCCAGGGATTTTGATCTCCGGACATGATTTAGGGGATATGGAACAGTTATTAGAACAGTCAAAGGACAGTGGCGTCGATATTTACACCCACAGTGAAATGTTACCGGCAAATTATTATCCGGCATTTAAAAAGTACGATCATTTCGTTGGAAATTATGGAAACGCTTGGTGGAAACAACGGGAAGAATTTGAATCATTCCACGGTCCCATTCTTATGACAACAAATTGTATTGTACCGCCAAAGGATTCTTATAAAGATAAACTATACACAACCGGCGTAGCTTCCTATCCAGGATGTCCCCATATTGAAGAAAAAGAGGGAAAGAAAGATTTTACAGAAATCATTGAACGGGCAAAAGAATGTGAAGCGCCAGAAGAAATCGAAACAGGAAGCATTGTCGGTGGATTTGCCCATCATCAAGTCTTCCAATTAGCCGATAAAATCGTCGAAGCGGTGAAAACCGGCGCCATTAAAAAGTTTGTCGTCATGGGCGGTTGCGATGGGCGACAAAAGGGAAGAAATTACTATACCGAATTTGCAGAACAATTGCCAGAAGATACGGTAATCTTAACGGCGGGTTGTGCGAAATACCGTTATAATAAATTAAATCTAGGAGATATTGGTGGAATTCCGCGAGTTCTCGATGCGGGTCAGTGTAATGACTCCTATTCCTTAGCCGTCATTGCGATGAAATTGCAAGAAATCTTTGAAATGGAAGATATCAATGAACTTCCTATCGTTTATAATATTGCTTGGTATGAGCAAAAGGCCGTCATTGTTCTATTGGCTTTATTGGCATTGGGAGTGAAAAACATTCATTTGGGACCGACACTACCGGCATTCTTATCACCAAATGTCGTAGAAGTACTTGTGGATGCCTTTGGAATTGCTCCCAATGGTACCGTAGAAGAAGACATGAAAGAACTTATTCGAAATTAAATCCGATCGAAGTTTAAAAATCTCGATGATATCATCGAGATTTTTTTATATGAAAAGATTGTGAAAATGAAGCGATGGGATTTATCATGTTTTAATGGTCATTAAGCAATCTAAAGTACTTTTTTAAGAAATTATAATGTATGACTAATCAGTTAAGTAAAAGTTATAAACTTGTAAAAAAAAAAATATGATAGAGTGATAATACGGTGAAGTTTTAGAATCATCTTAATGAATTGTGAAATTCATTCGAATAAATTCATAAAAAAGATTTTTCCATTACTTCCGAATGATTAAAAGGGGTGTAGTATGAAGAAAATTTTAAAAAATCACAAGCTTTTGTGGTTCTTTACTTTTTTATCGGGGGTAGGAATCACGATACTAAATGTCGGCATTGCCTATGTCATTGGCCGGATTATCGACACCATTAGCACACAGGATATGGATCGATTACAACAAGTCGGCATCTACGCTATTGTGCTATTTCTTGGCTATATTGCCGTTGGAACTCTTTATTCTTATTTGGCATCTAAATTTGATGAAGCCGTATTAAAGGATACAAAAAGTTCAGTTCTTCGTTATTTAACCAAGGCACCGATTGATGAATATCAAAAAAAAGATGTGTCTTATTATTACAATGTACTTACTCAAGATATGGATCAAATACTTACAAATTATGTTCAAAAGACATATGGTACAGCCATTGCCATGGGAGGGCTCATCGTCAGCCTCGGAGCATTACTACGTATCAATATTAAAATGACGTTAATCTTCATTGGGCTTCTTCTTTTTGTAACCTTGGTTCCTCGATTATTTGTTGGTATGCAATCAAAAGCGGCGTCCAATTTCTCTGAGAAATACGAACATTATGTGAAAGAATTAGAAAACCTATTATCCGGCTTTGAATCCATAAAATTATTAAATATTACAAAAGCCCTGTATCATAAAATGACTCGTCAAGATGGCTCCATGGAAGAAGCAAGGCAGCATAAAGCCGTTGTCGATGGATTTTCTCTTTATTCCATTACAGGCGCTTCGTTTTTTATGCAAATTGGTTGTATGTTTGTCGGTGCATATTTTGCGATTCGTGGAGAGATCACGACAGGAATGCTATTAATGGCGGTTCAATTATTAAACTTTGTTTTCCCGCCAATACGAGAAATTTCCACCAATCGAAATTTAATGAAAGCCAATGAAGTCATTCGAGATAAAGTCGCTCCCTATTTAGAATCAATAGAAGAAACAGGACGAGATATGGAACCGGGAGCCATCCAGTTGAAAGACTACTCCTTGCAATTTGGCGATAAGAAAGTTCTTGACCATCTAAATTTAAAATTTGAGCCGAATCATTCCTATGTCATCATTGGACCCTCCGGTTGTGGTAAAAGTACTTTGGCAAAATCCATTGCTGGATACTTCAAAGATTATGATGGTCAAATGATTTATGGAAATAGGGAGGGGAAAGAACTAAAACCGAGTCAGCGACAAGAGTATATTCGCTATATTGGTGCGAATCCCTTCGTCTTAAACGATAATATTAAAGAAAATATTCGTCTATACCGAGAGGTCCCCGACGAAGAAGTAAAACGGGTAGCAAAAGAAGTGGGATTTGACGAGAATTTCATTGAAAAAGAATCTTTAGGCCATGGAGGGAAATTCATCTCTTCTGGAGAATATCAAAGGATTAATATTGCACGGGCACTACTTGACAAACCCTACTGTTTGATCTTCGATGAGCCGACGGCGAATTTAGATCCAGAAAATACAAAAGCCATTCAAAAACTCATTGCAGAGATTGAACTTCCCATTAAAATCGTCATCACCCATGATTATACCGACGAGTATTTAAATAGTTTTGATGAAATCATTGATTTTAATCAGATGAGATAATTGCTAGAGAAAGAGCATCGATGTACAGATGCTCTTTTTTACATGTATTTTTCTAAATGCTTTAGACCGACAAAATAAAAAAAAAAAATAGACACATTTGATATAACCGGTTAAATATGATGGAATAGTTTTAGTGAATATACACGAGTAGTATACATGGTACAATTTAAAAAATATATTTCTCTTATTGTGAAAGGAGATTTCAAATGGAAAAGAATAATAAAAAGAAAGATCAAAAGAATAGTAAAGTAGAATTATTTGTAAATTATGAAAAAGTAGGTCTCGACGGATTAAAAATGAATACGGTAATTCAACAGGGAGATTCAAAATGGAATATAGAAACAAATATCAATAAAAAAGAAGGATTTTAAATCGAGAAGAATCGAACTGGAAAGCATTTAAAATGGATAAAGAAACGGAAAGTAATGTATACCCTCGTCCACAGGAGTGCGTCAGCGATACATATGTACAGCAAAGTCACACTCTTGTGGATGTATTCATTGTATGAAAGCAAGATGGAAAATAGAAATATAAATTATCGAGTTTCTAACGAACAATATTATTTTACATATAAAGTATAGTAACACTTTAAAAATAGCGAACGATTCTTTGGATTGAAGATAAGTGTTTACATTATTCAGATCTCAATAGTGATTATATTTATATTGATTTTCGACATTGTAGTCAATATCCTCTATTTCTATTGAAAAAAGACATTTGGGATATGAGAAAACTTGAAAAAGAAATTTTAATGTTAGGTTACTTAGCACAAGATATTTGTTTAATGAATGCAGGAAAAAATGTGTACAATAGACCATTAAAACAAGTACTATCAGCTAAAAATTGGAAAAGAGTCGATATGAACAAAGGATATCCTAGGTATTATCAATTTTATGGAGTTGTAAGTGGGTATTGTGATGATAAGGAGTGTTTATGAAAGAGTATATTAAAGATAAAAAATTAAAGTTTTTTCTAAGTGCTATTTTGATGTTAACTATTTCTGTGGGTTCCCTATATGCCATATACGCACGATCGGAAGCGGTCAATCTGCTGTTAGCCGGAGATTTAGGTGTCTTTCGTGTCATCTATTTGATGTTAGGTGTGATTGCCGCAACAGAGATATTAAAGGTTTTCTTAGGTATTAATAATGCTTCAATACTGAAAGCGTGGAATTTGAAATTAGGAGAAAAGATAGCAGATAATATTGTCCATATGGGCTATGATAATTTTTATAAACAAGATATTGGACAGTATATCTCATGGTATACGGGGGATCTCCCATTAGTGAATAGTTATGTCTTTAATAATACCCTGGTTGTCGTGAATCATTTAAGCTTATCGATCACATCTTTGATACTCTTATTTATTATCCATTGGAAATTACTTCTATTCTCTCTGATTCTCATTCTTCTACTCTTATTTTTTGGTACTCGTTTTGGTGAGAAAATAAGTCTAGCCTATCAGGATTATGCCCTACTGAATGGAAAATTCAACAACACGCTGCAAGAATACTTAGGGGGATATAGCTTACTTAAAAATTTTAAATGTCTTTCATTATTAGCTGAAAAAGTGGAAGCCGATCAAGAAGAATTAGAAGGACAGATGTACTATATCAAGAAATTTACAGCGATTGCGAATTTAGGTTTTGAAGGGATGAAACATCTTTTTGAAGGAGCCATGTTCATTTTTACCACCTACTTAGTTGTAAATAATGAGCTAAGTTTAGGAATGCTTGTAGCGACGCCGTTTATTTTAGGAATCTTTTTAACTTCTTCCTTTAGTATTTTAGAAGTTATTGTTCAATACAAGGGCGGGAAAAACCTCATGAATAAAATGGTCGATGTGGAGTATCAAGATCGAGGGACTTATCCAGCACTGGAAAACGACATTCGATTGGATGAGATTAGTTTCAACTATGGTGAAAAGGCGATTTTAAAAGATGTGGATTTTACATTTGATAAAAATCAAAAGTATGCCATTATCGGAGAAAGTGGTAGTGGG
>JAUNVW010000003.1 GCA_030540635.1 Tissierellia bacterium | reverse complement strand
TATGAAACTGCTGTGAAAATGGCAGAAAGATTATTCCCGAATGGTCTTCAAGTAAAAGACAATTATAAGAACGTAGTAATTGCTTCTGGAGATAGCTATCCTGATGCATTAACAGCGACTACAACTGCTTATAATTACAATGCACCATTATTATTAACTCAAAAAGGACAACTTCCTAAAGATACTGCAGAGTATTTGAAGAAAGTGAATCCTTCAAGAATCGTAATCGTTGGTGGTACTCAAACGATCAACGAAGCGGTTGAAAAAGAATTAGAAGCTTTCGGAAAAATCAAGAGAATCTCTGGATTAAACCGTTATGGAACTTCTGTAGAAAATGCGAAAGATTTATTACGTTGGATCATGGACAATAATGAAACGAAATGGGTTCATGGACATTTCGGAGATAAAGGTATAGTATATTTAGCTTCTGGCGAAAACTTCCCAGATGCTTTAGCAGCCGCATCTCCTGCAGCAGTAGCTGGTTCACCACTTCTTTTAACAATGAAGAATCAACTTCCAAAAGAAGTCAAAGACTTCATCATTGCTAACAAAGCAAAAGAAGTACGTGTAATCGGCGGTACTGGATCCGTATCCGATGCAGTAATTAGAGAATTAAGAGACTCTAACTTAACAGCAAATAGAATTGCTGGTCTTGACCGTTCTGCAACTTCGGTAGAAATTGCAAAAGAATTCTATCCAAATGCAAACCATGTATTTGTAACAAGCGGTGCAGGTTATGCTGACGCTCTTACAGGTGCTACACTTGCAGCAAAAGAAGGATCTCCAGTATTATTATTACCAAATGCTGATACAGTATCCGATGCTGTTAAAGCTTATCTAGAAACATATGATGTAACTAGCTTCACTATCTTAGGTGGAACTGGAACAGTTTCTGAAAAAGCAAGAACAGAAATTAATAACATCATTCTTGGAAGATAATAACTTTTAAGAAGATACGAAAGAGACTATCGAAAGATAGTCTCTTTTTTAATGGAATATTTCCTTTGTTATGATACAATAGATATAGAAAGGATGGATAAAATATGAAAAAAAGAATATTTGCATTGCTCTTGGCCCTTTCCTTGGTATTGGGACAAGGAACCCTTTCCTTGGCCGATGGAAATTCCACTGGTAAAAGTCCCTCGAACATAGAAACAAGATCGGTGACGATTGAGCTAAAAGACAAGGATGATAAGTTTTTAACCCAGGCTCAAATATTAGCCGCCGAAATTAAAATTACGGATATCACTTCCAGTGAAGAAAACCAAGAGATGACTCCTGCCTTTGGCAATGATAGCAAAAATTCAAAAAAAGGCTATCTTCGAATTGATACGACGAAAGGAACTGAAAAGAAATTTAAAATCGAATCGAAGAAATATGATCTTTCTAAACTGGAAGGTTATATGCCGGATGGTTTTACCTTTGCAGATGGGGTGTTAACCTTAACGTCAACAGTGGATACAAATAAGGTGATCCTTAAAGCAGAACAAAAAGTAAAAAAACATAAATTAATTGTAAATTTTGAGAATATCAAAAATTCTGCCATTAAGATGAAAATTGATAACGCCATTGTAAGTGATAACTATTCAGCTGATTTAGAAGAAGGGGAATATAAGATCTCCTTTGAGATTCCAAACAATTATAAAAATGTAAAAGTTGTCCCAAGCCTTGATCCAGCTAAAGCTGCGACTTTGAAAAAGGCAGATGGTGTCTATACAGTAGATCTTAAAGAGGACACAAGCCTTACTTTTGTCGTTCAAAAAACGGATCTTACATTTACTATGGATGAAATTGCCGTTGGCGATACGATGTTCCACGGACAATTAGAAAAAGTAGAGACCGGCACCACTTATGAACCCTATGTCATCTATACGGACAAAGAAAATCAGGTAAAACAAGCACTAGGAACGGTTAACGGTTTAGGTGTTATTGAATTTAAAGATAAAGTAAAGCCTTCTCTTGGAGACAAATTATCTTTTTACGTCTATGATAAGACCAATCAAGTGTACTCCGATGTGATAACAGTAGAAGTTGGTTATAAAAAACTTCCTGTCGTCATAGACAAAGTCTACGAAGGACAATCTTTCATCACTGGTAAATTTGATTCCAATATATTTGATGCAAAAAAAGAAAATGTCTACTTTGAGCTTTACAAAGTAAAATCAGATGGAACAAAAGAAGAAGACCCTTATACTGTATTTAAGCAAAAACCGGATAATACGATTGAATCGGTGGAGCTATTTACCGTTAAAACAGATAAAACTTTTGCTCTAAATAATAAGGTACGATTTACAGCCGGAGATCATTTTGTCCTTGTGGCAAAAGCGGGAACAGAACATAAAACAGAACTTCCTTTCGAAGTACTAGAGCATGGTGAAACGAAACGTGTTTCCGGAAAAAACCGTTATGCAACAGCTTTAGACACGGCGAAAGAAGCCTATGAAAAAACAGATCATCTTATATTAGCCTATGGTGAAGTGGCAGCCGATGCCTTGGCAGCAGGACCACTGGCCAATGCACTTGATGCTCCCATCCTTTTAACGGGAAAAGACAGTCTATACACAGGGATTCAAAACTTCATCAAGACCCGTGAAGTGAAGAATGTCATCATCGTTGGTGGTACTGGATCGGTATCAAATGTCGTGAAGAACCAATTAGAAGATGTTAAAGTCGAACGAATTTCTGGTAAAGATCGTTTTGAAACAGCCGTTGAAGTGGCAGAGCTCCTTGTAAAAGATCATGGCTTCAGCAAAGAGCATATCATCGTAGCCAACGGTTATATCGATGCCGATGCCTTGGCGGTGGCTCCCCTTGCAACACAAGAAAAACAAGCCATTTTATTGACTCGTAAAGATCTTATGCCGGAAGTAGCACAAGACTTCGTAAAAGAACAAGAAGTTGTGAAAGCGACGATAGCCGGTGGAAAGGGTACGATTGATGATGATGTCGTTGTGAAAAACGAATTGACGATTGCAGAACGAATCTCAGGTTCTAATCGTTATGGTACATCTTTAGAAATTGCGAAGAAATTAAACGATGTTAAGGCAGCGATTTTCGTCAATGGATTTAAATCTCCCGATGCATTGACATCAGCACCTTTAGCAAAGGTTAAAAATGCAGCGATTTTATTAGTGGAAAATCCCATTGCCGAGAAAGATAATGATCCAGCGATTCAGTATATCAAAGAGAAAGAAATTAAGAAGATTTATTTAGCCGGTGGAACAAGTTCTTTGGAAGAGGCATTGGAAACATATTTCAAGAATTATGTTGGGGATAAGGAAAAATAAATAATCATGGAAGGCCTTCTGATCCTGTGGGATTGGAAGGCTTTTTTTGATATTAATCGGGCAAGAGTTTTCAAACTTTTTGAAGTATTTGATATAATAGAGAAGGTGAGATTATGAGTATCAAAGATTGTTTAGCGAAAGTATTGTATCATCCCATTCGCTGGTACAATTTATATCAGATTAAAAAAATATATCATGGTAGCTTAGAATTGGAACGAATTTCCTTGTGTGATTTAGGAAGAACCCTAGTAGTAGCGCCCCATGTCGATGATGAAACCATAGGAATGGGCGCTTTAATGGGAAAGATTAATTATGATGTATTATATATGACCGATAGTGGGAAAGGCCTTAAGGGTAGTGCAGAAGTTCGTAAACAAGAAGGGAAGAATTTACACGCTTTATTAAAATGTGGGAAGATATATTTTCTAGATGGGGAAAATATGAATTTACAAAAGGATGAATCCCGACTAAAAAAAGAATTGGAAGAAATATTGCCACAATATGATAGCATCTTTACGGTGTCTTATATTGATAATCATCCCGATCACCGACAAACAACGAAAATAATTGCCGATCTGATGCCAAAAGGGAAGATTTACCTCTACGAAGTATCAAATTTACTGCCCTTTCAATTGATCAATACCTATTATCCCATGGATGAAGAAGATTTTCTTTTAAAAAAGCAATTATATGATTGTTTTCCATCACAATCTACCATGGATTTTTCAATTTTTCAGGATTTAAATCGCGGGAAGGGTAGTATGCTCGATGTAGCAGGTGCTGAGTTTTTTCGAAAAATAAGTAGTGAAAGATTAAAGGAAGAGATAAAAGATTTTGGAGATACAATTGAAGAGAGATATCCCTATCGAATTGGAAATCAGCGGAATTTTTACAAGACATTGAGGAATGAACGGCCATAAAAATAGAGGGATTAATAAGTGAATGATTTTATCGAGCTGTGCATTGAGTTGACATAGAGGGAGTTTAATGAAAAAAATTAACGATTATCGATTTATTGTATTAACAGATAGTTTAAATACTTATGGTATAGTTAGGGCCTTGGGCGAAGAAGGTTATACCAGTGATGTTATTGATGTAAAAAAATCCTATAGTGCTTTCTCGAAGTATGTAAATTTTATCAAAGCCGATAGTATGAAAGAAAAAGATTTGAATGATCTTATAATACAGCGGTTGATGGAATTAAAGGAACAAAATATAGTTGGTATTGTCTTCGCAACAAGTGATGACGGAGTCGACTATTTGGCGAAAAACAGGGAATTAATAAATAATTACGGGGTGGCCTTGGTATCCTCTAAAAGCTGTATAAAAATATGTAATAACAAAAAGAAAACAGTTGAACGGGCGAAGGAAGTTGGGGTTCCCTATCCTGAATCCCTGTACTTTGATAATCTTGCAGAAATGGAAGAAAGAGAGGGGGAACTACGCTATCCTGTTTTATTGAAACCTGAAAAAACTTCGATATTTGTACAAAAGTATAAAAAAGCAGTGATTATTGAAGATTCCAAGGAGTATAAACAAACAATATCTGAAATAAAGGATCTTCATTTAGAAAACACCCCCCTTGTTTTACAAGAATACATTCCGGGAGATAATCATCATTTGTATAATACTTCCTTTTTTTATGATCATGAACACCGATTAAAGGCGATATCAACGGGGTACAAAATCCGTCAATATCCACCGAATACGGGAACGATGACAGCCGGTAGAATAGAGGATACTCCGATATTACAGGAATATTGTGAGAAATTAATGGATGGCCTAGATTATTATGGAATTGGATCGGCAGAATTTAAATATGATGAAAGGGATCAATTATTTAAGATCATTGAAATCAATCCCCGTTCCGTATTATGGAATTATTCGGCGACGGCTGCCGGAGTAAATATGCCCATTATGGCGATTGAGGATTTAAAGGGTGAGAATTTAATTTTTAGAAAATCAATCGTCCCCATTGTGTGGCTTTATGATTCATTGGATTTGGTCCGATACACCATCACCAATCGAAAGAAATATCCCGATCATGTTTTAAGCTGGTTTCAATGGAAAAATACATTAAAGGGATCAAAGGTCATGGCCATTAGAAATTGGGAAGATATTAGACCTTGGCTATATTTCTTAAAAGAAACTTTTTTGTAAGAGAAACTTCTTCCAACTAAAAAACCACGGCAGGGGAGCCGTGGTTTTTCGGTAATGAATTAAATCTAATTGTATATTACAAGGGGATTGTAATATAAGGAGAGTTGATATCTAATACTAGTATAAATAGTAAAAGAAATCTTGTCAATGAGAATTATTATCAATTAATAATTTTTTATTTGAATTTAATAGAATTTAAAAGATTTTAATATTCCATTACTGTTCACACTAAAAAACCACGGCAGGGGAGCCATGGTTTTTCGGTAATGAATTAAATCTAATTATATATTACAAGGGGATTGTAATATAAGGAGAGTTGATATCTATTATTAGTATAAGGGAATAAATTCCCTTTGTCAATGAAAAAGATAATCGTTCTCAGCGGTAGTCGAAGGATTTAATATTATTTCAAAGATTTTAATATTTTAAATGGATATAAAAAAGATGTGACTAAATGCCACATCTTTTTTAGGTAATGAATTTAATTTCATATTACAAGGGGTTTGTAATATATTAAGGAGAGTTGATACATTTTAAGTATAGAGCCCTTTTTATGTTTTGTCAATGAGAATAGTTATCAATTGCAAGGATAAAGTGAGATTTTAATAAAAGTTGAAAGAATTTTACATCTTTTCTAAAATACTTGGGAAATTTGGCTGATATTTTGGAGAAATTTAAGGGATAATTTGAAAGTATTTTTCATTTATGGTTTTTAATCGGCGGATAATATAGACGAAGGGATTATTTAAGGCTTATGGCTTAATTTTTAAAGTTTATCGGTGGATGAACGGGGATGGATCACTTTTTTTAATTGGGCGAATTCATTTTCCGAAAAGACTTTTACTCCATTTTCCCGAAGTAATTGGGTGGTGATGCCTTGTCCTGGAATTTTATTTCCCGTAAAACTTCCGTCGTAAATGAAGTTTACGCCACAGGAGGGGGAGGATTCTTTCAATAGGGCGAGGGAACAGTTTCTTTTCTTAGCAATTTCTAGGCTCTTTTCTGCTCCTTTTTGAAAGGCTTTTGTGCAATCCTTACCAGCAGTGTTAAAGACGTGTTCTCCCTGGATTTCACAGGGAAGGCGAGGGATGGGAAGCCCACCCATGACTTCTGGACATATGGGGTAGATTTCAATTTCTTCTGGAAGATGTAATTTTTGTTTCTGGGATTTGCCATTGTAACGACAGGGGATGCCGATTAAACAAGCCGATAGGATGAGTTTTATTTTTGCCATGGATTGATCCAACCATTTTCGTGGAGTTTTTCCCGAACGGCAGTTATGGGTAATCCGACGATGGTGTTGTAATCACCGTAGATGCAACGGATAAAATAAGGGTGGATATCTTGTATGCCATAGGCGCCGGCTTTCCCTTTGCCCCCCCTTTGGGCGAGGTATTTTTTTATTTCCGGTTCTAAATATTCTTTATATTCGACGAATTCTACGATGGAATAGGCGGTGTATGCCCGAAAGGACTGGCCGTCCCTTAGGGTAAATCCGGTGACGACTTTGTGTTTTTTTCCAAATAGACTACGGAGCATATCCTCTTCTTCTTTTTGGGAATGTGGTTTTCCCAAAAGGGTATCGCCGAGGATAACGACGGTGTCGGCCGTCACGATAAGGGAGTTTGGTGGTGCTTGTACAGCCAATGCTTTTTTTAGGGAGAGATATGCCGGCAAATCTTCTAGATTTTTGTGTTCTTCCCTATATATTTTCGTCAATCGGCCTTCATCAATGGTTGCAGTACCAAAATGGGCAGGGCCGAGGTATTTCATCATTTCTCGTCTTCTCGGGGAAGCCGAGATTAAATGTATTTCTTTTTCTCCAATTTCCATTTCCCCGAGGGTTTCAAATTCAGATATAAATTTCATCGATGGACTCCTTCATTCTTTGATATAAACATTGTACCACATATGATATAATACTTTAGGAAGATTCACAAAGAAGAGCAAGAATTCCAAGAGGGAGATTAGGATGAAAAAATATAGAATACGAATTGTCATGGCCTTTGGTTTAGAGTCTTTGACAAAATGGCAATTGGAAAAGATGGGTTATGAAGATTTTACGGTGAACAATGGTTATATTGAATTGGAGGGTACGGCAGAAGATATTATTAAATTGAATATCCATCTTCGCACAGCCGATCGGGTGTATATTGTTTTAAAGGAATTTAAAGCCGACAGTTTTGAAGATTTGTTCCAGGGAGTTCAAGAGATTGAGTGGGGAAAGTGGATGGCTGAAGACGCTAATTTCATAGTGAATGGCAAGGCCCATCAAGCCAAGTTATTTTCCATTCGGGATTGTCAGAGTATTATTGAAAAGGCAATGATTGGGAAAATGAAAGAGATTTATCCCATTGATTGGTTCCCTAAAACCGGTAGTCGATACAAGATTCGTTTTCGCAATCATAAAGATAGGACAATACTTATGGTGGATACCTCAGGTGAAGGTTTGCACAAAAGGGGGTATCGCATAGAATCGGGAAGGGCGCCCCTTCGGGAAAATTTGGCATCGGCTTTGGTGGAATTGTCTTTTTATCAAAGGGATCGGTTTTTCGTTGATTTATTCTGTGGTTCAGGGACGATTGCCATTGAGGCGGCGAGATTTGCTCGGAATATTGCTCCAGGTATCGATCGAGATTTCGACTGTGTCCATTGGTCGAAAGAGTGGCAGAAGATTTATAAGAAGGAACGGGCAAAGGCCATGGATGCCATTGATTATGGGGGAAAGCTCCATATTTTAGCATCGGATATTGATGGTGGTATCGTTAGAAGGGCCATTGAAAATGCAGAATCTGCCGGGGTTCGAGAAGATATTGATTTTATTACGAGGGATTTTCGACAAATTGCCTTATCCGATGATTATGGGGTTTTAATTACCAATCCTCCCTATGGCGATCGTTTTATGGATAAGAAAAAAGCCGAGGAGATTTTATTGGATCTCGGGGAGAAGATGAAACAATTGAACACTTGGTCCTGGTATATCCTTACCGACGAGAAAAAGCTGGAATCATTAATCGGTAAAAAAGCCAATCGAAAGAGGAAGCTGTTCAATGGACCGATTGAAACGACTTTTTATCAGTATTATGGTCCAAGGCCACCGAAAAAATAACCGAAAAAAGCCACGGCAGGGGGGCCGTGGCTTTTTAGGTAATGAATTAAATCTAATATTACAAGGGGTTTGTAATATATTAAGGAGAGTTGATAACCATTATCAGTATAAGACGGTTTACGGCAATTGTCAATGGATTTTCCAAGGAAATTTCCTTTTTCCCTTCATTACCATAAGATATTAATAGAAAGTAGAATTCTTTTATATTTTTTCGGAAGAATTGAAAACTGGGATCCGAAGATCCCAGTGATTTTAATGGATGGTGTTGTAATCTTTTTGTTTCATTAGCCAGAAGCTGGATTCAATGGATAATAATCGCTCCAGTTCTTGGGATGTATTTTGATCAATATCATTATCGCCACGGATAATTTTTTTGAAGTGTTCGCTATCATATTTGGAAAGACGGGCTAAGTCTTCGGTATTCATCAATCTTGTTTCGAGAACTTTTTTTAAGATAAGTCCTGGATGTACGGTTTCGCTTGTTTTTTCGATTGTTTTTTCCATAGTATAACCTCCTTGAGAATACGTTTGCAAAAGAAATCTCATCGATTGCATCTTTATTATACCACAGATTTGCCCAGGGAATATTACAAGATTGTAACGATTTCTCGCTAATTTTCACTAGAAAAGTTTAATAAATTATTCCCAGATTAAATTTTCCAGGAAAAACTAATGGGATGGGGCTTAATATTTGTTATAATAAAGGAAGGGGAGGTGGAGTGATGAAGATCAAACATGTGGAGCTGGAGAAAATCGGCGCCACCGTAGAACAGTATCCTCCGTCGAATTTGCCGGAGATTGCCTTTGCGGGACGTTCCAATGTGGGAAAGTCTTCTTTGATTAATGCTTTAGTGGGTCGGAAAAATATTGCCCATACATCGTCAAAGCCAGGGAAAACACGGACGGTTAATTTCTATTGTGTGAATCAATCTTTCCGTTTCGTGGATTTACCAGGCTACGGTTACGCCATTGCTTCAAAGAAAGAGAAGGCGAAGTGGCATCAAATTATCGATACTTATTTACACCACAGAAACAATCTCTACGAAGTGGTTTTAGTTGTGGATATTCGCCACGAACCGACAAAGCAAGATATTGAAATGTATCAATGGATTTTAGAGATTGGATTTACAGGTTTTGTCGTGGCGACGAAACTGGATAAAATTTCCCGGGGGAAACGACAAAAGAATATTGGGATCCTTCAAAGGACTTTAGGCATTGATGATGGCGATTTAATCTTTCCATTTTCATCGACATCAAAGGAGAATCGGGATTTGCTCCTGGAGCAAGTGGATCATATTATTAAATACGGTTCAGGTTTTGACGAAGAATAGAAAAGACCTTTGGAATTCCAAAGGTCTTTTTAAGAACAATTATTCTTGTAATTCAAACATATCTTTACCAGCTCCGCAAAGTGGGCATACCCAATCTTCGGGAAGATCTTCAAAAGCTGTGCCAGGTTCAATTCCTCCGTCTGGATCGCCGACTTCAGGATCATAAACCCAACCGCATGCTAAGCATACATAAGATTCCATCAATATCTCTCCTTTCTTAAACACTACATTTTAATTATACCCAATCTTAAAAAAAATAACAGTGTTTGTTTTGGAAATTACGAGGTAAATTTGGATCTTTAAAATTTTTGGATTTCTGAACAATCTTTTCTAAGTATGATTAAAAAACCTGAAATCAGGGTACTATTGATAGTAGGTGATGAAAATGTATAGAATCAACCGCTGTATTCCTTCTTCATTGGATAATGCAAACCGCGGTATCACAGAAATTCTTCAAATTATGAATCATATTGTCGGAGAGGATTTACTCTACGATATCCGATTTATTTTGAATGAATTGGTGGTAAATTCAGTGGAACATGGAAATGAGCATGATATTCAAAAAAAAATCAATATCCAGGTTGGAATCAACGGTAATGAGATTCGAATTCGTGTGAAAGATCAAGGGTTGGGTTTTTACCATGATAATAAAGACACCGACTGCCTTTCACTGCGTCCCGATGGACGGGGGCTTTTTATTGTAAAGCATTTAGCCGATCGGGTGGATATTAATCATAATGAAATAACTTGTATTATAAAATGTACCGATTCGAGGGGCAATTAAACTCGAGTCGGTCTTTTTTTTCGGGAAGATGTATTTCATGCTATAATGATATAATTGAAAGAGTGTATTTTAGGAGGGATCTTATGGAAAGAGAGGATATTCGTAATGTTGCGATTATCGCCCATGTTGACCATGGTAAAACGACTTTAGTCGATGGATTATTGCGATCCAGTGGTGTTTTCCGTGACAATCAAGAGGTGAAGGATCGAGTTATGGACTCCGATGCCATTGAAAGGGAACGGGGAATAACGATTTTATCAAAAAACACAGCCGTCCGTTACAATGGCGTTAAAATAAATATTATTGATACACCGGGTCATGCCGATTTTGGTGGTGAAGTAGAACGGGTACTTAAAATGACCTCGGGCGTCGTCTTAGTTGTCGATGCCTTTGAAGGGCCAATGCCCCAGACGAAATTTGTTTTGCGAAAGGCCTTTGAATTGGATTTACCTGTTGTCGTTTGCATCAATAAAATTGATCGGCCCAATGCCCGGGTTGATGATGTAACCGAGGAGATTTTAGAGTTATTTATCCAATTGGGGGCACCGGAGGAGTATTTAGATTCGCCCTTTATTTATGCTTCGGCAAAGGAAGGTTATGCCACAAAGGATCCCAATTGTCCAAAAAAAGATATGCGGGATTTACTCGATACGATTATTGAAGATATTCCCATGGAAAAAGGAGATCCTGATCAACCTTTTAAATTACTTATATCGACGATTGATTATAATGATTATGTCGGTCGTATTGGTATTGGTAAGGTGGAGCAGGGGACGGTATCTCTCCATGATAAAGCAGTTATTGTTAATTACAATGATCCCGATAAGCATAAGAATATTGAAATCACCAATATCTATGAATTTGAAGGATTATCCCGGGTGGAGGTGAAGGAGTCGAAGGTGGGCTCTATCGTTGCCGTAACCGGTGTGGAAGGCATTGAAATCGGCGATACCCTTTGTACCGAAGAGGATCCCGAGGCCTTGGAATTTGTCAAGATTTCAGAACCGACTTTGGCGATGAATTTTTCCGTAAATGATTCCCCCTTTGCGGGACAGGAAGGAGATTATGTTACCAGTCGGCAAATCCATAGCCGTTTAAAGAAGGAGCTGGAGACCGATGTTTCCCTTAGGGTGGAAGAAACAGATTCCACAGAAACCTTTCGAGTATCTGGCCGTGGGGAACTTCATTTATCCGTATTGATTGAAAATATGCGACGGGAAGGTTACGAGTTTCAAGTTTCTAAGCCGGAAGTTCTTTATAAAGAAATCGACGGGAAATTGTGGGAGCCCATGGAAAGGGTCTTTATCGATGTTGACGAAGAATTTACCGGGACAATTATTGAGAAATTAGGACAGCGTAAGGGCGAACTCGTCACAATCAATCCCGTTTCCGGGGGCTTGACCCGGATGATTTTCCATATACCGGCTAGGGGTTTAATCGGTTATCGACAACAGTTTTTAACGGATACCAAGGGAAGTGGCGTATTAAATACGGAGTTTTTAGAATATGCCCCCTATAAAGGCGAGATTCCGAAAAGACAAATGGGTTCAATTATCTCCTTTGAAACGGGAGAAGCCTCGGTCTATGGTCTTTACCAAGCCCAGGAACGGGGATTGTTATTTGTGGAACCGGGAGATCATGTGTATGAAGGAGAAGTTGTGGGGCAAAATGCAAAGGGATTAGATATTGAAGTTAATATTTGTCGGAAGAAGAAACAAACCAATATCCGAAGTCAAGCAGCCGACGATGCCCTCCGTCTATCTCCAGCGAAGCTCATGAGTTTAGAGGAGATGATGGAATTTGTCGAAGGCGATGAATTAATCGAAATAACACCACAACATTTGCGTATTCGAAAAAAAGTATTGGATACGACAAAGCGTTATAAGTCCCATAAAAATGATTAAATAAGGCAGGTGGTTCAATGGCACAATATACGGGTTTTTTGACGAATTTAATATGGGTCAATATATTATTGGCGATATTTGTCGTGTTTTTTGATAAAAAGAGTCCCCAGTCCACTTTAATGTGGGTGATGGTCTTGTATTTTTTACCGATATTTGGATTTATCCTGTATTTGTTTTTTGGTCTCGATACGAGGAAGAACAAACTCTTCTCCTTAAAGGAATATCAGGACCGGTTTTTAAAAATGCAGTCCCATAAACAAATGAAGAAAATCGTCAATGATTCCTATCGCTTTGAAGACTTGGAAAGTGAAGAGTATAAAGATTTAATTCGGATGAATTTAATCATGGATGAGTCTTTTTATACCGAGGATAATTCGGTGACTTTATACAATTGGGGAGAAGAACTTTTTGAACAATTATTTGATGATTTAGAACGGGCATCTAAATCCATTGATTTACAGTCCTATATTTTCAAAAATGATGCTTTGGGGAAAAAAATCCTGGAAATTCTTACCCGAAAAGCGAAAGAAGGTGTGGAAGTTCGCCTACTGGTCGATTCCCTAGGGGCCCGTTATTTG
This sequence comes from Tissierellia bacterium, assembly GCA_030540635.1. Lineage (GTDB taxonomy): Bacteria > Bacillota > Clostridia > Tissierellales > Peptoniphilaceae > JAUNVW01. The sequence continues at coordinate 94,130 of JAUNVW010000003.1, read as the reverse complement.
CGAAAGAAGCATTTAAAACCGCTGGAAGATGCCGGTGGAAAGGTCGCGATGTTTTTTAAATCCTTTTTCCGAATTATTAATTTTCGAATCAATTACAGAAATCATCGGAAGATTATTATCATTGACAATCAAATTTCCTATGTCGGTGGTTATAATATCGGTGATGAGTATATTGGACGGGATAAGAAATTTGGCCCCTGGCGGGATTCCCATTTACGGATTACCGGTTCTGGCGTTTTTGGATTAAAAATAAGATTTACGAAGGATTGGTCCTATGCTTCAGGGGAGGATCCCGAGTTTTTAGACGAATTTTATATAGATATGGCGACGGTAGATACGGCAATGGTACCCGTCGATAAGGTGACCCATGATGTGGCGATGCAAATTATCACATCGGGACCGGATACTTCCCTGCCGAATATTAAAAATGCCATGTTTAAAATGATTGGTTCGGCGAGGAAAGAGATTTTTATTCAAACGCCTTATTTTGTTCCGGATCAATCCATTATGGAGGCCTTAAAAACGGCGTTAATTTCCGGGGTCGATGTTCATATTATGATTCCATCGCGAAAGGATCATCCCTTTGTTTTTTGGGCCAATTTAAATAATTGTGGAGAATTATTAAAACATGGGGCGAAGATCTACTATTATAATAAAGGTTTTATCCATTCGAAGGTTTTGATCGTCGACGACTTTTTATCCACTGTGGGTTCGGCGAATTTAGATAATCGTTCCTTTCATTTAAATTTTGAAGTCAATTGTGTCATGTATGATAAGGCGATGAATCGTCGCCTGAAGGAACAATTTTATATCGATGTTAAGGATTCCTATTTGTTAACGGAGGAGCTATATGAAAGTCGTACGAGAAAAGCGAAGGCATTGGAATCAATATCGAGATTACTATCACCGATCTTATAGGTGGTAGTAATTTTTTGTGAATAAATATCGTAGATCTTTCGATAAGCTAGGAGAATTAATAATATCTTTATAAATGATTTTAAAAATAGTAATTAAATCTTTAATAATACTCTTGCTTTAATTTGGAAAAGTTGATATTATAATACATGTAGGATATTGCCAAAATGCTAAATCATTGAAGGATGAGATGGAGATCAATATCAAATGATAAAATAGAAAGGAAGATGTCAATGGATACGTCTAAAATCAAAAGCCAACAATTAGATGAGTTTTTTGAAGCCGTATTGATGCTAAAAGACAAAGAAGATTGTTACAAATTCTTTGAAGATGTTTGCACAGTTCGGGAGCTTCATTCGATTTCCCAACGTTTGGAAGTTGCCAAACTCCTAAAAATACGAAAGACTTATAATGAAATCGAAAAAGATACAGGAGCATCAACGGCGACGATTTCCAGAGTGAATCGTTCCCTTCATTACGGTGCCGAAGGATATGAATTAGTACTTGATGCATTGATTCAGAAAAATCTTGAAGAAAAAAGACGTCGTGAAGAAGAGGAAAAAAAGAAATAAATAAAAATTTCAACGGTAGTTGGAAAAATGGAAAGTGGAGTGACAGCTTTGTGCCGTCGCTCTGTTTTTTTTAAAAAAAGACTTGTGCAGGATAGAAAAGATGTTTTAATACACAAACAAAGAAGATTATTGAAATAAAAATTTTAGGGGGGGGAAAATGAAAAGAATTAAAAGATGGGGGCTACTTTTTATCCTCCTATTCCTAATGGCTTGTCAACCGATGTCGACGGAGTTGTCAGAAGGTGGGCAAGTAGAAGGAAAAGATCATAAAGAAGAGGATTTATTGGATGAGGATGCCTATTATTATTCCCTCGATGATGTGGTGGCTTATTTGCGAAGCTATGATAAATTGCCGGATAATTATATTACAAAAGGAGAAGCGAAGAAATTAGGATGGGATCCCCGGGCAGGTAATCTCTGGGAAGTGGCGCCGGAGATGGTTATTGGTGGCGATAGTTTTGGAAATCGAGAGAAGAAATTGCCCCCGGCTAAGTATAAGGAGGCCGATATTCATTACAATGGTGGTTATCGTGGACCGGAAAGGATCGTTTTTAGCGAGGATGAGATCTATTATACGAAGGATCATTATGAAACATTTGAGAAGGTAGAGTAAAGATGGGATATCGACAGATAATATTAAAAGGAGATGAGATTTTAACAAAGGAGGATCTCCATGATGTTTTGGAAAAGGCCTATGGCTTTGGAGATTATTATGGGAGAAATTTAGATGCCTTTGAGGATCTCATGAATACTTATGATGAGATTATTCTTTTAGAGATTCAACAAGAAGAGAAATTACAAAAAAATCTCGGGGAATATTACGATAGTTTATGGGATATTTTTAAAGAGAGTATAAATCCCGTTTATCGGCGAATTAACTAGATAGATATGGAGGAAAAATGTTTTTTTCTTTCATTTTCAAGGATTGATGTTGACTGTTTTTCCCTTGGGAAAAGGGTTTAGCTAGGGAGAAATAGGGAATAAATAGTATATAAGTCTACAATGTGTAAAGAAAGATCTCGGAGGGAAAATATGAAAGAATATGGCAAAAATTATTATTACCGCGATGATGGGGATGTTGATGCCTATTTATTCCATCATGGAAATAATGAAAACGCCCACAAATTTCTCGGGGCCCATTTTGTAAAGTCCCGGGAAGGAAGAGACGCCGTTCGCTTTTGCGTATGGGCGCCCAATGCCCAATATGTTAATTTAATCGGTGATTTTAATAATTGGAATGAGTTGGATTTACCGATGAAAAGAATTCACGAATCTGGAATTTGGTCCATTTGTGTTTATGGCGTTAAACAATATGAAGCCTATAAATACCGCTTGGTTTCCTATTCCGGAGAAATTCGATATAAAGCCGATCCTTTTGCTTTCCATGCAGAAGAACGGCCGAAAACGGCATCGAAGGTTTACGATATCAATGGTTATCAGTGGAATGATCGGGCATGGATGAGAAAGAGGAAAAAGAAAGATCCCTATCATGAGCCCATGTCCATCTATGAAGTGAATTTATCTTCCTGGCGAAAGAAGGATACGGGAGAAGTGTATTCCTATATGGAGCTTGCCGATGTCCTCGTGGATTATGTTCATAAAATGGGATATACCCATGTGGAGCTTATGCCCATAACCGAATATCCCTTTGATGGTTCCTGGGGATATCAGGCGACGGGGTATTTTGCACCGACTTCCCGTTTTGGTACGCCGAAGGAATTTATGCATTTAGTTGATCGATTCCATCAAAAAAATATCGGCGTAATTTTAGATTGGGTACCGAGTCATTTTTGCAAAGATGATTTCGGTTTGGCAAGATTCGATGGAACGAATTTATTTGAACATGAAAATCAATTTATGGCAGAAAATGAACAATGGGGAACATTAAATTTTGATTATTCAAAACCAGAAGTCCAAAACTTTTTAATTTCTTCGGCGATTTACTGGCATGATTATTACCATATTGATGGTTTACGGGTGGATGCCGTTGCCTATATGCTGTATTTGGATTTTACCGGTAAGGATTTAAAAAATGAAGACGGCAGTAATGAGAATCGAGATGCCGTTAATTTTATCAAGAAATTAAATACGACAATTTTCAAATTATATCCAGATACACTTATGATTGCTGAAGAATCGACGGCTTGGCCTTTACTGACCATGCCAGTTTCTGAAGGTGGTTTAGGTTTTAATTTCAAGTGGAATATGGGCTGGATGAATGATACCTTGGAGTATTTTAAAATGGATCCCATTTTCCGAAAGGATCATCACGGGAAATTAACTTTTTCCTTAGTTTATGCATTTTCAGAGAATTATATCTTACCCTTTTCCCATGATGAAGTTGTCCATATGAAAGGTTCTTTAATTCAAAAGATGCCGGGAGATTATGATCAAAAATTTGATCAATTGCGATTATTGTATTCCTATATGTACGCCCATCCCGGAAAGAAACTCATGTTTATGGGCGATGAGATTGCCCAATTTGATGAATGGAATGAATGGGAAGAGCTTACCTGGGAAGTTCTCGATTATGAACGCCATCAGCAAATGAAATTATTCGTTGAAGATTTAAATCGATTTTATGGGAAGGAAAAAGCCTTTTACGAAGTCGATACTTCCTATGATGGATTTGAATGGCTCGATGTGGACAATGCCAAGGAATCGGTACTGATTTTTGAACGGATCGATAAATACGGTGAAAAGACGATTTGTGCCTTTAATTTCACACCGGTGGAACGGAAGAATTATCCCGTCGGTGTCGATCGTCCAGGACTTTACTCCGTTGTTTTCAATACGGATCAAAAAAAATACGGCGGAAATACAACTAGGAATAATCCAAGTACAACGGTCCAAGAAGAATTTCGGGGGAAACCATTTCGCATAGAGATTGATTTAAAGCCATTGAGTGGCGCATATATTCAATACAATAAAAACTCGGTGAAAAGTATAAAAATGTCCCGAGAATGGAAAGCACAAAGAAAAAAAGAGGAGGCCAAGGATGAAAGCAAGGAATAGAGTGGTGACGATGTTACTGGCAGGAGGTCAAGGTTCTCGATTAAAGGCCTTGACGAAAAATGTGGCTAAGCCTGCCGTTCCCTTTGGTGGAAAATACCGAATCATTGATTTTGCACTGTCCAATTCAACCAATTCAGATATTCGTGATATCGGGATTTTAACCCAATACAAACCCTTTGAGTTAAACACCCATATTGGGAATGGAGCGTCCTGGGATTATGACCGTAATTCCGGAGGTTTACGAATTTTATCGCCATTCTACACGGAAAAAGGGGGACGTTGGTACGAAGGTACAGCCAATTCAATTTTTGAAAATATGGATTATCTCGATAATTTGAAAGCCCAATATGTGGTTATATTATCCGGGGATCATATTTACAAAATGGATTATAATTTATTATTGGATTTCCATAAAGAAAAGGGAGCAAAGGCGACGATTGCCGTCATGGAAGTTCCCTGGGAGGAAGCCTCTCGCTTTGGGATTATGAATACCAATGAAGAGGATCGAATTGTAGAATTTCAAGAGAAGCCGGAAGAACCAAAGAATAATCTGGCATCCATGGGAATTTATATTTTCGATTGGGATATTTTACGACAGTATTTAATTAAAGATGCGGAAGATGAAAATTCCGCCCATGATTTTGGTGCAAATATTATCCCGGCTTTTATCCAAGATGATTTACCGGTTTATGCCTATAAATTTGACGGGTATTGGAAAGATGTGGGAACGGTTCGTTCCTATTGGCAAGCGAATCTTGATTTATTGGATCCAAAAAACACTTTGAATCTTTACGATACAAAATGGAGAATTTACACAAAGAGCCGTAATTTACCTCCCCATTATGTTTCCGAAAGTGGTAAGGTTCGAAATTCCCTCGTCAATGAGGCTTGTCGAATATTTGGTAAAGTGGAAAATTCCGTATTATCCTCTTCCGTCATCATCGAAGAGGGGGCAGAGGTATATAATTGCGTTATTTTACCGGGGGCCGAAGTGAAAAAAGGAGCCAAGGTGTATAATGCCGTGATTGATACGAATATTACCATTGATGCCGATGAAATTATCGGAAGTAAAGAGGATGATACGGTGTATCTCATTTCCCAAGACGGTATTTCAGAAGAGTAGAAGGAGGATATTATGCAAAAATGTATCGGTGTAATTAATGGTGGACTTATCGGTAATGAATTTGGTCCCCTTTGCAATACAAGACCGGCTTATATGTTGCCCTTTGCCGGTCGATATCGCTTAATCGATATCGCTTTGTCCAATATGGCAAATAATGATTTTTCCAATGTGGTTCTCTATGGGGGAAAACTACTTCGCTCGACCTTGGATCATATTGGGAATGGTAAACCTTGGGAACTCAATCGACGTCGAAATGGCCTTGTGATGTTTCCGCCAAGTTTTCGCAAAGAAAAAGAGGCAAGTAACGAAATTAAGGCCTATTACGATACTTTAAGATTCTATGAGGATAGTAAAGAGAAGTATCTTTTTTTCGTCGATCCCATGATTGCCAATAAAACTGATCTTACGGATCCCTATGAGGAGTTTCGTGAAAAAGATTATGATGTCATGTTATTTTACAAAAGCGTTGAAGATCCCCTGGGCAAGTATATCCATGCCGATAAATTGATTTTCAATGGGGATAATCGTTTAAAAAATATTGGAACGAATTTAGCCACAGAAGATGTTTTTAATCTTTTGGCGCAAATCGGTTTTATGAAAAAAGATGTCTTTATCTCCATAATTAAAGAATGTATGGAAGAAGGGGACGCATTCACTTTAAAGGATGCCCTACGTCATCGGCTAAATCAATTGAATGTCGGCGTCTACAAAATGAAATCTTTTATTATCCCGATCCGCGATATTCGAACCTATTACGATGCCAATATGAGATTATTGGATCGGGAATTATATGATCATATTTTCTTTGAAAATGGCTTAGTATTGACAAAATCTAAGGACGAACCATCGGCCCTTTATTTAAAGGAATCCAAAGTGGAAAATTCTTTAGTCGCCAATGGCTGTGTCATTGAAGGGGAAGTGGAAAATTCCATTATTTTCCGTGGTGTCCGAATTGGTAAAGGCGCCATTATTAAAAATTCCATTTTGTTCCAAGATAGTATCATTAAACCGGGAGCCGTTGTGGTAAACTCCATTTTAGATAAGAATGTTTATGTGAAAGAACAGGTTTCTTTAGTAGGAACTAAAATCCATCCATATATTGTGGAAAAGAATTTAGTTGTAGAATAGGAGAAAAGATGAAAGTTTTATATTGTACTTCCGAAGCGGAACCGTTTATCAAAACAGGGGGGCTAGCCGATGTCGCCGGCTCCTTGCCTTTGGTTTTAAAGGAAAAGGGCGTCGATATCCGGGTAGTTTTACCCCTTTATTCTGCGGTCAAAAGGAAATATAAAGAAGATCTCGATTATGTGGGATATTTTTATACCGATCTTGATTATCGCCACCAATACACCGGAGTCTATGAAACGACGGTGGAAGGGGTTACCTTTTATTTTATCGATAATGAATTTTACTTTGCCCGTAATAATATCTATGGTGAAGGTGATGATGCAGAACGCTTTATCTACTTTTCCAAAGCCTGTACTCAATTGCCACGATTTCTAGATTTTAAGCCGGATATCATTCATTCCAATGATTGGCATACGGCCCTTGTTAATGTTTTTGTCGCCGATTTCAAAAGAGGGGATGAGTTTTACCACGAAATAAAGACGGTATTTACCATTCATAATTTAAAATATCAGGGAATTTTTGATTCCGATGTATTACAAATTACGGGATTATCTCCGTTTTATTACAATGAAGACGGTTTAAAATATTATGATGCGATTAATTTCATGAAAGGTGGCATCGTTTATTCCGATTTCTTTACAACGGTTTCAGGGACCTATGCCTTAGAAATTAAATATCCATTTTTCGGCGAAGGTTTAGAAGGGGTCATTGATAAATATTCCTATAAATTAAAGGGTATTGTCAATGGGATTGATTATAATGTGTGGAATCCGGAAAAAGATCCCTATCTCGCGGAGAATTTCAGTAGTAAATGTCTAGACAAAAAGAAAGAGAACAAAAGAGATCTTCAACGCCTCTATGGTTTGCCGGAAAAAGATGTGCCTTTAATCGGGATGTGTTCCCGTTTAGTGGAGATGAAGGGCTTAGAACTGGTTCGCTATATTATGGATGAGCTACTTACCACAGAAGAGATACAATTTGTCGTTTTGGGAACGGGAGATTATGTCTACGAAGAGATGTTTCGCTATTTTGAATGGAAATTCCCGGAGAAAATGTCGGCGAGGATTTACTACAATAGCGGAGAATCCCATAAGATTTACGGGGGATGTGATTTTCTATTGATGCCGTCCTTGGCCGAACCCTGTGGAATTTCCCAATTAATTGCCATGCGCTATGGAACAGTACCCATTGTCCGGGAAACGGGAGGATTAAAGGATACGGTTCCACCCTATAATGAATTTACGAAAGAAGGCTTGGGATTTACCTTTAAAAATATTAATGCCCATGATTTGCTCTATACGATTCGCCGGGGGATCTCCTTCTACAATAAGGATGATTTCCGAAAAATCCAGGAGCAGGGGATGAAGGCTAAAAATAATTGGGATAAATCTGCCAAAGAATATTTAGAACTATATAAAGATGTCGCAAATTAAAAACAAATATTGGAACAAGCTCATTTTTCGATATAATAAGATGGACAAATAAAAATTAAACGAGGGGTTATTTATAAAAAATGAGCAAAAATAAATATTATTCCTACAATCGTTATGGATTAGGTGCCGAATATTCGAAGGAAAAAACAGAGTTTCGAATTTGGTCCAATGAAGCGAAAAATATAAGTTTACAATTATATAAAAATGAAAAAGATATTCCCTATCGCATTGAACAAATGAAAGATGAGGGGAAGGGGTTTTTTGCCACGACGATATACGAAGATCTTGATGGAATTTACTATGATTATTTAATTGATGAAGAATTGGTGGCCAATGATATTTATGCCAAAGCATCATCAATTAATTCCATTCGTTCCTGTGTCGTCAATTTGGAAGATACGGATCCCCCGGGTTTTCGATACCATAATATTCCCTATCATCCATGGAAAGATGCCATTATTTATGAAATGTGCATTAAAGATTTTACCGCCGATCCATCTTCAGGGGTTCGCCGAGATTATCGGGGGAAATTCCTCGGTGCTTGTGAAGAAAATACAGGAGAATTGGTGACCGGGATCGACCATGTGGCCGATCTCGGGGTGACCCATGTCCATTTAATGCCGGTTTATGATTTTTGGACAGTGGACGAAAGGCCGGAACGCTTTTTTGATGGGGATAATTATAATTGGGGTTATGATCCGGAAAATTACAATGTTATTGAAGGATCCTATGGAACCGATCCCTATGATCCGAAAAATCGTATTCGAGAATTTAAAAAAATGATTCAGAAATACCATGAAAGGGGAATTTCTGTGGTGATGGATGTGGTTTATAATCACACCTATCGCACCGTTGATTCGAATTTTAATAAATTGATGCCCGATTATTATTATCGGAAAACCCTCCAGGGAGAATTTAGTAATGGTTCGGGTTGTGGCAATGAAGCCAAGACGGAAAATAAAATGGTTCGTGAGTTCATATTGGACTCTCTTTTGTATTATATGAAAGAGTATAAAATCGACGGATTTCGTTTCGATTTAATGGCATTAATGGATCGAAAAACGATGGACGATATTGTTCGCGTACTCCGTTGGGAAAATCCAGAAGTCCTGATTTACGGTGAACCATGGTCGGCCTTTGCATCGACTTTACCCAAAGACCAAATGGTCATTACCGGTTCCCAATACGGAAAGGAATTTTCAATTTTTAATTCCGGTTATCGGGATGCCTTAAAGGGGGATAATGATGGGGCTTTCCAAGGCTATATCCAGGGGGAATACGGCTACAAAAGGGAAATTGAAACGGGAATTGCCGGGTCCATTCATTTTGATGAATATCACCGAGGATTTGCAAAGGATCCTTGGGAGTCCATTAATTATTTTAATTCCCATGATAATTTAATTATTCAAGATAAATTAACTAAGACGATGAAAGATCAAGTCCAAGTGGCCGATCGGACGAAATTATTATTTAATCTTTTGATGACTTCCTTTGGAATTCCTTTCTTCCATGCGGGTAATGAATTTCTTCGATCGAAAAAGATGCGACCGAATACCTATCATTCCCCATTGGAAGTCAATGGAATTGATTGGCGTAAAAAGATGGAAAATATGGATATCTTCGAACATGTAAGGGATTTAATTGCTTTTCGCCGTCAATATCGACGATTTTTCTCCTATGATGGAGAAGAATTGCCGGAACATTTAGGATTTATGGGGGGATTAAAGGACTCCCTCATTGCTTATGGTATTTTCAATGGGATGAGTATTCTCCTCTTTTTCCATAATATGGAAGAAGAAGAAGTTTTAAGCATGGAGGAGATTAAAACCCTTATCCAACGGCGGGGAAATTACAAAATCCATAATTTTATAAAAATATACGAGAATCGATTGATGAACAAAAAAATGAATTTGAAAAAGAAGATTCGTTTAAAAGGCCATTGCACGACGATTATTAAAGCAGAGGTTAATAATCTTGACTATTTATAAATTGAAATCCTTCGATGAAGTGATGAATATCGAAGGAGCCTATGGTGGCGATCAATTGTGGCTAAAGAAATACCGTAATTCATCCTATTACTATCGAACAGGTTGTGGGATTATTGCGGCGACAAATATTCTTTTGTATCACAGTTTGACCCGGGAAGATTTTAATCTTTTCCAGGGGCCGTTGACGATGGAAAGCTATACGGATTTTGCCTATGAAGTGGGGAAAGTGTTAAAGCCAACGCCCATCGGTGTGTTCACGGCTTTCCATATGAATCATGGAGTTAAACAATTTACGAAAAATCATGATCATCTATTATTACCGATGAAAAATGATTGGCCTTGGGCGATCCACAATGTCTTAGAATATATTATAGCTGGTCTTGTTTACGATTCACCGGTGATGATCATGAGTTGGATGAGTCCGAAAAAAGATCTTCGCTATCATTGGCTCATCATTACGGAGATCGAAATCCATGATGATGGAAGAATAGATATGATCTGCTCCAATTGGGGAAAGAAAGTAAAATATGATTTTAAAAAGTGGTTTTATAGTAAATCACTTTATCAAACAATATTGTATTATCTTTAAGGAGGAAAAAATGGATTACCGAAAAGAATATGAGAAATGGTTAAATGATGATTTTTTCGATGAAAAAACCCATAGGGAATTGGTTTCCATAGAGGGAGACGAAGGGGAAATTGAAGACCGCTTTTATAAATCTTTAGAATTTGGTACGGCGGGATTACGGGGGAAATTAGGTGCTGGAACTAATCGCATGAATAAATACATGGTTTCCCAAGCGACCCAAGGATTGGCCGATACGATCTCGGAATTTGGTGAAGAAGCTAAGAAAAAAGGCGTTGCAATTTCCTATGATGTCCGTCATAAATCAAAGGAATTTGCGGAAATATCGGCTTCGGTTTTGGCGGCAAATGGGATTAAGGTATATATTTTTGATGGAATTCGTCCAACGCCGGTTTTATCCTACGCCATTCGCAAGCTAAAGACCATTAGTGGTATTATGGTGACGGCGTCCCACAATCCACGGGATTACAATGGCTATAAAGCCTATTGGGAAGAGGGAAGTCAGATTCTCGATGATATCGCCGGTAAAATCGAAGGTCATATTAAAAACTACGATGATTTCTCAAAAATCAAGACCATGGACTTTAAGGATGGGGTAGAAGAAGGAATTATCGAGTATATTTCCGATGATCTCGATGAAGATTATTTAGAAGATGTCTTAAATCTTGCAATTCATGATGATAAAGTCGACAAGGATATTTCCATTGTCTATACACCGTTAAATGGTACCGGTAATGAATTGGTCCAAAGGGTATTAAAAGAGCGGGGATTCACCCATGTATCTGTGGTGAAAGAACAAGAGGAACCGGATCCAGATTTTACAACGGTTGGTTATCCCAATCCCGAAGATCCCAAGGCCTTTCGATTGGCGGAAGAATTAGGCCATAAAGTTGGCGGGGAAATCTTAATTGCCAATGATCCCGATGCCGACCGAACGGCACTTGAAGTCTTAAATGAAGACGGTGAATATGTTTTTGTCAATGGAAATAAAATTGGGGCATTACTCGTTCATTATATTTTATCGGAACGTCGCAAAAAAGGAGATTTACCCAAAAATCCCGTTGTCGTTAAATCCATTGTAACAGGAGATCTTTCCACTCGAATTGCCGAAGATAATGATGTGGAAATGAAAGAGACCTTGACAGGCTTTAAAAATCTTTGTGGCCTAGCCAATGAATACGAGAAAACCGGGGAAAAGAACTGGATCTTTGGTTATGAAGAGTCCATTGGCTTTAACTACGGCACCTTTGTTCGTGATAAGGATGCGGTGAATTCGGCGATGATGATTGCCGAAATGGCAGGTTTTTATAAAAAACAAGGTAAATCTTTACTGGATGTCTTAGATGATTTATACGAGAAATACGGATATTATAATGAAAATCTCATTTCCATTGTTTTAGAGGGCGCATCGGGTCAAGAACGGATTGGACGAATTATGGAAGCTTTCCGGGAAGAGCCGATTGAAGAATTGCCATCGGCAAAACTGGAAAAGGTCATCGACTATGAAAAGGATGATACGGGATTGCCAAAAACCAATGCGTTAAAATACTATTATGATGATAAATCTTGGTATGCCCTTCGTCCTTCGGGAACAGAACCAAAGATTAAATTGTATATTTACTCCGTAGGTAATAGTCTTGAAGATTCCGAGAGAAAGATTCGAGAAATTGAAGAAACGGCGCGAAAGAAAATGGATGCTGTGGAATAATACATCGAGAAAATCAAATCGAAAATAGAGTGGCGAAAGGTCACTCTATTTTTCTTGTGATGTGCTTCTGATTGATGGATCATCTTTTCGGGTATAATTGATTATTAAAGGAAGAAAGGATCGATGAAGATGAATTTCAAGGGATTAATCATTGGCGGTATAACCTTTCTATTAATTGGTTTATTCCACCCAATTGTGATAAAATGTGAGTATTTTTTTGGCAGGAAATCCTGGGTGTTTTTTCTAATGGGAGGCATGATTTTCAGTGGAATTTCGGTGATTGTGGATAATCTTTATGGATCATTGATTACCGGTGTTCTCGCTTGTTGTTTTTTTTGGTCCATTAAAGAAATTTTCGAGCAGGAAGTCCGTGTTTTAAAAGGTTGGTTTCCTAAAAATCCCCAACGGGAAGCCTATTATGAAAAAATCCAAAACCAATTAAAGGAAGAAGAAAAAAAGTTTACTCAGTAGGAGGTATTAATGGAATATATTAAAGATTTCTTTTATGTTCAAACCATGGCGCTCAAACGAACCCTATTCTCTTTGGGGTATTTGCCTCTACTTTTTGTCGCCAATCTCGCCATTCTTTTGTTATTAAATATTGGGGACAATATTTTCGGGCAAATTTTACCCCCATTGGCCCTTCAACTCGTCAATTATATTTTGAAAATTTTTGCGTTGAGTATATTATTTGGATTATTACGTTTAAGCATTAAAAAGAACGAAATCCGTTTCCATAGCCGGGGGATTTATGCCGATTATATGGGGTCCTTGGTGGAAATTGCCTTAATTAATTACTTCATAAAGATGCTATTGGGCCGTTTCTTTGCGGTGTTTTCTTGGTACTATCTCATCATTTTCATCCTGTTAAATCCATTACCTGAATCCGTTTATTTGGGAAATGGAAATGGAGTTCAAGCCATTGGAAATAGCTTGGAATTGATGAAAAATAATTTTCACCAATGGCTTCCCAATATGGTGATCGCCTATTTTCTGTATCCTAAAATTTTAAGATTGATTCAAAATCCCTTGAAGAAAAGTCCCCAGGATATTTTGGTGTTTCTTGGCATAAATCTTGTGTTTTTAGGGGTGATGATTTACCGGGGGCAATTGTACGAAATCCTATCGAAATCAAATATGCGAAAACGTCGATTTATGAAAGAAATGGAATAGGTGAAAAATGGATATTAAGGAATTTTTTTTAGAAGAACATCCTAGATTGTATTATTTAGAATTAAAAGAGGGCAAAAGGTATTTTAAAGGGGAAGATTTGCCCCTTCCCATTGTGAAAGATGATTTTTTAGAAAATATTAAAAAGTCAAGATTTCGAGAAGAAGTGGAGATCAAACATTTCATCAAGGGAATGATTTTCAATATCTCCATTGATCCAGAGTTTAAATACAATGAAAGATATCTTGAAATATTAAAGGAATGGACGAAGGATTTACAGGGTTTAATTTTTCAAATGGGAATTTCATCCTTATCTAAACCAAAGGATGCCATCCATTTCTTCCATGCCAATGAAGTTTTAGGGGTAAAAGATCGTAGAAACCGCTTCTTCTATGGTTTTTTGCTCCATGAACTGACCAAAGATGTGGAAATTCGACGGAAAATCCTCTTGATGATGAATGAATTGTTACGGGAAAATCCCGAATTTCCCCTGCCTTATTTTGGCTTAGCAAATATCGAAATTCATCAGGGAAATTATTTGAAAGCCAATCTTTATTTGGAACAGGCCTTGGAAAAAATTGATCATTGGGAAGAGGAAGAAGGATTAAAGCAATCGTTGAAGGAAATGATCCAATCCCAAAAACAAGCCATTGAAAAGGACAGTAAATTACAAGAGGCTTCCCTTTATTTGGAACAGGGTTCTTTGAAAAAAGCCCAAGAAATACTTTTGTCCTTCGATGGTGAAATCGGAATCGTTCAATATCTCCTGGGAAAAGTCGCCTTGAAATCCGGTCAATACCATGGTGCAAAGGAGTATTTTGATCGGGCCTACGATTTGGATTATCGGGAATTGTCCTATTATTTAGATGCTTCCTTTACGGATTTTGAATTGGGTTTTGTTAAAGGGGCTTTGGACAAATTAACGGAAGGTTTAGAACGATATATTGAAGATGAAAATCTTCTCTATAATCGGGCCATGGTCTATATTACTTTAGAAGAATTTGAGAAAGCCAAGGAGGATTTAAGTACCATTATTTCCTATGATGATATTAATGAGAATATTTTCAATCAAGCCATGGGAATACTCCAATATTTAGAAAAACGTTAAAATAGTCCTTTTTCCTTAAAAATTAAGGAAAAAGGACTTTTTTTCTGAAAATCTCCATCCTTATTATACGAAAAGTACAAATTATGATATTATAGAACAAAGAGAGTCGAAAAATACGAGAGAAAGGAAATGTATCATGGATTTAAAATACCTAATGTCCCATTTTAATGATATGAAATATACATTGAATTTTACGGAAGATATCCAAAATATTCATTTCGGAGGGGCCAGTAAAAATGCCTTAAATATCATCGGGGAAGGGGAATATACGACAGAACGAAAGGGTTATACTTTTTTGATCCAATCGGAGAAGGAAGATTATCTCCAGGATCGCCATAATAATATTATCCTCGTGAGAAAAGATTATTTAGGGAAAAAACTCAATGAAATCACGGAGATTTTACAGGAAAATGAGAAGTTTTATGATGGTTTATTGTATCGGATTTCAGCAAAGGAAGATTTTAAAGGACTGATCCATTATATTAAAGATTATTTTAAATCCAATATTTGTATCCTTTCTTCGGGGCAAAAATTGATTTATAATATTTTTGATTTTAATAAAGTGGCTAAAACTTTTCCCCTGGAAGTTCGATTAAATCGACTTACCCGTCGCTATGCCTATTTTGGTTTTGAATCCCTCGATGAAGTTTATGAAGAAGAAGTAAAGAAGATGACGAATCTGTTGGGACCATTGCTGTACGACAGTATTCGAGAAATTGTCAATCACGGTGATGGATTTTATGAAGTCCTACGAAATCTCGTCCAAGGGGTTTTCCAGCGTTCGGGAGAAAAGACGATGGATACCATTGATTGGGGGCTGAAGGACGATTATACCGTTATTATTGCAGAACTCGTTGGAGGAATGTACAAATACCAAGAGATGTTTGTCCACGGCAATCGCTTTAAAATGGATCATCCCATGTTTATGTACTCCGCCATTGTGGATCAGCGTTTAGTTCTTTTGATGAATGAAAATTTCAAAGAATTAAAATATATTAAAAAAGAAACCCTCGCCCTCTTAGAAGAGTATAAATTACGGTATATTGAAGCGGGCTTGAAAAATGATCTTTTAAATCTCGAGAAGATTTATAAGATTGCTGATTTTTTACTGGATGAAGAAATTGTTCCAGAACAAAAAATCACCGATTCGGTTTTCGATTTGGTTTACGATATGATGGTGATCGATCGAGATTTATCGGTGATTATACCTGATGAATTGGATATTATTGTCGAAGAAGATCGGAATTATTCCTCGGAATTAACGAAGACTTTGTATTATTATTTAGCGGAAGAACGTTCCCTTATTAAGGCGTCGGAACAACTGAATGTCCATCGAAATTCTGTGGTCTATCGAATCAATAAAATCGAGGAATTGGTGTCCATTGATTTTGACGATTACAAAATGCGACGAAATTTAATGGCCTCTTTGGAAATATTAAAGCGTAAATATCCAGAGCTGTTTTAAAACCAAAGCTTTAAATGTGGTATAATTAATTTTATTGCAAATTGTAAAGGAAGATTTTATGAAATCAACAGCTTTTATTTTAATGATTGTGACGATAATTTCCAAAGTATTTGGTCTTCTTCGTCAAACGACATTATCTTATTTATATGGAACCGGTGATGTGGCAGAGGCTTTTTTAACGGCCCAAATATTGCCGGTTTTGATTATTGCCTTTATATCTTCAGGAATATCCACAGGATTTATTCCCACATATAATCGAATTGTTAATCGACATGGGGAGGGGGCAGGGGACCGATTTACCTCCAATGTCAATAATACGGTTATGGTTTTAATGGTTTTTTTAATCATTATTTGTGAGATCTTTGCCTATCCCTTGGTCAAAATTTTTGCCAAGGGTTTTACCGGTTATAAATTGGATTTAACGGTTCAATTTATGAGAATCGCCTTATTATCGATGTTGCCTTCCATTGTGGCGGCGGTGTTCCGAGGATATTTAAATGCGAAAAATCACTTTTTAGTACAAAATCTCCAAGGTTATATTTTAAATTTATTCATCATCGGTTCCTTAATTTTATCCGCAAAATTTGATAATACCTGGATCATTGGTATTGGATTATTATTGGCGATTTCTCTCCAATACATTATCTATATTCCCGTGGTGAAAAAGAAAGGCTTCAGATATCGTCCTGGGATAAATTTATCCGATCCCTATTTACGGCGATTACTTTTATTGGCGATTCCCGTCATATTGGGGACGGCAGTTACCCAAATTAATGTGGTGATTGATAATCGCATTGCCTCTGTTGTCAGTGAAAAGGGAGTATCCGTATTGTCCTATGCCCAGAGATTGACGGAATTTGTCAATGGGATTGTCATTACGACCATTGCCACCGTCGTTTTTCCAGAATTATCCCGAAGGGTTGTAAAACGGGATATCGATGGATTAAAAGATAGTATTCTTTCGTCATTATCGACGATCTCCATATTGGTATTGCCGGCGATGGCCGGTCTTATGACCTTTGCAAGGCCCATTGTGTCCCTTGTCTTTGAACATGGAAGTTTTACAGCCGATGATACGAGTATAACTTCCGCTTGTTTGTATATGTATGCCATTGGCTTAATTGGAATTGCCGTAAGGGAAATTGTTTCAAAGACCTTTTATTCCTTAAATGATACAAAAACACCGACATTGAACTCCATGATGATGGTGGGGATAAATATTGTGGGGAATTTAACATTATCGAAGATTTTTGGAGTCAAGGGTTTAGCCCTTGCCACATCCCTTTCTTCCTTAATCGGTGCCTTTACCATTACCTTGCATTTGCGCCGAAAAATCGGTCGTTTCCGAAATATTTCCCGATTTTTCGTTGAGATTGGGAAAATGCTATTGGCAACGGGCTTAATGGTCTTTGGATCACGTCTTGTCTACGGCTTTGGTATAGATTATCTGGCGCCATCGGGAGGAAGAGACGAAATCCTCGTGCTGTTTTTTGCCATCATAACGGCGGTTCTCATTTACGGTGGGGCCATCGTCGTTTTGCAAGTGGAGGAATTAAAGAGTATTGTCCATGGATTTTTACGGCGACGGAAGGGTCGAAGTAATGATATTGACAAAAAATAGACCTTTGTTTATAATAAATGTATAAATAAAACGGTGAAGAGAAGAGCCTTTAAATCCCTGATTTCCCAGAGAGAAGTGATAAGGTGGAACACTTCAATCATATTTAAATCGACATCTCGGAGTTTTATCGCAGTGCTCTGCGTTATCAAAAAGAGTATGCATTAAATTAGGGTGGTACCACGAGTTGAACTCGTCCCTTTGGGGACGGGTTTTTTTATTTGAAAGGAGAAATATGGAGAGCATAAAAGATTTTAAAAGAACGAATTATTGTGGTGATTTACGGAAAGAAGATATCGGAAAAGAAGTCATTCTCATGGGCTGGGTAGCGAAGGAAAGAAATCTTGGGTCCTTGATTTTTATTGATTTACGAGATACCACAGGAATTAGTCAAATTGTCGTCCGTGAAGAAGAAAAAGAGGCCTTTGAAAAAGCGGAAGGAATACGGGGAGAGTATGTTATTGCAGTAAAAGGTAAGGTGGAAGAAAGGGAGTCTAAAAATCCCAATATGGATACGGGGGATGTGGAGATCAATGTTAAGGAACTTCGGATATTGGACCGTGCCAAGACACCGCCGATTTACATTAAGGACGATGATGATGCCCAAGAAGAAATTCGCTTAAAATATCGTTATTTAGATTTAAGGAAAAAACATCTCCAAGATAATTTAAAATTACGGGCGAAAACGGCTCGGGTATTTCGGGAGTTCCTCGATCAGGAGAATTTTGTGGAAGTAGAAACACCGGTACTCAATAAGCCAACCCCTGAGGGAGCAAGGGATTATCTCGTACCTTCCCGGGTGAATCCAGAAAAATTCTATGCACTTCCCCAATCGCCACAGCTGATGAAACAGCTCCTCATGGTCGCCGGTATGGACCGTTATTATCAAATCGTAAAATGTTTCCGGGACGAAGATTTAAGGGCCAATCGCCAACCGGAGTTTACCCAAGTGGATATTGAGATGAGTTTTGTCGATGAAGAAGATGTTATGGATCTTAATGAACGTTTACTTCAAAAGATATTTAAAGAGGTAAAGGGTGTGGATATTGAAATTCCCTTCCGACGAATGAGTTATCAAGAAGCGATGGAGAATTATGGCAGTGATAAACCGGATTTACGTTTTGGTTTTCCCTTAAAAAACTTAACCGAGATTGTGAAGGACAGTGGATTTAAAGTGTTCTCTGGAAATTGTAAAGAAGGTTATTCCGTAAGGGGAATTAATATCGGGGATTATGAAAAGGAATTTTCACGGAAAAAAGTGGATCGATTGGAGAAATTTGTCAAAGGTTATGGGGCAAAGGGTTTGGCGTGGATTCGAATTAAAGATGGAGAAATCTCTTCGCCAATAGCAAAATTCCTATCCGAGGATGAAATGGATAAAATCATGGAAACCATGGAAGTGGAAAAAAACGGCCTTCTTTTAATTGTCGCCGATAAGAATAATATTGTCTTTGAAGCCCTTTCGGGATTACGAAATCATCTCGGAAAAGAATTGGGCTTAAAGGATCCAAAGGATTATCAATTGGCATGGGTGGTGGACTTTCCGTTATTTGAATATAGTGAAGAAGATGATCGCTATGTATCGAAACATCATCCCTTTACCCATCCCCGTATGGAGGATTTAGAATTTTTAGAAGATTCGCCGGAGAAAGTTCGCTCCATTGCCTATGATATTGTTTGTAATGGTGACGAATTGGCCGGGGGATCGATCCGTATTAATAATCGTGAATTACAAGAAAAAATGTTTAAGGCCTTGAATCTTTCCGATGATGAAATTCAGCAAAAATTTGGTTTCTTTGTGGAAGCGCTCCAATATGGAACACCTCCCCACGGGGGAATTGCCTATGGCCTCGATCGCTTAATTATGATATTGGCAGAAACCGATAATATTAAAGATGTCATTGCCTTTCCAAAGACAAAATCCGCTACTGATCTTTTAACGGAAGCGCCGAGCAATGTCACAGAAGATCAATTGGAAGAGGTTCATATTCAATTTGCAGACGGAAAATAAATTTACTCGAACCGAAAAATTAATTGGAAAAGAGGCTTTGGAAATTCTCGGCAATTCCAAAGTCCTTCTTTTTGGTCTTGGTGGCGTCGGAGGATATGTGGCCGAGGCCTTGGTCCGTTCAAATATCCCTTGCTTAACCGTCGTCGATTATGATACAATATCCGTAAGTAATATAAATAGACAAATAATCGCATTGGAATCAACAATTGGGAAAACAAAAGTTGATGTAATTAGACAAAGATTATCGGATATAAATAGTCATTGTCATATTCATACGGAACGTAAAAAAGTAAACAGTGAAAATATCTCCAACTTTCACTTCGAGGATTATGATTATATCGTCGATGCCATTGATGATATTGGAGCAAAAGTAGCCATTGTAAAAGAGGCGAAGGCGAAGGATGTTCCCATTATTTCAGCAATGGGCGCCGGGAATCAATTGGATCCCTTGGCGTTTAAAGTATCGGATATTTACAAAACTTCCCATTGTCCATTGGCGAGGGCCATGCGAAAACGACTTCGTAAAGAGAATATTCGCGAGTTAAAGGTAGTGTTTTCTGATATCGAACCGGTTGTAACAAGTCCTGATGCTCCATCATCCATTGCTTTTGTCCCACCGGTTATGGGGCTGATTATTGGAGCAGAGGTGGTGAAAGACTTAATAAGAAGGTGTGAAGTATGAGAAAACAAGGTGTTGTGATTGGGAAAGAAAATCAAATCGTAAGAGTTGCAGTGATGCGCCAAGGAGGATGTGGCGGTGAATGTAGTTCATGTCATGGTTGCGGGGATATGAAACCTGAGATCCTCGAATTGGAAAACAATATCCACTCAGAAGTGGGGGATATTGTCAATGTCGTCGCCAAAGGTCAATCTGTGGTGAAATATACCTTGGTTTTATACAGTATTCCCTTGATGATGATGATTTTAGGTATTGTTATTGGATACCAGTATTTCCAAGGAAAAGCCGTTGATTATGAATTGTATTCCTTTTTGTTAGGGATTGGATTTCTAGGAATTTCCCTGATTATCCTTCGAGGGGTGGACCGTAAATTTCAACGGAAGAAAGACTTTCTCAGTCTTGAAAAAATAGATACAAAGGAGTAAAGAGATGAAATTAAATGATTTAGTGCATTTGGAAAAAGAAGATCCCAAGATTTATGAGGCGATTCAAAAGGAAACCCAAAGACAAAGGGATTATATTGAATTGATCGCCTCGGAAAACTTTGTATCCGCAGCGGTTATGGAAACCATGGGTTCATCACCGGCAAATAAATACGCCGAAGGATATCCCGGCAGAAGATATTATGGCGGATGTGAATATGTTGATATTATTGAAGATTTAGCACGGGATAGAATGTGTAAACTCTTTGGTGCCGACCACGCCAATGTTCAGCCCCATTCGGGATCCAATGCCAATCTTGCCGTTTATTTAACGGTATTACAGCCGGGGGATACGGTCCTTGGAATGAATCTTTCAGAAGGTGGTCATTTAACCCATGGATCGCCGGTTAATATCTCCGGATTATATTACAATTTCGTTGATTACGGCGTGGATGATGAAACAGAAATCATTGATTACGATAAAGTTAGGGCGAAAGCGAAGGAAGTACAGCCGAAATTAATCGTCTGTGGAGCGTCGGCTTATCCACGGGAAATTGATTTTAAAAAGTTTCGAGAAATCGCCGATGAAGTGGGCGCCTATTTAATGGTTGATATGGCCCATATCGCTGGATTAATCGCCGTTGGTGAACATCCAGATCCTGTACCCTATGCAGATTTTGTTACGACAACGACCCATAAAACTTTACGGGGACCACGGGGTGGAGCGATTTTATGTAAAGAAAAATGGGCGAAAAAATTAGATAAATCGGTGTTCCCAGGGATGCAAGGTGGACCTTTGGAGCATGTAATTGCAGCAAAAGCCGTATGCTTTTTGGAAGATTTACAGCCGGAATTTAAAGATTATATTGTTCAAGTGAAAAAGAATGCGAAGGCCCTTGGAGATGCCCTACAAAAAGGTGGAATTCGCTTGGTATCCGGTGGAACAGATAATCATTTATTATTATTAGATGTTCGTAATTTAGAATTAACAGGAAAAGAAGCAGAAGCACTACTTCATGATGTGAATATTACCGTCAATAAAAACACCATTCCCAATGATCCAGAGTCGCCCTTTGTCACTTCTGGAGTACGAATTGGTACGCCTGCCATGACGACCCGGGGAATGAAAGAAGACGCCATGGAAAAAATCGCCCAATTTATGGTCGACGCATTGAAAAAAGAACGGGATCCAAAGGAAATTCAAAAAGATGTTTTAGAATTCCTCAAAGATTATCCTCTTTACAATTAAATGAAGGTCAAAAAAACTACCTCCAAGATGATGATAAAAATCTTGGGGGTATTTTTTATTCAAAACTTGGAGTTCTTGTGATATTATGAATAAGAAGTGAGGAGGAAATAAGATGAAATTACCAATTATTGCAATTGTCGGTCGACCCAATGTGGGAAAGTCGACTCTTTTTAATAAATTAGTTGGAAAACGCCTAGCCATTACCGAAGATAAGCCAGGGGTAACAAGGGATCGACTCTATGCCGATGGGGAATGGCAAGGTCGTCATTTTACCGTCGTCGATACCGGGGGGCTGGAACCGCGATCCGATGATGTGTTTTTATCCCATATTGAACAACAAGTTGAAATTGCCGTAGATATGGCCGATCTTGTTTTATTTATCGTTGACGGTCGCAGTGGTATGACGGCAGTGGATCAGGAAATTGCCCATATGTTGCGACGAACGAAAAAGGAAGTTATCGTCGCCGTTAATAAAGTGGATTTTAAAAAAATGGAAGATGCGGTCTATGAATTCTATGAAACAGGTTTTACTGAAATTTATCCGATATCCGCAGAAAATAGCTTAAATCTCGGCGATCTCTTAGACGCCATGGTAGAGAAACTGCCCCAGATGGAAGAAAATCCCGATGAAGATCTCACAAAAGTATGTGTAATGGGAAAACCAAATGTGGGAAAATCATCATTGATCAACTATTTATTAGGGGAGAAAAGAATGATCGTTACCGATATTGCCGGCACAACGAGGGATGCCATTGATTCAAAGGTATCCTTTAAGGATCACGAGTATATTTTCATTGATACGGCGGGACTTCGAAAGAAACGATCCGTAGAACAAGGAGTGGAAAGGTATTCGGTTATTCGGACATTAAATGCCGTTGATCGTTCGGATATTTGTATTCTCATGATTGATGCGACAGAGGGAGTCACCGAACAAGATACAAAAATAGCCGGTTACGCCCATGAACAAAACAAAGCCATAATGATTGTGGTGAATAAATGGGATCTTATCGATAAAGATACAAAAACCATGGGTCAATTTGAAAAAAATATCCGAACAAAACTCGCGTTCATTCCCTATGCGCCTTTATTATTTATTTCGGTGAAAGATAAAATCCGAGTGGAGCATATTTTCAATCATATCGATATTATCGATAATAATTACTCCCTACGGGTGAAAACCGGCGTGTTAAATGAAATCTTAAATGATGCCGTATTACGAAATCCACCACCATCGGATAAAGGGGTACGACTGAAAATTTTCTATATCGCCCAAGTATCCACGAGACCCCCGGTGTTTTTGCTCTATATTAATAAACGGGAATTAATGCATTTTTCCTATTTGCGATATCTTGAAAATAAAATCCGGGAAAATTTTGGATTTGAAGGCGTTCCCTTGGTATTCCACTTGAAGATTCGGAGATCATCAAAATGATGAATATTTTCTGGATTATTCTTTCCTATTTTATCGGGAATATATCGGGATCTTTAATCTTGGGGAAATTATTGTATCAAGAAGATATTCGCAAGAAAGGTTCGGGAAATGCGGGAACCACCAATGCCGTTAGAATTTATGGGATGAAATTTGGTATCATGACCTTTGTCATTGATTTTTTAAAGGGACTATTTATAGGATTATTGGGCAAATATTTGGGAGGTAATCTTATTTTTTGGATGTCCCTTGCCGTTGTATTGGGACATAATTTCCCTCTATTTTTCAAATTCAAAGGGGGAAAGGGAATTGCCACATCCTTTGGGGTTCTTATTGTTCTTTCCCCGGGATTCATCTTAATCCTACTGGGAATTTTCCTCCTACTGGTTTTTAAAACAAGACTGATGTCTTTAGGCTCCATTGTCGCCAGCATCATTGCCTTTGGCTATGGAATATATTTATATCCCCATGATTATTATCGTTCCCTTACCTTTATGGTATTGGCCATATTAGCATTATTTCGTCATCATTCCAATATCCGAAGACTTCTCCAAGGGAAAGAAAATACTTTTTAAGGGAGCAAAAGCCGAAACCTTGCCTTTTCTTTGCCTAATAGGTGGATTTTTGATATAATACTAACTGAACAGAGTTTTCCTGTTTGCTACAGAAAAAAGGAAATAAATAGGAGGTTTTCATGAAAATATTGGTGATTAATTGCGGTTCGTCTTCCCTGAAGTATCAAATCTTTGATATGGATGATGAATCCGTATTGGTACAAGGACTGGTGGAACGAATCGGCATTGAAGGTTCCCGTTTGACGCAAAAACACGGCGATGATAAATATGTGGTGGAAGAAGAAATTCCAAATCACGATCATGCCGTTAAAATGGTATTTGATGCCATTCAGGATAAGGAGCATGGAGTTATTGAAAGTATCGATGAAATCCAAGCCATTGGCCATCGAGTTCTCCACGGTGGAGATAAATTATCGGAATCGACGATCATTGATCAAAAGGTGAAAGACGTGATTCGAGAATTTATTAAATTTGGTCCATTACACAATCCAGCGAATTTAATGGGAATTGAAGCCTGTGAAAAAGCAGCACCGGGGAAAAAGAATATTGCAGTATTTGATACGGCATTTCATCAAACCATGCCACCGGAAATTTACATGTATGGTATTCCCTATAAATTCTACGAAAAATACCGTCTTCGTAAATACGGATTCCACGGAACATCCCATCGTTATCTAACCCTTCGAACGGCAGAAATTATGGAGAAAAAACCAGAAGATTTAAATATTATTACCGTTCATTTAGGAAATGGATCCTCCTTATCTGGGGTAAAGGAAGGAAAATGTCTTGTGACTTCCATGGGGCTAACACCTTTAGAAGGACTTATCATGGGAACACGTTCCGGAGATTTAGATCCGTCGGCGATGACCTTTTTAATGAATGAAGAAGGCTATACTGCCGATGAAATGAATGAACTTTTAAATAAAGAATCGGGAGTTTTAGGGATCTCGGGAATATCTTCGGACTTTAGAGATTTAGAAGAAGCCGCAAAAAAAGGAAACGAAAGAGCCCAATTGGCACTGGATATGTTCAACTACCGTTGTAAGCGATTCTTAGGATCCTATATGATTACATTGGGTCATGTAGATTGCATTACTTTTGCCGGTGGATTGGGGGAAAACTCTCCGGAAACAAGGGCAACATTACTGGAAAACTTAGAAGAATACGGCATTAAGATTGATCCAGAGAAAAACAATTGTCGTGGAAAGGAACAAATTATATCCACCGATGATTCGAGAATTACTGTCATGGTCGTACCAACCAATGAAGAGTTGATGATTGCCAGAGACACGATGGAATTGATCTAAAGAATTTAAAAAAGATAGATTCCGGTACCCGGGGTGCCGGAATTTATTTTGAAAAATGAATTGACAAAATCCCATTATTTCGATACAATGGATAAAGTCTAAAAGAAGTTAGAAATTGAAGGAGGTGTCCATAATGGCAGTACCTAAGAGAAGAACGTCGAAAACGAGAAAAAACAAAAGAAGAGCATCTTCTTATAAATTGCCCCTAGTGACAATTCATACATGTCCAAATTGCCATGAACCGAAATTACCACACAGAGTTTGTAAATCCTGTGGTCATTATAAAGGGGAAGAAGTGTTGGCGGTAGAAAACGAATGAGACAGCTGAAGAGCTTGTCTCTTTTTTTATTTCCATAAAAAGGGAAAAATTACATTTTTTTAATAAATCGGCGATGAATATTGTCGAAAGGGAAAGTTAACAAAATGAAGTAAATATCCCGCTTTATAAGTCCTCAGGAAATTCTATTCCTACAAATTCTTGAAAAGGCCATTGAAATAATCTTTGGGAAAAGCGGAAATTTCGGCATTTATTGTGGATTGTGGTATAATAATTCTATGCGAGGTGAAACAAATGAAACTCATTATTGATACATTTGGTGCAGATAAAGGTGCCGAAGAAATTATCCATGGCACCATTGATGCCATGAGAAATAAAAGTTTTGAGCCGATTTTTATCGGTGATCGAAAAATCATTGAAAAGATTTTAGAAGAAGAACAAATGGAAGATTACAATTACAGAATACTCCACAGTGAGGTACAAATTGACCACGGAGATTCGCCGACAATGGCCCTTCGTCAGAAAAAAGATTCTTCTTTGGTTATGGGTCTTCGATTATTAAAAGAAGAAGGAGATGGCATGATTTCCTGTGGTTCCACAGGAGCTTTATTGGCCGGTGGTACATTAATTGTTAAGCGGATGGCCCAAGTGAAGAGGCCGGCTATTGTATTAAATTTTCCAACATTGAGGGGAAATACGATATTTTTAGACGCCGGTGCCAATACAGATTGTACACCACAATTATTAAATACATTTGCGAAAATCGCCAATATCTACGGAAAAGAAGTTTTAGAGAAAGAAAGTCCCGAGGTGTATTTGTTAAATATCGGTGCTGAAGAAGGAAAGGGCGATGAACTTCGTTTAAATACTTACGACATTATGGCAGAGGAATCCTATAATTTTAAAGGAAATATTGAGGCCCGGGATATCTTTTTAAAGGGACCAGATATCGTCATTACCGATGGTTTCACTGGAAATATGGTTTTAAAGACGACAGAAGGTGTGGCAACGGCCATTATGGGACTTTTAAAAGATGCCATTCATCAAACGAAGGATCAAGAAATTTTAAAGGCCATGGGTAAAGTCCAAGGATTATTTGATTACAATAAAACCGGGGCGGCACCAATACTTGGGGTGAAAAAACCCTTATTTAAAGCCCATGGATCTTCAAGTCGAAAGGCATTTAAACAAGGAATTTATACAATGATCGATTTTATCGAAAAGAAAGTGAATGAAAAGATCGAAGAGAATTTAAAGGAGGAATCATAAAATGAGTCGAGAAGATATTCTAAAAAAACTTGAAAGCATTGTTTCCCAGGAATATGATGTCGAAGTGTTAACAGAAGAAACGGATATGAGGGATGATTTAGAAGCCGATTCCATCGGAATGTTGGAATTGGTGATGGATGTGGAAGAAGCTTTCGATATTGATTTAAGTGAAGTTGATTTTTCCAAAATTGAAAAAACAGGAGACTTTGTCGATATCATAGAAGAAAAAATGGAGTAAATCCATGATTCTTACCGAAGAAAGGCGAAAAGAATTACATGAACTAGAACAATCCATTGGTTATACCTTTGAAGATTTAAATATTCTAAATTTAGCATTAACCCACTCCAGTTACGCCAACGAAGAAGTTGGAAGATTTCGTAAATGTAACGAAAGATTGGAATTCTTAGGCGATGCCGTCATGGAATTAATTGTTTCGGATTATTTATTTTATACGAAGGTTAATTTAAGGGAAGGTTCCATGACGAAATTTCGCTCCCAATTGGTTTGTGAACAGTCCTTTGCCTATGTGGCAAAACAAATCCATTTAGGGAAATATTTACTCATGGGAAAGGGCGAAGAGCAGTCGGGGGGTCGGGAACGACACTCTGTATTGGCCGATTCCTTTGAGGCCCTTTGCGGTGCGATTTATATCGATTCTGATTTTGATACCGTAAAAGAGATTGTAAGGACAAAGCTCAAAAAGTTTTTTGTTGATCAAGGCCGACAAGCCAGGACCTTTGTGGATTATAAGACGAAATTACAAGAACATTGTCAAAAAAAATCCGGCGCCCGTTTAAATTACAAATTAATTAAAGAAACAGGACCGGATCATAAAAAAATCTTCTATATGGAAGTGAGCCGACAAGGGCGGATATTGGGAAAGGGCCATGGCCATAATAAGAAAGCAGCGGAACAAGATGCCGCAAAGGATGCTTTGATTCGTCTTCGTCGATACCATGATTAAGAAAAAATACATTATCCCCATATTTATCCCCCATATTGGATGTCCTGTGGATTGTATATTTTGCAATCAGAAAAAAATTGCCCGGGAGAAAGCACCGACAGAGGAAGAAATCCGCCAAGATATTCGACGGTATCTATCCTATTTTCCCAATAATTATGCCGATGAAATTGCCTTTTACGGTGGATCTTTTACGGGAATTCCAAAGGAACAAAGGAAAAGATATTTAGAGATCGCCAATGAATTCATCGAAGAGGGCCATATTGGAAGTATTCGTTGTTCCACAAGGCCCGATTATATCCGTGAAGATGTTCTTGATGATGTATTAAAATATCCCTTAAAAACCATAGAACTAGGGGTCCAATCGACAAATAATGAAGTATTAAAGAAAAATCACCGGGGGCACACCGTGGAAGCCGTAGAAAATGCCGTTTCATTATTGCAAAAATCTAAGATTAAACTGGGATTACAAATGATGACGGGATTATATGGCGCAAAGCCTGGGGATGATATCCAGACGGCGAAGGATTTCATTCGCTGGAAAGCCGATTTTGTCCGAATTTATCCAACGGTGATTATTAAAGATACTTTACTTGAAAAATATTATGAAAAGGGAAAATACAATCCTCGGAGTTTAGAAGACTCTATAAATATAGATGGTGATATTTATAGACTTTTCTATGCCCATGATATTCCCATGATTCGAATAGGATTACAAAGTAGTGAGGATATACAGCCATCCCTTGTCGGAGGTCCCTATCATCCCTCCTATCGTCAATTGGTGGAATCGAAAATCATCGATGATTTCTTTGGTCCAAAAATCAAGGAAATGCCAAAGGGGAAGTTGGAAATAACCGCACCAAGGGTATTTTTCGACGGTTTAATTGGATTTAAAGGGGAAAATAAGAAAAAATGGAAGAGAGCTTTCCCCAAAAAGCAATTGAGTTTTCGACAGGGGGAGCATTTTGCCATAGAAACAGAAAATAGTAGATACCAGTTTAGTACAAAAGAGGTGATGGCATGCGATTAAAATCCATCGAAATCCAAGGATTTAAATCTTTTAAAAATAAAATAAAATTATCCTTTGGCCATCCCATCACAGGTATTGTGGGACCCAATGGATCGGGGAAATCAAATATCTCCGATGCGGTTCGTTGGGTACTTGGGGAACAATCGGCGAAACAATTACGGGGTCATCGCATGGAAGATATTATCTTTGCCGGTACCGATAAAGAAAAAGCGTTGAATTTTTGTCAAGTATCTATGACTTTTGATAATGAAGATCAGTGGATTCCCATTGCCTATAAAGAAGTGGTGATTACCCGGCGGGTGTTTCGCTCCGGGGAATCGGAATATTATATTAATAAATCCCGGGCGCGACTAAAAGATCTCCGGGAACTTTTTATGGATACGGGTATTGGAAAAGAAGGTTATTCCATTATCGGTCAAGGACGAATTGATGAAATTTTATCATCAAAGCCGGAAGAACGTCGGGAAATCTTCGAAGAAGCGTCGGGGATAGCAAAGGACAAATATCGAAAAGAAGAGTCCTTGAAAAAACTGGATAAAACGGAAGAGAATTTATTTCGAATTCAAGATATTTTAACGGAACAAATGAAGCGAATGGACTTTCTTGAAAAAGAAGCGAAACGGGCAGAATTAGGCTTGAAATATTCGGAGAAAGTTCGGGAAATGGAATTAAGCCTAGGGAAAAGAAATTGGCGACAAAAGAAAAACAAATCAATGGCCTTAGATGAGGCCTATAAAAAAGATCAAGAAGAATATCTTCAGTTGAAGGAAGAACGTCAAAGATTAAAAAAAGAAATAGAGAATCTTCGTCATTTATATGGCATAAAAAATCAAAAATACGGCGAAGTGCAAAAAGCATACCACGATGAACAAATTGAAGTGGAAAAATTGGCTTCAAAAATCCTTTTGGCGAAGGAAAGGGAAGGGCATTTAATCGAAGAAGCCCAGCGAATGGAAAAAGAAATCCAAGAAGAAGAAAAGGAAGGGAAGAATCAAAAATCAGATCTCCAAAAGCTGGAAAAGAAAATACAAGGAGAAAAAATCACTTTAAAGGAGAAAAATAAGGAAAAAGAAAAGAGATCTTCTAATTTATCGAAACTTCAAAGGGAGCTTCAAAGGAGAAATGAAGAATTTCAAGAGAATGAAAGGATAATCCGTCAATTATCTTCGGAAATCACCGATCTTTATATCCATAAAAGAACCCGGGAAGAACTGGAAAGTTCCAAGAAAAATATGGCCGAAGAATTGGATCAAAAGCTCCATGAGATAAAAAAACAATTGGACGAAGGAAAGAAAAATTACCAGCGTAAAAAGGAAGAATATCATCAATTACGGGAAAAATTAGAATTTCGTAAAAAAACCCTAGAAAAAGAGCAAAGTTTTCTCGAAGAAAAACGGGAAGATTTAATAGAAAAAGATAATCATTTCCGAAGTTTAAAATCAGAATTAACGGATAAACAGAATAAATATTCTTTTTATTTAAAAATACGAAACAATTACGACGGTTATTATTATAATGTTCAACGCTTTATTAAGGCTGTACAAAAATCACCTTTAAGGAAAAATATGATTGGGACATTGGCCGAATTAATTACCGTCAAGGAATCCTTTGGCAAAGTAATTGAAACCCTGTTATCATCGAGTTTGCAAAATATTGTCGTCCAAGGGGAAGAAGAGGCTAAAGTCTTAATCGAATTTTTAAAGGAAAAGAAAATTGGCCGCTGTACCTTTCTTCCCCTTTCCAAGATAAAGGGAAGGAAGCGCGTGGCCATTGAGGATGATAAAATCCTAGCCATTGCCACCGATGTTTTGGAATTTGACGAAAAATATCGGGGGATACTGGAGTCTTTTTTAAATCAAACGGTAATTACAAAAAATATGGACGATGCCATCGCTTTATCTCGAAAATATCCCGGTGCCTTTCGCATCGCCACCATTGATGGGGACATTATTAATATCGGCGGATCCATTGTGGGAGGATATTCATCAAAAACGAAGGAATCTGGATTATTAAGCCAAAGGGAAAATTTAAATAAAGCAGAAGCCGATGTCAAGAAGACCCAAGAAAAGGTTCAAAAATTTGGGAAAAGTTTAGAAATAGAAAAAGGTCATTTTGCTGAAGAATTAGAGGAATGGAAGGAAAAAACGAGGGTTTTTCAACAAGAGATCGCCCAATTGGAACCATTGAAGGATGATTTGGAAAAAGAAAAATTGGAGATTATTCTCATTGAAGAGGAGAAGAAAAGTTTAATCCATCGTCAAAAAGAAGAGGGGATAGGTCTTTCATTTACAAAAGAAGATGAAAGAAATCTTCGAGAAATGGAAAAAAAGAAAGAAATCGGCGAATTTGAACAGGAAAAACAGAGCCATGAAATTCAAGAATTTCGAGAGAATATTCAAAAAGAACAATTGGAATTTCAGCGTTTTCTTGGGATTTTAGACCGTGATGAGCGGGATTTACAATTATTGGAAAATGAATTGGCCGATGGAAAGGATCGTCTCCAAAGTGGGAGAGAACGAAGGGAAAAATACAAAGAAGAACGGAAAAAAGCCCTGGAAAAAGGGAAAGAATTAAAAAGGGAATATGAGGATTTTCAAAGAATTCGTGATGAAAAAAACCGAGATATTTTAAAAAGAAAAGAAGAATTGCCGGTGTTGGAAAAAGAAACGAAGAGATTATCCCAACAGTTAGAAGATCTTCAAGGGGAGGAAATTAAGCAACAAAAGGATTTTAATAAAATGATTTACCGTATGGAATCTTTGGAGAAGGACAAGATTCGTCTTATTGAGGAAATTGCAAACCTGGAAGAGGATATTAAAGAAAAGTATAATGTTTCTTTGGCAGAAGTTGAAGAAAGCGGGGAATCCTTCGATCCGAAAAAACTCGCGGAATACCGGAAAAAGCTATCGGAAATTGGGTATTTCAGCATCGAGACCATCGAAGAGTATCAATCCTGTAAAAAAGATGTGGACTTTTTAAGGGATCAAAAAGATGATTTGCTTCAGTCAAAAGAGGATTTACTAGAAATTATCCGGGAATTGGATCGGGAGATGACAAAATCATTTGTGGATTCCTTTAGGCAGATTTCCCGTCATTTTGAAAAAATATTTAAAATCCTATTCCATGGGGGAGAAGCAAAATTAATCTTAGAATCCGATGATGTCTTACACAGTGGTGTTGAGATCGTTGCCCGGCCCCCGGGGAAAAAACTACGACATTTAAATTTACTTTCCGGAGGAGAGAAGTCCCTGACGGCCGTTGCACTGTTATTTGCGATTTTTGAAACCAGTCCCTCCCCCTTTTGTATTTTAGACGAGATCGATGCATCATTGGATGAAGCGAATATTTATCGTTATACCGATTATCTTCGGGAGTTTTCCGATGATACCCAATTTATTATGATTACCCATCGAAAATCCACGATGGAAATATGCGATTCTTTATACGGTGTTACCATGGAAAAACAAGGGGTATCGTCGGTGATCAAATTAAATATGGAAGAATATGATTATGAAATATAGGAGGTTTTCATGCTAGAATCTTTTTTTAATAAATTCAAGAAGAAGAAAGAGGAAGAAAGTATTGAAGAAGAACAGGTGATAAAGGATACCAAGACAGAAGAGGAAAAAGAAGAAAGTCCTGAAAAGGATAAGGAAAAGAATGAAGAGATTCAGCTCAGGGAAAAAGATGATGGCGAAAAAATAGAAGAAACTGCTTCCCAAGGAATAGATATGGATGATGAAAATAATAAGGAAGACCTGGAAGGGGATTCCCGTTCCTTTCTCCAACGATTAAAAGATGGCTTGACGAAAACCCGATCTAATTTATCCAATAAAATCGATCAAATGTTGGCGTCCTACCATAAAGTCGATGGGGAAATGATGGAGGATTTGGAAGATATTTTAATTTCATCGGATATGGGTGTGGAAACCACCATGGATATTGTCGATGCCTTAGAGGAAAGGATTAAATTAAAACGGATGGATGATCCTTCTGAAGTTAAAAAGGAATTAGTTTCAATTATTAAAGAGAAAATTGAAGAAAATGAGATGGATCATGGGCTTTCCATTGCACCACCGAGTATTATCCTCGTTGTTGGAGTCAATGGTGTCGGAAAGACGACGACCATTGGGAAAATGGCCCACCGTTTTAAGAAAGAGGGGAAAACCGTACAATTGGCGGCAGCGGATACATTTCGGGCGGCGGCTATTGAGCAATTGACCGAATGGGCCAATCGAGCCAATGTACCAATAATCGCCCATAGTGAAGGTGCTGATCCGGCAGCGGTAATCTACGATGCCATTCAATCGGCAAAATCGAAAAAAACCGATGTATTAATTTGTGATACTGCAGGAAGGCTCCATAATAAGAAGAATTTAATGAATGAATTGGAGAAAATCAATCGTATCATTCAACGGGAATATGGGGAAGCGCAAAAGGAAGTTTTCCTTGTGGTCGATGGTACCACTGGACAAAATGCGATTTTCCAAGCGAAGGAATTTAAAAATGTAACGGATTTAACCGGTGTTATTATTACAAAATTAGACGGTACGGCGAAGGGTGGAATGGTGATTCCCTTAGAGCTAGAATTAGGTCTACCGGTTAAGCTCATTGGCATTGGCGAACAAATGAATGATTTGGTCGATTTTAAAGTCGATGAGTTCATTGACGCCATTGTCAGTTAATTGAATTTATCGAGAAAATTTGATAAAATTTATTAAATGGAGGGAAAAGCATGGAACAACAAAAGTTTAAAAAAGGCCGTGTACGGATATCCAATGATATTATAAAGCTCATCGCCTGTGAGGCGGCGATGGATATTGATGGGGTTACCCATCTCATTACTGAGAATGGAACGGCAATGGACAAAATCGATGATAATGCAATGAAATCAGTGGATATGCAAATCATTCGAAATACCGTTATTTTAGATATCAATATTGGTGTGGATTATAATAGTAGGATTAATATTGTGGCGAGAAATGTCCAAAAAAATATTAAAGATAAAATAGAAATCATGACAGGTCTTCATGTAACAACTGTCAATATTAATGTTTTAGAATTGGAACAATAATTGAACGATTGAAGGATTGTGGAGGATATATGAGTAGAAAAGTAGCGAGATCCTGGGCGATGAAGGCCCTTTATGAAATGGAAATAAAGGATAGTGTAGATCCCTTATTTCCCGATGAATTTATGGCTTATCATGAGATGCAGGATGATGAAGAACAATTTGTCACAAATATCCTTCGCAAGTATATTGTACAAAAGGACAAAATTGATGGAATCATCGAAGAATATATTGAGGATTGGGATTTCGAACGGTTGAATCGTTTAGATCTGTCGATCTTGCGATTGGCTTTGTTGGAAATCACCAATGGGATCACTCCTGTATCCGTTGTCATTAATGAGGCTGTGGAATTATCAAAGAAATATTCCACCGCCATATCCTATCGATTTATCAATGGCGTTTTGGCTGCTGTGGTGAAAGGAAGTTCTAAGGATGCAACCAATTGAAGTTCGGGAGTTAAGTAAATATATTTTTAATGTGTTAAAACGAGATGCAATTTTATCCAATGTCTATGTAACCGGTGAAGTTTCTAACTTTAAACGTTCCGGTGGTCATATTTATTTCTCATTAAAGGATGAGGACGCGATGATACGTTGTGTCGTATTTAAATCGATGCATCTAGCAAAAAAATTGATTTTAGAAGATGGGCAAAAAATTAATTGTCGCGGGAAAATTACGACTTTTGATCGGGCGTCCATGTATCAAATTCTTGTGACAGAAGTCGAAGATGCGGGAGTTGGTGAAATCTACCGAAAGTTTCTCCTTTTAAAAGAAGAATTAGAAAAAGAAGGTCTATTTGATATCCGTTGGAAGAAAGAAATCCCTAGATATCCGGAGAAAATTGGTGTTGTTACAGCAGATACAGGGGCGGCAAAACACGATATTATCGATACGATTCGGCGCAGATATCCTATTTGCGATATTTATTTCTGTCCATCTAAAGTACAAGGTTATGGAGCGGCATTAGAAATCGCCGACGGTTTACGGCGATTGGATCAGCTGAATCTCGATACGATTATCTTTGGTCGAGGTGGTGGATCCTTTGAAGATCTCAATGCCTTTAATGATGAAGAATTACTTCGCACAGTTTTTTCCATGAAAACGCCGACAATTTCAGCAGTCGGCCACGAAACCGATACAATGCTTACCGATTATGTCGCCGATTTGCGGGCTGCTACCCCGACGGCGGCAGCGGAATTGGCGACGCCGAATATCCAAGAAATGCTTGAGAATCTTATTAAGGTGGAAAAAGATTTGGAACATCGGATAAAGCACCGTATCGACAATGAACGATGGGAATTGGAACAGTTGGAGAAGCGTTTAGAGTATTATGGTCCAGAAGAGCGCCTCCTTGAAATGGAAAAAGATTTAGAGGATTTAACCCTTTCGTTGAAAAAATACTATAAACATAATCTTGTAAATCGAATAAATGAACGGGCAAGGCTATCCCATCGATTACATCGGGCTTCCCCCTTAGGGGCAGTGGAACAAGAAGAAAATCGCCTGGATAATTATTTGCAAAAACTTCAAAATAATTGGTCACAATATATACAAAAGGAACAATCGAAAGTCGATTTGCTTAAAAATTCCTTGGATTTACTCAATCCCCGTCTTCTCCAAGACAAAGGTTATACGAAGATTTATAAAGGAAATCAATTAATTGGAAAAATCGACGATGTATCATTGGGGGACAAATTGTGTTTCCTTTTAAAAGATGGAAGGGTATATTCAGAAGTTACCGGAAAGGAGGATTTCAATGGGGAATATTAAATTATATGATGAAGGCATTAAACGTTTAGAAGAAATCGTCCATCGACTGGAAGAAGATGATTTATCCTTAGAGGAAAATATTCGCCTTTATGAAGAAGGGGTGAAACTTCATCAGGAATTGAAGAAAATATTAAAGACCCAGGAAGGGAAATTAAAAGTTTTAAAAGAAGAGCGGGAAGAAGAGATTCAAGAGATGAATTTTTTGGAAACGGAGTTTTAAATGGAATTTCACCCGCTTTATTACAAACTGAAAGAAAAAATCGATCGAGAAATAAGGGCGATGGAAACGGAAGATACGCCGTTGAGGAAAATCCTACATTACGCCGTTGATGATGGCGGTAAAAGGATTCGTCCCGTATTACTTCTGTTTTTCGCAAAGGATGATGAAAAAGCCATGGATTTTGCCCTGGCCTTAGAGATGATTCATAATTATTCATTGATCCATGACGATTTACCCTGTATGGATGATGATGATTATCGACGGGGAAAAGCATCGGTCCATAAGCAATTTGGAGAAGCCATGGCCGTATTATCCGGCGATGCCCTTTTAAATAAAGCCTATGAATTAATCTTTCGAAATATTTTACAGACGAAAGGTGAAAATAAAGATAAAGTACGGGCAGGGGAATTAATATCTCGATGTGCCGGGATCGACGGTATGATCCATGGTCAGGAATTGGATATCAATGAAAACAATCATCCCATTGAGATGATTTATTATAAAACTTGCAATTTATTTATTGGCGCATGTGGTGCCGGTGCAATTTTACAGGGGGCCTCGGAAGAGGAGATAAAAGACGCGCTGGATTTTGGGAAATATTACGGCTATTTGTTTCAATTAACCGATGATTTAGAAGATTTTGAAGATGATCAAAAGGCCGGTAAAAAAACATTTGTAACGATGAAGGGGAAAGAGTCAACGACTGAAATGATTGCTTTATTTCAAGAAAAAGCCATGGAAATTGCCGAAAAGGAGGATACGGGATTTTTGAAAAATCTGATCCAAATAACCGTGGATAGAGGATGAAACGTATCGATACATTATTAAAAGAAATGGGTATTGTGGAATCGAGAAATAAGGCACAGCAAATGATACAAGAGGGATTTGTGAAGTATCAAGGAAAAGTGGTATCTAAAGCTTCCCAGAAGGCGGATAAAGAGGGCATTGAAATAATTGGACAATTGGACTATGTCGGAAGGGGCCGAAGGAAATTACAGAAGGCGTTTGAATATTTCGATATAAAGATTAACGATAAAATTTGTATCGATATTGGAGCTTCCACCGGGGGGTTTACCGAAGAATTACTTTCCCGGGGAGCAAAAAAAGTATATGCAGTAGATGTGGGGCAGAATCAGCTCCATTCTAAATTACGAAATGATCCCCGTGTGGTGTCCTTTGAGGATACGGATGCCCGGGATTTGGAGCAATTACATTTGGGAAAAATTGATTTTGGGACAATGGATGTATCGTTCATCTCCATTCGAAAAATTTTACCGAAAATCATTGATATTTTTCATCATTTTGAAATGTTGGTCTTAGTGAAGCCACAGTTTGAAAGCCAGGGGAAATTTGTCAATACCTGGGAACATCATCAGAGAATCCTAGATGATCTGGTTGAATTTTTAGAAGAAGAAGGATTTATCCTTTCCGATATGTGGTATTCGGAATTTGTCGGATCAGAGGGGAATATTGAGTACTTTTTCCATCTGACAAGGGAGGAAGGACCATCGGTTTATCGAAAAAATCTTGCCCAAATCGCCTTCAAACAATTGCATTAATACCAAAGAGAGGATGAAGAGGATGAAGAAATATACAAGACAACGATTAATCTTGGATTTAATTGAGAAACACAATATCCACACACAGGAAGAATTAGCCGGCTTATTGGAAAAACACGGTGCAACGGCAACCCAAGCCACCATTAGTCGGGATATTAAAGAACTTCGTATTACGAAAGTACAGACGACGGAAGGGGATTATATTTACGCCATTATCGATACGGTCCACGATTCTTTAAATGAACGATTGGATCGGATCTTCCGTTCTGCCGTATTATCCATTCGACATAATGGAGATATGGTCATTGTCAAGACTATTTCCCACACGGCAACGGTTTGCGGGATGACCATTACCAATCAAAAACTAGAAAATATTGCCGGCATTATCACTGGAAATGATACTATTTTTATTGCTGTAGAAGATAAAAATGGATTGGATGAATTAGTGGAAAAGATACAATCAATCATAAGGTAGGACGATTATGTTAGATCAATTGTATATCGAAAATTTTGCGATTATTGATAAAGTTACGGTAAATTTTCAAAAGGGCCTCAATGTCATCACCGGGGAAACGGGTTCAGGAAAATCGATCTTAATTGAAGCCCTAGAGTTATTGACCGGTGAGCGTTTTCGAAAGTCCATGGTTAAAGATGTCCGTCGTAGAACAATTGTGGAAGGAAATTTCACACCTTCGGAGGAAAAGAGACGGAAATTGGCCGAACGGGGTTTCACCGAAGATGTACTGACGATTACTCGAGTTATTGATGAGAAGGGTCAGTCGAAGGCCTATATTAATGGACGATTACAAAATTTATCGGTCATTGGTGAAATTACTGGAGAATTAATCGATATACATGGTCAAAATGAAAATCAGTCCCTCATGCGCCGAGAGGAATATTTAAAAATCATCGATCGCCATGACAATAGAACGATGGAGAGAAAAAAGAAAATCCAAAAAATATTACAATCCATCGGTAAACTTCAAAAGGCATTAAAGGAATTTGATCTGGATCCTGTTGAGCGAGAGAGGGAACGGGATCTTTTACATTATCAATGTCGGGAACTGGATATGTTGGATTTGGAAAATTTTGATGAAGAAGAATTAAATCGAGAATTTGATAAAATCAACAAAACCAGTGATATTCAACAATCTTTATCCCGTTTGGAAAATTTATTCCATGGGGAAGATTTCGGCGATGGGGGAATACTCTCCCAATTAAACGATGGTCTACAGGAGTTTAAAGAGGTTGAGGTTTTTGATCAAGAATTGGAAGAATTAAGTCAGAGGATGTCCTCGGCTTATTATGAACTTGACGATATTTCAAGGGAAATTGGACATTATCGCTCGGCCCTTTACTTTGATGAAGAACGTCTACATGAATTAAGTGAAAAGATGGGAATATTTACGGATTTAAAACGTAAATATGGAGATCGTATCGATAAACTCATTGAATATCGGGAGAAAATAGAAAGGCGATTGAACGATTTAGAGGATTGGGAAAGCCACAGTGAAAGGATTCAAAAAGAAATCGATGCAAAATGGGAAAAGGCAATGGCCTTTGGCCATGAACTCCATGGATTACGAGAAGATATTGCCCGTAATTTAGAAAAGGATATTCTTCAGAATTTAAAGGATTTAAATATGAAATCGGCAGATTTTAAAATTTTACTGGAAGAAAAAGAATTATCCATGGATGGTTACGATAAGGCGGAATTTTTACTGAAAACCAATCCAGGAAAAACACTTTATCCTTTACGGGAAATTGCATCGGGTGGGGAAATGTCTCGAATCATGTTGGGACTTAAGGCCGTGTTGGCCGATGTCGATGAATTGGATACTTTAATCTTTGATGAAATCGATACGGGGATTAGTGGAAGAACGGCACAGATTGTCGGTGAAAAAATCATGGAAATCAGTGGGAGCCATCAAGTTATTGTGATTTCCCATTTGCCCCAAATTGCCGCATTATCGGATCATCATCTTTTAATTGAAAAAGTAGAAGGAAAGAACGAATCCATTTCAAGGATCCGAAGCATTGAGAAAAAGGAACGAATCGAGGAAATGGCCCGTTTAATTGCCGGTGTCGACATTACCGAGATCACAAGAAAACAAGCTGAAGAAATGCTGGAACAAGCAGAATCACTTCGCAAAGAAAGAAAGAGGGGATAAGATGGATCAACGAGGAGATCAAAGTATTGAAAAAACAGTGAAATCCGAAATGATTTATGAAGGGCGAATTTTAAATCTTCGCGTGGAAACCGTAGAACTGCCCAATCAAAAATATTCAAAGCGGGAAATCGTCGACCATAGTAAAGCTGTCGCCTTAGTTGTGCTGGATAAAGAGGAGATCTTTTTAGTGCGTCAATACCGAAAGGCCATTGATGATTTTATATTAGAAATACCAGCCGGCTTAGTGGAATCCAATGAACAGCCGAGGGAAACGGCACTTCGGGAAATGCAAGAAGAGATTGGTTATGGATCCAATCATTTGGAGTATCTCTTTGACGCCTATTCTTCCCCTGGATTTACCAACGAAAAAACATCGTTTTTCTTTACCAATGATATTTATGAAGGGAAGAAAGAAGGGGATGATGATGAATTTCTAGAAATTGTGAAAATGCCCTTTGAAAGGGTCATTGAAATGATTGATACGGGAGAAATTACCGATTCCAAAACGATCATGGGCGTTTTATATGTGAAGAAAATGATGGATAATGGACAAATTTAGAGAATATGCCCTATTGGTGCCCGTACTCGTTATCACAATTGTCGCCCACGAGTTAGCCCATGGCTATGTGGCATTGTGGATGGGCGATACAACGGCAAAAACCCAGGGACGACTTTCACTGAATCCTTTACGACATTTGGACCCCCTAGGCGTTCTTAGTATGATCATATTTCGATTTGGCTGGGCAAAACCTGTGCCAATTAATATGTATTACTTTAAAAGAAAACGTCTAGGTACTTTTTTGGTGTCCATAGCTGGTGTTACCATGAATATGATATTGGCGATTATCGGTGCTTTTTTTATTTGGGTGGTAAAGGGTGAAATACTGCAAGAGTTCTTTTTACTATTACTTATTTACAATGTGTATTTCGCCATTTTTAATAGTATTCCATTGCCTCCATTGGATGGATCGAAGGCTTTAGCCTCCCTTTTACCGGGTAATGCTTTAGAATATCTGTTTAAGTATGAAAAATACATTTATATTCTCTTGATCCTATTGATTGTATCGGGAATACTCCCTCGATTTTTATCGCCATTGGCGACGAAAATAATCAATGGTCTTGGAAATTTTACTTTACAATTGGTTCGGTGATATTTTTGGCGATCGATATTAATCAAGCCTATTTTTCAGGGCCAATGGATCTCTTGTTACAATTAATTGAGAAAGAAGAAGTCGATATTGCCGATGTAAAAATATCGAAAATTACCGAGAATTATTTGGAACAATTGGAAATTATGGCCCGGGAAAAAGAGGATATGACGGATTTTATTGATATGGCATCGACTTTAATTTATATCAAATCGAAATCCCTATTGCCACAAAAAGAGGAGGAAGATGGGGAAGAGATTTCAGAGGAAATATTAAAACAACGGATTATTGAATATCAAAAAATGAAAGAATTGGCGAAATCTTTAATGATCTATGGAAAGGAACAAGAATCCCATTACTCCAAAGTGCCATCGGATTTAGGGCCCTTTAAGAGGGATCAACGGGAGATTATCTTAGAATACGATATTGAAAAATTAGTATCGGCCTTGGATCAATTACTCGCCTCCGTGGAAGAGGTGGAGGAAGATCGCTTTGAGATTATCCGTGCCGATGAGTTTAGTGTGGAGGAATATGTCGATGAAATTGAGTGGATGTTACGGCCGGGGAAAAATTATGGAATTATGGATTTTGTGAAAAGAGATGGATCAAAATTTGAAATCATCACGATATTCTTATCCCTATTGGAATTGATGAAAAATAAAAAGATACAGGTGATTCAACGGGATTTTAACGACGATATTCGAGTGGAGGCAAATCATGGATAGACAACATAAAAAAGCCATCGAAGCCATTTTGTTTCTTTGGGGGGAACCCTTGGAATTAACAGAAATTGCCAGGGCTTTAGATGTCTCGAAAAAAGATGCCCGATTGATCATTGAAGAAATGAAAGAAGAATTCCAAAAAGATGAACGGGGCTTGATGATTAAAAAAGTCGGCGATTGTTATCAATTACAAACGGTGAAAGAAGTTAAAGGTATTGTTTCGAAATTTGTTGAGAAGCAGAAGGTGACAAGTCTCAGTTCGGGATGTATGGAAACATTGGCGATTATCGCCTATAAGCAACCGGTTACTCGAATTGATATTGAAAATCTACGGGGGGTTTCTTCGACTTCGACGATACAGACTTTACAAAAAAGGGGATTGATTGAAGAGGCCGGCCGTTTGGATCAAATTGGACGACCCATATTATACCGTACGACAAATCGGTTTTTACAATCCTTTAATTTAGAAGATTTAAAGGATTTGCCACAATTGACGGAAATGGAAAAATACAAAATCGAACAGGAGAAGGATCATGCGACTGAATAAATACATTGCAAGGGCGGGGATATCTTCGAGGCGAAAAGCCGATGAACTCGTATTTAATGGAAGGGTTAGAGTAAATGGAAATACGGTGGATCATCCGGGGATTGATATCGGTAAAGAGGATGTAGTGGAAGTCGATGGCGATGTGATAAAATTAGAAGGAAAATTAGTTTATTATCTCCTACATAAGCCTTTGGATTATGTCACAACGGTGGACGATCCCCATGAGAAGCTCCAAGTGGTTGATCTTATCGATACTAAGGAAAGGATTTATCCGGCTGGCCGTTTAGATAAGGATTCAACGGGCTTGTTATTGTTAACAAATGATGGAATTCTCACCCATCGAATCACCCATCCCCGTTACGGGATTAAGAAAACCTATGATGTTTTAGTATCCGGTCATCCATCGAAAAAAAACATATCTCGATTAG
Organism: Tissierellia bacterium; assembly: GCA_030540635.1. Lineage (GTDB taxonomy): Bacteria > Bacillota > Clostridia > Tissierellales > Peptoniphilaceae > JAUNVW01. The sequence goes on along the minus strand of JAUNVW010000003.1, from coordinate 51,455 downwards.
AAAAAGGAATCATCATCGATGATTATTTATTAAATCCCTGTACGATTGAAGGAAAAGCCACGGGAAAGGATACATCTTCGTATTTTGTCACCATTGATGAGGGGCGAAATCGACAAATTCGAAAAATGTTTCATCGTATTGGCCATCCGGTGATCGAATTGTGTCGGATTCAATTGGGGCCCCTTCATTTGGGAAATTTAGCCCCTGGAGAATATCGTGAATTAAAGAAAAATGAGTTGAAAGAGTTGAAAGAAGAATGTTATCGTTAAAAGATATGGTGCCCGATGATTTGGAAATATTAATGGAAAAATTCCCCATGGATTTAAATATCTCTTTGGAATTACCGAGTTATCTCTATGTTTTTCGAGAAAATGAAAAAATTCTAGGTTATTCGAGGATAACCATTGGGGATAAAGTTTATTTGGAAGATTTTCAAATCCTTTCGGATAAAAAAGAATACGCTTTATTTTTTTTAAAGTCCACGGGATTTAAGGTTCATCAATTGGGCCATGGAGTATTTTATGATCGAAAGGGCTGTACCGAGGACTTTTATCCCGGAAAGAAAATTATCCTCGATGAATTATTCCAAGGTGATTGCCGTGCTTCCCATTAATACCGTTGAAATAACCCGTAAATTATTGAATCATTTCCTAACGGGAAATGAAATTTGCGTGGATATGACCTTGGGCCATGGCAAAGACAGTTTATGGATTTTAAAACAAATTCCCCAAGGTTTTCTCTATGGTTTTGATCTTCAAGAAAAGGCCATTAGATCATCGGCGAAATTATTATCGGATTTTACAAACAAAAGGCTTATCCATGATAGTCATGAAAATGTCGATAAATATATTAAAGAAGCAAATTTATTTATTTATAATTTAGGCTATCTTCCCGGTGGCGATAAAACCATAACAACAGATAAAATTACGGTCTATCGATCCTTAAAAAAAGCGATGGATTTACTATTGCCTAAGGGATTGATCATCATGACTTTTTATCCCGGTCATCCATCGGGAAAAGAAGAAGAAATGTATTTATTGAAGAAAATCAAAGAGTTCGACCAAAAACAGTGGAATTGTATGAAATACGATTTTATCAATCAAAAGAACAATCCGCCTTTCGTATTGGTATTGGAAAAATTATAGGTGAAATATGACAATTGCAATTATTGGTGGTGGAGCCGCCGGCGTTTTGGCAGGTATTGGCGCAGGAACAAAAGAAAAAGTAATTATTTTTGAAAAAAATGAAAAACTCATGAAAAAAGTCTATATTACAGGGAAGGGGCGTTGTAATCTAACCAATGATTGCCCAGTGGAAGATATCATTTCTTCCCTTGTGAATAATCCATATTTTATGTATTCTTCTTTATATCAGTTTTCCAATGAAGATATGATGAAAATGGTGGAAGAAGATGTGCCCTTAAAAGTAGAACGGGGAGGGCGGGTTTTTCCCGTAAGTGATAAATCCTCGGATATTATGAAGGCATTGGAAAGAAGACTTCATAAAAATAATGTAAAGATCCTTTATAATACCAAGGTCAATGCCATCGAAAAGAAAGAAAAGTTTATGGTATACACCAATAAAAAGAATTACGTTGCCGATAAAGTCATCATTGCCACTGGGGGAATCACTTATCCAGCAACGGGTTCCACGGGAGATGGCTATGAATTTGCGTCGAAGATGGGACATAAAATCATAAGGCCAAGACCAGGACTCATTGCCTTGAATGTAAAAGAGGATGTGTCCGATTTAGAAGGAATTAGCCTTCGAAATATTGGAATAAGTTATCGAAAAGAAGAGCTTTTCTATGATGAAATCGGGGAAGTCCTATACACGAAAAGGGGCTTATCGGGTCCCTTAATATTGACTTTATCGTCTTTAATCAGTAAATCCCCCGGGGGAATCATCCATTTGGATTTAAAGCCGGGATTGACAAAAGAACAACTTGATCGCCGTCTTTTACGGGATTTTGAAAAATATGCCAATCGCGATATAAAAAATGGTTTGAAGGATTTATTATTGAATAAGATGATCCATGAAGTATTAACGAAAAGCAAAATCCCAGAGGACCGTAAAATCAATCAATTAACGCGAAAAGAACGGATAGATTTAGTAGAAACCATAAAGGATTTACGCTATCACATTCTGGGAACAGAAGATGCCCATCGAGGGATTATCACCGCCGGTGGCGTTCATGTTGATGAAGTCGATCCGTCGACTATGGAATCGAAATACGTGGAAAACTTATATTTTGCCGGGGAAATATTAGATATCGATGGATTAACCGGTGGATTTAATTTACAAATTGCTTGGTCTACGGGTTTTGTTGCTGGGAAATCAGCGGGAGGTAAAGATAATGAATAGAAAAGAATTGTTGGATCGGGTGAATAAAAAGAATATTTCGAGGATCCTTATCGCCCATCCTTTAGGGGAAATCCTTCGGGAAGAAGATTTCGATATCGATTTTCAAGAATTTATCACGACAGTATCAAAAGACGGTGAATATCATTATTTTCCCCTGGATCGGGAGTTTAATATTGCCATTGACGGTCCATCGGGTTCGGGGAAATCGACCATTGCCAAAAAGATTGCGAAGCAATTAAATATCGCCTATTTAGATACGGGGGCTATGTATCGGGGAATTACCTACGCATTGATGGAAAAGAAGATTGATTTACACAATGAAGGGGCCATTAAAGTGGCCTTGGAGGAAATGTCTTTCCAATATGACCATGGAAAACTTCTTTTAAATGGTGAAGATTTAGAAGATCGAATCCGTAGTAAAGAAGTAACCGATCAAGTTTCCCTCGTTTCTTCCTATGGTTTTGTTCGGGAAAAACTCGTTGATACCCAACGGGAAATCTCGAAAAAACAATCGACGGTATTAGATGGGCGAGATATAGGCACCGTCGTTTTACCCCAGGCGAAGGTCAAGATCTATTTAACGGCTACTCCGGAAGTTCGAGCAAAACGGCGATTTAAACAAATGAATGAAGCCATAGCCTTTGAAATGGTATTGTCGGATATTAATCGCCGGGATGAATATGATACCACAAGGGAAATCTCACCGTTGAAAAAAGCAGAAGACGGAATTCGATTGGATAATTCCAATATGGATGAAGGGGAAACCATTCAGAAAGTGATGGAGATTATCCTAAAGAAGGCGGGGGAATAAATGTACAAAGTTTTATGTTCAATTATGGCGGTTGTCATTAAAATTTTATTTCGTGTTGAAATCAAGGGATTGGAAGAAATTCCAGAAGGACCTTTAATTGTATGTAGCAATCACAATAGTGGGTGGGATCCTTTTTTTGTCGCTACCCATTTCAAACGGCCAATTCGTTTTATGGGGAAAAGGGAATTATTTGATCATCCTTTACTGCGTCCCCTATTAAATGGTGCCGGTGTTATATCGGTGGATCGTGATGCCACAGATATAAAATCAATAAAAAAATCCCTTGGGGTATTGAAAAATGATGAAGTATTGGGGATATTTCCAGAAGGTACCCGAGTAAAAAATGTAGATCTGGGTAATATGAAAGAAGGGATCGGCTTGTTGGCCTCCCGTTCAAAGGCGCCGATACTCGTTTTATATATTGAAAGTAAATACAAATTATTCTCAAAGGTCGTGATCCATGGAAAAGGAATCGTCGATCCTAGAGAATATGAAGGAAATAAAAAAGAACAATATTATAAGATTACAAAAGCTGTTTATGATAAAATTTATCAAATGGAGGAAAAATAGTGATTATTAAAATCGCGAAAAACGCTGGTTTTTGCTTTGGCGTGAAAAGGGCAGTGACGATGACGGAAAAAGCATTGGAAGAAGGCCCTGCCACATCCATGGGACAGTTGATTCATAATAAAGATGAAACCGATCGATTAAAGAAGATGGGTTTATATGAAGAAAATGAAAAAATTAAGACAAAAAACGTAATAATACGGGCACATGGTTTACCAAATGACCAAAAAGATGATATAATGAACAGTGGCAATCAATTGATCGATGCCACCTGTCCCGTTTTATTAAAAATCTATGGGAAGATTCGTAAAATGGAAGACAGGGGTTATCGAACAGTAATTATCGGTGATCCTACTCATCCGGAAATTATTGCAATGAAAAGCTACGGTGAAAATCCCATTGTCGTGGAGACAAGGGAAGAGGCCAATGCCGTAGTTCATGGAAAGTTTTATGTTATTTCACAAACAACCAATCAATTTGTGAAATTTAAGGAACTTTCTGATATAATAGTAGGAAATAATACGGATGTTATCGTGGAAAACACCATTTGCAATGCAACGAAGGTTCGGCAAGAAGGCGTAAAGGAATTAGCTCAAGAAGTAGATGCCATGATTATAATCGGAGGAATGAATAGCTCCAACACAAATAAGCTGTTTCAAATCGCTAAAGCCCATAATCCCAATTCCTTTCGCATTGAAAATTACCGGGATTTACCACGGGCAAAAGTATTAGAATATAATATAATAGGATTATCTGCCGGAGCCTCAACGCCGGACTGGGTAATCGAGGAGGTTGTAAACGTAATGGAAAATTACAGTAAAGATGAGTTTATGGAACAGGTAGAAGAGAGCATGAATAAAATCTACCCAAGGGAAATTGTGAAGGGAACCGTCATCTATGTTACCGATGACGAAGTAATGGTAAATATCGGTTATAAATCCGATGGTATCATTAATCGTGATGAGCTAAGCTCCGATGAGTCAAAAAACCCAAAGGATTTATTTTCCGAAGGTGATGATATCGAAGTTTATGTCATTAAGCTCGATGATGGTGAAGGTAATGTTGTCCTTTCAACAAGGAGAGTGGAAGATGTCCGCGCGTGGAAAGAATTAGTAAAAGCCTATGAAAACGAAGAAACCGTAGAAGCGGAAATCTTTAAAGAAGTCAAAGGTGGATTACTCGCTTATGTTGATGGAATTACAGCATTTATCCCAGGATCCCATGTGGCAGATTATTTCGTGAAAAATCTTGGAAAATTTGTCGGTGAAACCTGCGAATGTAAAATCATTAATATAGACGAAAGAAAACGACGCTTAGTTATTTCGAGAAAAGATGTTTTAGTGGAAAAGAAACAAGAACAACTCGACAAAGCTTGGGAAAATATCGAAGTAGATAAGGTCGTTACAGGTACCGTCCAACGTTTAACGGATTTCGGAGCCTTTGTTGATATTGGTGGTGTAGACGGTTTAATTCATATTTCAGATATTTCTTGGAATCGAATCAGTCATCCATCGGATGAATTAAAAGAAGGACAAGAAGTTGAAGTTAAAATCCTACGCGCTAATCGGGAGCGAAATCGAATCTCCTTAGGTTTAAAACAATTACAACAAAAGCCCTTTGAAGCTTTTGTAGAAAATAATGAAGTCGGTGATGTTGTTCAAGGTACTGTTGTAAATCTTGTTGACTTCGGTGCATTTGTTCGTTTAAAAGAAGGGGTCGAGGGCTTGGTTCACGTTTCACAAATCAGTCACGCCCATGTGGAAAAACCATCGGATGAATTAAATAATGGCGATGTGGTCGATGTTAAAATCCTTGAGATTAATCCTGAAGAAAAACGAATCGCCCTTTCCATTAAAGAAACAAAAGAGGCACCGAAAAAACCTGAAAGAAAGCCACGTCCTAAGAAACAAGTCAAGCGAAAAAAACCACGTCAACAACGTCAAGAAACACAAGATAGCCTATTTGATGATGATGCATTAAATACAGACTTGGGCTTCTTATTAGATGAAGCTGGACTGGACATGGGAGATTTCGGCAGTGGAGAAGAAGCTGAAACCGATGTTACCGCAGAACAAGAAGAAGTTGTCGAAGAAGATCGTGCCGATGCAAAAACAGATGTAGTTTCTGAAACACAAGAAGAAGTAGAAGAAGAAACAAATGAAGAAGAAACTGAAGAAAATGCGGAAGAAGAAACTTGTTCGTTAGATGAAGAAGAAAACGAAGAAGATTCTGAAGAAGAAAACGAAGAAGCATAGGCATTTCTTAAATAAAAATTAATGAAAATAAGTATTGGGGTATTTACTCAATACTTATTTTTTTAGGCCCATTAAAATGTTGAAAACCCCGGGAATGGGTATAATAGCAATAGGTGTTTTATTATCACCAAGGGGGTCAAATTATGGATCATTTCGATAAAAAGGGAAAAGAAGATGGGTTTTTCGATCAAAAAGCCTCCCGCTCTTCTTTGGCAAAAAGAGTTTATGATGAACCGGATTGTGAGATACGAAATAAATTCCAAGTGGATCGAGACCGAATTATCCATTCGAAAGCATTTCGTCGATTGGAGCATAAGACCCAGGTTTATATTCATCCGGAGAAAGACCATTATCGAACCCGTTTGACCCACACACTGGAAGTATCCCAAATTGCAAGGACCATTGCCCGGGCATTGGCCTTAAATGAAGACTTGACAGAAGCCATTGCTTTGGGCCATGATTTAGGCCATACCCCCTATGGTCATATGGGAGAGCGGGTACTAAATGATCTCCACCCCAATGGTTTTAAACATAATGAGCAATCTTTACGGATTGTCGAGTATTTAGAAGGACGACATGATTATCCGGGATTGAATTTAACTGGGGAAGTGCGAGATGGTATTGTCAATCATTCTTCCCAAGGAAAGCCCAAAACATTGGAGGGGAAGATCGTTCAGATTTCCGATCGTATCGCCTATATTAACCACGATTTAGATGATGCGAAACGGTGTTATTTGCTCCAAGAAGAAGATATCCCCTCATCGGTACATCAAATATTGGGAAAAAATCATTCAGAGAGAATCGATACATTGGTTCGATCGGTGATCCGTTCTTCTAAGGATTTAAAGGAAATTACCATGGAAAAAGATATTTACCGTGAGATGATGAATTTACGGACATTTCTATTTCAAAATGTTTATCAAAAGGTTTCAGAAAAAGGGGAAATGGAACGGGTCTATCATGTGCTGGAAACTTTGTACCATTACTTTAAAAAGAACATGGAGAAAATCCCGAAATCCCATTTAGAAATATATGATAAATTTAATTCTCCAGTGAATTCTGACGATATCATTACCGATTATATCGCAGGCATGACCGATATTTACGCAAAAAATATTTATGAGGAGATATTTATCCCCAAATCATGGTCCATATAGATTGGAGGCAATACTTGGCTCGCATACCGGAGGATAAAATACAAGAAGTAAAAGATCAAATGGATATTGTTTCCATTGTTTCAGAATATGTCGATCTTAAAAAATCAGGACAAAATTTTGTCGGCCTTTGTCCTTTTCATAATGAAAAGACACCTTCCTTTACGGTTTCCTCCCAAAAGGGGATTTTCCGTTGTTTTGGTTGTGGAGAAGGTGGCGATGTGATTGGGTTTATTATGAAAAAAGAAAATCTTTCTTATCCAGAAGCGATACGATTTCTGGCGGACAAAGGTGGTATCTTTATTGAAACAGGACAATTTGATCAAAAAGCCTATCAACAAAGAAATAAACTTTTGGCCATAAATGAAGAGGCTAAGCAGTATTTCTTTCGTCAATTACTCGTCCATAAAACCCCTCGGGAGTATTTGGTAAAAAGAGGACTTGATCGCCGATGTATTAATGAATTTGTCATCGGTTATGCCGATGGCAGTGGCACAGGTCTATACCGACATTTAAAGGATAAGGGTTATGAAGAAAAGGATATGTTGGAATTGGGCTTAATTGGCGAGTCTACATTTTCAAAGGGATATTACGACAAATATCGGGATCGATTAATTTTCCCGATCCTCGATATTAAAAAGAAGGTTATTGGTTTTGGAGGACGTACCTTAGTTGATCATCCTGCAAAATATATTAATTCCAAAGATTCGAAAATATATAACAAATCCCTCCATATTTATGGAGTGGGCAATCTCAATGAAATTGCCAAGAAAAACAAAGTCCTATTGGTGGAAGGTTATATGGATGTCATCGCCCTTTTTAATAAAGGAATTGATTATGCCGTAGCCTCCTTGGGGACGGCTTTGACGAAGGAACAGGGGAAATTAATTAAACGCTATACCGAAAATGTGTATATTTGTTATGATGGTGATGAAGCCGGACAAAAAGCAACGGATAAGGCCATAAAAATTTTCCATGATTTAGAAATTGGACCGCGGATCATTGAAATACCTGGAGGTCAAGATCCCGACGATTATATTAAGGCCTATGGAGCCGAAGCTTTCCAAAATTTGGAGGAGAAGGCCAAGGATCCTATCCTCTATCAATATGGTAAATTGAAGAAAAAATACAATGTTGATATTGTTCAAGAAAAGGTTAAATTAGTGGATGAAATGGCCAAAATCCTTGCCCAGATTGATCGTCCCATTCTTCGGGACGAGTACAGTGAAAGGATCGCACAATCTTTAGGTATTCGTCCAGAAGCATTACAGGATGAAATTCGCAAAAAATCCCGGAATAAACAGAAATTAACAACGAAGAATAAAGATACAAATCTTCCGAATATGAAACAAAGGGAGCAAAGAAAACAACGGATCATCATCTATGAGGCGATTCGTTTTATGATCTTTAATCCAGAATCTCGAAACTCCTTTAAGGACTATGGGGAGATGTTTCAAAAGAATTTTACCCTATGGGAAGATCTTGTCGAATATTTTAATCAATCGAAACTGCAAAATCATCGCCCATTGAAAGAAGAAATGGACGAAGAATTTCCAAAAGCAAAAAAAATTATCCAATATTTATATCGTGTCGATGATCCAAGCATATATCAAGGAAGGGAATATTTAGAGAAATTTATTCAAGGTTTAGTCCGTCAGTCATTAGTCGATGAAAGGGAACGGATTGTGGAAGAAATTGAAATACTCGATTTTACCGATTGCAACGAAAAGTTACGGGAGAAACAAAGGGAACTTTTGCAAAAATTAAATGAAATCGATAAAAAATTAAAACGCAATTGAAAGGGGCATCTATCATGAGTGCTATAGATAATGAAGAATTAAAAAAAGATATGATCGATGAATTAATCGATATTGCCGATGATAACGAAGGTTTTGTGACGAAAAAGAGATTTGAATCCCTCGATTGTTTTTCCGAGTTGGAACAGGAAGATATCGAAGAAATCGTCAAAGAATTACAAGATAAAAATATAGAAATTGTCGATGATGAAGATGTCCTTGAAGCCGGTAAAAATCTAAAAGATGAAGATGATGATCTCGATGATTACGACGATGATGACGATGAAATCGAAGACTTTGATGAATTTGAAGAAGAAGAAAAGAAAAAAGAATCAAAGAAAAAAAAGAAAAAACCATCGAAAGAATCAAAAAATATTACCGTCGACGATCCCGTCAAAATGTATTTGAAGGAAATTGGACGGGTGCCTTTATTGACCGCCGATGAGGAAGTGGAAATTGCCAAAAGAATGGAAGCGGGAGATACAACGGCAGCCAGTGAATTGGCCGAGGCCAATCTCCGCCTTGTGGTGTCCATTGCGAAGCGTTATGTAGGACGGGGGATGTCTTTTCTGGATTTGATTCAAGAGGGAAATTTAGGATTAATGAAAGCCGTCGATAAATTTGATTATACAAAGGGATTTAAATTCTCAACCTATGCAACTTGGTGGATACGTCAAGCCATAACAAGGGCAATTGCCGATCAAGCCAGGACGATTCGAATTCCGGTACACATGGTGGAGACAATTAATAAATTAGTTCGTATTGAACGGCAAATGATACAGGATCTAGGTCGGGATCCTACAAATGAAGAAATTGCGAAGGAAATGGGAATTACTGTGGATAAAGTACGGAATGTACGCAAAATTGCACAGGAACCGGTATCTTTGGAAACGCCCATTGGGGAAGAAGAAGATTCCCATTTAGGCGATTTCATTGAAGATGATTCGGCCATAGCCCCCGATGAGGCCGCAGACTTCACGATGTTACGGGAAGAATTAGCAGGTATTCTTGACACTTTAAATGAAAGGGAACGTAAAGTCCTCGCCCTACGTTTTGGCTTAATTGACGGTACACCAAGGACCTTAGAAGAAGTTGGAAAGGAATTTGAAGTAACCCGAGAAAGAATTCGTCAAATTGAGGCAAAAGCCCTCCGTAAATTAAAACATCCTTCTCGATCTCAGAAGCTAAAGGACTTCTTAGAATAATGAATCGCATAGAATGTATATCGTCGATGATTGCAAAAAACTCCATATCCTGTGATATAGGCACCGATCATGGTAAGGTGCCTATTCAATTGGAAAAAATGAAATCTTGTAAAAAGATAATTGCCACAGATATTTCCGAGAAATCCTTGGATAAATTAAGGCAATTCATTGAAAAAAATGAAGAATTTCAAGATCGAATTCAATGTCGTTGTGGCGATGGATTACAGCCAATCCGTCCCTTTGAAGTTGATCATATTATCATCACGGGATTAGGTGGTGCCCTTATTGGTGAAATGATCGAAGGGTCCTTGGAAGTAGCCCGTAGCGCCGATCATATGATCTTGCAAGCCAATAATGGACGTTTTTATTTACGAAAATTACTTCATAAAAATGGATTTGCCATAGAAAGAGAAATCAATCTCTACGATAAAGGGAAATATTATGTGCTCATTAAAACCATCAAAAATCTTGAAAAGTACCATTACGATTATGAATACGAATATGGGAAATATTTAATTGATCAAAAAGACCCCATCTTAAAAGAATATTTGCAACTAGAAATTGAAAAAAAAGAAGGTATTTATCATGAAATTAAAGATATTCGAACAAAATCCAGTGAAGAACGGAAAAAAGAGCTGAAAGAACGGATAGAAACAATCGAGATGGTTTTGGAGAAAATGGAGGTAGAACAATGAAATTAAAAGAACTCATGGAATTTTATGAAAATATCGTCCCTTTAAATTTACAAGAGGAATGGGATCACTGCGGATTACAAATTGGAAAAAAAGATCAAGAAATAAAGAAAATCCTACTTTCCCTGGATATTGATCACGATACCGTTGACCATGCCATCGAGATTGGCGCCGATTTAATTTTTTCCCATCACCCGCTAATATTTACTCCTTTAAAAGAAATCACCGATTCCCCTTCCGTAGAAGGAGTTGTCATGAAAGCCATCGAAAATCAAATCAGTTGCTATTCTTCCCATACCAATCTTGATTCTGTCCACGGAGGCGTCAATGATGTATTGGCGAAATATTTAGGATTGGAAGAGACAAGGCCATTGGCACCAAATGAAAGCTCAAAGCTTAACGGATTAGGTCGAGTCGGCTATATGGAACCGGTACCCGCGGAAGAATATCTCAAGGGAATCAAAAAGAATTTACATTTAAATGAAATCATTGTGTATGGAGATTTAAATCGAGATATTTATAAAGTCGCATTATGTGGAGGATCAGGTTCTGATTTTATTAAAAACGCCATTGAAGAAGAAGCCGATATTTATATTACAGGAGATATCAAATATCATGATGGTGAAATGGCCATGGATTATGGTTTGCTCTTAGTCGATATTGGTCATTATGAATCGGAATTTCCAGTATTGGAGCAAGTAAAAAAACTTTTTTGTACGGAATATCCACAATTAGAAATAGAAATATATGATCGAAGAAAGCCCCTTCGTAAATTCCTTTAAGTATTACAAATATTTAATATTTAGTATTCCCGAAGAAAACAATTAAAGGATCTTAAAAAGAGAAAAGGGGAAAAGGCTTAATATGGGGATTTTATAAATTTATATTTCGAATATTTGGAAACATAGTAAAAAACATAAAAGAGATATAACAAAGTCGAATGAAGGGATAAACTTTATCGGCAATATAATTTTCATCCCAAAGTTTTTAATTTTATTTATGGAGGAATTCTTGCACCTGTCCATGGAATATGCTATGATCTATATAGCATAAAGTAAGGATTATCGTGAATGATGTCGATAGTTGATCGGCGATTATTCTCAATAACATATCCCCTTTATGTGAATATTTTTTGCACAAGGCAAAAAGGAGGAAACAATTCATGTTTAAAAAGAGATTATTAGCATTGATGCTTGTTGCAGGTTTAGCCCTTACCGGTTGCGGTGGCAATAACGAAGAGCCTGCAGATGAAACGCAAGTTGAAGAACCTGCAGACGAAGCTACGGATGAAACTACAGATGAAACAGAAGATGAAGTAGAAGATAATGCAGATGCTGATGCTGAAAACGATGAAACTGAAGAAGAAGCAGAATAATTTGTAAAGAAAAGAGAGGCGTAAAGCCTCTCTATTTAATTTCAAGATCAGATCAAATTATGATATAATGGACTTACTAAGTCAGATAATCGCCATATATTGGAGGAAAGTCCGTGCACCAAAGAGCAGGATGCCAGGTAACGCCTGGTGGGGGCGACCCTAAGGCTAGTGCAACAGAAATATACCGCCGTATTTCGGTAAGGTTGGAATGGTGAGGTAAGAGCTCACCGGTCCATAGGCAACTATGGAGCCATGTAAACCCCATCCGGTGCAAAATCAAATAGGCTTGTTAAGTGGCTGCTCGTCACTTCCGGAAGGTAGATTGCTAGATTTTTCCGGCGACGGAAAAAGGAGATAGATGATTATCAAATACAGAACACGGCTTATAGACTTGGTCGACTGCATTAGCAGTCGTTTTTTTTGTTGATTTTTAATCGATGAAAACGTAATTTTAAAATCATTATCAATTGATGAAATCAATTTAACATATCTTTAGGATATTCATTAAATTTATGAAGAATATTTCATATTCAATTAAAAGTGAAGTAAGTATAAGATATAATAATAACAAAAGAAAAAAACGGCTAATCCATGAGTTTTTCGCCTATGACAGAAGAGTGTAGCACTTTTATGGAGTGTACTCAATAGCTTGTAATTTACCATATTATGATAAAGTTCAATATCAGTTGGATAAAATAAGACCATTTCAGACAATAATTTGATATTTTAAATTCTAATTATTGAACGATATGTAAATTTATGGTAATATTTATTTAGCAGCAGGAAAAGGAAATCATTAAAAATATTTGAAGAAATGAAAGAGGATGAGTTACATATCCATTAGAATATTAAGCAAATGATTTCTTATTCCATTGCAAATCAATATACTATATAAATGCGAAAGCAAGAGGAGGAAAAGGTATATGTTTAAAAAGAGATTATTGGCCTTATTGCTGGTAATGGGACTTGTTCTTTCAGCTTGTGGCGGAGGCGAGGATAAGCCAGTCGATGAAGGAAATGGTGTTGAGGACACCTCCGATGAAGAGGCTGTAGAACCAGGTGAAAAAGATGCCGAGCAATATTTAAATACTTGGCAACAGGAAGAGCCAACGACATTAAATAGTGCGAAGAATTCGGATCAATCATCTTATTTAGTATTACTCAATGTGATGGAACCTTTAGTTCGTTCCGTTGAGAAGGAAGATCATACCTTAGAAATTGAACCGGCCGCTGCAGAAAGCTGGGATTTAAGCGAAGATGGTTTAACTTATACTTTCCATATTCGTGAAGGTATGACATGGTCTGATGGCGAAGCTCTAACCGCCCATGATTATGAATTCGGAATTAAAAGAGCTTTAGATGCCGTTGATGGTGCAGGTGGAGCAGGTTATTTAATCGATTGTATTAAAGGCGCCGTTGCTTCCATGAACGGAGAAATCGAATCTTCTGAAGTTGGCGTTACTGCTACAGATGATCACACATTAGTCATCGAAGTGGAAGAGCCAACAAGCTATTTCTTAGAATTATGCTCCACAAGACCAACGATGCCAATTCGTCAAGATGTTTATGAAGAGCAAGGGCAAGGTTATGGTGGAGAAGCCGACTCTATTGTTACTTGTGGACCATTTAATTTAGATGAATGGGTACATCAAACTGAATTGAAATTATCAAAAAATGAAGATTACTGGGATGCAGACAGTGTAAATTATGAAAATGTATCTTGGAGAATCATTGATCAAGAAAATACAAGAATGAATGCTTTCTTAAATGGTGAAATTGATTCTGTAGGTTCCAACAAGATGGAATGGAGACAACAATTTGAGACATTAGATAATGTGAATCATGACGAAGTAACGAATAATGCATTGGATTATTTATTCTTCAATACAACGAAACAGCCATTTAATAACGCAAAGGTTCGACGTGCCTTCTCCTTGGCCGTTAATCGTGAAGAGGCCATTACTGCAATCTATAATGATGTAGGTAATCCGGCCTATGGTTGGGTCGTTCCAACGATTCAAATTGGTGATGATGAATATAGAGATGTTATTCCAGGACCATTGGAAGCAATGAAGGATGAAGACCCTAGAGAATTATTGATTGAAGGATTAAAAGAAGAAGGCTTAAGCGAGGATCCAGCAGATTTAACGGTTAAATTGGAATTCGGTGGAACTGGCGAAAAAATGAAAGAAATTGGAGACTATTTCCTAAACTCCATTAAGGGAACTTTAGGTGTTGATATTCAAGTAGCAACCAATGAATGGTCCGCATTTGTTGATCAAGTCAACAATGGTAACTTCGAAATTGGTTATATGGCTTGGATGGCAGATTATAATGATCCATATGCGATGTTATCTTTACACTTGACCGATGTCAATGGTCTTTACACAGGATGGTCCAATGAAAAGTATGACCAATTAGTGAGAGATGCTAGAGCAGAAGAAGATGTTGAAAAACAAAAAGAAATGTATGAAGAAGCCGAAACACTTCTAATGGAAGAATCTCCAGTCGTACCAATATTTAACCCGGTAAACAATGTTTATCGATATGACTATCTCTTTGGCTACACGATCAATCCATTTGCTACTCAAGGAATTAAATACGGTTATACTTCCGGAAGATAGTAATAAGAATTTTAATATTTGATAATGGCCTCCTTCGATGAAGGAGGTTATTATCTCAAATAAAAGGAGAATGGTATGTTTAAATACATAGGTAAAAGGATGATCTATATGTTTCTATCCTTATTTATCATTACAACGGTAACATTTTTTATGATGCACTCCATTCCCGGCAATCCATTAAGCACGCAAATGCGACTAATGCCGGAAAAGGTACAGAAAAACTACAATAAACAATATGGTTTGGATCAACCGACCCATGTGCAATACGCCAAATATATTAAAAATTTAGTCACAAAGGGAGATTTTGGGATTTCTTTTAAATATCCTGGTCGTTCGATTACAGACACCATTCGCGATACATCTCCTGTTTCTCTATGGTTAGGACTCCAAGCCCTCGCCATTGGTTTGCCCATTGGGGTATTATTGGGGATATTAGCTGCAATGAAAAAAGGAACAGTCATTGATTATTTTGTTTCCGTCGTTGCCATATTAGGAATCACCATCCCCGTGTTTATTTTAGCGGCATTATTCCAATATGTTTTTGCGGTAAAACTACGTTTATTTCCAACATCAGGTTGGGGAACGTTCAAACATACGATTATACCGACGATGGCGATGTGTTTTGGACCTATTGCCACTTATTCTCGTTATATGAAATCCAATGTGTTGGAAGTGGTTGGTCAAGATTATATCCTAACGGCAGAAGCTAAGGGAGTTTCCAATATGGGAATTATCTGGAAACATATTGTACGTAATGCAATATTACCCGTTATAACATTATTAGGACCACAAATTGCGGCCATATTTACTGGATCTTTTATTGTAGAGTCCATGTTTAGTATTCCTGGATTGGGCTTTTACTATGTAACGGCGATCCAAAACAGAGATTATAATATGATTATTGGAACAACGGTATTTTATGCGGCGCTCTTTGTATTGGCTCAATTAATCGTTGACTTACTCTATGGTGTAGCGGATCCAAGAATCCGTCTGCAAGACGAATAGGAGGGAATTATGGAACATATTTCAAAAGAAAAATTTGAACGTATTCCCGATGACGAGAAGTCGGCTGAGTTTATCGCAAGGCCTCGGGTAACCTTTTGGGGCGATGCATGGAGACGTTTTAAAAAGAACAAATTAGCGATCATATCCCTTGTGATATTAATCCTTTTAATGTTACTTGTTATCCTAGGACCAGTCATATCCCATAGTCTATATGGATACGAAATTAACTCCCAAGATTATTCTGCGAAGAATTTAGGCCCCAATAGTCAGCACTGGTTTGGTACCGACAATTTAGGACGGGACTTGTTCCTTCGCGTATGTCTCGGGGGACGAGTTTCCATTACTATTGGTTTAGTAGGAGCACTTGTTTCTACGATTATCGGAACGATTTACGGAGCGATTTCTGCCTATGCTGGTGGAAGAGTGGATACGGTGATGATGCGTATTGTAGAAATTCTAGCATCGATTCCATATCTATTAATCGTTATCCTCGTCTCCTTATATGCCGGAGAAACAAATATTAAAACCTTGGTTATCGCCATGACCATTACCGGATGGACCGGTATGGCTCGATTGGTGCGGGGGCAATTACTATCCCTGAAAAATCAAGATTTTATATTGGCCGCCGAAACCCTTGGCGTGTCCAATAAGAATATTATCTTGAAACATTTGATTCCAAATACATTAAATGTCATATTGATTGCCATATCCTTTGATGTACCGGGATATATTTTCGGAGAAGCATTCCTTTCCTTCTTAGGTATAGGAATCCAACAACCGGCAACATCCTGGGGAGCTTTGGCGTCCTATGCCCAAACAAATTTCTTATTCTATCCTTATCAATTATTCTTCCCAGCATTGATGATAGCATTAACGATGTTGGTGTTTACATTAATTGGGGATGGATTACGGGATGCATTGGATCCAAAAATGAGACAGTAGGAGGCAATAATGGAAAAAGAATTAATTTTAGATGTGAAGGATTTAAAAGTATCCTTCCACACTTATGCCGGTGAAGTGAAAGCCGTAAGGGGCGTATCCTTTCAACTTCATAAAGGAGAGACTCTGGCATTGGTCGGAGAATCGGGCTGTGGAAAAACCGTAACATCCAAAGCGATCCTCCGATTATTGAAAGAACCTCCTGCCGAAATAAAAGAAGAATCAATCATTGATTTTATGGGTGAAGATGTTACGAAAATGAGTAAAGAACGCCTTCAAGAATATAAAGGTGCCGATGTTGCAATGATTTTCCAAGATCCTATGACGAGTTTAAACCCGACAATGACTGTGGGGAATCAAATTACAGAATCCTTAAAAATTCACCGTAAGGAAATGGATAAAGAGGCGCGAAAGAAGGAAGCCCTTCGTTTACTAGAGCTCGTTGGAATCCCAAGTCCAGAATCTCGAGTTGATCAATATCCCCATCAACTATCGGGGGGTCTACGTCAACGGGTTATGATCGCCATTGCATTGGCTTGTGATCCCAAAATTTTAATTGCAGATGAGCCAACGACGGCCCTTGATGTTACAATACAAGCCCAGATCCTCGATCTATTAGATGAATTGAAAGAACGATTAAATACTGCAATTATACTCATTACCCACGATTTAGGCGTTGTAGCAAATTTCGCCGATGAAATTCAGGTTATGTATGCCGGTGAAGTCATGGAAAAGGGAACTGTTGAAGAAATTTTCCGTAAAGCCCATCATCCTTATTCTTGGGCATTATTACGCTCAGTACCAAAGATTAGCACCGATGGGTCAGAACATCTTTATTCCCTTCAGGGAACGCCTCCAGATTTAATTATGGATATTCACGGCTGTCCCTTTGCCGATCGTTGTGATTACGCCATGAAAATTTGCAAAGAACAAAGTCCACCACGAACGGACTTTTCAGAAACCCATCATTGTTTTTGTTGGTTAGATCATCCGGATGCTCCGGATGTGGAAAGACCGATTTAGGAGGTGTTTTTCCATGGAAATGACAAAATTAAATGATCAACAATTTATGAACCATCTTCAAAAAGAACATCAAAAATTACTCGATGAGAAGCAAGTACTTTTGGAAGTCGATGATTTGAAAAAATACTTCCGCGTTGGAAAAGGTCTTGATCTAAAAGCCGTTGATGGCATTAGTTTTAAAATATATAAAGGGGAGACCTTTGGTCTAGTCGGAGAATCAGGTTGTGGGAAAACTACAGTTGGGCGAACGGTACTTAGAATTTACGACCCGACGGATGGAACGGTAAAATTTAAAGGGCAAGATATCAAAGAGATTAAAAATCGCAAGGATGTCCAAGAATTTAAAGGGAATGCTCAAATGATTTTCCAAGATCCCTATTCTTCACTGGATCCTCGAATGACCATAGGTGATATTATTCAGGAAGGATTAGATGTTCACTTTCCTAAAATGACAACGGAAGAAAAACACGCAAGAATTTCCCATTTATTGGAAATTGTCGGATTAAATCCTGAACACGGTGCACGCTTTCCCCACGAATTATCCGGGGGACAAAGGCAACGAATCGGCATTGCGAGAGCCTTGGCACTTGAGCCGGATTTCATCGTTTGTGATGAGCCGATATCGGCCCTTGATGTATCAATTCAGGCGCAAATCGTCAATCTTTTAAATTATCTTCAATGGGAAATGGGTTTAACCTATCTCTTTATCTCCCATGACTTATCGATGGTACAACATATCTCCGATCGGATCGGTGTAATGTATTTAGGTCATTTAGTGGAGTTAACGGATAATAAAAAATTATATAATAAGCCCCTCCATCCGTATACCCAAGCCCTAATATCTGCAATCCCTGTCGTAGATTTAGACATCGAGAAAAAGGAACGGATCCATTTGGAAGGAGAAGTTCCTTCGCCAATCAATCCGCCAAAGGGATGCCCTTTTGCACCACGATGTCGAGAATGTATGGACATTTGTAAATCAAAAAAACCACAATTTAAAGAGGTTGAAGAAGATCATTGGGTGGCTTGTCATCTATATTAAAATAAAAACTGGACGAATTCGTCCAGTTTTTATTTTAGAAATGACTTTACTTAATTAGAATATTAGTGTATCATATATAAATATATGAAGTTATTATAAAAACTTTATATAAATACAAATTAAAAGGAGGAAAAATGAAGAGTAATTTGAAAAGAATATTTTCATTCGTCCTTGTACTGGCAATGATCTTACCATTATTTCCGACAAGATCCTATGCAAATGATGAAAAGGATTTGCTCAGTACTAAGGAACTTTTGGAAATAGGATTGAATGAAAATGATGAAGTGGATATCCTGATTGAAACGGAAGATGAGCCGGCGATCGATCGTAGAGGTGGCCGTTCGGCTTTATCACGAAATGCCCGTAAAGCAGAAGTCGATGTTCAAAAAACAGAGAAACGAATCACGACAGATTCTGAGAAAAAGGGTATGAATTTAGAAAAAACTGGTGATTTTCACGTACTAATAACTGGTTTTTCAGCGAAAGTCAAAGTAAAAGATGTAGATAAACTACACGGTATCCGTGGTATTAAATCCATTCAACAAGAAAAAGCTTTCCATCGGCCCGTGATGGAGCCAGCCATGAATAGTTCCGTAAATCAAGTGATTGCGCCCAAAGCTTGGGATCTCGGATACAAAGGGGATGGCATGCTCGTGGCAGTGATTGACACGGGAGTTGATCCAAATCACAAGGACTGGAATGTGGATAAAATGAAAACCCTTGATCGGAATAAATACGATCAAGATAAAATGAATCAAATCCTTGAAACAGATGGTTATGGTTTTAAATCAGAGAATCATGTTCGAGGAAAGTGGTTCAATGATAAAGTTGTATTTGGTTATAATTATGCCGATAAAAATAATAAAATCGTAGATACATCTGCAGATGGCCAACATGGTCAACACGTTGCAGGTACCATAGCAGCCTTTGGAAAAGAAAAAGGTGGTATCAATGGTGTGGCACCCCATGCTCAGATTTTAGCGATGAAAGTATTTAGTGATGATAAAGATGCTTCCATTGTTTTTGAACATGTTTATTTAGAAGCCCTGGAAGATGCTATACTTCTTGGCGCAGATGCCATGAATATGTCCCTTGGAGGACCTGCGGCATTCTATGTCGAAGAAGAATCGCCAATTTCAGAACAGGTTTTCCAAAAAGCAAGGGATCACGGTATGGTCTGTGTTGTTGCAGCTAGCAATGACCGAAATAACACCTATGGAGCAGATTACAATAATTTAGCTGAGCATCCAGATGTTTCTGCCCTAGGAAGCCCTGCAAATATGCCGAATTCATTTGCGGCGGCAGCCATTGAGAATTCATATCTAAAGGCAAAGGCCGTAGAATATAACGATGAATCTCTATTCGCATTATCTCCATTCCCGGACAAAGGGGTAGTGGATAAGAAAATCGAGTATGTGTCTTTCGGAGAACCGGATGATTTCCTAGGCAGTGATGTTAATAGTAAGATTGCACTTATCGACCGTGGTAAAATAAGTTTTAATGAAAAATATCAGAATGCTATCGAGAATGGAGCGGACGGCGTCATCATAGTAGATAATGTTGAAGATGCTGTCATACCAATTGCCATGGGAGGCGTGGAATTGATTGATTCTTATCCAGCCGTGAGCATTAATTACGCCGATGGACAAAAATTAAAAGCAGCGTTAGCTAAAAATTCAGATCTCCTTGTATCTATACCCGTCGAAGAGAAACTAACGGAAAACCCAGTAGGAAACGAAGTCAGTACTTTTTCCTCTTGGGGACCAACGTTTGATCTACGAATGAAGCCGGATTTAGCAGCTCCTGGTGGAAATATTAATTCGTTACAAAACGATAATACCTATGGAAATATGAGTGGGACATCCATGGCGGCTCCACATATTGCAGGAGGCTCTGCTGTTGTGCTACAAGCCCTAAGGGAGCGAGGAATCACAAAAGTCACAGCAGAAAAAAATGGTGTTACCTACTACGGAGATCAAGATGATATTGGACAGGTAATTCTTTTAAATACGGCAGATCCATTACTAGATCCTCGAGATGGAGCGACATACTACACTCCACGCCAACAAGGTGCCGGTATGATGAATTTAGAAAAAGCAGTAAATGCACCAGTTGTTCTTTATGCGACTGGAACCAATGATGATGTAAAAGATGGTAAATTAGAAATTAAAGAAGTAGAAGGTTCTTTCGATGCTACTTTTGAAATTCATAAATTACCTGACTTTGATAAAGACATCACTTACCGCGTAAAAGTCGTTCTATTAGAAGAGGAAGTGGCAGCCGGTCGTTTTACCGAACATGCCTTTACAAAAGATACTCAAGATTTAGGAACAATAACAGCAGGCGAAAGCAAAACTTTCACCGTCGATTTATCAAAGATTAAGACTCGTTCTTATGTTGAAGGCTATTTCTTCTTAGAAGCTAGTACGGGAGAACAAGACAATATCGGTGTACCAGTCTTAGGATTTAAAGGTACTGGAGACGATGGATGGGGTAATTTACCATTTTTAGATAAAATGAGTATCCTTGATGGTGATGAAGTGAATTTTAAACCCCTTGAAGGTTATTTTGGATTAGATTTTGTAAATCTAAACAAAGATGGAAGCTGGTGGGAATATTGGAATGCGAGAAGAATTGATGAAACACCTTATATCTTCTTCAATACCCGGGATAATCCATTTTACCGAGGCGGTGTCATGCCTTTGTTAGGCGTATTGCGATCAGCCCTTGATGTTCACTTTGACATTCTCGACAAAGATGGAAATAAAGTTCTTCGAGAACTTCATAAAGAACCTCGGATCATAAAAACAGGTCGTTTATATCGATCGATAATGAATATGTTCCAATTTAAACCATCTAGTCGTTGGGATGGAACGATCAATGGCACAACTGTTCCAGATGGTGAATACCAATATCGTATTAAAGGTAGAGTGAATTATCCTGGAGCAAAGGAACAGGAATATCGTTATCAATTAATTCTTGATAATATTGCTCCTACTTTAATAGATAACCGTTATGAAGATGGTAAGGTTCATTTAACATTAAAAGATGATTTTTCAGGTTTAGCATATGTTGAAGTTCAATATTTAGATACAAATAATAAAATAAAAACTGTTAGACAGTATCTAGATGAATATGCTCTCGATGTTGAAGAAAAAGAAATCACATTAGCTGTGGAGAATGCTGTTGCTGAAAGTATGGATGACTTTGCCATTTATGTGGAAGATTTCTCTTCCAATGCCATCGAAATAAGTGGTGAAGGCTATGTAAAACATTTAGATATTGCAAAAATGGAAAATTTAATGGAATCGGCGAAGGCTATTTTAAACAGTCCAGATGATTTTGAGTTAAATGACGAATCGAAAACGAAAGAAGAAGTATTAGCAAAATTAACTGAAAAAGTCAACGAACTGAAAGAGAAGAATTTTAGGCAAGCAGAACCTAAAGAACTGGAAAAATGGTTGCAAGAACTAGAAGATTTACTAAATCTATTTATAAAAATAGATAGCGAAGGATCTGAAAAGCCCGATCAAGATATTCCAGAAGAAATCGATCAAGAGAGTTATGAATATCCCAATATCGCTGTTAAAGAGCCTGGTTATTATGAAGCCTTTAATCAAAAGCGATTCGATAAAGAAACGAGAGAAATCGTCGACGATACGATGATATCATTAAAAGGTACCATCACTCAAATCGCAAAAATCGATGAGCTTGTTGCCTACTTTGTCGATGGGAATAATAATGAAATTGAGGGTACTCGGGTCAATTTAGAAACAAATGTACCTGAAGATCATAATGAACTTCATAATATCGAAGTAGAATTTAATGGTAAAATGGATATTCAAGATATGCCGGAAGGAATTCTTAATATCAAGATTGCATTAAAGGGAAGAGATCCCAAAGGAAAAGAAGTATATGAGGAAGTGATTCGCCGGGTTCGTAAAGATATTACACCTGTTGAGTTAAAGCTAAAAGGAAATCCCTTGTCGGATACTTCTCCTTACGGCCGAATTATCATCGATGCCAAAGAGAATATGAACTACTTCGAGGTTTATATCAATGATAATTTAGTATTACGAGTCGATAGAACTTGGGAGAATTTGCTCCCAGAAGAAGTCACAGGTCACGTTGAGCGCATTGTCGATTTACCAGAGGACGAAAATGAGTTTACAATTGCTGCCTATGATGATGCAGGAAATGAAACCATTGAGACTTTAATTATTAATCGCCCGGAAAATGCGAAGAACCGTACGATTTTAGACGAATTGCTCAAAATGGTAGAAAAAGCTCAAGATATTCGGGATCAATATAGTGAATATGTGGAAAATGATGGAGCATTCGACGCATTAAAAGAAGGGATCAAAAACGCTACTTCATTACTAGAACAAGAAGATACAACGGATGAAGAAGCAAGAAAAATGATCAATGAATTAGATGCTCTAATAAAACAGTTCCAATTAAAAGATAAAGAAGCTCTTAAAGATGAATTGAACAAATTAGCAGAAAAAGGACAAGAGATTCTCGATCAGAAAAATAAATACGATTATTCGGAAGAAGATCTTGGAAAACTAGAAGAGTTAATGGGGCAATACAATAATTTAGGAGATCATCCATCGGCGAAAGAGTTGGAGGATTTAATTGAAGGATTCGAGGAATTGTTACCAAAATTCAAAGAAAAACCAAATAAACCAAAACCAATTAAGCCAAAACCAACACCTGGAAGCGGTGGAAATGATTATCCAATTACAACCCCGGAAGAGCCTCATAAAGACAAGGATAAAGATGATCTTGGACAGGTAAAGGTTAAGGGGCGTATTGCCGGTAAAGATCGAATTGATACGGCAATTGCTATCTCTAAAAAGGTATTTAACAAAGCAGACAATATTGTCTTAGCGGGTAGCTATGCAACGCCAGATGCTCTGACATCCGGTCCGTTAGCAAAAGCATCTAGTGCACCTATATTATTAACGGGAAGCGATCAATTAGATAACAGAACATTATCTGAAATCGAGCGATTAGGAGCAAAAAAAGTCTATATTGCTGGTGGAAATGCTTCTGTAAGTGAAAAAGTCGAGAAGAAGTTAAAGGAAATTGGATTAACAGTTGAACGTTTTGCAGGTAAAGATCGATTTGAAACCTCATTGGCAATTGCAGAAAGAGTTGTTCAAGTTCTAGGCGTAAACGATGCCTATGTTGCCAATGGTATTTCTCAAGCAGATGCTTTAACAGCATCACCAGCAGCGGCTAAAAACAACTCACCAATTCTTTTAACAGATGGTCAAGTTCTTGTTCCTGGTATGGAAAAGATCACCGGGTCAGCTAAAACAGTATACGCTATTGGTGGAAATAGTTCGATAAGTGCAAATTTAGCACAAGGTATGACACGCGTATCAGGAAAAGATCGATATGCGACATCAGTAGAAATCGCTAAAAAATTCATCCCATCGGATGAAGCTTTATTAGCAAGTGGAACAGTATTTGTTGATGCGTTATCAGCATCGCCATTAGCGGTATATCTTGACAGTCCAGTTCTATTGACTTTACAAAACAAGACAACAGAAGTAGTAAAAGAATATATTGATGAAAATGTAAATTCTGTTTATCTCATCGGAGGAACAGCGACATTAAGTAATCAAGTGATTTTAGATATCACCCAATAATTAAAAATCCCCATGATTATCATGGGGATTTTTATTATTTATGAAAATACTAAGATCACTTTTAAATGCCATTGATAATCAGCAACTTGTTCTAATTCATCGAGAACGGTTTTTTTAAATGAATCGACATCGATGGGATTTTTACATTGGACTTCAATATCTAAATAAGCATTATTGGATTTTTCGTCAATCCAAAAATCGTAGAAGGATTTTATATTGACAAATGAATTTAAAGCTTGTTTGATTTTTTCTTTGACTTTTTTCTCAAGGATTGATTTTTTACCCATGGGGTCGGGATGGATGACGAGGAGTACCCGGTGTTTCTCTAAGACTTCCCGTTCTGCTCGATCGATCGAGATATGAGCTTCCCCAAGGGTTAAATCCCGGGGCATTTCTACATTCATTGTCATAAGGGCCCGTTCACCGCCACGATTTTCGTAAATGATATCATGAATACAAGAAATATGGGGATAGGATAGTACGGTTTTTTTAATATCTTCCAGTAAGTCTTCCGGCGGCGCTTCACCGATTAGGGGAGACAGTGATTCTTTCATTAAAGTAAGTCCATTTTTAATAATCATTAGAGAAACCAATAGTCCGATATATCCATCAATGGGAATTTTGGTATAACGACTGGTTATCAGGGGAATTAACACGACGATGGTTGTGATAACATCACCCATGGAATCATAGGCATTGGCCAATAGGGTTTTCGATTGGATTTTTTCCCCGATATAATGATTGAATCGGGAGAACCAATATTTCACGCCAATGGATATGATTAGCAGGAGTAAAGCGACAGGGTGATAGGTGAGATCCTTTGGTGCGAGGATTCTTTTATAGGAAGTTCGTAAAAAAGATATGCCGATGATTACAATGAGAAAGGAGATCATCATCGCCGATACATATTCAATGCGTCCGTGGCCGTATGGATGGTCTTTATCTGCAGGTTTCGCAGCCATGGTAAAGCCGATGATGGCGACAATGGAAGAAGCCGTATCAAAGACATTATTGATGCCATCGGCTAGAACAGCGATGGAAGAGATAAAAAAACCAATGATAATTTTTATAATGGCTAATACTAGATTTAAGATAAGCCCCAGTGATGATGCCTTCACTCCGATGTTTTTTCGAACTTTTGGATCAGTGATATCTCCTTTTTGTCGATATTTTTCGTATAAATAATTAATCATATCAAACTCCTTCATTCATTCCTATATTATGATACCATAAAAAGAAGGAGGAATTAAAAAATCCCCTCGATTTCGAGGAGATTTTTTATGGAATTAATCTTCCATGATATATTTTTGATCCCGTAGGATTTGTCGAGCTTTCGCTAAATTGTCGCTATTTACTTGGACGATTGGACCTGTACAACCCATTCCAGATTCTGCATAGATTCCTTCTTTCCAGAGGGCTCTTGTTGCATCTTCTATTTCTAGGATGTCAATTCCGGAGATGGCTTCAGAAACGACTTCTTTTTCCGGCATTTTTACTTCTTCTTTTGGTCCTTCATCTTTTTTAGCCGTTAGTTCTCCTAAGATTTGATCTAATTTTGCTTGATGGGCTTTTTTAAATTCTTGTTCACTAATGGCGACAATATCTTGATCTTTTACGGTATCGTAAGCGTAACGAATGGCATTGGCGATTACGGGAGCTCCAGATGCCCTCGATACGATGAATACGCGACGTTTAAAGTTTTCGCCAATTCCTGGTCCATAACCAAAGCCCATGGCTTCATAGGCGCCACCTGTGGTGTAGGATGAGAATATTTTCATCAATAGATTACCCGTTAAGGAATCGGTAACCATGACATCGGGTGTTCCCATTAAAAGGTCATTACCTCTCATGGCAACGCCACCGTCAGATCGTTTAGATTCAGCAAAATGAATGGGGTAGCCATTTTCATTTAATTGGCGAAGGCCTTTTTCCACTTGACGAGCTCCTTCGATATTTAATATACCGACAGTCGGCTCTTTAATTCCCGTGGATTTTGCAGCAACAATACCAGAGATCGTGTTACGGATCATCGCTTCCACACGATGGGTCGCTGAGGTTCCTGTGGTTGTTGCGATGAACATTTCTTTTCCCGTAGACGGTGTTACGACACGACCAACGGTTGAAACGCCAATGGGGAAATTGTAGTGCATGGTGATGCAGGCATCAATTTCTCCTTGATCAAGCATTTGCTCCATTTTTTCGTACATTTCGTCTTCGCCGTCGACTTCAATGGTTTTAATATGTTTATAGTTATCGCAAGCCTTACCAATCATTACCACATTGTATTGAGGTGATTGGGCGAGTTCGCAGGCTTTGGCGATATTTTCAATGCCGTGCTCACATCCAATATTGGTAACGGCGATGGTTGGTTTTTTACCGAATTCGCCACTTTCTATGGCATCAGCAATTTCTAAGAGTGTATCTGCAATGATTTTATTGCTCATGATCCCACCTCTATTCTTCCATCATATTTTCAGCAATATTTCTCATGGCTTCCGCGATGACTTTTTTAATTTCCTCGTTGGATCCTGCTGTTTCTTCTTCTAATTCACCAGTGTTTCTTTCGACAATGATGGATACACCGTCAAATAAATTCGTCATACGTCCTAGGAATAGGGAACCTTTACCAACGATCATGGCTCGTTCTTGATCACCTTTTGTTAAATCGTCAATACAGAATCCGCAATAAGGTACTCCCGATGGAATATGACCTTGGGTTGGTGCCCAACCTGGTAATCCATTTTCAACAAATTTTGGAAGATCTGTTCGTTCAATATGTCCCTTCATGACGGCCAAAGCTCCAATCATTTTGAAGTTTGCTTCTGGTACATCCCCAGCTCCTGCTGGCTTTGTAATATCTGGGTTCTGCATTTCAACGGAGTAGGAATCAACATCGGTAATTTTTAATCCGCCTTTTTCCAATGGTTCGGAGATTAGGGAAGACATTACCGCTTGTGGGGAAGATCCCGTTGCAACATTATGTTGTCCTGTTAAATCCGTTCGTAATACTGGATGCTCTCCATCATTTTCAGATACCAATACGGCAAATCCAGCCACGACATCTTCTAATACTGGAAGATCTTTTTTCACGTGATCCTTTGCGTTCATTCCAAGTTTTGCTGTGGATCCACCGGCTACAACTAATACATTTTTGTGTACGCCAGCTTTTACCATGGCTGCAGCTTCAATGAGGGAATGGGTTGGTGCTGCACAGAATGAGCGTGTATCGGAACCTGTTGCATTTTTAATGCCGATCATTTCTGCAATGGATTTTGCGAAGTTTCCGCCACCACGTTGGTTTACATCCCCACATGCCTCTTCAGAACATTCGATCACATAATCGATGGACAGTGGATCGATATCATTTTTTCGCAAGAGTTGGATCGCTGCCATAACGCCGGAAGTTTTCACCACGAGGTTTTCAAACATTGTGTGCGCATTTAAGTTCACATCAATATCATGGGCTTGTTTGACATAACCGCATAATTCACCGTCGTGATAAAGACCTTCTGCTTTGTGTTCTTCAATTAATTCTGAAGCTTTTGAAGCGATATCTGAACCTTTTAGACGGTTCATGAATTCTTGGACTTCGGGATACTTTTCTTCGATTACTGGTTTTATTTCTTCGACAAAATCTTCGGCTAAATATACCAGTTCAAAAGCATCACAAATTTGCATCAAAGCGATGAATTCGTCTTGAGGTGCAATATCACCGTATTTTCCATCCCTTGAACGATCTTTCTCTTCTTTTTCATAGAAAGGTTGTCCGATTTCTTTTAATTCTTTTGGGTGAATATTTCCGATATACGCCTGATTCGGTAAATAATTTACGACTTCGTCATAGGAACGAATATGGTCGTTGATTTTCTTTAAAAATTCAGAATCAGGATTTACCACTCTTTCTGTACCACATGTACTACCATTCTGAACAATCATGTCCGGTGTATGAACTAACACGTATCCGGCACCTTTTAATACTGGAAAACTCATTTTATCCCTCCACTTATTTTTTATACCTGAAAGTTCCGCTCAGGATACCCCTGAGCGGAACACCAGGTGATTGTATTATTTAGTCTTCGAAAATTGTTTGGTCATCAACATCTACAGTTAATGCATGAAGTGATTTTTCCACTAATTTTCTTCTCAATTGATACTCTTCTTTTTCATCCAATCCTGGATCTCCAAGGGGATGGGGAATTGCAATCGCTGGTACAATTCGGTTTGCACCAACGGTCATTGAGATTGGAGTAACTGTACAAATATGAACAACAGGGATTCCTGCTCGTTCAATTTCTTTTACCATCGTTGCACCGCAACGTGTACAGGTACCTCAGGTGGAAGTTAGAATAACTGCGTCGACACCGTCATCCAACAATGTTTTCGAGAATTCTTGTGCAAATTGCTCTGCACTGGCAACTGCTGTACCATTTCCCACTGTGGTGTAATATTTGTTGTAAAGTTTTCCGATTTTACCTTCTTTTTCCATTTCTCTGAGTACATCCAATGGAAGAACACGGTTTGGATCTTCATTACAATATACTGGGTCATATCCGCCGTGGGCTGTTTCTGCATTTTCTTCAGTAAATGCATCCATACCTTCAATATCATACTCACCATATTTTGTGGCATTTGATGATTCGATACGATCAGGATTTCCTTTTGGCACAACTCCACCGGAAGTGACAAGAGCAATGGTTGCTTTTGTTAAATCTTTAATGGCAGGGTTCGGAGGAACTCTGTCAAATACTGGCATTGGATATTCAGTGGTGAATTCTTCGCCATTGATTTTCTTTAAAAGCATATTGACGGCACGTCGTGATCCAGTTTCTTCTGCGAAGAAGTTTACACGAACGCCACGTTCCATATATCCTTCTTCTTCAGGGGAACCGATCGTTTCGCCTTTACCTAATTTTTGTGCTAATTTAGCAATTGCCGGGATGGCTTTACGCATCCCTGCTGCAGAGTCTGCCGTTTCGATGATATAAACATCTTTTTTAAACATATCCGCACCTGGATTTTCAATATACATTCCAGTAAGGGATGGAATGTTTAATTCATCCTTAACGGCTTTTGTAATTGTACCGGCAGCTACTCCATATCGTCCAGCGTTAAACGCAGGCCCTGCAATAAACATATCGGGATCAAACTTTTTAATCATATCAAGAACTTCTTTTGTCGATTCTTCGATATGCTCGTTGAAGTAGGAGTCCCCACAAACAACGGTTGCTACGATTTCATAATCGTCGCCAAGTTTTCCATCGAGTTGTTTACTTAGTGGAGGTAATTCGTCTGCGACAAATGGAGCCGTATCGGCTTTTTCTTCTCCACCAATTCCTGCGAAAAACTGGTTGATATAATGAACAACTTTAATTTTATCCATTATAAACGCCCTTCCTTTTTTTAATTTTTATAAAAACTTACAGTTCGCTTCTCTGATTTCTTTCATTTCTTCGATGATTTCATCGACATTTAGAACCATTTCCATCATACCAACTTGTTCATCATAAACGGCAGAGTCAAATAATTCTTTAACTTCTGGTTCAACAACATGATAGACAAGTAGTCCTAAATCTACACCTGCTAGAGGTCCTGCGAAAGTAGGGTCTCCTGCTGTTACTGTTTCGGCTGCAAGTCCTGCAGCTTCTGCCTCAGCGCCACCTAAAAGAACCACAAGATTTTCTGCACCATATTCATCAGCGAAATCTTTTACTCTTTTTTGGTTCTCAAGGTCCATTGCGCCGGCACTCGTTCACACAAAACACTCTGTGGAAGAGAATACGACTTCTGTATTGTCAACGGTATTGACACAAGCTTCGATTGCCGGTCCTGGTATACCGTCACGGTCACCGATTACGACAATTTTCTTATTTTCTAATAAGCTCATCATAACATCCTTTCTTCATTTAAAATTTTAATTGTAATTGATTAATAAGTTTTTGCCGATAAATAACCGAATCCAGTTTCGTTTGTTGCACCTGTGATCGCTTGAATTTCAACGACGATTGAGCCATCTTCTTTCAGGGAACCTTTCGCTCCACCTGCGATAACATCGACAACATCGATATGGCCGATTACTTTATCTAATTTTGGAAGAGTTACTAATTGATTAGCATTTCCACCGGTAACTACAGCATCTGCTTTTTCATTGGCATCGGCAAGGGATTGTGATGCACCATCACGTCCGGCATACTCGTCGGTGATAATAACCGTCTTAATGCCTTTGTCTTCGATTTTCGTGCAGTTCATGATTAAGTCCGTATCAGGGTTACCAAATCCTTCTTGGGATACGATGACCGCATCTACGCCCATGTATTCTGCAAGTTTCGAAGTCCAGTTGGATGAACGTTGTTTATCCATTAAATAAACATTCTCGTTTGTAATAATAACCCCTAAGAAGTTAATGGTCTTACCATGTTCTTTATAGAGTTCATTGATGACTCCATTATTTTGGTGAACATAAGTTGGGTTCTTATCACAAGCGGATACACAGTTACCACTAACAACTGCACCGTCAAAAATCTCAGTAGGGTAGAGGATTGTCGGTACAATTTGTTTTGCATCTACACCATAAACATAGGTGTCATGGAGTAGACCTTGTGTTTGTAACATATATACATATGCTACCTTTGGAAGATCTTTATATTCTTCCACTTGCTCCAATAGAGGTTTTGTTTCAAAACATTCTGTTTCATCCGGTTCGATATTTTCAGCTAAACGACCGATGAAATCAGCGACGCGAAAACCGATTAATCTTACGGCTTCTTCGTGTAAATGTTGTTTTAAACCTTCTACCGGCTCAGCAATAACCACGAGATTATTTGTTTTGGAAAATGGAGTATATTCAGCTCCAAGGCCTGTCATATCGACAATACCTTCTTGGAAACCTACAATTTTACCGGTTGTAACAACAGCCATATCTTTCAAAGCTATTGTTTTTCCTTCGCCGACAGTGTCGACCTTATTTAGAATTCCCGGAAAGATTTCACCATTTCCTTCAACTTTAACCCTTGGTTCAATGACGTCTTTCACCGGTGTAATTCTCACCGATTCACCGGGTCTTGCGATGTCGAAATCGATGGACTCGATATGCTCGTCATCATTTGCGCCGGATGCTTCGGCAAGCTCTTCTTTATTAAGATAGAGCACACCATCTTCAATCTTTGACTCGTCTCCAAATTGAATATCCTTTATGAAGACTTTGCCTATTTCAAGACGCATATTCTAACCTCCTATTAAGATAATTATATTTTGAAGTCCCGTATGGGGGATCATCAACGAATTTAAGCTTGTTCGTAATACTTTTTAATCATATCTTCGATATTTTCAATCGAAGCGTCATCTGCGCCGATTTCATCGACTTTTTCGCCATCTTTGTACATTAACATTGTTGGTAAACCCAATACTTTTTGGCTAATGGCGACACGGCGACCTTTGGCAATATCTAAAGCGCAAAACTTAATTTTATCGCCATACTTTTCTGCAAGATCATGGACTTTTGGCATTAGAGCCTTACAGGGCTCACAACCTTCGCTCCAAAAATCAACAAAGGTATATCCCTTTGCATTCAAAACTTCTTCATCAAAATTCTTACGATCTAATTCTACCATTTTAAAATCCTCCTTAAGATTCAAAATTCTTATCGATATATTTTTCGGCTTCCGTTGCAGCGATAGCTCCATCGGCAGCGGCGGTAATGACTTGACGTAGGTTTTTGTTTCGAACATCTCCGGCTACAAATACGCCATCGACATCGGTGTGCATATTTTCATCACTGACAATATAGCCCCATTCGTTTAACTCCACATGACCCTTAAAGACTTCGGCTTGTGGTAAATATCCGATAAATACGAATACGCCAAATGTTCCGTCATCTTCATCGGCTTCATGGACGGTTTCTTCGCCGGTTTCATTGTTTTTTAGAACAATGGATTCGACTAAACCATCTCCACGAACTTCGGTAATGGAAGTATTCATAAGGAATTCGAGATTTTCCGTTTCTTTTGCACGCATTAATGCCACTTTATCGCAATCGAAAGTATCTCCACGAACGACGACAGTTACTTTACGGGCAAATTTTGCAAGATAGGTCGCTTCTTCAACTGCAGAGTTTCCTCCACCGACGACAAATACCTCCAAGCCTTCCATGAAAGCGGCATCGCAAGTTGCACAATAGCTAACGCCTTTTCCCGTAAATTCTTTTTCCCCGGGAATATTCATCTTACGAGGAGTTGCCCCTGTCGCAATGATAACGGCTTTCGATTCAATTTCAGAACCGTCTTTTAAAATGACTTTTTTCATTTTTTGGCTAAAGTCCATATCGACGACATCGGCTCTTTTAAATTCTACATCGAAGGCGTCACATTGTTCTTTCATTCGCTTCGTTACCGATGGACCGGAATCTCCAAGGCCACCTGGATAGTTTTCCAATTCATTTGTGGTAACAATTTGTCCACCTTCTTTTTCTTTTTCAATAATTAAGGTTTTAAGCAAACCTCTCGCTGCGTATAATCCTGCACTCATTCCAGCAGGACCACCGCCGATGATGACTAAATCATAGGCCATAGTTCATTTCCTCCTTATTAATATCCTTATATTATAGAATCATCCGTTGAATGGCGTGATCAATAAGATCGTAATCAATCACTTGAAAATCATTTAGGATTCTCTCTGGCCAATCCTTTGGATCAGAATTCTTCAAAAATCTTTCTGCGGTTTGAATCGCTTCTTCAATGAAACGCAAGGATTCAAAATCAAGCTCCTTGGCATCAGTTAAAACGAGGGTACGATAAACCGTTTCATTGGGTTTTACAGAACCGTAAAGGGGATGGGTGAGTAGACGTTTTTTTCGGTGAATCTCGTCCCGTCCTCGACGGAGAATATCCAGATAATCGATATTGCAATATTCAATTTTAAATTTATCGTAATGCATTTGATCTCGAATTAAAGGATTATTGGTTAAAATTTTCATAAAATATCTCCAATACAATAAAAAATGCGACCAGAAACAGAACCCCTGTCTCTCTGTCGCTTCGCTTCAGAGTATCATCGGACACAAGTTCTTGGACCTGAGAATTTCACAGGGCAATGGGTAGACTGCACTGCTTGTACCTTCGGTTTTCTTTGGTAAAAAATTGCGCACAAAGAAATCTTCTTGCATCTTCATATGATTAAAAATTATCATTCAACTCTAACTCCATTATACATGGATCGAGATCTGAATGCAAACTTTAAACATAGAAGGGGTTTAACTTTTACATACTATATATATTATATAATGAGTTCTCCATGGAAAAAAGGGGAAAAGGAGATTTATCCCTTGGATAAGAAATTAATTAACGAAAAACTTAATTTAAAAACCTAAGATGTTTATAAAAAGCCCATAGCCATGACATTTTTAAACACAATTTAGATGATTGATTAAATAATTATTTCATAGGCGCCATACAAAATAATAAATAAAAAGAAACAACTAAAAAAATAAAATTCACAAATGCAGATAATGCTTATCAACATCAAGGATATGAAATTTATATTCTGAAGATTTTTTGTGGAATTTCATTATCCTTAATCATAAAGGATGAAGGATTTAAATACTGCGGAATTGTTTTTCAGGGTAGAATTTATCTGATACAATAGGATCAAGTCATAAGATGAGGAGGGGTATTGTGGCAAAGAAAGAATTATTTCGGCAATTACCATCGATCGATGGAATTATACAAAAAAAGAAAATTCAAGATCTCATGGAACAATATTCGGAAAAGTTCGTCAAGGAGCAAATCCGTCTTGTTGTCGATGGATATCGAAAAAAGATTTTAAATCTTCCGGATAATGGCGTTTTAAACATTCGAGAA
Source organism: Tissierellia bacterium (assembly GCA_030540635.1). Lineage (GTDB taxonomy): Bacteria > Bacillota > Clostridia > Tissierellales > Peptoniphilaceae > JAUNVW01. Next base: position 17,092 of record JAUNVW010000003.1, on the reverse strand, counting down.
GAGGAAGTTATTCAGGATATCTGTCAATCGGTAAAGGATCTTTTTAAGCCATCCTTTGTCCGTACATTAAATGGAACGGGAACCGTCGTCCATACAAATTTAGGGCGATCTCTTTTAGCAAAAGAAGCCGTGGATCATATGATGGAAGTATCTACGGCTTATTCCAATTTGGAATATGATATTAAAAAGGGGGAAAGGGGTTCTCGCTACAATATTATTACAGAAATTCTAACAAGGATTACGGGAGCAGAAGACGCGTTGATCGTCAATAATAATGCTGCTGCTGTATTTCTTATGCTCAATTCCATGGCCAAAGGCAAAGAGACCATCGTTTCCCGGGGGGAGTTAGTGGAAATCGGTGATTCTTTTCGAATATCATCAATCATGGAAGAATCCGGCACTAATTTAGTGGAAGTTGGGGCGACGAATAAAACCCATTTATACGATTATGAAAATGAGATTTCAGAAGATACGGCGGTGTTAATGAAAGTTCATACCTCGAATTTTAAAATCCTTGGTTTTCATGAATCGGTGAGCATTGAAGAATTGGTTTTACTCGGTGAAAAATATAACATTCCCGTTGTGGAAGATTTAGGAAGTGGTACTTTAATCGATTTTACTCCCTATGGATTGTCTCCAGAACGGACGGTGATGGAAGCCTTAGAGGAGGGTGCCGATCTCGTTTCTTTCTCTGGGGATAAAATTCTAGGGGGACCACAGGCCGGTATTATTGTTGGAAAAAAGAAATATATTGATGCATTAAAAAAGAATCAATTATTACGGGCTTTTCGTGTAGACAAATTTACTTTAGCGGCTTTAGAATCGACTTTATTATTGTATTTAGATCCAAAAGATGCCATGGAAAAGATTCCAACTTTGCGATTAATGACGATGGATGAGAAAAAGTTGCAGGAAAAGGCAGAAAAATTAAAAGAACAATTAAGTTCTTTGGATGGTCTTAAGATAAGGATTATCGATGGCGTATCAACGGTAGGTGGAGGCGCATTTCCAATGGAGGAGTTGCCGACAAAGGTAATTGCCATAACGAGCAATCAACCGGCCCATGTCATCGAAGAAAAACTTCGTCTTTCGTCGATCCATTTAATTGGCATGATCCGTGAAGAGGAGTATCTTTTAGATATACGATGTCTTTTTGAAGAAGATTTTGAAAAAATAAAAGAAGTGCTGGAAAACATACTGGAGGATGATCAATGAAACATTTAATCATTGGAACAGCTGGCCATATTGATCATGGGAAATCAACTTTAATCAAGGCTTTAACAGGTCGGGAAACCGATCGATTACAGGAAGAAAAGGATCGGGGAATTTCCATTAATCTAGGGTTCACCTATTTCGATTTAGACGATGGCACAAGGGCCGGTATTATCGATGTACCTGGCCATGAACGGTTTATTAAAAATATGTTATCCGGTGCCGCCGGTATCGATATCGTTTTATTTGTTATTGCCGCCGATGAAGGGGTTATGCCACAGACCATGGAACATCTTGATATTTTAGAATATATGCAAATCAAAGAAGGAATCATTGTCTTAACGAAATGTGATAAAGTCGATGATGAAATGATTGATTTAGCCGAGATGGATGTCCGTGATCAATTGGAAGGATCATTTCTAGAAAATGCTCCCCTTATCCCTGTAGATTCGGTTACAAAGCGAGGCCTTGGGGATTTGAAAAAGACGATTTTAGAAATTAGTCAGAAAGTGGAAGAGCGAGATGTAGATGCTCCTTTACGCCTTAATATTGACCGGGTATTTACTTTAAAAGGTCATGGGACGATTATTACCGGTACTTTAATGGAGGGGCAATTGGCCAATGGCGATGAATTGGTGATCTATCCCGGGGAAAAATCCGCGAAGATCCGCAATATTCAGGTTCATGATCAAGACGTGGATCGCGCCTATGCCGGTCAACGTACGGCGATTAATATTTCAAATTTGAAAAAAGATGAAATTCACCGGGGAGATGTTTTGGCGGCCCCCTATTCTTTAGAAGAATCCCATATGATCGATGTCCGTTTCAAGATGTCAAAACACGCCTGGAAGCCATTGGAACATTGGGATCGACTTCGTTTGTTCCATGGTTCAAGGGAAATATTTTGTCGGGCGGTACCCTTGGATAATGAGGTTTTAGAACCGGGAGAGGAAGGTTTTGTACAATTGCGTTTGGAAGAGCCTATTTATTGTAAAAAAGAGGATATTTTTGTGGCAAGGACTTATTCGCCGATGAAAACCATCGGAGGCGGCGTGATTATCGATACTTCTTCTAAGAAACACAATCTTCACAATGAAGAAGTTTTAGAGCTTTTAAAAATGAAAGAAAAAGGAGAATTATCAGAGATTATCGGGGCATACATTTTACAACATAATGAATTCTACCCAGATTTAAACGAGATCCTTTCCTATACGGGAGAATCCAAAGAAGAAGTACAAAGGGCCTTGGAGGAGTTGGAAAATAAAGGAATTCTTATTCCACTCCGTGATCGATTCATTCACAAAGATTATCTAAAGACTTTAGAAGAGAAAATAAAAATGAAACTTCAAGAATATCACAAGGAACATCCCTTACGCCATGGTTTACCAAAGGAAGAAGTAAAACATCAATTTGCCAAGGGATTATCGACAAAGGAATTTAATGGGCTTTTAGATGTTGTCAAGGAAGTTTTCCAAAGTGGAAGAAATTATATTGCCCTAGCCGATTTCCAGCCGATATTATCGAAGGAAGACGAAAAGATTAAAGAAAAAATATTGCATCAAATCGCCAATGGCAAATATCAATTGTTGACAAAGGATGAGCTAATCACCAATGGTCAAGAAAAGGATGTTTTCGAATATCTTTTAGGCGAAGAATTATTTTTATTGGATGATCATATTATTTCAAAAGCCTTGTATGAACAAGCAAAGGAAAAAACCAAGACCTTTATCCTTGAAAATGGAATGATTACCTTGGGAGAGTTTCGTGATCTCCTTGATTCTTCGAGGAAAAATGCCCTTTTATTACTCGATGCCTTTGATCGAGAGAATTTCACGAAAAGGGAAGGGGAAGGAAGGGTTCTTACCCGATCATAAATTCGAGAAGAGGATTGCAATATTTTTTCAACTATGGTATATTTTATTGTGGACAGGGGGGTGGATAGGTGCCGGTGTGCCTACTGGTCTTCAACACCAGCTTGAGGGGTTTGTAGCCTCTTAGGTGGGTTCGACTCCCACGCACTCCCGCCACAGCCGAGGAAATATTTTCCTCGGCATTTTTTTTGATTCAAAGATTTGGAATATTCCATTGGATTTAGCCGAATTGGTTTACAAATTACAAGATTTGGGGTATTATAGAATTGTAGTACTATGAAAAGGATTGTTCCTTGAACGATCCAAGATCTACGAAAGTTTTAATTATTTAAAGGAGGCATATTATGAACGTTAAAGATGGATTATTTTACACAGAAGACCATGAGTGGTTGGAAAAAGACGGTGATGCGGTTTATTTAGGTATCGCTGATTACGCACAAAGCCAACTGGGAGATGTGGTATATGTTGAATTGCCCGAAGAAGATGATGAATTCGACCAAGGGGATTCTGTAGCATCCGTTGAATCCGTTAAGGCAGCATCGGAAGTATTTACTCCAGTTGCCGGAACAGTTGTTGAAGTCAATGAAGCCTTAGAAGATGAGCCAGAATTATTAAATGAAGCTCCATATGACAATTGGATCGTTAAATTAAAATTAGAAGACGCGTCGGTACTCGATGAATTAATGGACGCAGACGCTTACAAAAAGTTTGTAGAAGCAGAATAGGTGGGAGAACATTATATGGCAGAATTTAAATCAGATATTGAAATAGCACAAGAGTGTGAGTTAGAACCTATTTCCGAAGTTGCTTCGAAACTTGGTTTAAGCGATGAGGACTATGATTTATATGGTAAATATAAAGCAAAAGTCGATTTTCATCGTTTTAAAGATGATGAACCAAAGGCAAAATTAATCCTGGTCACTGCAATCACACCGACTGCAGCAGGTGAAGGAAAGACGACGACGTCCATTGGATTATCTGACGGCTTAAACCGTATTGGTAAGAAGAGTATATTGGCTTTAAGAGAGCCTTCCCTTGGACCAGTATTTGGTGTTAAAGGCGGTGCGGCCGGTGGTGGTTATGCACAAGTAGTGCCTATGGAAGATATCAACCTGCATTTCACAGGGGATCTCCATGCAATTGGCGCAGCGAATAATTTACTTTCGGCATTGATTGACAATCATATTCAAAAAGGAAATAAATTAGGAATCGACGTTCGTAATATTACTTGGAGACGTTGTGTTGACATGAACGATCGTCAATTACGAAATATCGTTTGTGGATTAGGCAATAAAGGGGATGGAGTTCCACGAGAAGACGGCTTTGACATTACTGTAGCTTCCGAAGTCATGGCTATTCTATGTTTATCCAATGATATCGATGATTTAAAGGAACGCCTTGGAAATATTATTATCGGCTATACAAGGGAAAATGAACCGGTATTTGCGAAGGAATTAAATGCCCAGGGAGCAATGGCTGCATTATTAAAAGATGCCATTAAACCCAATCTTGTTCAAACATTGGAGCATAATCCGGCATTTATTCACGGTGGACCTTTTGCCAATATCGCCCATGGATGTAACTCTGTTATGGCGACAAAATTAGCCATGAAGCTTGGCGACTATGTCGTAACAGAAGGTGGATTTGGTGCGGATCTAGGTGCAGAAAAATTCTGTGATATTAAATGTAGAAAAGCAGATATTCAACCAAGTGCAACGGTCATAGTGGCCACAGTTCGTGCCCTTAAATTACACGGTGGAGCAGACAAAAACAATCTTGGTGTTGAAGATTTAGATGCCTTAGAAAAAGGAATGCCAAATCTTGAAAAGCATATTGAAAATATGACCCAAGTATTCGGTTTACCTGCCGTTGTTGCCATTAATAAATTCCCAACAGACACCGATAAAGAATTGAAATTTATTGAAGATAAATGTAAAGATTTAGGCATCAATGTTGTCCTTGCAGAACATTGGGCAAAGGGTGGCGAAGGGGCAGAAGATCTTGCACGGGAAGTTGTTCGTATCTGTGAAGAAGAAGAGAACAAATTCCAATTCAGCTACAATGAAGATCTACCCATTGCAGAAAAAATTGAAGCCGTTGTTACAAAAATCTATGGCGGAGCTGGCGTAGACTTTACACCAAAAGTTATCCGAGAGATGAAGAATTTGGAAAAATTAGGTTTCCAAAAACTTCCAATCTGTGTTGCGAAAACCCAGTATTCCTTCTCCGATGATCCGGCTTTATTAGGTCGTCCAGAAGGATTCCGTGTAACGATTCGTGATATAAAAGTATCTGCAGGTGCAGGATTCATCGTGGTTCTTACAGGAGCCATCATGACCATGCCGGGATTACCGACAGTGCCAGCTGCAGAAAAAATTGATGTTGAAGAATCCGGAAAAATTACAGGATTGTTCTAAAAATAACATTAAAACGGTCGTCTTCGGACGGCCGTTTATTTATCAGAAAGGAGATTTACTGTATGGCAGATATCCGAGGTAAAGCCATTGTCGAACAAAATCAAGGAGAATTAATCGATAAAATAAAAGGATTAAAGGAAAAAGGAGTGACGCCCACGCTTGCGATTGTGCGGGTGGGGGAAAGGCCTGACGATATGGCTTATGAACGTGGAGCGACAAATCGTTTCAAGAAATTAGAACTAAATGTTCATAAAGAAAGTTTAGATCAAGATATTGATCAAGAATCCTTTAATGAAGTCATTGAAAAATTAAATCGAGATGATAATATCCATGGAATCTTGGTATTGAACCCATTACCCGAACAGCTTTCCATTGACAAAGTCATTGAAATACTCAATCCTAAAAAAGATATTGACGGATTGACGACGGAAAATATGGCAAAAGTATATCAAGGCGATGAAACCGGATTTGCCCCATGTACGGCACAGGGGGTTATTGATATCTTGGAAACAGTTGTGGGAGATTTAACGGGTAAGAAAATCACCATAATTGGTACGGGCTTAGTCATTGGTAAACCCGTATCCTTAATGGCGATGAATAAAAGGGCGACGATTACCGCTTGTAATTCCAGAACACCAGATACGAAGAAAGAATGTCGGGAAGCCGATATTATCATTTCTGCCGTTGGTCGTGCAAAAATGGTCAATGAAGAATATGTTTCCGAAGGTCAAACCATCATCGATGTCGGCATCAACGAAGATGAAGAGGGGAATATGTGTGGCGATGTCGACTATGATGCCGTTAAAGATATTGTGGCAAATATTACACCGGTTCCTGGCGGTGTCGGATCGGTTACGACCTTTGTTTTGGCGAAACAAGTAGTCAAAGCGGCTGAAAATTCGCTTTAAATTTTAAAAAGAAGTGATGGCAAAAAGCTCTCACTTCTTTTTATTTTTCTTCCTTGGCTTTGTATAATTCCAAACCATTGATATGGTCTAAATCCATTTCTAAGATGAATTCTGTTCCAAGATTTACTTTACTGTGGACAAGGACTTTGATCCCTAGTAAATCTGCGATATTTTTTACAATGGATAAACCTAGACCATATCCATTATCTTTTGTATTTCTTGCATCATCGACGCGATAAAAACGATCGAATATTTTCGTGAGATCCTCCGGCTTAATGCCTATTCCATTATCTTTTACATGGATTAGTAATCGATTGGATGTCCTCGTAATTCCTAATTTAACATGGGCATTTTCACTGCCCTTCGTTGCTTTCAATCCATTGGTGAGTAAATTGTAAACCATAGTCCGCAACTTATCTTCATCGGTTGTAATTTCCATTTCAAAGGGAGCATCAAATTGTAATTGAACATCATTTCTTAAAAAACGGGGACCGATGGAGTCGACAATTTGAGAGAGCATTTCTGAAATCTCGAAGGTCGATTCGACATAATTCATTTTTGATGCATCATCATCAAAGGATTGTTTTAAATCTTTAATTAAACCATTTAATCGATGAATTTCCCCCAAGAGGATTTGGATATTATCTTTATCACAATCGATAATTCCATCCTCCATGGCTTCTAAGTGGAGTTGCATATTGGTAATGGGCGTTCGAAGTTCATGACTAATATCCTGGGCATAACTCGTCCTAATTTTCTTCTGAAGATCCAATGCCTTCGCCAGATATCCCAAGTCCATGGAAAGCTGATTAATTTCAAAGAAATTGGAACGGGGAAGATCGAGATCTTCGTATTTTCCCGATCGAATCAAATCGGTATTCTTAGAAAGGGATAGGACGGGAGAGGATATATTTTTTGAGAAATAATGACTCATTAAAAAACCGATAATACACGCTAAAATTGCCGATAGTGCGATGGATAATGCAAGGGTATTTCTAAAATTTAAAGCGGCGGGACTGAGATAAGAGTCGTCATAATAGCCAATGGTTATGCTACCGATTTTCCTGCCATCTTGGATTACCGCTGATTTTTTCTCGAGATAATCACTCTTTCTCGTAAACGGTGAACGATCGACGGCATTACTAAATTGATATTGGATATCTCCTTCTTGATCATAAAAGGTAATATCGACTTTTTCTTCGGCGATATACCACAGATAACGATTTAAATCCTTCGGTGAAGAAGCGTTTAAAAACATCTGTTTAGTCAATAGTTCTAATCGTTCAAATTTCTTCGTTTGTTCTCCCGTTAAATAATCATGGAAAGTATTGGAAAATAAAATCACCGATAATATCGAAAGGATGATGAAAGGAAAAATAAATGCCGTGACAAAATATTGGGTGACTTTATTTTTAAATCTCATTTTTCAACCCCTGCTTTATACCCCATTCCATAAATGGTTTTAATATACCGTGGATTTTTAGGATCATCTTCAATTTTATGGCGGATATTTTTAATATGGGTATCGATGGCACGGTCAAAGGCGTCATAATCAATGCCAAAGGCAATTTCGATAATCTCGTCCCTTGTAAAGATTTTTTTCGGATTGGAAAATAAAGTGGTGACAATTTTAAATTCATTGGACGTTAAATTCACCAATTCATCATCTTTGTAAACCATTTTATTTTCATGATCGATTTGAAATCGTCCCTGATCAAAAACTAAGAGGGAAGCCCGTGGCATTTTATTTCGTTCTGTCCGTCGTAGTACCGTCTTAACTCGCTCCACCATTTCCCTTGGACTAAAGGGCTTGGTAATATAATCATCGGCTCCGATTTTTAGACCTTCAATGATATTGTCTTCTTCGACTTTCGCACTAATCATTATGACGGCGGTATCGGAAGATGCCCGGATTTGATGCATGATTTCTTCTCCAGAAACTTTCGGTAGCATCCGGTCGAGTATGACAAGATCATAATCCTTTTTTGATAATTGTTCTAAAGCATCTTTGCCATCAAAGGCTTGATCCACTTCATAACCTTCTTTTTCTAAATATTTTTTTTCAATATCATTAATTCCTTTTTCGTCTTCTACGATGAGAATTTCAATTTTATTCATAGAAACCTCCTTTTCTCCATTGTATCAAATTATTAAGTAATCGTGTTGAGAAATTATGTCGTTTATGATTGTACTTGATTAAATGATAAGAATCATTTACGATAAGTAGAGATTTGATGGAGGGAAGAAATGAGAAAAATTAAATTAACAGAAGGTAATATCTATCGCTCGATATTTGCCCTGTCTATGCCGATTATGTTAACATCTTTTATCACCATGTCGTACAATCTGATGGATATGTTTTGGCTTGGCCGACTTTCAACAGAGGCCGTATCTGCGGTAGGTACCATTGGCTTATTTGGTTGGCTCGCAAATTCCGTTGTTATGGCCCCTAGGATTGGCGTGGAAATTAGTGTCGCCCAATCCATTGGGAGAAACGATCATCAATCACTTCGCGATTATATTTCCAGTGGTATTAAATCCGACCTTTTCATTTCTCTGGTGTTCATGGCAATTCTTTACGGATTACGAGAACCCTTAATTTCCTTTTATCATCTTGGGGACATCGTGACGAAACTGGCACTGGATTATTTGAAAATTTATGCTTTAGCAATGCCCTTTACATTTTTTAATCCCGTAATGAGTGGGATATACAATGGTTCAGGGGATTCGAAAACGCCCTTTATTATCAATACCATTGGATTAATGGTCAATATGATCTTAGACCCTTTATTAATTTTTGGTTATTTTGGACTTCCAGAAATGGGCATTAAAGGGGCGGCCTGGGCCACATTAATTGCACAGGGCATCGTCAGCGGTCTCTTTGTTATTTCTGGAAAAGAGTATATCTCCTATTGCAAAGAAAAAGTAAGTAAAAACTATCTTTCAAAAATTTATCGACTAGGTATTCCTGCTGCGGGCCAATCTTGTTTGTTTGCAATCTTTACCATGGTTATGACGCGATTTGTCGCAAATTTTGGTCAAGAAGCTGTGGCGGCACAAAAAGTAGGTAATCAAATTGAATCCATTACCTGGATGAGTGCAACAGGTTTCTCGACGGCTTTATCTACCTTTGTTGCCCAAAATTACGGAGCAAAACAGTGGGATCGGGTGATGAAAGGTTATTTCATCGGTATGCGAATCATTGTGGCCATCGGTCTATTTACATCGTTCCTACTGTATTTTGGTGGCGAATCTCTTTTATCGATTTTCTTACCGGGAGATATCAAGGGCATTGCCATAGGTACAGAATATTTAAAAATCCTCGCACTATCGGAGATCTTTATGAGTGCTGAAATTGTTACCAATGGATCCTTTAATGGCCTTGGAAAAACAAGCATCCCTTCGGTGAACGGAATTATCTTTAATTTTTTGAGAATTCCCGTCGCTTACTTTATCGTAAAACATAATTTTGGATTAGTTTATATCTGGTGGGATATTACGATATTATCCATATTAAAGGGAATCTCTGTAACACTTATCTTTTATTTCTATTATAAAAAATACATTAAAAAGCATATTGAAAACACCATTTAAAAACCCAATCCTTAAAGGATTGGGTCTTTTGTTATTTAGGCTGTACAAAACCAATTTTACGATAGACTTTTCGTAAAGTCTTATGGGCGAGATAGGAAGCCTTATCGGCTCCCGTTTTCATAATTTCGTCTAATTCTTTTTTATTTTTCATTAAATCATCGAAACGATGGCGGAACGGATCCAAGGCATCGGCGACAAGAAAACCTAAATCCTCTTTAAATGCCGAATATGGGCTATTTTTGTAATGTCCAACAATATCCTCTACGGATTCACCGGAAAAGGCGCTGTGGATATTTATGAGATTTTGGAGACCTTTTTGTTCTTCGCAATAACGAAATTCCGCTTTGGAGTCCGTCACGGCCTTTCGGATCTTTCGAATAATCGTATCTCGATCGTCTTTGAGTAAAATGGATGCGTTAAGATCTTCGTCCGATTTGCTCATTTTTTTATTGGGTTCTTTTAGGGAGTAAATCTTCCCTGTTTCCTTTGGAATCAATCCTTTAGGTACGACAAAAGTAGGAGAGTATCGGTAATTAAATCGTTCCGCTAAATCCCTCGCCAATTCGAGATGCTGACGCTGATCTTCTCCAACGGGGACAAGATCCGTTTGATAAAGAAGTATATCGGCGGCCATTAGCACGGGATAAGTAAATAGACCGGCATTGAGATTTTCATCGGAACGCTGAGATTTTTCTTTGTACTGAGTCATCCGAGATAATTGGCCCATATAGGATATGGTGGAAAGTACCCAGCTTAATTCCGCGTGGGCTGGTACATGGGACTGAACAAATAATACCGATTTTTCAGGATCGATGCCGGAGGCAATATAAGTCGCCAGTATTTCATAAGTTCTTTGACGTAAATTTTTTGGTATTTGTGGCACGGTGATCGAGTGCATATCAACAACAGAAAAGATACAATTGTATTCTTCTTGTAATTTTTTGAATTCCTTAATGGCGCCAATATAATTTCCGATGGTTAAATCACCAGAGGGTTGCACGCCACTAAAGACTATTTTTTTATCCATAAATCCTCCTTTAAGTCCATGAATAAGAAACAATACTTTCATTATTATATCATGAATTCCTAAAAAAAGTGGGAGAAACTTGACGTAAAAAGCCATTGATGATAGAATTTATTACATTAGAATAGTAAAGGAACAGGTGATAAAATGAAAAACCTAGCGGTACTAGGAGCTACGGGAAATGTTGGGCGACAAATTTTAGAAATCCTTGGGGAAAGAGATTTTCCCTTTGGTGAATTATATTTATTTTCATCCGAAAAATCTGCCGGTGAAGAACTGGAAGTAAAAGGTAAAAGATATAAGACGACAGCTTTAAGTAAAGAAGCTTTTGATAATATTAAGGTAGATCTATGTTTAATGGCAGCTGGAGGGGCAGTGTCGGAAGAATATGGTCCCTATTTAAAAGAGAAGGGGATTCTTTGTATTGACAATTCATCCCACTTCAGAATGGACAAAGATGTACCATTAATTGTGCCTGAAATTAACAAGGAAGCGGCAAAAAATAATAATGGTCTCATTGCCAATCCCAATTGTTCCACGATCCAATCGGTAATGCCATTGAAAGCATTGGAGAAATTTGGCATAAAACGGGTGATCTATTCGACCTATCAAGCGGTTTCTGGTTCTGGAGTCGGCGGAATCCGTGATTTGGAGGAAGGGGTTTGCGAGCAATATCCCTACAATATTCAAAAGAACTGCATTCCCCAAATCGACGATTTCCTCGACAATGGCTATACCAAAGAAGAAATGAAAATGATGGAAGAAACAAAGAAAATTCTGGATAATGACGAATTGAGAGTGACTGCGACGACGGTTCGAGTACCCATCTTAAATGGCCATGCCGTCAATATGAATATCGAATTTGAGAAAGATTTTTCACTTGAGGAAGTACGACAATTACTCGAAGATTTTGAGGGGATTATCGTAGAAGATGAACCGGAAAAACTCCTGTACCCATTGCAAGAAAAAATCGATGGAACCGATGATGTCAGTGTCGGTCGTCTACGAAGAGATGATTCAGTGGAATTCGGATTGAATTTATGGTGTGTCGCCGATAATATTCGTAAAGGTGCCGCGACGAACACAGTTCAAATCGCCGAATTATTTGTATAATAAATCGAGGATGATCATCCTCGATTTATCTACGGATAAATTTTCATTAAAATATAGGCAAAACTTTGATGGGATAAAATTGTTTTGACCATTGTACAGGGGAGAGTTCATTGATCTTTGGAAAGGAAAGATATTTTGGGACAATCCTATGGTATTTCATTCCCAAGATTAAATTGCATATTTGCGATATCCCATCCTTCGATTATTTTTGGGAAATTGAATTTGAAGAATAGGGTATATGAATTTAATGAAAAACATGGGAAAAGATGATTTTTTCATTTTTGTCCATTCTACTATAATGGACACTCCCTTTATTTCAAGTATTCAAAAAGGATATTTTAATGGAGGGAATAATTTTCGTGATTTTCCCTATCTAAAAAGATTCAATAAAAAAGTGGATTCCCCAAGGAATCCACTTTCTTTACTTTATTGTTCTTGATTTCGTTCAGCAATTGCGACTTGAGCTGCTGCTAAACGGGCAATGGGTACTCTAAATGGGGAGCAAGATACATAATCTAGTCCAATCTTATGGCAGAACTGGATGGTTTCTGGGTCTCCACCATGTTCTCCACAAATACCCATATGGATATTTTCCTTGGTCTTTCGTCCAAGTTTTACGGCATTTTCGACGAGGATACCAACACCATGTTGATCCAATCGTTCAAAGGGTGAAACGGGATAGATTTTCTTTTCGGCATATTCTGTGAGGAATTTACCGGAGTCATCCCGGGAGAAACCAAAGGTCATTTGCGTTAAATCATTGGTTCCAAAACTGAAGAAATCTGCCTCCGTTGCTATTTCGTCGGCCAATAATGCAGCGCGGGGGATTTCGATCATTGTTCCAATGTGATAATCCATACGATCGTCCATTTCTTCAAAGACCATTTCGATTTCATCGGTAATTTCATCTTTCACATATTTTAATTCTTTGACATCGGATACCAATGGGATCATGATTTCCGGTAGAATTTCAATATTTTTATCTTTTTTAACCCGTAGGGCAGCCGTCATGATGGCCCTAACTTGCATGCGGTAGATTTCAGGGAAGGTTATGGCTAAACGGCAACCTCTATGGCCAAGCATAGGATTAACCTCTTGTAATTCGCCAATAGTGCCTCGTACATCTTCTACGGTTAAATTCATATCCGATGCTAATTTTTCAATTTCTTGGGTTGATGTTGGTAAAAATTCGTGTAGTGGTGGATCCAATAAACGAATGGTAACGGGGCGTTCGCCCATTGCTTCGTAAATTCCATAAAAATCTTCTTCCTGCATAGGTCTTATTTTATCTAAGGCTTTTTTTCTTTGTTCAATGGATTTCGATAGGATCATTTCACGGACAGCAGGAATACGGTCTTCGGTGAAGAACATATGCTCTGTTCGTGTTAACCCGATACCTTCTGCACCAAATTCTAAGGCTTGTTTTGCATCTTTTGGACTGTCGGCATTGGTGCGTACGCCCAATTGACGTTCTTCATCGACCCACTCCATGAATTTTCCAAAATTACCGGTTAATTTCGGCTCAACTTTTTGGATATCCCCAAGGTAGATGTTTCCAGTGGATCCATCAATGGAAATGAGATCTCCTTCTTTGATTTCAATATCTCGACATTTAAAAACTCGTTGATCTTCGTCCACATGGATTTCGCTGGCACCGGCAACACAGCATTTACCCATACCACGGGCGACAACGGCTGCATGGGAAGTCATTCCCCCCCGTGCGGTTACAATACCTTCGGCATTGATCATTCCTTCGATATCTTCTGGCGATGTTTCTTGACGAACAAGTATTGTTTTTACGCCGTCTTTGGTGTTTTTAACAATATCGGAAGCGTGGAAATACACACGACCGGAAGCGGCTCCTGGAGATGCGGCTAATCCCTTCGTTATGACTTGTGCTTCTTTTAATTCTTTTTCATCAAAATTCGGATGTAATAATTGATCCAAAGACTTTGGTTCGACCCGCATAATGGCTTCTTCTTTTGTGATTAATCCTTCTTCCACCATATCTACGGCGATATTTAATGCGGCATCGGCCGTTCTTTTTCCATTTCTCGTTTGGAGAATAAATAAACGCTCATTCTCAATGGTAAATTCTAAGTCCTGCATATCTTGATAATGTTCTTCAAGTTTCATTGCCGTATCTTTAAATTCATGGAATAAATGGGGCATAATATCTTCCAAATGGGAGATGGGTTCTGGTGTACGGATACCGGCAACGACATCTTCCCCTTGGGCATCCATTAAATATTCACCAAATAATACATTTTCTCCCGTCGCTGGATTTCGAGTAAAGGCAACACCAGTTCCCGAAGTTTTTCCCATATTTCCAAAGACCATGGATTGCACATTGACTGCTGTTCCTAAATTATCGGGGATATCGTTGAGTTTACGATAAACTCGAGCCCGGGGATTGTCCCAAGATTTAAATACGGCTTCAATGGCAAAACGTAATTGATCCATGGGCTCTTGGGGGAAATCTTCGCCCATTTCTTCCTTATAGATCTCTTTAAATTCTTCAACAAGCTCTTTTAAATGGTCTGCTGTTAAATCGTTATCCAATTCTGCGCCATGGCGTTTTTTCATTTCACTTAGGCGATCTTCAAAAAGCACGCCGGGGATTTCCATGGCAACATCGGAGAACATTTGGATAAATCGGCGATAGGAATCATAGGCAAAACGCTCATTTCCTGTGGAATGGGCGAGTCCTTTTACCGCTTGATCATTTAAGCCTAAATTCAATATTGTATCCATCATGCCGGGCATGGAAAAAACGGCACCGGATCTTACGGAAAAAAGTAGTGGATTTTCCGTATCGGAGAATTTTTTATTGAGATCTTTTTCAACTTCTTCAATATGTCCCTTGATTTCATCAAATAAACTATCCCAAAGCACCTTATCTTCGTCGAGGAATCGATTACAAGCCTCTGTGGTAATACAAAAGCCTGTGGGAACATTGATCCCCATATTGGTCATTTCGGCGAGATTGGCACCTTTACCTCCCATAAGGGAACGCATATCTTTGTTACCTTCTTTAAAACTGTAAACATATTTGGTCATTTGATCACTCCTTAATTTGTGGGTTCATTCAACTTTTGAACTTTTTCATGTGACGAATAATTAACTCAGCGGTTTCTTCAATGGCCCGATCGGAAACATCAAAAATTGGACAGCCAATTCTCTTCATAATTCCATGGGAAAATTCCAGTTCTTGAAATATTCTTTCGTAATCGGAATAGGATGAATTTGAGGGTAGGCCAAGGGCTTTTAAGCGTTCTTTTCGAATTTTATTTAATTTTTCCGGGGTATTGGTTAAACCAATGATTTTTTTTGGTGGAATTTCAAAAAGGACATCAGGCACTGGAGATTCCGGTACCAATGGGATATTACAAACTCTGTAATTGCGATTTGCTAAGTACATCGATAAAGGGGTTTTTGATGTCCTCGATACACCGATGATGGTAATATCTGCATTTCGAGCGCCCCGTGGATCTTTTCCGTCGTCATATCGTACAGCAAATTCAATGGCGTCTACCCTTTTGAAGTACTTCTCGTCCATTTTACGTAAAGCCCCAGGCTGGGTCATGGGCGTAAGATTGGTCAAACGTTCAATGGCGATAATTGAAGGCGTTAAAATATCCACGGCATAGATATCGTTATAATCACAGAATTTTTTCGTATAATCAATGAGTGCTTCGTCAACGAGTGAATAATAAACGATTTTATTGTCTAATGTATCAATGGATTCCAATACTTCTTTAAGATTACCGAGATCCCGTACATGGGAATACCTTTTTATATGGGGGCTCTCAATATTAAACTGGGCAGCTGCCGCCCGTACAATTTGCTCCCCGGTTTCGCCGGTAGAATCGGAGACAACGATTAAATGGATCAAAGATTCACCTCCTCTAAATGGTAAACCGTTCTTGAGAAAACGGTATTGGTACTACTATCATTATACAACAAAATCTTAAGATTTTATAGGAAAAATCTCTTTTAATTTGTCGTTATAAACAGAAAAATGGAAAGGAAAGTTGATATAAATGATCTAAAATGTATATAATAGTTACAATATAGTAAACTCTATTAACTCTTTATAAATAATGTTCTATAATAATAGATGCAACGAAAACCAAGGAGTGCTTTGATGAAAAAGAAATTATCCCTATTTTTAATATTAATATTAATACTCGGTGCCATTTATTTTGGTCTAGGCTATTATTTTAGCATTTACACTTTTCCCAATACTTATTTTGGTCATCAAGATGTTTCCCTTGTAAAAATTTCTTCTTTGCCTAAATACGCAGAAAGTCGAGAACTTACGATAAAGGGCCGAGATGATCACGAAGAAATCATAAATTTAAAGGCTTCTGGCTTAATGGAGCGGGCAGATCATCTTTACGATTATCAACAAAATCCCTGGGCCTGGCCATTGGAAATTCTAAAAGAACATGAAATTCAAGAAGAAATGACAAGAAAAATCGATGGGGAAAGATTACAGGCTTCATTGGATCAATTGGAAATAATGAAGAATCCGATTAATCCGCAAAATGCCCATATTGAGCGTAAAGAGGATGGATTCATCATCTCTCCGGAAAGGGAAGGGAATTTAATCCATAAAGAACGGTTATATTCGGCGATTGTCCAAGCCTTTACCAAGGGAGAGTACGAATTAAATCTTGATTCAGAATATGAAGAACCTGAGATCCGTAAGGAAGATTTAGAAGATTCTCTGAAACAATTAAATAAAATTGCAAAGGCGAATATTAAATTGCTCCTTCCCGATGGAACAGAGGATCAGTTAAAGCCCCTGGACTATATGGATGAAAATAATGCAGTAAATGGAGATATGGTGCAAAAATATGTGGAAGAATTAAAGGCCAAATACGATAATATCGGGGCGACTCGAAGTTTTACGACATCAGGTGGTGATCGTATCGATATTAGCGGTGG
>JAUNVW010000002.1:4795-107284 GCA_030540635.1 Tissierellia bacterium | reverse complement strand
GATCCATTAACGGTTTTAGAACGGAAAAACAACGATAGAGATCGTTTGGAATTAGAAACGGATGAATTTCACCAAAAAGTATATGGGGGATATCAAAAAATACTGGAGACCCATCGAGATCGAGTTAATTTTAAAGTCATTGATGCATCCCAAAGTCTTGAAAAAGTATTTTCCGATAGCCTAAAAATTATAGAAAAGTATATGGAGGAAGAATAATGAAACTGATTATTGCAATCGTTCAAGATCAAGATCTTCATTTACTACAGGAAGATTTAATGAATAATGATTATCGCATGACGAAATTAGCGTCCACCGGTGGTTTTTTGAAATCGGGAAATTCAACCTTATTAATCGGTGTCGATGATCGAAAGGTAGACGAATGTCTTAAAATTATTGAAGAAAATTGTAAATCTCGAGAAGCCACAACATCCATGATGAGTGTAACTATGCCCGGGGATGCTTATATTCCCTATCCTATGGAGATCATCGTCGGTGGAGCCACGGTGTTTATCGTTGATATTGAAGAGTATATAAGATATTAGGTGATTTTATGAAATTATTCATTACGATTATCCAAGATGAAATTTCCTATGAATTAATTAAAGCCTTATCAAAGGCAAAATTCCGTACGACAAAACTTTCTTCAACGGGGGGCTTTATGAAAAAAGGCAACACCACATTACTCATTGGAACCAAGGATCGAGAACAAGAAGATGTCTTGAGAATTATTAAGAGAATCAGTGAAAAGTATGAGAGCCAAAAAGAAGGTGTTGCCAATGCGAATATCTTTGTCCTAAATCTAGAGGAGCACAAAAGGTTTTAATGAATAATTCATCTTTAGCTCGACAAATGGAAGAAGGTTCCCTTTCCCATGGAACGCTATTGATTGGCGAAAATGAAAAAGAAATCCTCGAAGATTTGGAAGAAATTATGAAATATTTTCTCGTAAAAGATGAAAACACCGCCCATAAATTAAAGGAAGATGTCCTTTCCGATCTATATATCATCGAATCCCTTAAGGGGCAAATCAAAATCGATGAAATTCGGGAGATACAAAAATTTTTCACAACCTCTCCTTTGGAATCCGATTATAAATTATGTGTGATTAAAAATGCCCAAGACCTTCGAGTTGAAGCGGCAAATGCCCTATTAAAGCTATTGGAGGAACCACCGGAGTATGGCGTTTTTGTACTTACCGCCGATTCGGAACAAAAGGTATTGCCCACAATATGTTCCCGTTGTCGAATTCTGCATTATTATCGAAGAAAAGAAGGTAAGGACATTCCGGAAAAAGAACAATTTAAGAAAATGATGGAAAGTGTACTTCAACGGGATCTTCTTGTTTTATTCGATAGCCAAGAATATTTTGAAGAACAGGATATTGTCTTTGAATCTATTGAATACTTTTTACGGGATTTATTGGAGCATTATCTTGGTGGGGATCAATATTATTTTCCAGAATTTATTGATTTATATGAGAAATATGGCCATTTACGGCCAGAGATCATTCGCCGTTTTATACAAAAAACCGAAGAGATACAATATCATCGAAAAAATCATGTCAATGAACGACTATGTATGGAGGAATTATTATTATCAATTATGGAGGGATTAGATGATTGAAGTAGTTGGCGTCCGATTTAAACAATCGGGGAAAATCTATTATTTCGATCCAAAGGACCTTCCCATTCAATTAGGAGACGATCTTATCGTTGAAACTGCAAGGGGGATTGAATACGGTCATTGTGTTATTTCCAAAAAAACAGTAGAAGAAGAAAGTTTGGGAACAGAACTAAAACCAGTGATCCGAATTGCAGATGAAGCCGATAAGTTTATTCATAAAGAAAATTTAAAAAAAGCAGTGGATGCCCTGGATATTTGTGAAGAAAAAATAAAAGACCATGGATTAGCGATGAAATTAGTCGATTGTGAATACACTTTTGACAATAATAAAGTCATTTTTTATTTCACCGCAGATCATCGGGTGGATTTTCGAGAATTGGTCAAGGATTTAGCCTATATTTTCAAAATTCGGATTGAATTACGACAAATCGGCGTGAGGGATCAAGCGAAAATACTCGGTGGCATTGGACCCTGTGGTCAGTCTTGTTGTTGCAAAAGATTTCTTTGCGATTTCAATCCGGTATCAATAAAAATGGCAAAAGAACAATCTTTATCCTTAAATCCTTCAAAAATTTCAGGATTATGTGGCCGTTTAATGTGCTGCTTACGTTATGAACAAGATGGATATGAAGAAAAATTAAAACGAATGCCCCAATATGGGGATTATGGAAAAACCGAGGATGGGGAAGGTCCTGTGGTCGAAACCAATACATTAATGGAAACCGTAAAAATGAGAATACAATTAACAGATGGTACGGAAGAAATTATGGAGTATTCCGTCGATGATGTCGAATTTATGGAAGGATAGGGAACTATCCTTCCTCTAAATGATAAAGGTTATTAATTAAAAAAATCACTACCTCTTGCAATTTGAGATAAAACATGATATTATATAGTTGTAATGAATAAAGGAGGTAATATCATGGCTTATGTAATTACAGATGAATGTATTGCATGTGGTGTTTGCCAACCGGAATGTCCGACAGATGCTATTTCTGAAGGGGATATCTATGTTATTGATGCCGATGCATGTATCGATTGTGGATCCTGTGAAGAAGTTTGTCCAACGGGAGCAGCTCATCCGGAAGACTAGACTACATAAATAGGGGAAAGAACGATATGTATCGTTCTTGATAAAAAGCACGCATAGGGCGTGCTTTTTTATTGATCTTTTGCCTGGATCTTCTGAAGATTCATAATTGCCCAAGGGCTTGCCAAAATAGAAAACAGAAAGACGAGAAGAATCGGAGCATTAATCGGCATGAAACCAAGAAAATTATTCATCATATGTAGTCCGATACATAGGAGTAATGATCCTGTTTTACGATAGATATATGTCAAAACAAGACCACCAAAGAAAGCATATCCCGATTGAACAAAATTGAAATGGATCAAAGCAAAGACGAAAGCACTTAGGATTATGGCATAATTTGGAGACAGATAATAACAGCAACGACAGTAAAGATACCGGCGAAAAACCAATTCTTCAACAATGGGAGCTAAAATAGCGCTAATAAAAAGTAATTGAGAAGTTGTCATTTCTTCACCGAAATCCATAAGTTCTTCGTAAAGAGTAAGTTTTTCGGCGATATTTGGAAAAATATCGCTTAGCTTTTCAAAAAGGATTAAATATAGCACCGATAAAGCTGAAAAGAAAAAGATTAAGATGATGGAAGAAAAGGCTATTCTTTTTGTAATTGGAATGGATCGGGGTTTCACATCTTTTTTATTGTGATAAAGGACGATGGAAATAATAATCATTTGAAACAAACAGCTGAATATATAAATTTCCCAATAAAAGCGATCGATAAAATTAGGATCCGTGATCTTGGTATTACTGTAATAGATCTTGTGAATCCCAAGAGGAGCAATGCTTTGGGAAATTAGAACAAGAGCAATTGCAAAAAGACAGGGGAAGATAACGGCGAAATAATTATTCTTTTGATCCATAGCAACTCCTTTGTAATTGATGTAGGACGAATACTGTTATTTCATTACATCATACAATATATCATCTAATATTTCAAAAAAGAAACGGGAATATTACAATTTGGCAACTTTAAACACAAAGGCATTAATAGAGGGTATAATAAAATTAGAACAGAAGAAGAGGTGTCTATTATGAAAATTGATATCTATACTTGCCGTTTTGGTTTGGGCCATTATAAAGCAGCATTACGTATTGTCGATCAATTAAAATCCGATCATCAGATGGAATTACTTGATCTCTATGGAGAGCTTTATCCGAATTATGTAAATCTTATTTATAGTGCTTATAAAGAAATGATCAAGGAGCAGGGGTTATTTTTCAAATTATTTTCCAAAGCCGATGAATCCAAGGAAAATGTCTTAGATCGTCTTGAGTTTTTAAAAAGAAGATTTTTCAAATATCTCGATCAACGGGAATTGCCAGATATTTTCATTGCCACATATTCCGTCAGTGCCTATTTAATTTCCAAATATTTGGAAAAGCGAAATTTACAGATCCCTTTAGTAACTTGTATTACGGATTTTTCGACCCATGAATTATGGGTCAATGAAAAAACATCCCTTTATCTTGTGGCAACAAAAATGACAAAAGAGGAATTAGTCCAAAAGGGTGTACCAAAGGAGAAAATCCTCGTCTATGGTCTCTGTGAAATGAAAAAGGTAAAAAAAGTTTCGAAAAATGAAGATCGCTACCATGTTCTAATCTCTGGAGGTGGATTGGGAATACTGCCGGAAAATCTAGAATTTTATGAGGTATTACATGATTTTCAGAATATTGATTTTAAAATTATTTGCGGTAAAAACAAAGATATTTATCGGAAAATAAAGAAATATGAAAATCATCATATTAAAATATATTCCTTCGTCGACAATATGGATGAATTTATGGAATGGGCCGATGTAATCTTAACGAAGGCCGGAGGAATGAGTGTATCGGAAGCCATTTTAACGGAAACACCGGTGATTTACTTTCCTCCCTATTTAACCCAGGAAATTAAAAATGCAAATTTTATATCCGAAGCGAGGATTGGACGGGAGTTACCGAGTATTACCCATTTGGATCACATTCTTGAAGAAGGGGATATCGCCTCCTATAAAGAGAATATGAAAGCCATTAAATCTTCATTTTGTCCCCATGAATTTCCCCGATGGATTGAAGGGGAGAAGGCGATGTGTTCGTGAAATATTTTTTCATCCTTCTTTCCATCTATCTGATATATGGCCCCATAACGGCGTTATGGATTCGCAAAAATCACCGGGGGGATGTCCCCGGTGATTATCGTTTAAGTTTTGATGATGGGCCGACAGAGATCACTGAAGAATTACTGGATTTACTGGAAAAATATGAAGAGAAAGCCTATTTCTTTCCCCTTGGGAAAAAAGTCAAGGGAAATGAAGATATCATTCGACGCATTGAAAAAGAACATGATTTAGGATTCCATGGATATGCTCATATTAATTATTTGTTTTCAGGACCGTTGAAAACACGAAGGGATTTTTACCAAGGATTAAGGGCATTTCAAGATATTGGATTTTATCCGAAATATTTTAGAGGACCCTATGGAAGCTATAATCTATATCTTTATTATCTATTGAAAAAAGAGAAGATGAACATTATCCAATGGGATGATCTTTTGGGCGATTGGGAAGAATATGAACCGGGAATACTGGCGGATAAACTAAAGAATAAGGCCATCAATCATCATCTTTTAGTTCTCCATGATGGAACAGAAGGCACAGCTGGAGAAGAAGCGAAATATCAAATGATTAAAGAGCTACAATCTTTTTTGAAAGGAAAGAATGGAAATGGAGAATAAAAACGCGAAAAAAGTAGGTTTAATCCTATTATCTTCCCTGGCCATTTTATTCTTCTTATACAAGAAAACAAATCCTAAAGAGATGGGTAGGGTGTTACAAAGGACGGACCATCGATTCCTTATCCTGGCATTTTTAAGTTTTCTCGCTTATTTGTTCTTTGAGGCCATAAGCTATCGTTATTTACTAAAAAAGTTTCATTATCCCATAAGTATAAGAAGGAGCTGGGCTTATGCCTTTGTTGATTATTTTTTTAGTATTATCACTCCGGGAGGAAGTGGAGGTCAACCGGGACAATTGTATTTTATGCTCCGTGACGGCATATCCCCTGGAGCTTGTATGATGAGTTTATTTCCTTTTAATATGGTCTATCATATTTGTTTAGCGACGATGAGTTTATTCTTTGTCTTTCATCCGGCAAGTGAGCCCGTTCGTCGATCCCTATTACGGCCCTTTATCGTCTATGGAATTGGTGCCCAGTTGTTTTTTGTCATTCTTTTAATGCTTTTTACCTTTTCTGAAAATAAAGTTTTAAAGATGGTGAAAAAACTATTTTCTTTTATTGGAAAAATTCCCCTTTTAAAACGATTGACAAAATATGAAGAACGTCTTGATCGAAGTATGGGAGAATACCAAGAATGTACCGTGGAATTAAAAAAAGAGCCCTTGGTTTTTATTTATTTAATTCCAATGATCTTCATGATGTTAATTTGCTCCTATTCCATCCCCTATTGGGTATATCGAGCATTGGGATATGACCAATTAAATTTCATTGAAATCCTAGCTATTCAAACCTTAATCATTGTTGCCGTAGAAAGTGTACCCATTCCAGGAAGTCTTGGCATCACAGAAGCGGGGATGTTGGATGTTTTAAGTAAAATTACCAATCCATCGGGAGCCTTTACGTGGATGTTTTTAAATAGGGTTTCAACCCTTTATTTCGGTTTGCTCCTTGGGGGGATTGTACTAACTACCATGAAAAAACGGGTCATTGAACGGGAAAATCCCTTGGAAGAGCATCGGAAAAAAAGATCAATTGGTGGCCGAAGGACAATAAACGACGAAGTAAAATCATAAAAAAACATCCCGAAAACTTAAGGGTTCGATCCGAATAAAGTTTTTACGGGATGTTTTTTATTGAATGTAGAAGATCATCAATCTTTTTATGATTTAATTTCGCCCATTGCCGTTTTCTGTCCCTTTGGATCTTTAATAAAGACATCCATTTGTGGAAATGGAATCTCAATATTTTGTCGATCAAAGGCTTCTTTAATTTTTTCATTCATCCTTACAGTAACCGGCAAATGATCCTCAGGTTTCACATAGGCCCTTGCTTTTAAAGTAATTCCGCTATCGCCAAGCTCAGAAACAAAAACATGATAATCCTGGTCGGACAAAATCCTTCCTTCATCTTCAAAGACATTTTCAATGGCCCTACGGGCTTCTTTAATATTCGCATCGTAGGAAATATCAATACTGATTTCAATTTGGATTTTTTCTTCCATGGAAAGATTATAAATCTTTGAGGACATAAGTTCCCGATTGGGGATTATCACATCATAATTTTGAGCCGTGAGAAATCTCGTTTGGAAAAACCGTATTTGTTTAACGGTAAGCCTTGGGCTGTCCATGGAATCTAAATAAATATGATCGCCATATTGGAAGGGGCGTAGTAGAACGATGAGTATGCCGGCGGCAAGATCAGAAAGAGATCCCTGGAGAGCCAAGCCAACGCCGATGCCCAAGGAACCCACCAATGCGACAATGGATGTGGAACGAATTCCCAATATGGAAAAAATAATAAGAACTAAAACAATATATAATGTAAATTTAACGATGATATCGATTAAATAACGAATTCCCCTTGTGGATTCATTTTGTTCAAGGAATTTACGGACAAATCGGCGAATGAGATTGATGATTTGAATGCCAATGAATAAAACAAGGAGTACGAGGAAAAATTTCTTGGCAATGGCGGTCCAATCGATGGACTTTAGAAAAGAAATATCTTTATTTTCCTCGGCTAAAGCGAGCATTTCCTTTAACTCTTCAATACTATAATCCTTATTGTTCATGGTATCCTCCCTTCTTTTTACACTAATACATAGTATACCCTATTCCTTCTTCCCAAAACGATTTGATATAATAGAGAAAAAAGGGGAGTAGCTATGGAAATCATCGATATCCCAGGAACGGGACAAAAAATATATAGGGACGATAAAGGCTTTAATTTCGGCATTGATGCCATATTATTATCGTCTT
Organism: Tissierellia bacterium; assembly: GCA_030540635.1. Taxonomy (GTDB): domain Bacteria; phylum Bacillota; class Clostridia; order Tissierellales; family Peptoniphilaceae; genus JAUNVW01. The sequence continues at coordinate 99,595 of JAUNVW010000002.1, read as the reverse complement.
TTGCAAAGATGAAAAGGGGAAAGAACTTGATCGATATTGGAACAGGTTCGGGAATTTTGAGTCTACGTTGTAAAGCGATGTATTCATTATCACGGGTCGTTGCCTTGGAAATTCAAGAAGATGTGGCAAAACGAGCGGAGAAATCTTTTCGTTTAAACGGAGAAAATATTGAATTAATCCATGGAAATATGACGGATTATATGGAGGAGTTTCGAGATTTTGATTATATTATCTCCAATCCTCCTTATTTAAAAAAAGATGATACTATTTATGGAATTTCCCAAGAACAGCGAATAAGTCGCTGTGAAATTCATATGAATTCCTTAGATCTTTTTCGTTTTTCGAAAAAATCCCTGAAAAACAATGGTATTCTTTATCTGATTCATCGGCCCCATCGATTGCCGGAATTAATTGTCCAAGGAAAGGAACAGGGATTGATTTTAAAACGGATGAAAATGGTACATTCTAAACTTAATCAAGGGGCAAAAATGGTCCTCTTGGAATTTGTAAAAAATGCCAAGGAGCATTTAACAATAGAATCACCACTGATTATTTACGATAATGGCCATTATACAAAGGAAGTTTTACAATATTATGGAAAAGTTTGAAATGCTCCGATAATAAAGGTTTTTATAAATAAAAGGATCGGAAAAAGAAAAAATAAAAACTCCATTGGATTTTCGACTGGGAAATCCTATAGGATTTATCCTGTGGTGGATTCGGTAGATTCCAAAGTATTTGGTATAATAGAAATAATCGATATTTATGGATAAAAATAAGATATTGGATGAAAAGGGGAATGAGATTTATGGAAAAAGGAAAATTATATGTGATTCCCACACCCATTGGTAATTTAGAAGATATGACGTTAAGGGGCCTACGATTATTAAGGGAGGCCGATTTAATATTATGTGAAGATACCCGGGAGAGTGGAAAACTACTATCCCATTATGGCATTGAAAACAACAAGCTGTCCTATCATAAATTCAATGAAAAAAGCCGAAGTGATGAGATTATCAATCGATTAATTCAAGGTGAAAATATTGCCTTGATTTCCGATCAAGGAAGTCCAGGGATCAGTGATCCCGGTCAAATTTTAATACAAGAAGCCCTACACCATAATATTGAGCCCGTTGTTTTACCGGGAGCAACGGCGATGATTCCTGCCATGATTTCTTCTGGTTTTTCCACAGATTGCTTTAATTTTGATGGTTTTATTCCAAGGGATGGTAAGGAACGTAAAGACTTCATGGCTTATTTACAAAGGAGCCGTCGCCCCGTTATTTTCTATGAATCCGTTCATCGAATCCATAGGACATTAATGGATCTGAAAAAAATAATCCCTAGGCGAGCCATGGCTCTTTGCCGAGAATTAACAAAAACCCATGAAGAAATCCTACGGGGTAGGGTGGAAGAGATTTGTGAAATTTCGACAAAACGCCAATGGAAAGGGGAATTTGTCGTCATCATCGATGGCGATAAAGAAGAAGAATTTAATCTTGGTGACGAAGAAATTAAAACATTAATTTTGGCAGAAATGAAAAAAGGAATCCGAAAATCCCAAGCCGTAAAACTCATTGCCAAAACTTATCATCTTAATAAGAATCAATGTTATGAACTGTCATTGGAGTTAGAAAATGAATGATTTATATGAAATTGCCGATCAAATGAATGAAGCCTTAAAAGAATATTATCGGCCCGTTGACCTTTCAAAGGAGCAAATTCGACATCTTATTTTATCCTTTGGTAAAATTGGTCATGTGGAAAAAGCCCCATCTAAGGCATTACAATCCATTATCAAAGGGGGAAAAATTATGGCCGTCGATGGTTCCAATAATTCCTATGGTGGATTATATCCCCATTATATTGAAATCTATCGCGGCGTCGCCATTTCTTCCATGGATAAAAAAGACGATATTGTAAAAAGCTCCTATTTTTGCCCCTTACTCAGTGGAGATGAAGGGGAAAAGGGACGGGATCGGGAACGTCGTTTAGCGCAAATAGAATTGGAGGTCGCGTTAACGGCCATAGAGCATTCGCCTTCTGTCTTAATCATGGATGGTTCCTTGATCCGTTATCATATTTTCCAAGAAGAGTTGTATAAAGAATTAACGAAATGTTGTATTGATCAAGGGATTATTCTCGTTGGCGTCATAGAAGATTTAAAAACCTCCATCCTTTACGATTTGATCCATAATAAAAAGGGACCGATATTTTACGACCGGGAAGGCTTTTACAATAATTTAGAGATTGGTGAATTCGTCGTTTTTGATCCGGGAAAAACAAAGAAAGAAGAATCGGGAATTTATCCAACTTTCCTCAGATCATCGAAAGATCCCTATGTTATTGGCGTCGATTTTTTACAGGAGCAGAAAGGATTCTTCGAAGAAATACTATCCCTATTATACACCTTGACACCGGAAGGTTCCCGGGGAATTCCTCAATTATTAGATATTGCCGATCAACATTGTAAGATTACCGATAAAGCGGTGGAAGAAGTTTTACGCCATTCCATCGATCCGATCATATTTGAAAAAATTTTAAGACCGCAGAGAAATAAAAGGAGTCGATAATATGGAAATGACCATCATCGGATTAACCGATCAACAGCAAGCCTTTGTCGCCAGTAAAGAAAAATCTTTCCGCATTGGTGAATTTTTAATCATCGAAGATCGTAATAAAAATGGGGATCTCATTTCGGAAATCCGAGAAACACAAACCTATAATCGCTATATGCCCCTGTCGCCGGATCAAGATTTAATGGACGAGGATTTAAAAAACGCCTTAGAGCAACTGGGCTACGATCTGGATGATGGAACAATTTACTTAGGAAAATTACATCCAGTCCTTGAGCCATCCTATCCCATTGAAACGGGTTCTTCCTGTAGGATTCCACGTTTTGAAGAAATTAAACCCTATTTTTTAACCCAAGAGCCGGAGAAGGGGCTGATTATCGGTACGATTAAAAATTCTGATACCATTTATAAAACCGTAGAGGGGGAGGATGAACGATTAAAAAATCTCCTTTACACCTTTGAAGGGGGAGAATTTTTCAAGCAAAATGAAATCCCCTATATTATGGATTTATACGGCCAAAGTCAATATCCCCATATTGGAATTTTCGGTGGATCGGGTTCGGGAAAATCCTATGGAATGCGTGTGGTACTGGAAGAATTAATGGCAAAAGATATACCGGCCATCGTCTTGGATCCCCATTACGAAATGGATTTTTCGATACAAGCGAAAAAGGGATATGGCCCCCATTACGACTCAAAATTTTCCCGATATCGAATCGGTAAAAACATTGGCGTTAAATTTGAGGATATAAGTACTGGGGAATTAAAAACATTATTAAATGCCATTAGCTCCCTATCGGAAGCCATGGATGCCGCCTTGGATATTCTCCATGATGCGAAAGATTCCTATTATACTTTCTCAAAGAAACTTCAAGATTTACAAAAGGGATTTAAACTGGAAAATATAGGCAATATCCAAGATAAAATCAATAACAGTGAAGGAGAGGATAAAAAAGCCTATGGAGAGGTGTTAAAGGTTTTTCAAAAATATCAGTCCCGGGTAAATGCATCTTCGGTGACGGCCATTCTGTGGCGCTTAGAATCTTTACATCGTCAAGGGATATTTGAAAAAAACATTGTCGATCTAGAACAGGATTTATTGGCGAGAAAACTCTGTGTCGTTCAAGGGAGCTTAAAGATGATGCAAATCTTCTCTTCCTATCTTCTTCGACGAATTTACCGTAAACGACGGGAATATCGAGATGGTTTTAGTCAAGGGGAAGTGAAGGATTTCTTCCCGCCGTTTTTCGTGATTACCGATGAGGCCCATAATTTTGCACCACAAAGTAACGAAATTCAAGTGCCAACAAAGGGACAATTTCGAGAGATTGCCCAAGAAGGACGTAAATATGGCGTTTTTCTAATTTTAGCGACCCAGCGTCCGACCCTTTTAGACTCGACGGTTACTGCCCAATTAAACACAAAAATGATCTTTCGTACGACCCGGGGAACGGATATTGAAACCATTCGAGAGGAAACAGATATTAGTAAAGAACAAGCCAAAAGATTACCCTATTTAAAAACGGGCGATGTCTTTCTTTCGGAATCGGCCCTGGGACGGACAATTTATGTGAGAATACGAGGGGCCCATACCATGACGCCCCATAAAGAAAATCCCTTCGATGAATTGGCAAATTTTAGTCATCGACGTTCCGATGAATTCTATCGAATGATTCATGATAAATTACCGATCGACAGCACCAATCTTACGGCATTGGCAACGGTTTTAGAGGAAGAATACCAGTGGACGGAGGACATTACCGTCATTGAAGATTCACTGGAAAAATTAGTGAAAGCGGGAAAACTTCAGAAAAAAGAAAATTTCCTTGGTTTTTCCCAATATGAAGAGGTGAAACATGAAATATAAACAGGAATATAAAATAGGATCCTTTAATCTTGATGCTCAGGGAAAAATGAAAATATCCCATCTCGTCGATTATATGGTGGACACTTCCATTGGCCATACTAAGACAATCGAAAAAGAAAAAAATACAGTCATCGATCTTTATTGGGTGATATTACAATGGGATATTGAATTTTATGGAGAGATAAAATATGAAGATGTTCTTAAGGTTTTGACCTTTACAACGGGGCGGTATAAATATTATGCCTATCGTCAGTGGGAAATTTCCAATGGTCATGGGACAGTGGCCGTGGCGAAATCCCAATGGCTTGGATTATCGAAAAAAGAATTAAAGCCCGTTCGATTATCGAAGGAATTGGACAGTTTATATGAAAGTGAAACAGGGTATGATCCCATTGAACGTAAATTTCCAAGACCAAAGAAAGAGTTTTCCAATAAAATGGCAATAAGTCCACGGAAAATGGATATTGATGGCTATCAACATGTGAATAATGCACGGTATTTCGATTGGCTCTCGGAAATTATCAAAGGTGATGTCCGACGAATTCGGATTTATTATAAAAATCAAATCCTATACGGGGAAGAAATTGATTTACAATGGGAAGAAGAATCGGGAAAAACTTATTTTCAATTCCTTGGAAGGGAAAATGAAGTGAAAACCTACGGTATTATATATTATTAGGGGGAATCTATGAAAAGGAAAGGGATTATTTTTATCTTCGCCTTTCTCATCGTTTTGGGAATGGCAAAGCCGGCCTATGGTCAGGAAATCTTATCAGAAAATATTTATACTTACGAAGAAGAGTATATACCCGTACTCATTCAATGGAAGGAAAAAGGACAAGTTGATGACAGCATTGAAGACCCGGTAAAACGCCGAATCGCCTATATCGATGATTTACAAAATGTTGCCCAGGCATCCCAGAAGAAAGCTATTGAAATCATTGAACATCAAAGGGACAGTAGGATTTACTACGAATCTTTTTATATAATCAACGGGATGACCCTAAAGGCGCCAATTTCTGTTATCGAAGAAATTGCCCAATTACCGAATATATTGTCTGTGGATTTAAATTTACCGGAAAAATTAGAAATTCAAGGGAACAATCTTGTCGATCCCAATGATGATTATTGGAATCTAGAGATGACAGGGGTCTTAAAGGCTTGGGAAAAGTTTGGAACAAAAGGAGAAGGAGTCACTATAGGTTTTATTGACTCTGGAGTGGATTTTAAAGACCCCTCCCTTAGACGATCTTTCCGGGGAATGAAAAGTGATGGTCGCATTGAAACAAAAGGAAATTGGTATGATCTTATAAATAATGAGCCGTTACCCGTGGATGATTTTAAACATGGTACGGCGACTTTAGGCGTCGCCGTTGCCGATGGTGAAGATCGTCCCATTGGTGTGGCACCGGGGGCGAAATGGATCGCCGTCCGCGCCTTTTCATCGGATTTTGCTATTAATGAATATATATTAAAAGCTGGTCAATGGATGTTGGCACCAGATGGAGATCCTTCTAAAGCGCCGGATATTATTAATAATTCTTGGGGTGGTAATGCATCGATAAAACCTTGGTTTATCTCGATGTTAGATAGTTGGGAAAAAGCCGGGATATTTTCGGTTTTTGCCGCCGGGAATGCGTCGGAATTGGCAAAACCTGGAAGTATCGATAATCCAGCATCCTTAGAAAATGCATTTTCTGTAGGTGCCGTTGATCGCCAAGGGAAACTGGGCCATTATTCAAAACGGGGGCCCTCCAGTTTCAATGAAAAAATCATCAAACCAGAAATCGTTGCACCGGGAACTCGAATCATGACCCTTGCAAAGGATGGAGGTTATGAGTATTGGACCGGCACATCCATTGCTGCACCCCATGTAACCGGGGCCGTTGCATTGATGAAATCCATTGAACCTCGCCTATCGAATGAAGAGATTCGACAAATCTTAATTGCCACAGCAAAAGGTACAACCGATGAAGAGTATCCCACATCGCCGAATATGGGCTATGGTTATGGTTTGATCCAAGTGGATAAAGCCTGTGAAATGGCAAAAAACATGACTCAAAGAAAAGATGTACTACGAATTGCCGGGAAGGATCGCTATGAAACCTCACGAAAAATTAGTCAACAGTTTTTTGATCGATCGAAATATCTCTATATTGCCTCGGGAAGCAAATTCACCGATGGCCTAACTATGGGAGCCTTGACGAAAAATAAACCAGGTCCATTACTTTTATTAGGAAAGGATCTAGACGAAGATACACGAGCGGAAATTCAACGACTTCAACCCGAAGAAATCATCATTATTGGCGGACAAGGATCGGTTTCAAGAGATATCGAAGAAAAACTAAGGGGTATTTGTGAAAATATAAGGAGAATCCACGGTTCTAATCGTTTCGCAACGGCAAAGGCCATAGCCGATGAACTCAATGGGGAGAAAGAAATCTTTTTAGTCAATGGATATATCGATGCCGATGCCATTAATATCGCCGGTGTTGCCTCAAAATATGGAAGGCCAGTTTTACTGACCGATGTGGACCAAATTCCCAAACAAACCATGGAATATATCGAAGATCATAATATTAAAACGGTGAGGATTATCGGTGGCACAAACCAAATCAATGGAGAAGTCGAAAAAATCCTTGGGGATAGAAATATTACAACGACACGAATTGCCGGAAAAAATCGTTATGAAACAGCGGCAATGGTCAATGGGAAATACATGGGAGATGCCAAGGAAGTCTTTATTGCCAATGGCATTCATACAGCCGATGCCTTAGCAATAAGCCCAGTTTTATCCCAGAAAAATGGGGCGATTCAAATATCCGATGCCAATATTTTACCAAAAGCTGGTGAGATATATCTTAAAAATGCGCCCTTGGAAGAAATCATTATTTTAGGAGGACGTTCTTCCATTGATCCAAAAGTGGAGACGATACTCATGAAATTTATCAATGGAGAGGAGTAAAAAATGAATCGTAAATTACTAGGGGAAAAGCAGTTTCATATTGGAATGGAAAAGGGAGATGTGGGAGAATATGTCTTTCTCCCCGGTGATCCCAAACGGTCAAAAAAAATAGCGTCTTATTTCGATAATCCAAAGAAAATCGCCGATCAACGAGAATATGTAAGCTATACGGGAACATTAGATGGCGTCAAAGTCTCTGTAACTTCCACAGGAATTGGAGGACCTTCTACGGCCATTGCCATTGAAGAACTCGCCAATCTAGGTGCTCACACCTTTATTCGGGTGGGAACATGTGGCGGAATCGATCTCGAAGTTAAATCTGGAGATTTAGTCATTGCCACAGGAGCCGTTCGCATGGAAGGGACGACGAGGGAATATGCACCGATGGAATTTCCTGCCGTGGCCGATTTCCCATTGACCCAATCCCTGGAGGAGGCAGCAGCAGAATATCAAGGGAATTACCATATGGGGGTTGTCGAATGTAAAGATTCTTTTTATGGACAACACAGTCCGGAAACAAAGCCTGTTTCCTATGAATTATTGAATAAATGGCAAGCTTGGAAAAGGCTGAACACATTAGCTTCTGAAATGGAATCGGCAACGCTTTTCATCGTAAGTTCCTATCGGAAATTAAGGGCGGCAACTTTACTGCTTTGCATTAATAATCAAGAACGTATAGCGAAGGGATTACCCAATGAAGTATTGGATAATACGGATGCCCTTATCGAAACCGCCATAAATGCCATGAGAATTCAAATTAAAAAGGACCAAAAGAAATAATGGATAAAAATGCTAAAAGAAGAATGGAGAAAGGGTGGAATTCCAATGGGATTGCACCCTTTTTTTTGAAAAGTCCTGAATTTCAATACTCAAAATCATACGACGAAATTTCGATCTCCTGGCCAATATTGATAGTGATTTTCATTATATGAGGAAAATCATTGCCACTTATATATTAATGTGGTAAAATAAGTGTGGAAACGATATTCTGAATTTAAATAGCAATGCTATTTAAAAATAAATTTTAAGAGGTGGAGGAATTTATGGATGCACTAAGTGTTGTGAAATCAATTAACAAAGTCATATGGGACTACTTTTTACTCTATGGTCTTGTAGGTGTAGGAATCTTCTTTACGCTGTATTTAGGGTTCCCACAAATTCGACGCTTTGGAAAAATGTTTTCCACAACATTCGGCGGAATCTTTAAGCCGAAAGCAGAAGGAGAAGTTTCATCATTCTCTGCATTGGCCGTAGCTATTGCTGCACAAGTTGGTACGGGTAATATTGCCGGTGTCGCTACAGCAATTATGACCGGTGGACCAGGAGCGATCTTCTGGATGTGGATTACAGGTATTGTAGGAATGAGTACGATCTTTGCTGAAGCAGTGATTGCTCAAAAGTATCGTCAAAAAACTCCAGATGGATACATCGGGGGCCCAGCTTACTACATGAGAAACGGATTGAAGAACAAGAGTTTAGGAAGAGGTTTGGCAGCTTTTTTTGCGATAGCGATCATTTTAGCATTGGGATTAATTGGAAATATGGTTCAGTCCAACTCCATATCTCAAGCAGTATTTAAAGCCGCCAATGAAAGAATACCACTAGTCATCATCGGTATTATAATTGCAGTATTGGCAGCATTGGTATTTATTGGAGGTTTACAACGTATTGCAAACTTCGCTACTTTAGTCGTTCCGATAATGGCGATTATATACATCATCTTTGGTGTCGTCATTTTAGTTAAATTCAGAGCTCAAATTGGTCCAGTATTCAGCGATATCTTCAGTTCAGCATTTAGTGGTAAAGCAGCGGTCGGTGGAGCTCTTGGATTTACAGTGCGTCAAGCAATGCAAAAAGGGGTCGCCCGAGGATTATTCTCCAATGAAGCCGGTATGGGTTCGACACCCCACGCCCATGCTTCAGCTCGAGTTGACCATCCGGCAGAACAAGGTTTTACGGCAATGATGGGAGTATTAGTCGATACCGGTGTTGTTTGTACCTTTACCGCTCTAATCATTTTATTAACTGGAGCAAATCTTCTAGGTTTAGAAGGAGCCCAAGTAACGCAAGCGGGTTTTGAAGAAGCCTTTGGCCATATTGGTGTCATTTTATTGGCTGTTTGCTTGGCTTTCTTCGCCTTTACCACAATTATCGGTTGGTATTATTTCGCCGAAACCAATATTTTATATTTATTTGGTAGAAAGGGACTTCGTCCTTTCCAATTAATCGTCGTCGCTTTTATTATTCTCGGATCCATGTTTAAAGTAGAATTGGTTTGGGAATTAGCAGATATGTTCAACGGGATTATGGCAATACCAAACTTAATTGCATTGATCCTATTAAGCTCACAAATTAAAGAAATTGCGAAAGATTACAAGAAATGTGAGAAAGAAGGACTCATCCATTACGATTATCTGCAATAAATAAAAGATCGAAAGAAATTATAAGCCGGCCTTTGGGCCGGTTTTATAATGGCAGAAACTAGCCTTTCCTTACGGGATTATTCTTATATAATTCACAATATATTTATATTTTTCAAGGCTTCGAACCATGGAAAGATGATAAAAAAACCGATATCCTGTATAATGGATGTATAGGATTGAAAAGGTTAAAACAAAGAAAGTTTTTATGGACGTTGTATTACTTTGGAGGTGGAATTATTGAAGGAGATGTATAACAAATATTTCATGAAGCAAAAGATGATGCATCCACTACTTGTATTCCTTGCACTTATTTTGCTCGTCGCGACATTTTTCTATGGATGGCGGGTTCTCGTACTGACAGGTATAAATATTTTAGTGGCTGTAATCGTCGAGTATCTTTGTGAAACAAAAATTTTTAAAAGGAAAAAGATTTCGGAAGCGGCAATTGTTACGGCAATTTTATACAGTTTGACATTGCCCGTATCTTTACCCATTTGGATTTCCGTAGTGGGGATTATCGTTGCAATCTTTTTTGGGAAAATGGTTTTTGGTGGATTCGGTAAAAATATTTTCAATCCTGCATTAGTCGGTCGGGCGTTTATTTATGTGAATTTCCCACAACCGATGACGATCGAATGGAACCAAATCATGACTGGTTTTCCGGGAGGCTTTGCCCACTACATAAGCCCTCATATCGATGAGGTTAGTACAGCAACGCCGATGTTATTGTTTCGAAATGCCGGGGAAATTACGGCATTAAAAAACCTGCTATGGGGTAATGTAACAGGTGTTATGGGGGAAGCGCCGAAAATTATTATCCTTATTGCTGCCGTTTATTTAATTTACAAGAAAATTGCTTCTTGGGAAATCATGGCAGGATCTGTTTTGGGATTTACCACAATTAGTTTAGTCTTTACCATGCAAGGTGTAAATTCCGTTCCCAATCCATTATATGGAATGTTAATGGGTGGTTTTTTATTTGGAACGGTATTTATGGCGACAGATCCCATTTCTGCGGCAAAGACGCCATTGGGAAAATGGATTTATGGAATCATTATCGGTATTATCACAGTTGTCATCCGAGGATTTGCCCTGTTTTCCGGTGGAATGATGTTTGCCATCTTGATCGGCAATATGTTTGCGCCAATTATTGATTATGGCATTCGTAAACAAAAGCAGAAAAAGAAAGTAAAAAAGGAGGTTACCAATGTTTAAAGAGAAATCTCCAATTTATCCCGTCCTATTTATTCTGATTTTAACGGTGATTTTGACGACGATCCTCGCATTTTTAGATCAAGTCACTGAACCGGTGATTGCATTTAATCAGGAATTGGAATTGAAAGAAAAGATTTTAAATGTTTTCGATCTCTATGATGAAAATATGGACGATGAAGAAATTAATCGCTTTTTTGATGAACATGTTACAAAAGAAGATTATAAAGATGAAGTCCTTTATATTCTCGAGGAAAATGGCGAAACGATGGCTTATGCCGTACCCTTTGAAGGACCAGGACTTTGGGGAAGTATTAAGGGATATTTAGGCCTTAGTGGAGATCTCCAAGAAATAACAGGTGTTGAATTTATTAAACAAGACGAAACACCTGGCCTTGGTGGACGTATTTCCGAAGCACCCTATAAAGAGCAATATCGGGGATTATCCGTGGAAAGCCCTGAGGATGGCGCCATTGTAATCAATAAACCAGCCCCCGGCGGAAATATAGATGCCATTGCCGGCGCTACTCAAACCTCTACTTTTGTTACGAATATGATCAATGAAGATGTCACAGCATTCATCGAAGAAAGAAAGGGTGAATAAAATGGCCAAGTACAAAAAGATTTTTAAGGAAGGTTTGGCCTACGACAATCCAGTATTATTCCAAGTCATCGGAATATGTTCGGCTTTGGCCGTGACCAATTTAATGATGAACTCGTTAATTATGGGTATCGCCTTGACCTTTGTTACTGGATTATCCTCTTTAGTCATTTCCTTGTTACGAAATGTCACACCAAAACATATACGAATGATTGTCCAAGTCTTTATCATATCCTTTTTTGTTATTATCGTGGATATCTTTTTAAAGGCCTATATGCCGGCCATGAGTAAAACCCTTGGACCCTATGTCGGTTTAATCATTACAAATTGTATTATCATGGGAAGGGCAGAAGCCTTTGCCATATCCAATAAACCCATCCCATCCCTTGTCGATGGTATTGCTGCAGGTTTGGGATACACCATTGTATTATTGCTGATTTCCTTATTCCGTGAAATTTTAGGATTTGGATCGGTATTTGGTTTCCGTTTTATGCCGGAATCTTTTGTTCCCTGGACGATGATGATCATGCCACCGGGAGCCTTCTTTATTCTGGCCATGATTATGTGGGTAGCCAATACGAAGCTAAATAAAGGGGAAGGAGAAGAGAAATGAATATACATCCATTAGTCATCTTCTTTGCATCGATTATTACATCGAATATGATATTGAACAATTTCTTGGGAATGTGTTCATTTATTGCCGTAAGTAAAGAAGTTGAAACCGCCATTGGTCTAGGTGTTGCCGTTACTTTTGTATTAACTGTAACGACAATCATCAATTACTTTATTTACAAACTGATGATAAAATTCAATATTGAGTACTTACGATTTATCATATTTATCATCTCCATCGCTGCATTTGTTCAATTATTGGAAATGATACTGGAAAAATACTTACCGAATTTATATTATGCCTTGGGAATATTTTTGCCGTTAATCACAGTAAATTGCGCCATATTAGGGGTATCCCTATTCATGGTTATCCGTGGCTATAATTTTCCACAAACCGTAGCCTTTGCCATTGGTTCTGGCCTAGGCTGGCTATTGGCGATCACTGCCATGGCTGGTATTCGTTCACGGATAAATGACAAAATGGTACCGAAAGGACTTCGCGGTTCACCATTGACTTTGATTATTACAGGGATTATGGCCATGGCATTTATCGGTTTTTCCGGAATCGTTCAAATTTCATAGGAGGCGAATATGTCTACGATATTAACTACTGTACTTGTCGTTTCTGCAATTACCGTCGTATTTGCCGCCCTATTAACATTGGCCGATCGCTATATTGCAGATTATGGCGAAGTGGAACTAATCATTAATGATGAAAAAGAATATACTGTAGAAGGTGGAAACTCCTTATTGGATACTTTAAGGAATGAGGAAGTATTCATACCATCGGCATGTGGTGGAAAAGGTACCTGTGGCTATTGTAAAGTAAAAGTAGATTCTGGTGGAGGACCGGTACTTGCCACAGAAAAGCCCATGTTGACGAAGGATGAATTAGCATCCGATATCCGTTTATCTTGTCAAATAAAAGTAAAAGAAGATATTAAAATTGAAATTCCAGAAGAATTATTTAATGTCAAAGAATATACGACAACATTGGTGGAAAAACGACCATTGACCGATCGTATTACATTATTCCGATTCGAATTACCAGAAGGGGAAACCATTGATTTTAAACCGGGACAATATGTTCAATTAAAGGCGCCAGAATACGAAGGCAGTGATGAAGAAGTATTCCGAGCCTATTCCATTGCATCGTCCATTAAAGACGATCGCCATATTGAACTTCTCATTGGTTATACCGGTGGAATTTGTACGACGTATTGCCATAAATTCCTTGAGGAAGGCGATAAAGTCGATATCAATGGTCCCTATGGCGACTTCTATTATCACGATGAAGATTCTGAAATCATTATGGGAGCAGCGGGCACAGGGTTTGCACCGATTCGTTCCATATTACATCATATGTTAGATAATGATATTCAAAGAACGGCGAAATTCTACTTTGGCGCCCGTACACCGGAGGATCTATTCCTCTTGGATGAAATTAAAATGTTCGAAGAAAAACTAAAGGACTTTACCTTTATACCGACACTGTCTCGAACGACGCCAGAAATGAATTGGGAAGGGGATACGGGCCATGTGGATGATTCCCTTCATAAATATATGGAAAAAGACAAAGATTACAGCGCCTATCTTTGCGGATCTCCACGGATGATCGAATCCATCGTAAAAGCCTTAAATGAAGAAGGCGTAGGTAATGAAAAAATATACTTCGATGATTTTGGTTAAAAGAAAAAGCAATATGAAATCCGGCAGTTTCAGAATTTTCTGAAATCGCCGGATTTTTATAATGTAATCGATAATGAGTGGTATTAAAAGGATCAAATGCCTGAAAAACATAAGGATATTTTAATAGCCATAAATGATCCATGGATTAAAAATATAATTACGATGACGAAAAATTAGAAACTCCCCAATACAGAAAGGAAATTTCATAAAAAATTAAGGATGTAAAGATGTTTTTACAAATTGTCTTGGTGCGACAAATAATATCTTTTTTGGAAGAACTTCGTATTCAATGGTCCTTGTATTAAATATGGTGCCATCAAAATTGCCGATTACCGATTCTTTAAATTGAATCTTTCCTTTTTTGGTCTTAATTTTTCGAAAGGCTGGATCCTCTAAATGGATTCCTTTACGATATTTTATCATTTTAGGAATAAGGGCAAAGGGGGAGCAATCTTTCACATAGCAAAATTCTAAAGTACCATCCATTGGATTAGCATCGGGGGCCGGTGTAAAGCCTCCACCATAGGATCTTCCATTACAAAGAGCCACGAGTTTTACCACATCATCTCCAACACCATGATCTCCTTCCCAATGGATTTCAATCCCTGGATATCGAAAGATCGTGTAGATGGCGGATAATACATAGGCCAGACTCTTTAATCGGGGAAAGTATTTTAAAATATTATAGGCATTTTGTAAAACCATAGAATCGATACCGGCGGAGAGGATATTGATGGAAACCCCATGATTATGCTGGATAAGATCCAAAGGGAATTGCTGAAGATCAGATAATCCCTCTAAATATTCTTCCAGGGAAAATTGGTGAGAATAAAGGGTCTTGGCAAAATCATTACAAGTACCATAGGGAATTAAACCAAGGGCGGTGTCTGTTCCCTGTAATATAGAGCATGCTTCATTGAGGGAACCATCGCCGCCCAATAAATATAGTCGTTTATTTGATATTTTCCTTTTGGAAAATTCATCGACGATTTCAGTTAAATGATCGGGATACTTTGTTTCAACAATCTCGGCATTGGGAAAAAAGCATTGTATTTTCTTTGGTAAATTTTTCTCATAGGCACCGGCTTTCGTGCTAATGAGAAATAGTTCACGGGCCATAGTCTCCCTCCTTTCATCATCACCTTTATCCATTATAGCCGAAAATATTGGAAAAGAGAATTTTCATTTAAGAAAAAGGGCATAAAAGTTGAGATCATTTGACTTTCTCAATGAAAAGCTATAAAATAAAAAAAGATGAATAAAACGGATGAAGCAAAAAACGGAAAGACGATAAAAGCGAGTCGATGGCGGTGGAAGATCGATATTAGTCGCCGTGGAATATTCACTTCGGAGTTTCGGGTTAATCCCCGACGCAAAACATTGCGTTATCAAAGAGAGTGGTTCAATCATTTGGGTGGTACCGCGGAAAGCAGAAGATTTTCGTCCCATGGGGAGAAAGTCTTTTTTTTATGTGAAGGAGGAGTTATGAAAGAACGATTACAGAAAATTAAAGGGGATACATTGGAGAAAATTGAAAAAATTGGCGATCTCGCTGATTTTGAAGAAATCCGTATCAAAATTCTCGGGAAAAAAGGAGAATTGACGAAGGTTTTACGGGGCATGGGGCAAATTCCTGCAGAAGAACGACCGGCAATGGGAAAACTCGCCAATGAAATACGGGCAGAGATTGAAGAAAAGCTCGAAGGAAAACGAAAAGAATTAGAGGAAAAGATTAAAAAAATTCAAGAGAAAAAGGAAAGTATTGATGTAACGGCAAATCCACAAACCGTGGAAATCGGCCATCGTCATCCTTTACATCAAACCATGGAAGAATTGGAAGATTTATTTTTAAGCATGGGTTTTGATATTATCGATGGACCGGAAATTGAAACCGTAGAAAACAACTTCGATTTGTTAAATTCCCCGAAGGATCATCCCTCGAGGGATAGAAGCGATACTTTCTATATTGATGATAAAACGGTTCTACGCACCCATACATCACCGGTGCAAATTCGAGTGATGAAATCCCAGGAGTTGCCCATTCGTATGGTGTCGGCCGGTCGAACCTTTCGATTTGACGAAGTCGATGATACCCATTCCCCAATGTTCCATCAATTGGAAGGCCTTGTCGTCGATAAAAATGTGACCATGGCGAATTTAATCGATACTTTGGATATGTTTATCCATGCGTTATTTGGAAAGGACATGAAAACGAGATATCGTCCCCATTATTTTCCCTTTACGGAACCTTCGATTGAAGTCGATGTTTCTTGCTTTGATTGCAAAGGCAGGGGTTGTGATGCATGTCATTACACTGGATGGTCCATGGAATTATTAGGTGGTGGATTGGTCCATCCCAAAGTTTTGGAAAATTGTGGCATTGATTCCTCGATATACTCCGGCTTCGCCTTCGGATTAGGCGTCGATCGAATCACCATGGTAAAACATAATATATCCGATATACGCTTATTATATGAAAACGATCAACGATTTTTAGAACAATTTTAGGAGGACATGATGTTATTACCGATAAAATGGATGAAAGACTATTTACCCATCGATGAATCAGCCCAAAGGATTGCCCATAGATTATCACAAACCGGTTCCCATGTGGAAGAAATCATCGATTGGTCGGAATCCCTCGATCATATTGTCAGTGCAAAAGTACTGAAAATTGAAAAACATCCAGAAGCCGATCGGCTTTATCTCGTGACCATTGATTTTGGTCAAGAACCCATTACCATTGTAACGGGAGCCGATAATATGAAAGAAGGGGATATGGTATGTTATGCCAAGACCGGTGCCATTATGCCCTCTGGCCTGGAAATTAAACCGGTGAAACTAAAAGGTATCCCATCGGAGGGGATGTTGTGTTCCTATGAGGAATTAGGTTATGCTGAACATCTAGTGCCCAAGGGTTCACAAAAGGGAATCATTATTCTTTCGCCGGAAGTTGAAGTTGGCCAAGATATTCGAGAAGTTTTACAAAATGAGGATGAAATCTTAGATATTGAAATTACACCCAATCGTCCCGACTGCCTTTCAATCCTTGGTATGAGCCGGGAAACGGCGGCAGCTTTCGATCAAAAGATCCAATGGCCATCGACAAAAGTAGACAAAGAAATCGATGAAATCTCCGCTTATTTCGAGGGTATTCAATTAAAAACCAAAGATTGTTCCCGTTATGTCGCAAGGGTCTGCACAGATATTCAAGTAAAAGAATCCCCCCAATGGCTACAAAACTATTTAATGCAAGCGGGTATGCGACCGGTCAATAATATTGTCGATATTACAAATTTTGTCATGCTGGAAACGGGACAACCGATCCACGCCTTTGATATCCAACAATTGCCTGAAAGAAAAATTGTCGTAAGGAATGGAAAAAATGGCGAAAAAATGGAAACCCTTGACGGAAAAGTAAGGGAGTTATCGAAAGAAGATACCATTATTAGTGATGGTGAAAAGGCGATTGCCATTGCGGGAATTATGGGGGGTAAAAACTCAGAAGTCGAAGAAAGCACCCAGACGATATTAATTGAATCGGCCCATTTTAACTCCTCGGCAGTACGGAAAACATCGAAGAAATTAAATTTGCGAACAGAAGCATCCCAACGCTTTGAAAAGGGAGCCAATGTCCATTTAGCAAAATTTGCAGCGGATCGTGTCTGTTATTTAATCCATGCCCTAGGCGCAGGAAAAGTAGTACGGGGAGAATATGATGAATTTCCAGAGATTCGATCCAAGGCACAAATCACCGTGAATCCTGAAATTTTCACCAATATTTTAGGAACTGAAATTAAGAAAGATGAAGCCATCCATTATTTGGAATTATTAGAATTTGAAGTGGACGATCAAGGAGAAAATATTCGAGTAACGGTCCCCCATCATCGTGATGATGTTCGAATTTCAGAAGATTTAGTTGAAGAAGTTGGCCGATTATATGGATTTTACCGCATTGAACCGAAAGCCCTTGTGGGAAGTATCCATCGGGGAATCAAATCACCGAGGAGAAGAACCGTCGACCAAGCCAAAGCCCTTCTTTATGGATTGAAATTCACAGAAATTATGACCTATTCCTTCCTATCAAAAAAATCCTATGATTTATTGAATATGGAAATACCTGAAGATATCATCACTATTGAAAATCCCCTAGGGGAAGATTTCTCCGTCATGCGCACGGATTTACTATCCAATCTATTGAGCATAATGGACCGAAATGCCTCCAATCATATTGACCATGTATCCTTTTATGAAATCGGCAACACTTTCCACAACGAAAACGGTGAATATGTGGAGAAACTAAAATTAGCCCTCGGCAATTATGGCGAAGATTTTTACGGACTAAAGGCAAGAATTGAAACCTTCTTTAAAGAGATGGGATTGAAAAATATTTCCTATGAAAAAGAAGAAAATCATCCAAGTTTCCATCCAGGACGTTGTGCGACGATTTATCTCGATCAGGAGGAAATTGGGGTTATGGGGGAAATTTCCTATGATATCCAGGATAAATTCCATTTCTCAAAGCGAGTTTATATGGCCCAACTGGATATGGAAAAAATCATCGACCATGCTCAATTTGATCGCGAATATGAAAAAATCATCCGTTATCCAGAAATTCGCCGAGATATTGCCTTAATGGTACCAAAGGATTATCCTTCATCAAAAATTGAAGAGGTAATCTACAAACAATCTCCTTGGATTCGAGATGTTCAACTCTTTGATATCTACGAGGGAAAACATGTCGACGAAAATCATCGTTCCATGGCCTATAATATTATTTACCAAGACGAAAATAGAACACTGAAAGATGATGAAGTTTCAGCAGTTCAAGAAAAGCTGATCTCTGCATTGGATGAAATTGGTGTAAAATTACGTCAATAAGGGAAAAGTGCCTCATTAGAGGCACTTTTTATCCATTTTTCAATAAGAATTGAGGATTATGATATAATATAGAGTATAATGGGGATAGGTGAGTAAAATGCAAGAAAAAAACAGAATGAAAATCACAATTTTTGGAAATACATATATCATCCGATCCAATCGGGATGAAGAAAAAGTTCATGAAATTGTAAAATATGCAGAAAACACATTGGAACGGACAAAAAAAGATAATCCGAGAATCAATCGTCAGGAGCTTCTCACCCTTTGTGTCATGAATCTTTGCGATGATTATTTTAAAATGAAAGAACAAATGGAAAACAATGAAATGAATAAAGAACAGCTGGTAAAAGTTGAAGAAGAAAATCGCCAATTAAAAGCCCAATTGAAAAACAGAAAGGATGGCAAAGGATTCAGTGGAAATACTCGCTCCCGCAGGAAATAAGGAAATGGTCCACAGTGCCATACTCGCAGGAGCCGATGCCATTTATATGGGCACCGGCGATTTTAATGCCCGGGCATATACGGAGAGTTTTGATGATGAATCCTTAAAGGAAATCATTAAACTTTGTCATCTCCATGATGTAAAGCTCTATATTACGATGAACACCCTGCTTTACAATCATGAATTGGAAAAGGCCTATGAACTTTGTCATAAACTCTATGATATGGATGTGGATGCATTAATCGTTCAGGACCTCGGCTTAATCTCAATATTAAAAAAGCATTTACCAGAAATGGAATTACACGCATCGACACAGATGAATATCCATCATTTCTACGGCGCAAAAATGATGGAGGATTTAGGATTTCAGCGGATTGTCCTCGCTAGGGAAACGCCATGGGAAGAAATCTGTCGCATTAAAAGGGAATTGGAAATTGAAGTGGAGATTTTTGTCCACGGCTCCCTTTGTGTATGCCAATCGGGGCAATGTTATTTCTCCCAGCGAATCGGTGGTCGATCGGGAAATCGGGGAGCCTGTGCCCAGCCCTGCCGTAAAAATTATCGTCTTTACGATGAAAAACAAAATCTAGTGGCCGATTGGGGCGCATATCTATCTCCTAGGGATTTAAATACCATTGAGGAAATGGAACGATTCAAAGAAATGCAAATTGATTCATTAAAAATTGAAGGGCGAATGAAGACACCGGAATATGTCTATTCTGTTGTTAAAAATTATCGAGAAAGCCGGGATCATTGTTCCTATAATGAAAAGGAATTGGAAGAAGTCGGCAATCGAGGATATACCAAGGGACTATTGTTTGATGATTTTAAACATTACGGAGAGAAAAAACGAAGGGGTCAAAAAGGACGGATCCTCGGTGAAATTTTACCGGGAAAGAAGAAAACAATCCGATTTTATGAAAATGTAAAAAAGGGAGATATTTTTTTAATTGAAAATCAAAAAGGGGATAAATATCCCCTTACCTTGACGAGGGATCATAAAAAGAATGAAAAAGCCCATTATTCCCATATTTACGATGCAAAAGTTCCCCAACAAATACGGCGGGTGCAAAATCGATCCTTAAAGGAAGAATGTCGCCGAGATTTACCGAAAATACCGGTGAATATTCAATACTCCATGGAAATCGGGAAAAACGCAAGATTTCTATGTAAAGCCAAGGGGAAGTCCGTAGAGGTCATGGGTGATATTGTCGAAGGGGCAAAAAAAATACCCTTGGAAAAAGAAAAACTCGAAAAACAGTTTACAAAACTGGGAAACACTCCCTTTGAAGCCATGGAAATCTGTGGTAAAATGGATGAATCAATTTTTTATCCCGTAAAAAAGCTCAATGAATTACGACGTTTAGCCATGGATAAACTCCTGGATGAAATTACACAATATCCTATTCATCGAAGTCCTGGGGGAGTATATCATTTTACTAAAGAAAAAAGAAAAGAAAGAAAGACAATTTTCCGTGATCCGATCAACGAGGAAAGCTGTTTTAAAATGCCCTATTTTATGGGGGGAAATGAAATCGACAATTGGGAAGAATTCAAGGAAGACATTTCATCGATTCTTCTTCGAAATATTGGCGATCTCCAGTGGGTGAAAGAAAAATATCCCGATAAAACCATAATTGCCGATTATCCGATAAATATCCTCAATACAGAAGCTGTCCATTGGGCAAATGAATGGGGTTTTGATGAAATCTGTCTTTCCATCGAAGCAAAACCGGAAGAAGGGGTAGAAATTCGGAAAACAACAGCGGGTGTTTTAGAGTACTTTACTTATGGTGACACCATCGTCATGACCAATGTGTTTTGTCCTTTTTCTTTGATCAATGAAAAATGTGACAGAAATTGTCAGAAATGTTATTATCAAAAGGGATATTTAGAAGATGAATTTGGAGAAATTTATCCGGTGATTCGAGATGGGATTTCCCATATTTATTTCCATGATAAATTAGACCATCGACATCATATCCAAGAATTAAAAAATGGGAATTTTGATTATTTGAGAATTCAAAGAGGGGATTTTTGTGAATAAAAAAGCCATGGAAACTTTAGAATTTCCACGAATGATAAAGGAATTAGAAAAATACTGTAATTCCAAAGAGGGCAAGAAAAAAGCAAGCCGATTACGGCCGTCAAAAAATGTCGAAGAAGCGAATCAATGGCAAGAAGAAACCGACGAAGCCCTTCGTCTTATTTTAAAATATTCTAATCCGCCGATTTATGGAATAAATAATTTAAAACCCTCCATTGAACATGTGGGCAAAGGAGGATCCATGACGCCGGAGCGATTACTTCAAACCTCGGATCTTTTACGATGCTCCCGGGAATTAAAAAGCTACTTAAAATTAGAGGAACAAGTGAAAAAGGATTTTCACCACATTCCCCAATGGGGCGATGGAATTCATGAATTTCCTTGGCTGGAAGAGATCATTGAACGATCCATCATTTCACCGGAAGAAATCAGCGATAATGCTTCTGTTCCATTGCGAAATATTCGGCGAAACAAAGAAAATAAAATGAAAGCCATCCGGGACAAATTAAATCAAATTACAAAAAGCGATAGCAATAAATTACAAGATAGCATCATCACCGTTCGGGATGGTCGTTTCGTCGTGCCGGTGAAAAGCGAAAACAAATCGGCCTTTGCTGGGATTGTCCACGATAAATCATCTTCTGGGGCAACGGTTTATATTGAGCCTATGGCGGTTGTTGAATTAAATAATGATCTTCGGATTTTAGAAAGTGAAGAGGAAGAGGAGATCTTCCGAATCCTTCAAGAATTATCCAATAAAGTTTATGAATTTCGCCATGAAATTCTAAATAATCAAAGGATTCTAACCCATTTGGACTTTGTCTTTGCCAAGGGGAAAATGGCGCTAGCGATGGATGGAACAAAACCCCAATTAAATCATGATGAATACTTTAATTTAAAAAAGGCGCGCCATCCCTTTATTCCCAAAGACGAGGTCGTTCCCATTGATATTTACCTGGGAAAAGAGTATACGACTTTAGTTATCACAGGACCAAATACCGGAGGTAAAACCGTATCTTTAAAGACCGTAGGATTGCTGTCCTTAATGGCGGCATCGGGCCTTCATATTCCCGCAGGACTTGGTTCACAAGTCGCCGTATTCGATGAAATATACACCGATATTGGTGATGAGCAAAGCATTGAGCAGTCCCTCTCCACCTTTTCCGCCCATATGACCAATATTGTACAGATCCTAAAAAATGTGAAAAAGAACTCCCTCGTTCTCTTTGATGAATTGGGAGCTGGGACGGATCCTGTGGAAGGGGCGGCATTGGCTATGGCGATATTAACGGGATTACTGGATCGTGAGATTCGTACCATTGCCACGACCCATTATTCCCAATTAAAACTCTTCGCCTTACAAACCCCCGGCGTCAAAAACGGCGCCATGGAGTTTAATATTCGCACCTTATCCCCTAGTTTTAAACTTCTTATTGGTGTTCCCGGAAAATCCAATGCCTTTGAAATCTCAAGACATTTGGGATTATCGGAAGAAATTATAAAGAAAGCCCAAAACTTCACAACAAAAGAAGATCAAAAATTTGAAGATATCCTTCAAAAAATTGAGCGGGATCAAAAGAGAATTGATGAATCCAAGAAAAATCAAGAGATTTTAGAGCGAAAAATCATCGCGAAAGAAAAAGAATTGGCTCGGGAAATTGAAAAAACGAAAAATTCCCGGGAGAAAATCATCCAAGCCGCAAAGGATGAAGCCTATGATCTATTAAAACAAGCCAAAGAAGATACAAAAGAATGGATCAATGAATTGAAATTCATGAAAAAAGAGGGAGAAAATCAAGCAGCGGCTCAATTGGAGCAAGATTTGGACAAGAAACTCCAAGAATACCATCGGGAAGAGGAACTTTTAAAGACGACGAAGAACAAAAAGCCGATCTCTATTGGTGATGATGTGGAAATTCTAGGATTAGGAGAAGTGGGCGAAGTCTTGACCGAACCCAATAATAAAGGGGAAGTCTTGATTCAAGTAGGGATGTTAAAAGTGAATGCCAATATTAAGAACTTAAAACCCGTAACTTCCGTAGAAGAAGAAAGGGCACAAGGGAAAATTCAAAACATCATTAAAAATAAAGCCGATCAAAATATCCAAAGACAATTGGATATCCGAGGATTATCCATCGAAGAAGGTCGAATGGAAGTCGACAAATACTTGGATAATTGTATCCTCGTGGGATTAAAGGAAGTCCAAATTATCCATGGAAAAGGAACGGGCGTTTTACGACAAGGAATCACCGATTACTTGAAAGGTGATTCGAGAGTATCCTCTATTCGTTTTGGAAACCATAATGAAGGCGGTATGGGTGTTACCGTCCTTCAATTGAAATAAAAAGGAGTAGGCATTGAAAAATTTTAGAAAATATATTATTGATGAAATTTCATCCCAATTAAATATTGATTCCAGTATTTGTCAAGAATTGGTAGAAGTTCCACCTTCTCCCCAAATGGGAGATTTTGCATTTCCTGTATTCCGTTTTGCAAAGGAATATAGAAAAGCGCCAAATCTCATTGCAGAAGAGATGAAGGAGAAATTTGAAGTCAAAGGAATCATTGAAAAAGTTGAAAATACAGGACCATATCTTAATTTCTTTATTAAAGACGAAGCCTTTGCCCAGGAAGTTTTTCAGGAAATCGGCGAAGAAAAGCCCTTTTCTACGGATATTGGTCAAGGGAAATCTCGAGTTGTGGAATTTTCCTCGACAAATATTGCAAAACCCTTCCACATCGGTCATCTTCGATCCACAGTCATCGGCAATAGTCTTAACAAAATTATGAAATATCAAGGCTTTGATACCATCGCCATTAATTATATTGGCGATTATGGCACCCAATTTGGGATGATGATCGAAGCCTATGGATTATGGGGCGATGAAGAAAAAATCAATAAGAATCCCATCGGAGAACTTTTAAAACTATATGTCCGATATAATGAGGAAGCGGCAGAAGATGAAGAGCTAATGGAGAAGGCTCGGGCTGCCTTTGACCGATTGGAGAAAAAAGATCCGGAAGCTCTCCGTCTTTGGTCTTGGTTTAGAGAAATCTCCTTGGAAGAATTTAACCGGGTGTATCAGATGCTCGGGGTCGAATTTGATTCCTTTGATGGGGAAGCCTATCACTCCCAATTCATTCCAGATGTCATTCAAGAATTAGAAGAAAAAAATCTATTGGAAGAATCCGACGGCGCCATGATTGTCAATTTAGAAGAATTTGATCTCGTCCCGGCCATTATTAAAAAGTCCAATGGATCATCGACTTATATTACACGGGATGTGGCAACGGCCATTCATCGAAAAAAAGAATATGATTTTGACGAAAATCTCTATATCGTCGCATCGGAACAGATTCTACATTTTAAACAATTACGAGCCATTTTAAAATTAATGGGCTATGATTTCTACAAAGATTGTATCCATATTCCCTTTGGCCTGATTTCCTTAAAAGAAGGAGCCATGAAAACGAGACAGGGAAAAGTCGTATTCTTAGAAGAAGTGTTGAAAAATGCCATCGAAAAAACAAGACAAATCATTGAAGAGCGTAATCCCCAATTGGAAGATAAAGAAACCATCGCCCATCGTGTCGGTGTCGGCGCCATCATCTTCCAGGATTTATACAATAATCGAATCAAGGACTATGTCTTTGACTGGGATGAAGTATTAAATTTTGAAGGGGAAACAGGACCCTATGTCCAATACGCCTATGCACGTTCCCATTCTATTTTAGAAAAACAAGGTTTCGATTCAAAATCTTTTGTGGACAAGAGTCGATTAGTGGCAGAAGAAGAAAAACAGCTCCTTCGACGACTCTATCAATTCCAAGAAGTCATCGAAAGATCTTGTGAGAAATACGAGCCGTCCTATATTACGAGATACTCAGTGGACTTGGCCCAAGACTTTAATCGCTTTTATGGGAACTGTTCCATTCAAAATGCAGAAGAAGATTTAAAAAACAGCCGATTATTTTTAACCTACACCGTCAATCGAACCTTAGAGATTGCCCTTCATTTAATTGGATTGGAAACCGTAAAAGAAATGTAAAAAAAGCCCAAAGGGCTTTTTTTTTGAGGAAACTAATGAATAAACTTGATACAAATACTCTCCAGTGATAAAGTTATATTACACTAGTGTAATTTAAATATATATATTTCTATAAGAAGAATGGAAGGAGTGACAAAATGAAAGACTTGAAAAATGGATATGAGCTACCTGAGGATATTTTAGGTATTATGTGTGCTTGTGCATGTAGCGCAATAGCTGGTTTTGGTAGTGGAGAATAACCTTATCATAAAAAAGTTGCAATAAAAAAGCTGGAAAGTATCTTATTAAAATTTGAAGATAAAATGAGAATGGAAATTTCAAACCAGTTAGGGAATGAAAAAGGAGAGAGCATTGAAAAGATACAGTAAATTTAGAATATTTATGATCGCTACCTTAATATTAAGTGCAATTATTAGCCTAGTTGCACCTTTGTTGTTAAATTATTGGTCCCTGAAAGAAAGCATCATATCGAAGGATCAGATTCTATTATTGGCACTGGTGATGATGATGGCTATTTTCGTTCAGATGATCATTACTTTCGTTCGGGAACGATTTGCCAAAGAGTTCAATCAGAATAATTTTCTACGGTATTTGCAGGAGTACTACAAATTACCCTATGATTATATCAATGAAGAAGGCCCTTTAAATTTATTGGAGCGCATGATTATTGGGGTCAATAGTCAATATAATTATTTAACGGGGGATGGTGTAAAGATTTATTCCAATATCTTCACTTTAGGTGTATGTTTGCTATTGGTACTTACTCAATCTTATATTTATTTTCTCTTACTACTTAGTATGATTCCCATCCAATACCTGGGCTTTCGACTATTAAATAAAGAATTGGCGAGACGATCTCAAAAACTTCAGGAAATCTCGTCGTCAAATTGGCGGGATGTGCTTTCGGTCATCGGTACGACAGATTTCGTAAAGCAAGTTGGAAATCACGATGAATTATCGAAAAAAGTAAAGACAAAACTAGAAAATATCTATACCGTCCAAGCGAGTCTCAATACTTTTGCCCAGTCCATGGCTACTTTTTTGACGGGGCTTTTATCATTAGCTCAAACAATGATTATGGTCTATGCCATTATTCAAGGACTTCAATCCCGGGAATTCATACAGATTTTATTAATTAGCGTGATTGTACCCCTATATTCTGAAAGTTTAAAAAATATCACCACCGCAAATATAAATAAAAGAGAATTTGATATTGCCAATGAATTTTTTGAACAATGGGAAAAGGAAGACTGTCAAGACGATGTCTTAAAAGAGATTATATCGATTGATTTGAAATTAGAGGAATTAAATATTGGTGAACATCAAATCCCATGTCATATTAATCAGCGTCTGGAAAAGGGAGATATATGCTGGGTACGTGGAAAAAGTGGCTCTGGAAAATCGACTCTTTTAAAACTTTTACCCCGTTTTCGAGATGATGATATCATCGAAATCAATGGGAAAAATATTCAAAATTATAAATTAGAAGATTTACGGAATCGATTAGAATACATTTCTCAAAATGTACCGATTATAAAAGGGAGTTTACGAGATAATCTCTTTTTAGATATGCCTTATTCATCGGTTCTTGAAAAAGAAATGTGTCAAGATCCCTTATTACAAAGTATTCTCCAGACGAAGACTTTAGATACGGAAATTTTTGAAGGTGCCGGCAATTTATCCGGTGGAGAAAAGCAACGAATCGCCATGGTAAGAGCTTTATACAAAGATATTGATCTCTTAATTTTAGATGAGATTACTTCAGGATTAGATGAAGAAACAGGGAATCTCATCTATGATCGAGTGTTGGAGAAGATGAAGGACAAGATCGTTCTCATCGTTTCCCATCGAGATTTAGATGAAAAACGATATAATAAAGAAATTCATTTGTAAAGGAAAGGGGAACCTTTCCTTTTTAATTGGAAAAAATAGATCTTTTGTGATAGAATGGATAGTCATGAAGGAAGGATGTGTTTATTGTGAAACGAAAATATACGAATCGTGAACTGGTTTCCAGAGTATCCGGTTATTTTAATCGTTATCGGAAAATTTTATTTACCGATTTATTCTGTGCCGGTTTGACGACAGTAGCAGGAATTTCATTACCATTAATCCTGCGTAAAATTACCAATCAAGGGGCACAAGGACTCATTGAATGGAACACGATTTTACAATTAACGGCAATCTTCGTCTTTTTAAAAATCGTCGAAGTCTTTGCCGGTTATTATATGACTCGCTATGGACATATTATGGGAGCGAAAATTGAAACCGATATGCGACGGGATGTATTTCACCATCTCCATTCATTATCAGATTCCTATTTTAACGATACGAAAGTCGGACAAATTATGGCGAGGATCACTTCGGATCTCTTTGATATTACAGAATTTGCCCATCATTGTCCCGAGGAATACTTTATCGGTGCCATTCAGATCCTCGTATCCTTTGTTATTTTAATCCGGATTAATATTCCCTTGACGGTGGTCATTTATACTTTGATCCCGGCCATGGCCATTGCGGCATCTTCCTATAATCAACGGATGCGGAAAACTTTTAAAGAGCAAAAGGATCATATTGGAGATCTCAATTCTCAAATCGAAGATTCGCTATTGGGAGTAAAGGTCGTCAAATCTTTTGCCAATGAGGATATTGAAAAGGAAAAGTTTGAAAAGGGCAATCAAAAATTTCTGGGTATTAAAGACAATACCTACAAAAATATGGCAGGATTTACGACGATTACTAGAATATTTGATGGATTAATGTATCTTGTCGTTATTTTAGGTGGCGGATTACTTCTCACAAGGGGCTTTATCTCTTCTGGGGATTTAGTCGCCTATATTTTGTTTGTCCAAACCCTTTTAACAACGGTGAAACGAATTGTCGAATTTACAGAACAATTCCATCGAGGGATGACAGGGATCGAACGTTTTGTCGAAATTATGGATCAAGATATTGAAATTTTTGATAATGATAATGCCATCCCCTTAGATGATGTGAAAGGTAAAGTCCAATTACAAAATGTTTCCTTCCGTTATCGAGAGGACGAAGAGATTATTCTAGAGGATATTAATTTAACCATAAATCCAGGAGAATCCGTAGCACTCGTTGGACCATCGGGAGGCGGAAAAACGACTCTTTGTAATTTAATTCCCCGATTTTACGATGTGAGCGAAGGAAAAATCACCATCGATGATGTGGATATCCGAAATATTCAATTGAAATCCCTACGGGAAAATATTGGCATGGTTCAGCAAGATGTCTATTTATTCTCGGGCACAGTGGCGGAAAATATCCAATATGGTAAGCCGGGCGCTACTATGGAAGAAATTAAAGAGGCCGCAAAAATGGCGGGAGCCTATGACTTTATCATGGACTTACCCCAAGGATTTGATACCTTTGTCGGTGAACGAGGACTTCGTTTATCGGGAGGTCAAAAACAGCGAATTTCCATTGCTAGGGTCTTTTTAAAGAATCCGCCCATTTTAATTTTAGATGAAGCCACATCGGCCTTGGATAATAAATCCGAGGGCATTGTCCAAGAATCACTGGAGAAACTGTCCAAAGGTCGTTCCAGCTTGACCATTGCCCATCGCTTGACGACGATTCAAAATGCCGATACCATTATTGTGTTGACGGAAAATGGCATCGTCGAACGGGGCAATCATGAAGAACTCATGGCGAAAAAAGGATATTACTATCAACTTTATACCCAAGGTGGTAAGAGCCTCGAGTCCATGGATTTAAAGGCTTTACAAATGGCATAAAAGACTCCCGGCAGGGGAGTCTTCTTTCGTGATAAGAGAAATGAAGGAGGTTGTTTATGGAAAAGAATCAAAATATTCGAAAAGGGACAATCTTCATGTTGACTTCTTCCTTATTTTTTGCATTAATGCAAATGTCGGTTAAATTTACCGGGGGGAGAATCCCAGTATTTGAGCAAGTCTTTTTTCGGAATTTAATTACACTCATTCTTTGTGGATTTTTAGTGAAAAAAAATGGGGAGCGGTTCTTTGGAACAAAAGAATCCCGACCTTGGTTGTTTTTACGCTCAATTTTAGGATATCTCGGCGTAGTTGCCTATTTCTATTGCATTAATCATATGCCGACGGCTGATGCTACCATTTTACAGAAATCTTCACCGATTTTTGTCATGATCTTCGCCCTATTCTTCTTAAAAGAATCTTTGACAAAAACTAAGCTCGCCGTATTAATCCTATCCTTTATTGGCGCTATGTTCGTCGTAAGACCAGAATTTAACTCCCGTGTATTTCCGGCATTGGTAGGTTTAGGATCGGCGGCCTTTGCTGGTGGCGCCTACACCACCCTTTCCTATGTGAATAAAATGGAGAAAACCAATACGATTATCTTCTTCTTTTCATTGGTATCCTCCCTATTATCATTACCTTTGATGTTAAGTAATTTTGTCATGCCGACAGCTATGGAATTTTTCGTATTATTAAGTATCGGTATCTTTGCTGGTTTAGCCCAAATCACATTGACCCTGGGCTACAAATACGCGCCGGCATCGGAAGTCAGCATCTACACCTATGGGACGATTGTCTTTGCGGCAATTTTTGGCTATTTCTTATTTCAAGATAAAATTAGCCCAATGACGATGATTGGTATCCTATTGATCTTTGGTGCCCAATATTATTCATTTTATCACAATCGAAAATTAGCTCGAATTAAAAAGCAATATAATTAAAAAACTCGAAAGCATTTGCTTTCGAGTTTTTTATTTCATAAAACGGTCTAACCATTTTAACTTTTTTGATGTATAGGGAGGAAAACGTAGGGGGTTTTTAAAGGAACTTCCCTTTAAAAAGGCGGTTTCATGACTAAAGGTGTAAAAGGAATGTTTTCCATGGTAATTTCCCATACCGCTTTCGTGTAATCCTCCAAAAGGTAGATCATGGGATGCCAACTGGATGAGGGTATCATTTAAACAGGAAGAACCGTAGGGTAATCCCATAATGGCACGATTAATGGCTTGATGATCTTTACTAAAAAGATAAAGGGCAAGGGGGGTATCCTTTGACAGGACAATATCGATGGCCTCGTCAAAATCATCGTAGGAAAGAATGGGCAAAATTGGGCCGAAAATTTCCTCCTCCATAATGGCATCCTCTTTTGTCACATTGGGTAATAGGGTCGGAAAAAGGATTCGTTGATCCACAATGGTTTCTCCGCCGATGATTTCGTCATAATCCTCCAAATAAGACCGTAATTCTTGGAATTTTTCTTCGGTAATAATTCGGGCCATTTGGTCTTCTGACTGATAGGCTTTCATTTCCTTTTTCATCGCCTGGATAAATGGTTTTTTCTTGGAATGATGGATTAAGACATAATCCGGTGCAACACAAGTTTGTCCGCCATTGGAGAACTTTCCCCAGGCGATTTTCTTTGCTGCATCGTCGATCGATGCCGTTTCATCGATGATGCAAGGGGATTTGCCCCCTAATTCTAAAACGATTGGCGCCATATTTTTTGCGGCGATTTCATAGATTTTCTTTCCGACTTTTTTTGAACCGGTGAAAAAATAAAAATCAAAGGGATATTCTAAAATCTCATCATGGCTTTCTTCTTCAGCGAAATAAATCAATTCTTTAGGAAATCCCTGGAAAATTTCGCCCAATACTTCATTGACATGGGGGACCTTTCGGGATGTTTTTAAAACAACGGTGTTTCCGGCGCAAATGGCACCGATGACCGGGATAAGCGCTAATTGAAAAGGATAATTCCAAGGGGATTGGATCAAGACTTGGCCATAGGGCTTGTAGAGAATTCTCTTTTTCGCAGGGAAAGTCGACAAGTCCCAGGGAAGTTTTTTTGGTGTAACTAAATTTTTCAAATGTTTAATGAAATAATCACATTCTGAAAGTACCAAATAATATTCCATCATATAGGATTCGTAATCTGATTTTCCAATATCCCTTTTTAAAGCGTTAATAATCGCTTTCTCTTTGGATAAAATTTCTTTTTTTAATTGATGGATATGGAGAAGGCGAAGGGAATAAGTTCTTAAATGGCCTTCTTTTAAATATTCCTTTTGTTTTGAAAACATGATATCACCTTTTATAATAATAAATCGCCAATTGGGTACGGTCCCGTAGTTCAAGCTTTGTCAACAAATTTGAAAGATAATTTCGAACGGTACCTTCACTGAGATAAAGGGCTTGAGCAATTTCCCGATTGGAAAATCCCTCAGCCACAAGTTTTAAAATATCCGATTCCCTTGGGGTGAGATGATTATCGTCAAAGATTTTTTCTCTCGTTAATTTTCCGACAATCTCTCGGTCAAGTACGGTATTTCCAGAATAAACAGCTTGTACCGATGGAATCAAAGAATCGATATTGGATTTTAAAATGTAGCCAGAGGCTCCGTAATGAAGGGCTTTATTAATATATTCTTCATCTTGAAAAGTCGTCAAAAGTAAAATTTTAGCATTGGGGTCCTTCGCCATAATTTCCTTTGTTGCGGTGATGCCGTCTTGATCATCCATGCGTATATCCATTAATAAAACATCGGGACGGTGTTTTTCATAAAGAAGGACACCTTCTCGACCGGAATAACCTTCGGCGACAACATCAATTCCATGGGCAGTAAAAATCATTTTTAAAGATTCCACGACCAATACATCATCGTCGATTATGATTATCTTCATCTTTTTTTCCTTTCTGTAAGAGTACTCTTATTTGAAATCCATTTTCCGTACCAATGGTACATTTTCCATGATTTCTTATTGCAATATTTTCAAGATTTTCTAAACCTAATCCCTGTTTCATATCTCCTACTATGCCATTATCTTTCATAAGAAGGATAATGTAATCCTTTGTTTCCTTTACCGTAATGGAAAAGTAATTTCCATTGGAATGTTTATTGAAATTCGTAATTGCTTCCTTGACCATGAGAATAATATCTTTCTTCAATTCATAGACCGGTTCATCATCGAGATAATAAAAGAGATTCTTTTCCGCGGTGATATCCTTCATTAAATCATTGATTTTCCATTGGAGATCAAAGGCCGATTGATTCATGTGATGGAGGGTGTTACGAATATCTTCCATACCGGATTCCAAGCCCTTAGCCAATCGACAAATCATCATTTTTTCCCGATGATTTGTCGCAATCATTTCCAAGGCCTTACATTGGATAATCGAGGAGGAAATGGTATGGCCAATAGAATCATGGAGCTCCCTGGAAATCCTCTCCCGTTCTTGAAACAGAATCATCTCTTCTTTAAGAACTTGTTCTTCTAAGAACTGCTCATGGGTTTTTCGTAAAAGAAGGGCATCTTCCTTTAAACGATTTTTCGATAATCGATGGTATTGAATCCGATCTTCGTAATCCCTAAGGCTGATGGATAAAAAGATCGTGAAAAGTGATGCCAAAAAAAGCCGAAGATCGGGTTTGATGAAAATTAAAATTAGAAAACCACAAGATTTCCAGCGAAAATTTCCCGCCAAATCAAAGGAAATTGCGGGAAAGAAAAAAAGAAGTCGGGGAAAGGGAAAAAGACATAATCCATAGAGAAAATAATAGAAATAATCGATTTTTTTTCGACAAAAATATTCCTTTAATAAAGAAAGGATCAATAGGATTAAAACCGAACTTAGACGAAGAAGGGTGATCTCTTTATTGAAGTAAAAACTCGTGCAAATGAAGTATATGAATAAGCGAATAATAAATAATTCCATCCCTTCCTCCTTGTTCATTACATTTGTCATATGAAAAAATGACAATTACCACTAATTTTCCCGTTGAAATCATTGTATCATATTATTAAGAGGTGATAAATATGGTAATCGAAGTAAAAAATTTAGTAAAAGCTTATCAAGACCTAATCGCAGTAAATCACTTTAATATGTTGGTTCGAAAAGGAGAAATCGTCGGCCTGATCGGTCCCAATGGTTCGGGGAAGACAACGGTCATCAATTGTATTCTAGGACTACTCACTTATGATAAAGGAGAAATTAAAGTGTTTGGCAAAAAAATGAAACCAACATCCTATGATCTGAAAGAACAAATTGGCCTTGTACCCCAAGAAATCGGTGTATTTGAATCTTTAACGGTGGAAGAAAATATCCATTATTTTGCATCCCTATATAAATTCTCCCCAAAAGACAATAAAAAACTTGTCCAAGAGGCTTTGGAATTCGTTGAAATTGAAAAATATCGTAAATTTTTGCCCCGGAAATTATCCGGGGGATTGAAAAGACGATTAAATATTGCCTGTGGTATTGTCCATGGACCAAAACTGCTGTTCCTCGATGAACCGACAGTAGCCGTCGATGCCCAGTCCCGAAATTTTATCCTCCAGGGCATTAAACGATTGAAAGAGAAAGGAGTTACCGTTGTTTATACCACCCATTATTTAGATGAGGCCGAGGAGCTTTGTGATCGGATCATTATCATGGATAAAGGAGAAAATCTCGCGGAAGGAACGACGGACGAACTGAGAAGCTCCATTGCGACGACGGAAAAAATACATTTAGAACTTGAAAATGAAAGGAAAGAAACCATTAAAGAGTTTCGGGCATTACCCAATATTATGGATGTAACAAAAAATGAAAATGCCTATCGCCTTTGTTTTGGTCAATCGACCAATAATTTGGAGGAATTATTAGCCTTTTTAAAAGAAAAGAAATACATTTACAGTAGACTCTATACCGAGAATCCCACATTAAATGATGTTTTCTTAGAATTAACGGGAAAGGAGCTTCGAGAGTAATGGGAAGAATCCGAAGAAATTTTATGATAAGTATAAAAAATGTAGTCAATGACCGTGTTGCTTTATTTTGGACGATTCTTTTTCCCATGCTACTTACCCTCGTCTTTCATTTTGCCTTTGGGGATATGGAAGAAGAAAGGATTAAAATCCCCATAGCCATTGAAGAAAATGAAGAGTTAAAAAGAAACTTTCAGTCCATGAAAATATTTGATATCCAAGATTTAGCGAAAGAAAAAGCGGAAGAAGCATTGGAAAATGATGATATTTTAGGGATTGTCAACGGTGATAAGATCATTATTAAATCCAATGGCTTGGAGCAAAATATTCTATATCACGCCGTCAATACCTATGGGAAAATTCGAGGATCAGCACTACCCATTGAAGATTTTGAATTTGAACGTCCATTTATCAAAGCCGAGGATAATAAAATACAAGATTTTGATTTAGTCTTTTACACCTTAATCGTCATGTTATCCCTATATAGCGCTTTTTTCATCAATGATTTTTCAAATGTAATTCAGCCCAATCGCTCGGTTCTTGGCCAACGAATATCCATTTCACCGGCGAAAAAAAGTGAATTGATTTTATACTCGTCCTTTACTTATTTGGCATTAAATACAGTGGCAACCCTTATATTAATGGGTTTTTTACAATTTGTATTGAAACGGGAAATTTTTGTGATGGACTATCGCAATCTCCTTCTCGTCCTTTGCGGTTCATTTTATGGCATAGCTCTAGGCATGGCCATTAGTGTAATCCCGAAAATATCATCCAGTGTTCAAACGGGGTTGACGGTATTTGCGATTTTATTTTTTACTGCGCTATCGGGGATGCAAAACGCCGATTTAAAGATTTTAGCCGATGAAAAACTGCCATGGCTTCAAAGTATTAATCCGGCAAATATTTTGACGGAAAATTATTATCGTATTAATCAATTACAAATTTTTGATGGTTTTTTTCAATCGATAGTTAAAAACATCCTCACCGCCATTGTATTGATGATTGTTCCCATTATTGTATTAAGGAGATCGAAATATGAATCTATTTAAAGTATATTTAAAAATCATAAAAAGAGAACCCTTACAAATTATCTTATATTTAATCATATTTATCGTCCTGACCATTTTGTTTTCAAAGACAAAAGATACGCCCATGAGCTTTGAAAAAGAAAGGGTAAACATTGGTTATATCAATGAAGGAGAAGGCAAATTCGGCAATTTTTTCCTAAAAACTTTGGGAAAAGATCATGAATTAATCGCCTATGACGATGAAAACAAATTAAAAGAAGATCTTTATGTATCGAAAATATATGGTGGATTGATCTTAAATCGTGATTTTGACGAAAAATTAATAAATGGAGAAAAGGAGATTCTCCAAGTCTTTACGGATAAAACCCGATATGCCTCTATTTTGTTTCAAAATCAAGGGGAGGAAATCCTCCATTTCATGAATGCCGGGATCAAAAACGACATTCCTTTGGATCAACTTTTTCAAGATCTGGAGGCCATCGAGACCAAGGTGCAATTTCAAAATGATGATATCGCCAAATCCTTATATTATAAAGAATGGTTAATTGCATTCTTTAATTCCTATTTATATGTATTGATGATGTTGATTTTCAATGTGGTGGGGATAGGATTCATAGAATTTCAAAGGAAGAATATCGCCAACAGGATTCTAGTATCGGGGACGAGCCGAAAAGAATTTATTGGAAAGAGCCTGATGTCCCAATTTCTCATTTCCTTTATCCTAATTCTTTTCTATATGCCAATACTCTATTTTTATCAAAAAGAAGCCTTTTTTGAAGTCCATCATTTACCGATCATTGGAAATCTCTCCCTATTACTTCTGGTTTCCATAGGCATGGTATTTTTTATAAGTAATTTCACCCATCATAAATCCATTTTAAATGCGATTTTTACAGGAGTCGCCCTGTCAATGGCGATGATTAGTGGAAATTTTGTACCCCGGGAAATTTTATCCCAAAATGTTATCCAATTTTCGAAGATTTTACCCATGTATTATCTCGTTAACAATATGGATTTTGCGATAATGAATAATCGTTTGGATCCTTCATTATCGATTTTATTACTCCTATTTTTCATATTCTTTATCGTCGCCGGCCTTGCCGTTAAAAAAATAAAAAGTCGGAACTGATTTCTTGTAAAGTCGAAGGACTATGATATAATATACTGGATTGCTTTAAAAATAGGGGAAAAATCAGCTTTAGATGGATCAATTGATTTTTTCCCAAATAATAGGAGGTCCATGATGGATAAAATAGTGGGTCTTACCCCTTTATATGATGGGGATTTAAAATCCCTTTGGTTATTGGATTATTATATGGAAATGTTAAATGACTTTAAAATTAATTATGTAATCTTACCATTCCATAGGGAAAAGGAAGCCATATTTGCCCTTGTCGATCAATTAGACGGATTCATCTTCAGTGGAGGCCAAGATATTCATCCGTCGATTTATGGTGAAGAGAATCGCCATTGTAAAGAATTTGCACCAAAAAGAGATTTTCTAGAAACGACTTTAATGGAAGCTCTACTGGAAAAAGACATTCCCGTTCTCGGGATTTGCCGTGGTTTTCAATTGATGAATGGCGTCATGGGGGGAAAATTATATCAAGATTTAAAAGAAGAGTTTAAAGATCTAAAGGATAATCATGAAATGGAAAAGCCCTACACAAATTTTGCCCATTGGGTAAATACTACCCATGATGATTTTAAACAAATGGTGGGGACTTCCCGTTTCCAAGTCAATTCCCTTCATCATCAAGGGATTCGTGAATTGGCCGATGATCTTGTTGAGATTTGCAGATCTGACGATGGGCTCATTGAAGGAGCCTATGATCCCCGGAAGAAATTTTTCTTAGGTGTCCAATGGCATCCGGAATATGCCTATCAAAAAAGTGAAGCCAATGTCCAATTAATGAAGGCCTTTAAAAATGCCTTATAATCGGGAAATATTCCTTTATTTC
Source organism: Tissierellia bacterium (assembly GCA_030540635.1). GTDB lineage: Bacteria > Bacillota > Clostridia > Tissierellales > Peptoniphilaceae > JAUNVW01. The sequence goes on along the minus strand of JAUNVW010000002.1, from coordinate 62,510 downwards.
CTTGGAATAAATACCCTAAACTTCCTCTTATTTCTTTGGGACAAAAGAAAAGCCGTGAAGAAAAAATGGCGTATTTCGGAAAAAGTTCTTCTTTTATTCTCTGTTCTTGGAGGCTTTATAGGGGGAGCCATGGCCATGATTCTTGGAAAACATAAATTATCCAAAAAGAAATTTTATCGGGGAATACCGATAATAGCAATGATTTACGCCTTAATATTTTTATATTATATCCTTAACCCTATCGATTAAAAACTCCTAAATCTTAAGATTTAGGAGTTTTTAATCGAGTTATTCATGGGGCTCCTTCGATACGAAAATAGAACATTTACAATTATTGGATACCTTTGTTGAAACCGAACCCATAACTGTTCTGGAGAATTTGCCAAGTCCCCGGGAGCCAATGACGATCATATCAATTTCATTGTCTTCTTCATAATGGAGGATTTCCTTGGCCGGATCTCCAATAATATACCGAGTGGAGTAATTCAGGCATTTGTTTTTAATCCGTTCTTCGTACTTTTCGAGCATTTCTTTGGCCTGCTCTACATTATAGTCGACTAAGGCATTGATGTACTCTGCACCGGCAGCACCTCCGGGAATCACTTTGCTCTCTGGTACCACACGAAGTAAATGGACATAATTGCCTTTTAATAATCCATATTTAATGGCCTGTTCTACGGCATGATCCGAACCGGAAGAACCATCTACACATATTAAAATATTTGCCATAAATTGCCTCCTTCCTTTGTTAGCTTATATATACCCGATTCTTAAAACATATCCCACAATTATGTTATAATAAAGGAGAATGGAAGGAAGAATTATGGATAAAAAATGGATTAAATACGGAGCAATTGCTGTACTCATCATCGTCATCTTACTTTCTTTGTTTCTTGCATTTCACCAAAACTATGATGGCTTTCAAAAAATTAATTTGCAAGAACCAAAAAGTCTTGTATTAACGGATAAAGTGGCAGCGGTAAAAGACAAGGATAGAGTTTTAACCATCGATGATCGTGGAAAGACTCGGGTTATTTATGAAGGCCGGATGAAAGACTTAGCCGCCGGCGATGAATACTTCTATATATTAAACGATGGTATTGACATTTATAAAGAAAATGGAAAACACCGAAAGACCATTGAAGATACCGGGGATTATCAAATGATCAAGGGGGAGAACAATACCCTTACGGTTTTAGGCGATCATGAAATTAAAACACTTGACAATGATGGGAATTTATTGGCAAAACAAGTCGATGAAGAGGCAATGTTTACATTATCTGCAGTGAATAAAAAGAGGAATTATTTTGCCTACGCCGCATTAGACACCGATGAAAATCGCTATATTTCGGAGTTTTATCTCCATGGGAGTAAGGGCTTGATCCTCCATCATGAATTCGTCGATCAAGTGATTTACGCCATGAAATTTATGGACGATGATTTAGTTATGCTAACCAATCGGTCCATTTATGTCTTTACATCGGAACATGAATTGTATTCGGTTTATGTCGATGATATAAAAAGTTTCGATGTCAATGGAGAGGGGATTTACATCATCGATGGAGATTCTTTCATTGTCTATGATGAAAAATTAAATCGTATTGATAAAATCAATTTACGTTCAGAATATGAGTATATTCTAAGTCATGATCGCGATGTAATATTATATAATGAAAGAGGATACGGCGTTTATCGTACCAATCAAATCAATGATTATAAAGTCGATGGAAAAATAAAAAAAGTCGTTTCAAATCGACATGGAGTTTATTTAGTATTTAATAATCGAATGGAGAGAATACCCTAGGAGGAAATGATGATAACAATTGATGCTCGGGGAATGGATTGTCCAAAACCTGTTATATTAACAAAAAAAGAATTGGATCAAATGGATCATGGCGAAGTATTAACCCTCGCCGATAATGAAGTATGCGTAAAGAATTTGGAGAAGTTTGCTCGCAGTCAAAATTATAAATTCCAATACGAAGAACGTCTCGATGGGGATTACGAGGTAATCATCACGAAAGATGGTAAAAAAAAGGAAGAAGGAAAAGGGGAAAGTTTAACCATTGCCTTTGCTTCCGACAAAATGGGTGAAGGGGAGGAAGAATTAGGTAAAATCCTAATGAAATCTTTCATTTACACCGTTTCAGAAACAAAGCCCTTGCCAAAAACCTTAGTTTTTTACAATCGTGGGATTTATCTGACGACAGAAGGTTCCCCTGTCCTCGATGATTTAGAAAAAATGAAAAAAGAAGGTGTCGAGATCATTTCCTGTGGAACTTGTTTGGATTTCTACCATCGAAAAGATCAGTTAAAAATTGGCGAAATTTCCAATATGTATGATATTTATGAAAGCATTGGAAATGCCGGAAAGAATATGATCATCAGATAATGGAAGTTTTACTATTGACCTTTGAATCGGTCCATCACACCATGAAAACAGAAAGCGATCTAAAAACGAAAGGCTATGATTTTAAGACCATTCCAACGCCACGGGAAATCACCACTTCCTGTGGTTTAGCAATTATGCTCTCCATGGATCAATTGGAATCGATGAAAGCCTTAAAAGAGAAATTACCCATTGCCCATCTTTGGAAATACAATAAAGATGAGAATCATGCAGTGGAAGTATTGAGTGAGGAGAATTTATGAAAATCATTCAACAGATGAATAAATTATTATTATCTGAACCGGGACATTTGAGTATTTACGGGAAGATTGCCCTATCAATTGTAATTATTATCATTGTTCGACTTCTCGTTCTTTTAATTAATCGATTTATCCGCCACTCGGTAAACTCGAAAATTGGAATTACAAAAACAAAAACCTATTTAACCCTATCGAAATTACTCATGAATGGAGTTCGGTATTTATTCTATTTCCTCGGATTGATACAAATCCTGCAAATTTTTGGCATTAATACAGCATCCATTATTGCGACGGCTGGTATTGGTGGACTCGCCATCGGCCTTGGCGCCCAATTCCTCGTCAAAGATTTAATTGCCGGGATATTTATTCTCATCGAGGAACGTTACAATATTGGGGATTATGTCCTTATTAACGGGGTCGATGGTGTCGTTACTGAATTAGGATTAAAAACAACGACCATTGAAGGCTTCGATGGTTCCATTCACATGATTAATAATGGGGATATCCAAATGGTGACCAATAAATCGATGATTCGTCAAAAAGCGGTTGTGGAAGTAAAACTTCCCTTTGACACGGATTTGGATTTACTCAAAGAAATTGTCGAAGAAGTGGGGAAAGATCTGGAAAAAAAATATCCGGATAAAATAAAAGAAGTTCCGGAATACATTGGCATAACGGCCTTTGAAAGCTTTACCATGACCATCGCCATCTGGGCATATACAGCGGAGGGGCAACAATGGTTTATTGAACGGGAAATCCGACGGGCATTGTGGAATCGCATTGGAAAAGATAATATTTCATTTGCCAAAATTCCAGAAGGAGGACAAAGATGAAATACCGAGTTGGTGATATTGTCACCTTAAAAAAAGGACATCCCTGTGGCGAAAATTCCTGGGAAATCTTACGAACGGGGGCCGATATTAAGCTAAGATGCCTTGGATGTGATCGGATAACATGGATGAAGCGATTGGATTTTAACAAGAGAATTCGAAAAATTAAAGATAAAGACGGAAAATTCGTCTCCATTGTTCATTATGAACCGCCGGAAGAATAAAAAAAGCCAAGGATAATCCTTGGCTTTTTTGGCGGAGAAGGAGGGATTCGAACCCCCGTGGGCGTGAACCCAAACGCATTTCGAGTGCGCCTCGTTATGACCACTTCGATACTTCTCCATAACAAGTCAATTATAGCATATTCAAATTGAAGATTCAATCATTTGAAAAATAAAGGAAGATAAATTATACTAATACAGTGGATATCTTGAAAAGAAAAGGTGAAAAACAATGAAAATCTTAAAGAAAATACTCATGGCCCTTGTGATCATCGGCCTATTAAGTTCATGTAATAAGGACGATACAAAAAAACAGACCTCTAAAGAAGAAGTCGTAGAAGAAAAAGAAGAAAAAAAAGATGAAGAAGAAGGAAGGCGACTTGAAGGAAAAGAGAGGGAAGAAAGACTAAACGATTTACTTAATGGGGAAGAGATTACAGCCAGTGAAACGGTCTTACAATTAAATGTCCTCCATCAAATCAATCAACAACAACAAGAAAGTCTACAAAGGGTCAATGCCTTTACGAATTATAAAGATGGAGAAGTCGATTCCCAAGAACTGATGATCGAAGTGAAAGATAAGCAGAAATCTCGAATGATTTACAATGAAAAAAAAGAATTTAAAAAAGAGGATAATCTCAATGAATGGACCATGGAAAAAAGGGATGAACCAAGTATTTATCTATCTGTTCCAGAAATTTTAAATCATTTGCAACAAATTCAAGATCATGTGGAAGTGCGGGAATTAGACGGGGAAACGATGATTTATCTAAAGGACGGAAAGAAAGAAATCTACGAGATTCTTAAAAATGATTTCCACATTATCTTCGATGATATTGAAGAGATTAATGTCTACGCCAAATATCTTTTCGATAATAATGGACAATTGGAACAGGTGGAAGAAATCTTTCGAACGGCAAATTCCCATATTCGAGGTCAATTGGAAGTTCGTCAATTAAATAAAGTCTATCCCATTATGGGCGAAAAGGAAATTATGGAATGAGACGATATATCTGGATCTTAATTCTAGGGATTTTCCTTCTTAGTGGCTGTCAAAATAAAACGGCGATAAAAATGGAAAGCCATATTTACGATTATTTTGATACCGATGTTTCCTTTATTGCCTATGTGGCATCGAAGGAAGAATTTGAGAAATATGAGAAGATTTTAGAGGAAGAATTAAAGAGATATCATGAAGAATTTGATATTTACAATAATTATGAAATCAATAATTTAAAAACCATCAATGACCTTGCCGGGAAAGAAGAAGTGGAAGTCAGCGATGATATCATCGACTTAATTCAATGGACATTGGAACAAAATAAAATATATGGAGATGAAGTCAATATCGCCATGGGTGAAGTTCTACAATTATGGCATGATAAGCGGGAACAAGCCCTCGATGGAAAAGAAGCAGAAATTCCCTCCCTTGAAGAATTAAAGGAAGCAAAAAAATCGGCAAATCTCGAAGATATTATCATTAAAGACAATAAAGTCTTCTTAAATAATGAAAAGATGTCTTTGGATTTAGGAGCTGTGGCAAAAGGTTATGCCACAGAGAAAATTGCCCAGACTTTGGAAGAAGAAGGCTTGACCTCATTTATTTTAAATGCAGGGGGCAATGTGAAAGCCGTCGGTAAACCCTTGGAGAAAAATCGGGACCAATGGGGGATAGGGATTCAAAATCCCCATGTATTTGAAGATGATTCATCACCGAGTATTGTCAAAGCCTATTACGGCAATGATATTAGTGTGGTGACCAGCGGTGATTACCAGAGATTTTATGAAGTTGATGGTGTAAAACTCCATCATATCATCGATCCCGACACTTTAATGCCGGGAGATCATTTTTTGTCGACAACAGTGATTACCGAAGATTCCGCTTTAGCCGATTATCTATCCACAACTTTATTTTTAATGGATTATGAAAAAGGTAGGGCGCTTGTCGATTCCATGGATAATGTCGACGCCATGTGGATCATGAAAGATGATCAAATAATTACAACTTGGGATAATGAAGAATAAAAAATGACTGATCATTTGACCAGTCATTTTTTTAATGTAAAGATGCTGCCTGAACCATCAAAAAAATTCTTAAAACCCTTGTATTTATCGGTGAAAAGGTGTATAATAATATTAAAGTCAAAGATAGTCAAAGACAATAACACCCGAGGGGGGAGCGATATGGAGTATAAAGATTATTATAAAATATTAGGTGTCGACAAAAAAGCCGATGCCGATGAAATAAAAAAGAAATACCGTCAATTGGCGAAAAAGTATCATCCCGATTTAAACAAAGGGGATGATAAAGCCCAAGAAAAATTCAAGGAAATCAACGAAGCCTATGAAGTTTTAGGCAACGAAGAGAAGAGAAAACAATATGATGCCTTTGGTTCCAATTATAATTTTACCCAAGGGGAGAATTTTGACCCATCCCATTATGGATTTGATTTTTCAGGATTTGGTCAATCGGATGGATACAGCTATTCCTATCAAACAGGAAGCAATAGCAGTGGTTTTTCGGATTTCTTTGATATGTTCTTTGGAGGACAACAACGTCAAAGAAGTCAAAAAGAGGAGAATATTTTTTCAAGATTTCGAGGACAAAATCGCCAACGACCGAAGTACCAAGTGGATATCACCGTCGGCATTGAAGATCTCTATAATGGAAGTCAACGGGATTTAAATTTGACGATTAATGGTCAGCCCAAGACGATTCCGTTGAAAATACCAAAAGGAATTTTACCGGGAAAAAAAATCAGGATCAAAGGGGATCGTTTTGGCCTAGATGGCGATGTCTATGTGAAAATCAATTTAATTGATAAGAACAATAAATTAGAAGGTTTGGATTTGATTCGAAAATTAAAGATTTATCCATGGGAAGCCGCCCTTGGAACAAAAACGACCGTTAAAACATTAAGTGGTAAAAAAATAAAAGTCAATATTCCAAAAAATATGGAAAATAATCAACGAATTCGTATTCCAAAACAAGGTTTTCGAGACATGAAGAAGAATAAGGGAGATCTTTATTTAGAAATCAGTATCGAAAATCCCAAGGACTTAAAACCAGAAGCCAAAGAATATTACGAGAAATTACAAGAAATTTATGCATAAGGAGTGATCGGCAATGGACTACAATAAATTTACCCAAAAATCAATGGAAGCTATCCAAGATGCCCAGAACATTGCCATTAAAAATGGCAATCCAGAAATCAATGATTTGCATTTAAATTATGCATTGGTTCAAAATTCCGATGGCGTTGTCCCTATGGTTCTCAACAAGATGGCGACAGATTATAAAGCCTATGTAGAATCTTTGAGAACAGCTTTAGATCAACTGCCTAAAACTCAAGGTTCGTCAAATATCTATCCCAATACCGTATTCCAAAGGATACTTTTACAATCGGAAGATTTGGCGAAGGAAATGGGCGATCAATATATTTCCGTGGAACATTTATTTATGGCCCTTTTACGGGAGAAAAATATTCCATCGGAAAAAATATTAACGAAATACAATATTAAACCAGGAGAATTTAAAGAGAAACTTTTAGAGATAAGGCAAAATCGACGGATTGATAGCGATGATCCTGAGTCGAGCATGGATGCTTTAGAGAAATACGGTCGAGATCTTACAAAGGAAGCCCGGGAGGGAAATCTTGACCCTGTCATTGGCCGTGATGATGAGATCCGCCACTGTATTATGGTACTTTCCCGAAGAACAAAAAATAATCCCGTATTAATTGGAGAGCCTGGTGTGGGTAAAACCGCCATTGTGGAAGGCTTGGCCCAAAGAATCGTTAAAAATGATGTGCCGGAGACCTTAGCCGATAAAAAGGTCTTCGCCTTAGATATGGGATCTTTAGTTGCCGGTGCGAAATACCGGGGACAATTTGAAGAACGATTAAAAGCGGTTTTAAAAGAAATCCATGAATCCAATGGACAAATCATCATGTTTATCGATGAGATTCATACTTTAGTTGGTGCAGGTAAATCTGAAGGGGCAATGGATGCCGCCAATATTTTAAAACCAATGCTTGCCCGGGGAGAGATTCGTACCATTGGTGCGACAACTTTAGATGAGTATCGAGAATATATCGAAAAGGATGGGGCTTTGGAACGGCGATTTCAAAAAGTTTTAGTGGAAGAGCCTACCGTTGAGGATACCATATCCATACTCCGTGGTCTAAAGGAAAAATACGAGATCTACCACGGAATCCGAATTTCCGACAATGCCGTCATCAGTTGTGCAACTCTTTCCGATCGATATATCACCGATCGTTTCTTGCCGGATAAAGCCATTGATTTAATGGACGAAGCCTCTGCAATGTTGCGAACAGAAATTGACACCATGCCCCAAGATTTAGACGAAAAGAAACGGAAAATTTTACAATTGGAAATCGAGCGGGCGGCATTGAAAAAAGAAGATGATGAACGTAGTCAAAAACGCTTAGAACTATTGGAAAAAGAAATTCAAGATACGAAAAATGATTTTGATTCCAGATATGAGAAATGGTTTGAACAAAAGCAATCCATCGATGAAGTAAAAGAGGTTAAAGCGCAAATCGAACAAGTGAAAACCCAAATGGATGAAGCCGAGAGAAATTATGATTTCGAACGATTATCCCAATTAAAATACGGAAAGCTCGGTGAACTTCGACAAAAATTAGAAGAACTTAATCAAAAAAATGAAGAAGATCAAGCCATGTTAAAAGAAGAAGTAACCGAAGAAGAGATTTCTGAAGTCGTTTCAAGATGGACGGGAATTCCGGTAAATAAACTTGTGGAAACCGAACGGGATCGACTTCTCTCCATGGAAGATATTCTCCATAAACGGGTAGTCGGACAAAACCCAGCCGTTAAATCAGTATCCGATAGTATTATTCGAGCAAGATCGGGATTAAAATCCCCCGATAAACCCATAGGATCCTTTATATTCCTTGGACCGACAGGGGTTGGGAAAACAGAATTGGCGAAGGCTCTCACAGAAGCTATGTTCGATGATGAAAACAATTTAATTCGAATCGATATGAGTGAGTATATGGAAAAACACTCCGTTTCTCGATTAGTTGGATCACCTCCGGGATATATCGGTTACGAAGAAGGCGGTCAATTAACAGAAGCTGTACGACGTAAACCATATTCGGTCATCCTTTTTGATGAAATTGAGAAGGCCCATCCCGATGTGTTTAATATTCTATTACAAGTATTAGACGATGGGCGCTTAACGGATAATCAAGGACGAACAGTGGATTTTAAAAACACCATTATCATTATGACCTCGAATATCGGTTCCCATTATCTCATTGAGGGAATTGAGGACAGTGGAAAAATTTCGGATATTGCAAAAGAACAAGTAGATAATGAACTTCGCAGTCGTTTCAAACCGGAATTCTTAAACCGAGTAGATGATATTGTCATGTTTAAACCTTTGGGCGAAGAAGTCATTTATAAAATCATTGACAAATATGTCCAACAATTACAAGACCGGCTTTCCGAACGTCAAATGGAAATTCATGTTGACGATGCCGCTAAAGAATTGATTATTTCAAAGGCTTATAATGTTCAATATGGAGCAAGACCCATTGAACGATTCATCAAGAAAGAAGTGGAAACAGAATTAGGAAAAGAAATTATAAAAGGCAATATTCTCGATAAGGATCATATCCTAATCACTACTGAACATGGTCATTTAAAAATCACAAAAGAAGAATAAAGTAAAACTCCAAGGATTTATCCTTGGAGTTTTATTTTTGGATATCTAATCGATGATTAAAAGTTCATCTCCGGCATTGATATTTCCCTTTGCCCGTACTTTTAGTTCTTGATGATCTTCTAAATTTGTAAAGATCATCGGTGTCACCAATGGATATCCTTTTTCTTTTAGTAAATTCCCATCAAATTCCATTAGCAGATCGCCGATATCGATGGAATCTCCCTGTTTCACATGGACAGTAAATCCTTCTCCTTTTGTTTCTACAGTATCCATTCCCACATGGAGTAAAATTTCCAAACCATCATCGGAAGTAATGCCAATGGCGTGTTTTGTATCAAAGACCATGGCGACAGTTCCTTGAATCGGCGCATATAATCTATACTCCGTGGGATCGACGGCGATTCCCCGACCTAGAACTTCCTGGGCGAAGGCCTCATCGGGAACTTCTTTCAAGGGAACTACTTTCCCTTTCATTGGAGAAAACACCTTTATTTCTTGATGATCTTGTTTTGCACTGCCTTTGTTTTCTTGAGTTTCTGGAGTTTCTACTTTTGTATCCTTGGTGAGATGAACTTCCTCAGTTTCACCACGGTCGACATTTTCGATATATTCTTCTAGATTTGATTTAATAACCGATACCCTAGGACCGTAAATCACTTGAACCCCATTTCCACTCATGATGACGCCGGCAGCCCCCGATTGGGTTAGCATTTCTTTATTTACTAGATTTGGATCTTCGACGGAACAACGAAGTCTTGTGGCACAGGAATCCACATCCCGGATATTTTTACGACCGCCAAGGCCAGCCATGATGAGCGTAGATATTTCATCGACTTCTTTTCCCTTGACACTGGATTTCTCCTTCATATCCTCTTTGGTATAAAGTTTAATCTCTTCCTCTTTTTTGTCCTCACGACCGGGTGTCTTAAGATCTCTTTTCTTAATAATGAAACTAAAGACGAGATAATAAACGATGAAGTAAGCAATCCCCACAGGGATAACTCGGAGCCAGTGGGTTTTCCCATTTCCTTGCATAATGCCAAAGAGTAATAAATCAATAAATCCTCCGGAGAAAGTCATTCCGACTCCAACTTTAAGAATATGCATCAGCATATAGGCAAGGCCTGCGAAAACACAGTGGATACCATAAAGAAATGGTGCAACAAAAAGGAAAGTAAATTCCAAAGGTTCGGTGATTCCCGTCAACATACTGGTTAGTGCAGCAGAAAACAATAAACCTCCAACGACTTTACGATTTTTCTTTTTTGCCGTATGATACATTGCTAAGGCAGCGCCGGGCAATCCAAAAATCATCAAAGGAAATTTTCCGGACATAAATCGAGTTGCTTCCACGGAAAACACACTCGTCGATGGATCGGCTAATTGGGCAAAGAAGATATTTTGAGCGCCTTCCACGAGGCGACCGCCAATTTCCATAGTACCTCCGACGGCTGTTTGCCAAAATGGCAAATAGAATACATGGTGTAAACCAAAAGGTATTAACAATCTCTCCATAAATCCATAGACCCATGTACCGCCATATCCTGAGGATCGCACGAAAGAACCGACGGCATTAATGGCACTTTGAACAGGTGGCCATATAAAGAACATCAGAATCCCTACAAAGACATAAACTAAAGCCGATATAATCGGGACAAATCGAGTTCCTCCGAAAAAGGATAGAACATTGGGTAGTTCTATTTTGTAAAATTGATTATGGAGTGCCGCCACACCAAGTCCTACGATAATTCCGCCAAAGACTCCCATTTGCAATGATTCTATGCCAATAACAGAGGCCACGGAACCTTCCAATAATTTTTCCGTACCACCATTTAATGTGATCATCGATGAAATGGATGCGTGCATCACGAAAAATGCAATGGCCGATGCCAATGCCGCCGTGGCTTTTTCCGCCTTTGCCATACCAATGGCAACGCCAATGGCAAAGATCACCGGTAAATTGGCAAAGATAATATCTCCTGCCGAACGCATAACCTCCAATACTCCATGAATAATGGTCCCAGGTCCCATGACATTCCAAAGACCATAGGTCTTTAACATGGTTTCATTGGTAAAAGAACCCCCAATTCCCAATAACAATCCCGCCACAGGTAACATGGCTATGGGAAGCATGAAGGAACGTCCAATTCTCTGTAACACACCAAAAACTTTACTATTATTCATTGTAAACCCCCTTTATAAATTCTTTTTTTATTGATATATGCTTGCTATTATATTATACCAAATTAATATGATTTATGTGAAGGATTTTCATCAAGAAGATTTAGATTACCAGAATTTCCAAAATATGATATATTAAAAGAAGAAAAGTGGTGATATTTTGGATACGCTAGTGGAAATATTAATCAATCAATACGGGAATTTGGAAGGTTTATTTTTCCTTTCCATGATGCCTCTTATTGAGTTAAAGGGAGCAATCCCCATTGGGATGGGTTTAGGCATTGATCCCATGGAATTATTTTTCATCACCTATATCGGCTCGATGATGCCTCCGGTTTTTTTAATCCCCATAATAGGACCTCTATTTGCCCTATTACGAAAAAATGCCCAATTAAAAAAAGTCATCCATTATTTCGAAGAAAAGGCGATGGAAAAAGGGAGAGAAATCCATCACTTGGGTATATTTGGTTTATTCTTTTTAGTGGCCATCCCATTGCCAGGCACCGGTGTTTGGACAGGTTCTCTGGTGGCCGGGCTATTGGGATTACGCCTTAAAACCGCTCTACCCATCATTGCCTTAGGTAATTTATGCGCCGGTTTGCTTCTCTTTTTATTTAGCCATGGAGTAATAAATATGATTTAACAAAAATTAAGAACTTGTAACTATCTTTTATTCTTAAATAGATTATAATAGTAGAGACGGGAGAGATGCTATGAAAAGATTGTGGGCAATTATCATCACCATTCTTTTATTCTTTACATCGTGTGAAAAAGTACAGTTTATCGATTCCGATGGGGAAGAAGATAATAAGAATGAAGTCGTATTATTGGAAACACCAGAAGGTAGTCAAGAAACACAACTTATCGGTGGAGAAGAAGAATATGATGAAGACAATGAATATATGGTAGAAGTAGAGTCTTTAAATCTACGAAAAACACCAGATACAGACGGAGAAATTATCACGACATTGGAGGAAGGGGAGATCCTTCGGATTATCGAAACAAAAGGCCCCTGGGCAAAAGTTGAAGTTGAGGATTTTAAAGGTTATGTCGCAAAAAAATACTTAAAAGAATTGGAACGAACACCTTCTATGGTTGATGAAGATTCCCTTAGTGATTATGATGATGACGAAGAACCCTATGATGAAGACCATCGAGAAGAGAATCGGCCCCCATCGGAGAAAACCATGGTATGTGATGTCGATGTCCTCAATATAAGAACCTTTGCCAGTGAAAATGCAGAGATCCGTGGTACTTTAGAACGTGGGGATGTAGTCGAAATTATCATGGATACGGATTTGACACGTAATCAATGGGTAAAAATTCAATTTGGTGAACTCAGTGGTTATGTCGTAAAAGAATATTTAAAATAAACGAAAAAAAAATGTCTTGATGAAAATCAAGACATTTTTTTATTTGATTTCTTATTTTTACAAAAGATATGAAATCATTTATAATGAAGATGAATCAAAGAGTAAAGAAAAGGAGCATTTATTTGAAAAATATAATATTTGATCTCGATGGAACCTTGACGGATTCCGAAGAGGGAATTACGAAATCCGTAGAGTACGCATTGAAACATTTCGACATACCCGTAGAATCAAGGAAATCCCTACGTAAATTCATTGGTCCACCACTAAAGGATTCATTTATGAACTTTTATGGTTTTTCCGATGAAAAGGCGGAAAAGGCCATTGGAATTTATCGGGAGTATTTCAAAGATAAAGGCCTATTTGAAAACAAACCCTATGGAGGAATAAAAGAACTACTAGAAAAACTGGAAAATAATCTCTATATCGCCACATCGAAACCTGAAGTTTTTGCCGTAGAAATCTTGGAGCATTTCGGATTTGCCAAGTATTTTAAAGATATTACCGGTGCGACATTAGATGGCAAATTTGTAGAGAAAGACGATATCATTGAAAAAGTGGTTACCGATCATCAGTTGCAAAGGGATAATACAGTGATGATTGGCGATCGTTCCCATGATATTTACGGTGCGAAGAAAAACCATCTATCTTCCATTGGCGTTCTTTATGGCTATGGAAGTCAAAAAGAATTGGAAGAAGCAGGCGCCGATCGTATTGTTCATACCGTGGAAGAATTAGAAAAACTACTATTAGAAGAGGTGGAGTAATGGATTATCGCTTGGAACAAGATAGTATTGGAGAGGGAAAAGTCCCCAAAGAAGCCTATTACGGCATCCATACGAAAAGGGGAATGGATAATTTTCCCATTACCGGTCAAAAATTACATGTGGAATTGGTTCGTGCCTTGGCCATTGTTAAGAAAGCTTGTGCCTTAGCAAATTATGAGGCTGGACTTTTGGAAGAAGAAGTAAAGGATGCCATTGTTAAGGCCTGTGATGAAATTGAAGATGGAAAAATGATGGATGAGTTCATCACCGATCCCATCCAAGGGGGAGCGGGAACGACGGCCAATATGAATGCCAACGAAGTCATTGCCAATCGAGCCAATGAAATTATGGGTGGAAAAAAAGGTTGCTATGAATATGTCCATCCCAATGATCATGTCAATATGGGACAATCTACCAATGATGTCTTTCCAACATCGGGGAAAATCGCTGCCGTAAATATTATGGAAAGAACGGTTTATGAATTGGAACTACTCTACGATGCCTTAATGGAAAAAGCGGTGGAATTTGATCATATCTTAAAAATGGGTCGGACACAGCTTCAAGATGCGGTTCCCATTCGATTAGGTCAAGAGTTTCATGCCTATGCTTCGGTGGTTAAAAGGGATATTGAGCGAATGAAACGTTCCAAGTATAAACTTCGTTTTATTAATATGGGAGCGACGGCCATCGGTACGGGCATCAATGTGGACCCCACCTATTTTAAACGGATCGTCCCCATATTAAAAGATTTAACCGGTATTGATTTAGTGCGAAGTGAAGATTTAATTGATGGAACCAATAATGTGGATAATTTAGTGGAAGTTTCAGGAAATTTAAAAACAGCGGCGATTTCATTATCAAAAATGGCCAGTGATTTTCGCCTTCTTTCATCGGGACCAAAGACCATGGTCGCCGATATCAAATTACCGGCGAAACAAGCAGGATCTTCCATTATGCCAGGAAAAGTCAATCCTGTAATCCCTGAAGTCATGAATCAAGTGGCCTATCGGGTTATCGGAAATGATATGACCGTAACGATTTGTGGAGAAAGTGGGCAATTGGAACTCAATGCCTTTGAACCGGTCTTATTTTACTCCTTATTTGAATCCTTGGAAATCCTCGCCAATGGCGTTTATACTCTCCGAGAAAATTGTGTAAAAGGCATCGAAGCAAATCAAAAAATCTTAGACAAGGATATTCGGGAATCCGTCGGTATCGTCACGGCCCTTGTGCCTCATCTCGGCTATACCACGACATCGAAAATCGCGAAAGAATCCCTAGAAAAAGACCGTCCCGTTCGAGAACTCATTATTGAGTACAATTTAATGAGTGAAGAAATGCTCGATGAAATCCTCGATCCAAAAGCCATGACCCAGCCAGGGATTGCAGCGGAATATCTCATCAAACAAAGAAACAAATGATCTTTTATTTTGAACCCATATATGATGAAGAGTCCGAGATCTTAATTCTCGGCTCTTTTCCATCGGTGATATCGCGGAAAAATAATTTTTATTACGGCAATCCCAATAATCGCTTTTGGAAAGTATTGGCGCGGATATGGAATGAAGAAGTACCAAGAACCATTGATGAGAAAAAGGAATTTTTGCTACGAAATCATATTGCCTTGGCCGATATCGCCATTGCATGTGATATTGTTGGATCGAAAGATGAGTCCATGACAAATATTAAAGCGAGAGATATTCGCCCTATCCTAGAACAAACTAATATCAAAAAGGTATTTTGTAATGGGCGAAAGGCCGAAGAAATCCTAAAAACAACAGGTTATAAAAAAGCAAAGTATTTACCCTCCACATCCCCAGCCAATGGGGCGTATTCATTGGAGGATTTAATTGAAATTTGGTCAAAGGAGATACGCCATGGATAATATTATCTATTGTGAAGAGATTTTAAAAAAAGCCTTATTAAAAAAAGCCTCGGATATACACATAGAACCACGAAGTCAGGATACGGTGATTCGGGGACGGATTGGGGGAGATTTATACCCATTGGATTATCTTAAAAAAGAATATCATCAAGGGATCATCTCTCGATTTAAGATCCTAGGGGATATGGATATTGCAGAGAAAAGAATGCCACAAGATGGTCGTTTTCGTTTTGAAATGGGAGAGAAAACAATAGATATTCGCGTGTCGACGATTGCCACGGTGAATGGCGAGAAAATGGTCCTTCGCCTATTGGATCCGGAGAAATTTGAGGCATTGACAAAAGAGATTGGCGATGATCCCGAGGATATGAAGGAAATTGAAAAAATGATCCAAAGAAATGACGGGATGATTCTCTTAACCGGGCCTACGGGTTGTGGGAAGACGACGACCCTCTACGCCTTATTACGGGAAGAACACCGTGATGATGTCAATATCACAACCATTGAAAATCCCGTGGAGTACAAAATCGACGGCATCAATCAAATGCAGATTAACGAATTAGCTGGAATTTCCTTTGGTCAATCCCTACGTTCTGTACTTCGTCAAGATCCAGATATTATCTTAATTGGTGAAATTCGCGATCAAGAAACGGCTCAAATTGCCGTTCGAGCATCGATTACTGGCCATAAAGTTTATGGCACATTACATACCACCGATACCTATTCCGCCGTCATTCGTTTATTGGATATGGGCATTGAAGCCTATTTGCTCCAATCGGCTTTGACGGGCATCATCTCCCAACGATTGATGAAAAAACTTTGCCCAAAATGTAAACGAAAAAGAGGAATCACAGAGGAAGAGAAGTTTTTATTTGAACCTTTTCATATTGAAGTGCAAGATATCTATGATCCTGTTGGCTGTGAAGAGTGTTTCGACGGCTATCAAGGGCGATTTGCGGTAATGGAAATCCTACCCTTAGACCCTGATCTTAAAAAAGAATTTAGTAAAGATACTTCCCTCGATCAATTACGGCAAAGGGGAAAAGAACGACAGATTCCCACATTATTTGGAAAAGCCCTTGAAAAAGTGGCAAAAGGAGTGACCAGTATTGAAGAAGCCGTTAAAATTAGCATGGAATGAAAAGAAAAAGAAAATATGGAAACGTTTAAATCAACCCATTGGAAAAGGGAAAAACCCAGCACAATTTGCATTATTTTTACGTCAATTTTCAGAACTTTTAAAAGCCGGTATCCATAGCCATGAAGCCGTTGGTCTCCTAAAAGATCAATCAGAACTAAAATCATTGAAGCCGTCATTGGATCATTTGGAAAAAAATTTATCTTCAGGAATGGCGATGAGCGATGCAATATCGGAGGATGTTCATTTTACGAGTTTTTTAACTTCAATGATTCGAACTGGCGAACAAACTGGAGAACTCCCAGAGATCTGCCAAAGATTAAGTGAATATTATCAATTGGAAAACGAAAGAAAACAAAAAATTCGACGGGCTTTACTTTACCCGATCATCGTTATGATAACATTACTTTTTGTAATGATCTTTTTATTGATCTATGTTTTGCCCACCTTTGTTACCTTGTTTCAAGACAGTGGCGCCCAATTGCCGTGGAACACATTACTTCTTTTGAAAATAACAAGTTTTTTTAATCAATACGGCGTCCATATCCTCCTATTTTCAGTTCTTCTATTCATTTTATTTTTCTTTTCCATGAAACAAGAAAAAATTCGTTATGGCGTTCATAAATTTTGGGTAAAATTTCCCGGATATCGCCGTTTACGAAAAGAGTTGTTTACAGAGAAAATCGCTTCAAATTTAGCCCTTGTACTACAAAATGGAGTCCCCTTATTACAAGGCCTTGAAATTTTAACTGAAGGTATGGAGAATTTATATCATCGCCAAGTATTTCAAGAGATTCAAGAAGATTTAATTCGAGGGAAAACCGTGACCGAAGCCTTTCATCGCGATATATTTACGAAATTATTGGTGACGATGATATCCGTCGGTGAAAGAACGGGAAAGCTTGCCGAAGGCTTTAAAAATACCGGTGATTTTTACAAAAAAGAGACGGCCTATTCCATCGAAAAGGCTTTACAGATTCTAGAGCCAGTTTTAATTTTTATCATGAGCTTTCTTGTGGGTTTTGTCGTCCTATCCATTGCAACGCCGATGTTTGATCTTGTCAATCAAATGGATGTGTATTGATAAAACTGTTTGAAGATTGAAAAAGAAAAGACTTTTACAAAAGCATCATTCCACTGAAAGAAATTGAAAATAGAGCTATCATTTTAAAAAGATCCTTTACGCGCTTAAAAAATGATGATTGAAATGGATTGCGCCTTGGCAAATAAACCAATCAAATCGAAGAAAGCGATTAAGAAAAATACTTAATCGCTTTTTTTATTTCCGCATTCAAGAAAATAGTTTAAAAGGATATCGGTGGGATTGGAAGATCGGATTTTAATTCAAATGTGTAATCGAAATGAAATTTAACAAAAGGCGATGGAAAACATCATTTTTGTAAAAATAAACTAAAATTAAAAAAAAATAAAATGAGATTTTTGTCATTATCTTATTGATAACAGATATCATACATGCTATAGTAATTTCTAGCTAGCTAATTAGAGTATTCAGAGAGCCTAATTAAGACGAAAGCTTGCGTAAATCGTATCATTATAGAATTTTAGAATCTAGATTTTATTTATCAATGGGCTGAAAGGATTGGATCCGGCCGTGGTATAAAACTTATGATCGATCGTTTTGTTGGAAATAAAACCCCAATCTACATCGTCATAGGCAAGTAATCTTGGAGATTTTAGGATGATCAATAAGATTTACCTAATATCTTCCTTCATAATGAAGTCGTACCAAGGGATTTGTGAGGAAAATGAAGTGTTTTTTAATGGAGGCTTAGATTGTCAAAAACGTTAAATAAGAAAAATCAAATTACGGAAGGTCCACTTTATCGGTCCTTTGTGAAATATTTTATTCCGATTCTATTAGGGAGTTTGATTCAGCAATCCTATACTTTTGTTGATGCACTTATTATCGGGAACTTTGCGGGAAAGAGTGCATTGGCAGCGATCGACGCACCTTATGCTTATGTAAAATTATTGATCAACGAATTTATTGCACTAAGTACTGGTGGCACAATTATTGTATCTCAGTATTACGGTGCTAATCAAAAAGAAAAGCTGGATGAATTTATAAGTAGTTTAATCCGATTTAGTATTATCGGTGGGATCATGATCTCGATAATAGGAATTATCTTTGCACCTCGTTTTATAAGGGTGATGTTAATCCCAGATGATATTTATAGACTCTCCCTTTCCTATTTGCGCGTATATTTTGCTGGTACGATCTTTGTCTTTACTTTTAATATTGCATCGGGAATATTACGAGCATTGGGAGATTCTAAGAATCCCTTCTACTACTTACTATTTAGTTCAATCTTGAATATATTTCTAGATATCATTTTAGTGGGAATGCTGAAGTGGTCTGTTGCCGGAGCAGCTTTAGCGACGATAACGGCTCAAGGAGTCGCTATGATCTTAGTTCTTCGAAAGATCAAGGGCTTAGGCTATCATTTCAAGAGAACAAAAGACTTGGGATCCTTGAAAAAAACTCTAGGATTAGGTTCTCCTATGGCATTGCAATCCATTCTCTTTTCCATTGCGAATATGTTTATGCAAAGGGGAATTAACTCCTTCGGCACCGATAGTATTGCAGGTTGGTCCATTTGTGGAAAAGCAGATTTTATTATTTGGTCATTGGCCGATACCATGGGGGTCGCCGTTACGACATTTGTTGCACAAAATTACGGTGCTAAAAAGCGAGACCGAATGAATCAATCGGTGGGATGTGGACTATTGACCTCAACGGTAACCATTGGATTCATCAGTTTAATTCTCTATGTATTTATTGAACCCATTGCCACACTGTTTACAAGAGATCCAGCGGCCATTGAAAATGCTGTCTATTTGATGCGTATGACTTGTCCATTTTATATATTCTATGCTTTTGGTGAAGTTTTTGCAGGGGGAATTAAAGGAAGAGGAAATACATTCCATCCTATGATCATCACATTGATTGGAACATGTATCTTCCGTGTTACATGGGTCCAAGTTGTAAGCAAATTCTCCATGAGTTTGAACAACATAATCTTAGGATATCCATGGTCTTGGTTCGTAACAACAATAATCTTCGTTCTATATTATGGAATTATGGTTCATTTAAATCAAGAAAAAGATCGAGAACGGGTTGAGAATCAAAAGGGAACGGAAGAATAGGGCTTCGATAAAAAATTTATCACAGAAAATTCAAAAGTCTTTTGAAATGATTGTAAAAAAGGGAAGAGATTTGAATTAAAACAAATCGCTTTTTAATATGTAAGATCGATTCATTACAAATGTCCTTGACGTCCATGCAAAAAAAGTTTTATCCTTGGAATTAATCTTTTAGAGCATTGGATCATGAAAAGATTTAAGAAAAAAGATAAGACGTAGAACCTTTCTATGTTTGATTTCACTTTTGTGAGAAGTGGATCCTTGTTTTTTTTAAAAAACAAGGATATCCCGTTGTCGACGGGATTTTATTTGAAAAAAGATGCTTTTTCTGGTATAATAAATGATGTCAATAGCTTTGGAGGAAGAGTGGGAGTTCCCACTCTTCTTTGTTTCATATCACAGAAGAAAGGAAATTCAATGAATCAAAAAGAATTATGCCAATATTTAGAGGAGATTTTTACGCCGGAAGTTGAGAAACTCGGTGTAGAAATCTATAAAATACAATTTGTCCATGAAAACAAAGAAAATATCCTTCGTTTTTTCATCGAGAAAGAAGAGGGATTTGTGACCATTGAAGATTGCGAGAAAGTTTCCAATTATCTTTCCCAACGTCTTGATGAATTGGATCCCATCGCGTCCTCCTATCTTCTGGAAGTTTCATCGGTGGGATTAGACAAACCCTTTGAAAGGGAACGGGATTTTAAAAAGAATCTCGGTAATATTGTTGAGATGAAGTTTTACGGGAATTACCGAGGACAAAAAATCCTCAAAGGACGATTGGAAGATTATGATGAGGAATCGGTACACATTCGATTACAAAATAAAAAGGAAGAATTGGTCCAAATTCCATTGGATGAATTCGCTTGGATTCGTTTTGCCGTATTTGATAATTAGAGGTGAGGAAAAAAAGTGGAAAAAGATTTTATCAAAGCATTAAATGATATTGAACAGGATAAGGGGATTTCGAAGGAGATAATATTTGATGCCTTGGAAAAGGCCTTGGTGAAATCCTACGAGAAAAACTATGACGACAATGCCAATGTGAATGTAACCATGGATCGAGAAACTGGGGAGATTAATGTCTATGCCATGAAAGTTGTGGTGGATACTGTAGAAGATCCCTATCTTCAGATTAATTTAGATCAAGCAAGGAAGATCCTTCCTACGGCTCAATTCGGGGAAGAGGTTCCGGTAAAAGTTGTGCCAAAAAACTTTGGACGGATTGCCGCACAAACGGCACGGAATATGGTCGTTCAAAAGATTAAGGATGCGGAACGGGAAGTCATTTACGATGAGTTCAAAGATCGAGAGCGAGAGATTATTACTGGAAATATCCGCCGAATCGATCATGGAATCCTCTATATTGATCTGGGACGAATCGAAGGAATTGTACCTTTAGGTGAACAAATTCCCGGTGAAAAATACGAACCCGGCCAACGTCTTAAATTATTTATCAAAGAAGTAAAAAATACAACAAAAGGGGCTCAAGTTATTTTATCCCGAGCCGATAAAGATTTAGTGACAAGACTTTTAGAATTAGAAGTACCAGAAATTAACGAAGGTCTTGTGGAGATTTATTCCATTGCAAGGGAAGCGGGATCCCGTACGAAATTAGCCGTATTTAGTAATGATGAATCCGTGGATCCAGTGGGCGCCTGTGTTGGTTTCAAAGGACAACGGGTTAAGACCATTGTCGATGAACTTGGCGGAGAAAAACTCGATATTATTGTTTGGAGTTCTGATGTAGAACTATTTTTATCCAATGCTTTATCACCGGCAGATGTGGTAAAGGTCTTTACGGATAAACGGAATAAATTAGCGAGGATCCTCGTGGCAGAAGATCAGCTCTCCTTAGCCATTGGAAAAGAAGGTCAAAATGTTCGTTTAGCGGCAAAATTAACCAATTGGAAAATTGATATTAAAGGAAACGAAAAATACCCGGAAGAAATTGAATCTGGTGAATTGGCCCTAGAATTTGAAGGTGAAATCGACTATCTAGAATCTTTAGGGGTAGTTATTCCCCAGGAAACTTTAGAAAGCTTTGAAGAAAAGCAAAACTCCAAGGAGAAGAAAGAATCGGAAGACGTTTTAGACAATGAAATTGCCCTTGATGAAGAGGATGTGGACGATCATCAAGGAGATCTTTTGATGGAAGAATCCGAAAATCTTCCTGATGAAGAACAAGAAGATCAGGACGATTTTGACGAAGAGCAAAAAGAAGTCCTCGACAATGGGCAAGAAGATTTGGAAACAGAATAAGGAGGAATTATGGCCAAAAAACGGAAGAAACCCCTTCGGAAATGTGTCGCCTGTGGCGCTTCAAAAGAAAAACAAGCATTGATTCGTGTGGTCAACAATAAAGAAGAAGGGGTATGTGTCGATCTCAGTGGCAAGAAAAACGGACGAGGCGCTTATCTATGTAAAAACCATCAATGTATTCAAAAGGCGAAGAAGAATCGACAATTAAATCAACGATTGAAAACAAAAATCGATGAAAATATATATGAGGAGCTAGAAAGTTATGTAAACAACGACCTGTAAGGAGGTTTTACGATGAAGAAGATGAGAATCTATGAACTGGCGAAAGAGCTAGGGATTTCGACAAAAGAATTAATGACGAAACTCGGCGATATGAAAATGGATTATACTTCTCACATGTCAATTATAAAGGGAGAAGATATGGATAAAGTCAGAGCAGAATATAATCAATCAACACCGGAAAAAAGAAGGAAAAAACCCACCGATCAACAAAAGAATGGGGGTTCGAAACAAAAAAAATCAACGAAAAAACAACAGAAGAAAGAAGAATCAAAGAAGAAATCGTCGAAACATCATCGAAGAAATAAAAAACAGGAAGAGAAAAAGGAGAGGCCGACGAAAAAGAAAAAAGAACGAAAAAAGGAAGAAAAGCCCGTTGAAATTTCGGAAACCATTATGGTGAAGGATTTCGCCGATCGTATAAAAATTCCTGTAAATCAAGTCATTACAAAATTAATATCTTACGGTGTCATGGCCAATCAAAACCAAGAAATTGATTTTGATACGGCATTATTAATTTCCGATGAATTCGGCAAGAAAATTATTAAAGAAGAAGTGGAAGATTTTGAAGATGCCGATGTCTTTAATCTCGATTTTGAAGATCCAGAAGAGGATTTAAAGCCTCGTCCACCGGTGGTAACGATTATGGGTCATGTTGACCATGGGAAGACTTCTATCCTTGATAATATTCGTAAATCCCATGTTCGTCAGGGAGAAGCCGGAGGAATTACACAGCATATTGGTGCCTATACGGCACGGGTCGATGATAAGAAGATCATTTTCTTAGATACTCCGGGCCACGAAGCCTTTACATCCATGAGGGCACGGGGAGCCCAAGTCACCGATATTGCCATTCTTGTTGTCGCTGCCGATGACGGCGTCATGCCCCAAACCCTAGAGGCCATTGCCCATGCAAAGGCAGCAGAAGTTCCAATTATCGTCGCTGTGAATAAAATGGACCGTCCCGATGCTAATTTAGAACGGATTAAACAAGAATTGGCGGAAAATGGATTAATGCCCGATGATTGGGGTGGAGATGCCATTGTCGTACCGGTATCGGCTTTAAAAGGCGAAGGAATCGATGAATTACTTGAAATGATACTAATGGTTGCGGAAATGGAAGAATTAAAAGCCAATCCCAATCGACATGCCGTGGGAACAGTGGTGGAAGCCCAATTGGACAAAGGCCGTGGACCGACGGCAACGGTATTAATACAAAAAGGAACTCTCCATCAAGGGGATGAAGTTTTTTCCGGACAAGCCAGTGGACGAGTTCGCGCCATTTTCAATGATAATGGTAAAACCATTAAAAAGGCGGGACCATCGACGCCGGTATTAATCCTTGGACTTTCCGAGGTGCCCGAAGCCGGGGATATGCTTTATGCCGTAGATAGCGAAAAAACAGCACGGGAATACGCGGAAAAAATCAAAGATCACAATCGAGAAGAATCCCTTTCCATGAATCATGTATCACTAGATGATTTATTTGACCGAATTGATCAAGGGGAATTAAAGGAACTTAATATTATCATTAAAACCGATGTACGGGGAACCATTGACGCCGTTTCCAAATCCTTTGAAAAATTATCCAATGATGAAGTTAAAGTCAAGATTATCCACGGCGCCGTTGGTGGCGTTACCGAATCCGATGTTATGTTGGCCATGGCCTCCCAAGCGATCATCATTGGCTTTAATGTTCGGCCGACACAAGGGGCCATCGATTTAGCGAAACAAGAATCTGTGGAAATTAGAACCTATCGCGTTATTTATGAAGCCATTGAAGATTTAAAATCAGCCATTGAAGGAATGTTAGAACCCGATCTTGTGGAAGAAGTTCAAGGTCGTGCTGAAGTTCGAGATCTTTTCAAAATTCCATCCGTTGGAACCATTGCCGGTGTTCGGGTGACAAGTGGTAAGATTACGAGAAACTCTACTATTCGATTATTGAGAAATAATATTGTTATTTTTGAAGGTCCCGTTTCCTCCTTGAAACGATTCAAGGATGATGTAAGGGAATTGGCCCAAGGTTATGAAGGTGGAATTGGCCTTGAAAACTTTAATGATATTAAAGAAGGCGATATTGCCGAAGCATATATTATGAAAGAAGTAAAAAGGACATTATAGGTGAGATAAATGAATGAAAAAAGAGTAAAAAGAATATCCATGGAAATACAAAAAGTAATCTCCAATGCTGTTTACCATGGACTTCGGGATCCTCGCATCGATTCGTTAAAAACCGGCATCACCGATGTGGATGTGACCAATGATCTTTCCTTCGCCTATGTGTATATCTCCATCATTGGCGATGAAGAAGAAAAGAAGGAAACCTTAAAAGGATTTGAAAATGCCAGGGGTTATTTAAAGAAATTAATTGGTGAAGAAGTGGATCTTCGACATATTCCCCAATTGATTTTTAAACTTGATGAATCCCAAGAACGGGGCATGCATATTGAAAAACTAATCGATGAAATTCGATCCGATGAATAAAATTAAAGAAGCGATCCTAAATGCACAAAAAGTCGGGATTTGTTCCCATCTAAACCCCGATTGTGACAATTTAGGATCGCTCTTGGCGATGGCGCGATTAATGGAGAAACTCGGGAAAAAAGTATATCCCCTCCAATTTGATAAAATACCGGAGAAATACCAATTTTTACCTTTCATTGATTCGTTCGTCAATGAAATCAATGGGACCTTGGATCTTTTGATTACCGTCGATTGTGCCGATGTGAAACGATTAGGACCGATTGATGAAATCATGGATCAAGCGACAACCGTTTTAAATATCGACCATCATCGCAGTAACGAATATTACGGAGATATTAATTATGTATTGCCGGATAAATCCTCAACTTGTGAAATTGTCTATGAAATCATTAGGGATTTACAATTTCCCATGGATGGAGAAATGGCGACTTTATTATTCACCGGATTGATCACCGATACAAATCGCTTTTTATATGAATCCGCCGACGAAAACACATTAAATTGTGGAGCGGTACTGATAAAAAACGGGGCAAATAAACAAATGGTCATGGAAAAAATTTATCAATCCAATTCCCTAGCCGGTCGGAAATTAGCCTTTAAAATTTTATCCCAAACAAGATTTTATGAAAACAATAAAATTGCCATTAGCCATATCATGAATAAAGATGTGGAGGATAAAAACTTAGAAATGGCCGATATCGATGACTTAGTCAATGAATATCGAGATACGAAAGAAGTCGAGGTTTCGGTGCTTTTAAAAGAAAAAGAAGACAATCTTTTTAAAATCTCCTTCCGTTCCAAAAAAGTAGATGTGGGTAAAATTGCAAAGGCCTTTGGAGGCGGTGGCCATAAATTCGCTTCCGGCTGTGAAATCCCTGGCGATCGTAAATCTGTGGAAGAAAAAATTTTAATGGAAATGAAATGCCATGAAATATAATGGGGTATTGAATATTTACAAAGAGAAGGGCTATACTTCCAATGATGTGGTCTGTATTCTTCGTAAAATTCTAGGGATGAAAAAAATAGGCCACGGTGGCACATTAGATCCCGATGTAACGGGAGTTCTTCCCCTATTACTGGGACAGGGAACGAAACTCAGTGAAGTGATTCTAAACAAAGACAAAGAATATATTGGAGAGATGATTTTTGGTCAAGAAACGACAACGAAAGATGCCTCCGGGGAAATAATCAATCAAAGTGCCCATCGGCCAAAGAAGAAGGAAGTGGAAGAATTCTTCCAAAAAATTTCTTCGACGACCATTGAACAAATACCTCCCATGTATTCAGCGGTAAAAGTCAAAGGAAAAAAACTCTATGAATATGCCCGTAAAGGCGAAGAAATTCAACGAAAAACTCGAAGGGTCCAAATCGGGGATATGGAATTAATTCGCCAATATAAAAATCGGGTGGTATTTCGAGTCCAATGTTCCAAAGGCACCTATATTAGAACATTAGTCGATGATATTGGAAAAGAGCTGGGGAGTTATGCCTATTTGTCCCATTTAATCCGCACGAAAACCGCGGGCTTATCCATTGAAGAAAGTATTTCTTTAAAACAAGTTTCAACAATCAAAAATATCGAAGATTGGATCCATCCGATGGATGAATTTTTACAGGATTTAGAAGCCCTTGAAATGGATGGGGAAAAAGCGAAAATACTATGTCAAGGAGGTTTTTTGCCCTTTGATGGGAAAGTGGGAAATTACCGTTTGTATCATCAGGACCAATTTATTGGAATCTTGGAAACCAGGGATCGAGAACGGCGTTATTTGAAAATGAAAAAGAGATTATTATAGGTGAATTATGATCATAGATTTAAATACCGATTATAGTAGAAAAAAAACAGCCATTTGTTTAGGAAATTTCGACGGAATGCATCGAGGTCATCAACAGTTAATGAATCGAGTCATCGAGAAGGCAAAGGAAAAATCCATGGCATCGTCGATTTTATTATTCACACAACACACCCAAAACACGTTGAAGAATGCGGATTTACCAATACTTACGGATCTAAAAGACAAAATCAATGCCAGTAAAGCCATGGATATATGTTTTATATTAGAATTTGACGATGAAATTCGCCAAAAAAAAGGTGAAGAATTTATTTCTTATCTAAAGAAAAAAACGAATTTTGTCGATTTATTTGTCGGGGAAGATTATCGTTTTGGTAAAAATGCCAGCTCCAGGGTGGATGATTTAAAAAAATTACAGATTCCCTTTGATTTTAAACTTCATACCATGGAAGAATATAAAGTGGGTGGAATACCGGTCCGTTCCACAAATATTCGCCGAGCATTGGATGGAGGTAATATCCTTTTTGCCAATCTTCTTTTGGGCAGGGATTATGCCATGAAGGGAAAAGTTGTCCATGGGAGGGGAAGGGGTCGAAGTTTGGGATTTCCAACGGCAAATCTAGAAACAAATTACTATATCCCTTCCACTGGTGTGTACAGAACCCTTTGTATTGTTGAAGGTAAACAATACCGGGCAATGACCAGCATTGGAACCAATAAAACCTTTCTTGAAAAGGAACTGAAAATTGAATCCTATTTAATGGATTTTCACGGGGATTTATATGGCAAGGAAATAAAAATTATTTTTAAAGAATATTTACGGCAAAACGTTAAATTCAAATCCAAAGAAGCCTTAATTCAACAATTAAATAAAGATTTACAATCATGGAAATAAACAGGCGTTTTTTTACAATTGCCTGTTTATTATTTTTATCTGAGGGTATACATAATAATGGAAAACTTATAATGAAATAGAAATAATCGTAAAGAAAACAAGGAGGTAATAAATATGGCTCAAGATTATCATGAACCAGCAAAGGAAATGTCAGAAAAGGATCGGGATCGTGTCCGTGCGATTAAATCACTAATTGAAGAAATTGAAGCCGTGTTCTGGTATACACAACGGGTTGCCGTATCCGACGATAAAGCTGTCGCCGATATTATGCAACATAATGCAGAAGAAGAAATGGAACACGCAATGATGCTTTTAGAGTGGTTGCGACGAAATCAAAAGGGTTGGGACAGTCAAATGAGAACCTATCTTTTCACCGAAAAGCCCATCATGGAATTAGAAGATGGGGATGATGAAGAAGACGATTCACCTGGCGACTCCCAAGATTTAAAAATTGGACAATTAGACTAGAAAGGAAGTCGATATTTATGGATTTATTAAAACGCTCCATTGCACCGATCACCGAAGAAGCGTGGAATGAAATTGACGATGCAGCAGTCGATGTGATTAATGCAAAATTAACAGGTAGACGGGTTTTAAAAGTTCAAGGACCCTATGGATTTGAAAAAAATTCCGTGGACGAAGGCCGTCTTGTTCTGTTTGATGATGATTCCGATGTACAAAAGGGATCCTATAAATTAAGGAATTTAATTGAAGCCCGTGTGGAATTTGAATTACCAAAATGGGAACTGGACAATATCGAACGTGGTGCTAAAGATTTGGATCTTGATCCATTGGAAGAAGCCGTTGAAAAGTTATGTCAATTTGAAGATGATTTAATTTACAATGGCTATAAAAAAGCGGCATCTGAAGGCATGAAAGAAGTCGCTGCCAATACTTTAGACTTTGGAAAAGAGGGGAATGAAATCCTTAAAAATATTTCCGATGCCACTTTATTATTGGAAGATGCCTATGGCGAAAAACCCTATGCCCTTGTCGTATCGGAAGAGCTATATGATCGTTTAAATATTGTATTTGATGGTAAATATTTAATTGATGTGGTGAAAGAATTAATCGGTGGTAAAATTGTCCGCACAGATCATTTAGAGGGCGGATTATTATTCCCAGAAAGGGATGAAGATTTTGAATTGACCATTGGACAAGACTATTCCATCGGATATCAAGCGGATGATGTGGAAAATGTACGTCTATTTATTACAGAATCATTGGCATTTCGAGTACTCGACGAAGATAAAATCGTCGCATTTAAATAAAATATTTTAGGATCGTCGAACTCATTTCGGCGATCTTTTTTTCTTTTATCACCCTTTAATAACTAGGCGAAGTTATATAGAAAAGCGAGGATAATAGAGAAAGAGGGGAAAAGTTTTCTGAAAATCCGATGAAAGGCATTTAGATGGAGGCGATGGAAGAAGTAAGAATCGGCGATTCTTATTCATTATTATATAAATTCCTAGTCCTTGTAAAAGGGAAGATTAATCTGTTATAATAATGAAACCAAAAGGAGGGATTTTTATGGATCCAAATATTGAAAGGCAATTAATTGTAACCATTGAGGAGCGAATGAAAAGAAGTGGCTCCTTTTATTATAAAAGAGAAGATTCCATTGTCTATGATTTTGATGTTGATGAAAATGATGGCCATTTGCGAGGGATAATTTTAGGACCAAATACCGTTGATGGACTATCCATTGTCGATGGGGCCTTGGATATCTGGAAAAAAGATTCTCGTAAAAATTGGCGCATTCGTATGGCGATGGATCAAAAAGAAAAATACCGGGAAGAATTGTATAATCGAGGATTTTATATCAAAGATGAAAACGGTGGACCGGCCATGGAACGAGGGGAGAAAATTCACCGCGATATAAAATACTCCGTCGAATTTCCAGAAATCAATGATGAAATCATCGATGAAGTCGCCGTTGTCCTTGGACTTTCTTTTGAATTATCTGAAAAAACATCGAAAAAATTAATACAAATCCTTCATCAGGGAGAATTAGCTTTGATTCGTGATGAAAATACCGGAGAAGTACTCTCCAGTGGATTCCTATCTCAAGATCCGAAAACGGATTATTGGGGACTTTATTATATTGGGACCCATCCCGACCATCGAGGAAAAGGCCTCGCGAAAGATCTTGTCGCGACGATGACAAATTATGCATTGGATCATCACGCGAAAAAAGTCATATTACAAGCATCGGAACTTGGAAAATATGTCTATGACGCCCTAGGATATTGTGATGTGGGAAGTTATATTACATTTTATTGGGAAAGGAAGTCGGAAAAATGTTAAAAGAAATTGTTCATGTGGGAATCACAGTCTCTGATATTGACCGTTCCATTGAGTTTTATCGGGATATCTTAGGCTTAGAATACGAAGGGCGATTGATTATGGAAGGCCCAGAAACCGATGCCCTTTTCAAGGAGGAAAATATAAAAGTCCATGTGGCCTATTTAAATGGAGATCCAAAGAAGATTTCACCATCGGTGGAATTACTAATGTTTGAGAATCGAGAAATTCAACATAGAAAATGTGATTTGTTCCAAACCTCCATTTCAGAGATATGTTTTGCCGTCGATGATATTACGGCATTTCATCGCCATTTGGAAGAACAAGGAATCATGACCTTTTCCCTTCCCCAGGATTTTGATTTTACAAAAAATGGCTTTGGAAAAAGTAAAGCGATTTATTTCAAAGATCCCGATGGTATTATTCTCGAAGCCATGGAGTATTTGGAAAAATAAAAAACTGCCCGAAGGCAGTTTTTATTGCTTATTGAGTGGAATTATACAAGAGTCCTTTAGATTTACGAATTCACGATAAACAATATCACGGTGGTATTTGTAAATCTTTTCCTTTACCTCAATTGGTGTTAAACAACAAAGGGACTCTATTTGATGCTCAAAAGGCACATCCTTTTTATAGGGGATGCCGTGCATCATTATGCCTTTGTGAATCCAAATGATTTTATGGGGATAGCAAAAGACATAATCCTTTTTGGCGAAAAGCTCCCTTTGGATTAAAAAATTATGAACAGTTTGTAATTGAGTATTTAAATCGCGATAAAAAATGGCTTTCTCGAAATTTAATTCACGGGAAGCCTGATTCATTTTTTCTTTTAAAGTGAAGCGAAAAAGGGTTAATTCCTCTGGATCCGTTAAGATCTGTTTTAAGTGATCATAAGAAAGGATCCGTTCATTTTTATCCATTCCCTCCCCGATCACATGATAATCAAATTGATAATCTTTGCGAATTGGCTGGATTTTATCTAAATTTTCTAATAAAGCATAAAGCCTACTAGAAGTGGTAATTGGACCGATATGGTGCTTTCCCGGGACTTTTGACGTAGTAATTACCAATCGTTCATCATCAAAGTTTAAATAGGAAAGTCTCCGATCATTTTTCATTTGATGATTAAAAAGGGGCTTCTTGTAAAAGATCCGATGAAGCTCCAGTAATTGGGCTTCCAAATGGGTATGTGTTGGGGTTATTTTTATACGGTGGATATGGTCAATCATACGTTTTGCTTTTTTCCAATTTTGGGAAGGATTAAAATAAGAACGAACTCGAGATCGTAGATTTTTACTTTTTCCAATATAGATCAAATGATTCTCCTTGGAATAAAACTCATAAACACCGGGACTAGAAGGTAATTCTTCTAAAAATTTCTTCCATTTATTATCCATGATGCTCACCTATTTACCCGGGATAAATTCATCGCAATAGGAAGAGTGATTGGATCGGACACCGCCTATGGCAATGATTTTATAATTTTTATCCTTAAACTCTTTCCAACTTCCCTTTGTATAATTGTAATAATCATGGGGAAGAAGGGGACATTCTAGTTTTTTTGAATATTCCTGGGCTTTTTCATAGCCTGTGATATAACAGGAAATTATATACTTCTCTTTCTTATTATAATAATCAGCTAGGATTTTAGCAAAAACCTTTGCTAATTGACTTCGTCGATGAACATATATTTGGCAATCCTCCCAATTGCTATGGAATACAAATTCCACGAGCATGGCAACTTTTGCCCGATTGTGATAGAGAACGCCGTAGTAATTGGATCCACCGGGGCTGTGGTCTTGGATATGAAAACGACCATCTTTCCTGGTTCGATACCTTATGCCACGATTTACAATACCCATTTCACGGCAAGTGCCATCGATGAGGGCCCTCATTAAGGAAGGATTGTTGTTGTTAATATCGCCATAGATCTCCATTCCCCGGGCCGATGGTGGCCCAGCATTGGAGTGGAGACTAATGAATAAATCATAATTCTTTGCCATATGACCCCGTTCTTTTAAGGAAGGATTTTCCCTATTTTGTAATCTCGTCGTGCCGACTTGAAAACCGTATTTTTCCAATTCTTTTTTTAACTCCACGGAAAAAGCGTAATTATTATCCCCTTCATTACCAATTAGTGAACCTCGATTGTCTTTTTTTCCAGGACCATGGCCTGGATCCAGTAGTATTTTCACACCATCACCTCCCCTAAATATTGAGAAAAAAAGGCTCTTTATGACCAATATAAAGAAAACGGCCCCATAGCCGTTTTCCTATAATTTACGAAGATCCGTAAAGAGTTCTTTGTTTTCATCAATGGATTCCGCACTACCGATGACGCATATATATTCTTGCTGAACTTGTTGTAATAATTCACCGATTTTATGGAAATCCGACAATTTCGTTGCCAAGGCTTCCCGATAATGGGCTTCGATTTCTTCGTGTTTTCTACCGGCAATATAGTGGTATAAATCACGGCTTCCCTTAGCCCGGGGAGTAAGGGGTGGGTCAAAGCGATTGACCGTCCCGATAATGTGTTTTACTAATTCTTTTCCATCAAGTTCAAGATGTTGTAAGAACTCGCCCACTTCTTGATAAACCTTAAGGGTTTGTGTTAAATTGGGATCTCGATAGGACAAAAACTCCCCTCGTCCTGTTTTTGTAATGCGAAAACCTTGACCATAGGCGCCACCTTGGGCCCGAATCCTTTGATAGAGGAATTCATTGGAAATATAGGACGAAACAACTTCCATGCTTCCTTGATATCGGAAGGAAAATTTCGTCAAATCTTCAGACATACAGACGTAATTTACGCCAGTAGAAGCCTTGATGCCCTCTTTCTTTTCTTTCTTCTCCCACTTCTTCGTAATCGCCGGATAGACTTTATCGGAAAATGAATTTAAAAAATCCTTTAAATTCTCCTTAATCATCGGCCATTCTTCTTTATCTGTGGTAATACTAATGACGAGATTGTTTTTGGTGAAGACTTTTTCAAAAACATTTTCTAATTTTTCCACCATTATTTCGATATTTTCATCGAAA
This sequence comes from Tissierellia bacterium, assembly GCA_030540635.1. Taxonomy (GTDB): domain Bacteria; phylum Bacillota; class Clostridia; order Tissierellales; family Peptoniphilaceae; genus JAUNVW01. The sequence goes on along the minus strand of JAUNVW010000002.1, from coordinate 29,529 downwards.
TGATCGAATTGTTCGTTGAGAAAATCCAAATAGGAAATACCACCTAATTCGTCTTTATATCTCATGGTTTCGCTAAAGAAGGAAGACGCCCGTAAACTACCATAGGAATGGCCACTATTGGAAATATCCTCGGCTTGGGATAAACGCCACCGTTGAAGTAGCTCTTTAATTCTTTTTTTATCTTTAAAAGAAGTGGTAAAGAATTCGCTCAACAGGCTAAAGGCATCCCGGTAATGATCTTTATTGATCTTTGTTTTTAAGATCATCCGTTCATGATATTTTTGAGGATCCCTTCCATTGATGATGATTTCGGGGAAAATACTAATGCCTCCAGTTACCAAGTGAGCCCTTGTAATTAAATCTTCATAATCGTAATTTTTTGTGTCCATTAGACCCATTAAATCTGACAATAAAGTGGCGTAGGGGATTTCATCTTGTTCAATGACGGATAAATCAAAAGCCATATCCAAATAAAGGATTTTTCCTGTAAATAAATCGTGGAATAAAGTTTTTACCCCGTCGCAATCCTCCTCGACCCGGGGAATCTTATCGATGGACGGCTTAATATCCTCAAGGGTTAATCGGGGAATACATTCCTTGACCTCTTCGGTATCTTCCCGGTTTTGATACTCTTTTAATTTCTCATTCATCGAAATCAACTGATCTAATTCATTGAGGGAAATCGACTTTTTGTATTCTTCCAGCTTTTTTTTCATGGCCTCATCTTTTTTTGCAGTTAAACCCGGTGTTGCATGTAATTCCAAAAGAATTTTTGTTGGATTATTTAAAACTCTTTCTTGAATAAATTCTTCAAAATAGGATTGGCCGACCAATTCTTTTAACTCATCAATTTGATCTTGATAACGGACACCAATGAAGGGATCATCATCGTAAATCCAGCTATCCAATAGGGATAGGCCGTGGATTAAGCCAGGGACGGGAAAACCACCGGTTTCCTTAAAGGAAAACTCCATTTGTTCAATGGCGGCCAATAATTCCTCTTTATTTAATCCATTTTCCACAAGGATCTTTAATTCTTCTTCCAACAATTGAAAAAACTTTTCCCCATTGGAGGCTTCTGTATTTTTAACGAGAAATCCTAAAGTTAGTTCTCTACCATCTCCATTGAAAGCTCCAGAATCCTCGCCAATTCCCGCCTCTAATAATCGTTTTTTAATCGGTGAGGCATCGGAGGCGAAGAGGACATGGGAGAGGATATCCCGGATCATTTTCTCCTTGAGATTCTTTTTCTCGCCTAATTTTACGCCATAGAGCAAATAATCCTTTCCCTTTGGATCATCATCGGTGGAAAGGGAGTAATTGGCTTTAACTCGGCGCATTTTTTCAAATTCTCCTTGAAGTTTTGGCATAGAATCGACGGAACTTCTTTTAAAATCCTTTAGAAAATGATGGATATGGCGAAGTTCCTCCTCTAAATTACCATCGCCATAAATATAAATATAACTATTGGAAGGATGGTAGTACTTTTGATGAAAATCTAAAAAATCATCATAAGTTAATTCTGGAATAATATAGGGATCTCCACCTGAACTATAGGCGTAGCCAGTATCTGGAAAGATGTTTTTCGTAAATTCCTGATACACGACTTCATGGGGATCGGAATAAGCTCCCCGCATTTCATTATATACAACGCCTTTATAACGAAGGGGCTCGTCGCGATTAAAAATCTCATAATGCCATCCTTCTTGTAAAAACACTTCTTTTCGCCGATAAATAAGGGGATATAAAACCGCATCTAAATAGACATCCATTAAATGATAAAAATCCTTATCATTGCGACTTGCCACAGGATATACGGTTTTATCGGGATAAGTCATGGCGTTTAAAAATGTATTTAAGCTACCTTTGATTAATTCCATAAAAGGCTCCTTTAATGGATATTTCTTTGAGCCATTTAATACGGAATGTTCTAAAATATGGGGAACGCCGGTGGAATCATGTACCGGTGTTCGAAAGCCGATGTAAAAGGCCTTATTATCGTCATCATTTTTTATGGCGACGATTCGGGCGCCACTTTCATGTTCCAAAAGATGACCTTTGGAACGGATATCCGAAAGATCTTCGGAACGGATTAATCGATAATGTGTTAAATCCATAATCATTCTCCTTTGATTTTATGATAAAGCCGATGGATCCAATTCTAATTCCACTGGACAGTGATCGGAGCCGAAAATATCTTGATGTATTTTTGCGTCGATCAGTGCATCATTTAGTCGTTTTGATGTGACGAAATAGTCAATTCTCCAGCCGGCATTTCGATCCCTTGCCCTTGTAATATAGGACCACCAGGAATATTCTTCCTCTTTATCCGGATAGAAGAAACGGAAAGTATCGGTAAATCCTGCATCTAATAAATTAGTCATTTGTGCCCGCTCTTCATCGGAAAAACCGGCGTTCTTACGGTTGGACGATGGATTTTTTAGATCAATTTCCTTGTGGGCAACATTTAAATCACCACAGAGGATGACGGGTTTTTTCTGGTCTAAACTTTTTAAATATTCTCGAAAATCATCTTCCCATTCCATGCGATAATCTAAACGGGCTAATTTTCTTTGGGAATTTGGGGTATAACAATTCACATGGTAAAAATTTTCAAATTCCAAAGTGATGACTCGACCCTCTTGATCGTGTTTTTCAATTCCAATGCCGTATTGAACAGAAAGGGGTTCTTCCTTTGTCCAGGTTGCCGTACCGGAATAACCGGGTTTTTCCGCGGAATTAATATAGAGATAATAACCTTCCATATTAATATCTTTTTGATCGGGTTTCATCTTAATTTCTTGCACCGAAAACACATCGGCGTCTAATTTTTTAAAACTATCTTCAAAACCTTTATTGTAACAAGCGCGAATGCCATTGACATTCCATGAAATTAATTTCATAATTCCTCCTTTTATCCATATGCCCTTCGGCGATGATTTCAATTGATAAGATGTAAAAAAACATCCTTTTTTCAGTATATCATAAAAAAGAAAAAAGGCCTGAAATTTTCAAAAATCTTTTAACGATCGATTGATACTTGTCAGATATTAAGTTCTTTTAACATAATAACTTCACACATTGCTATTTGATTAAAGCACTACAATACTATATAATATTATTATATTAAGAGAAAGGAGTGTTTAATTTGAGAAGAATTTGGGTTTGCGGTGCCAATGGACGAGTTGGTAATGCATTACAATATTATTTCGATCCAATGGATATTGAGCTCTTATTGACTGATAAAGAAGAAGTCGATGTAACTGATTCAGAGGAGGTCACTTTATTTGCCGAAAGACTCCGGCCCTTTGCCATAATCAACTGTGCAGGTTTTACCGATCCTGTCGCCTGTGAAAAGGATCCAGATAGGGCCTATGCCGTCAATGGATTAGGCGCTCGCAATGTGGCCATCGCTTCACAAACCGTCAATGCAAAACTTGTCCATCTTTCAACCGATGATGTTTTTAATGGTTTTGCCAATACTCCATATCGGGAATATGATATGGTTGATCCCCAGACCATTTACGGTAAATCGAAGAAGTTCGGTGAAGATTTTGTTCGCGGATTTTGCCACAAGCATTTCATTATCAGAACGTCTTGGCTATATTCCCCAATAAATCGAAGGGTAGAAGAGATCATTGAACAGGCAAAAAAAGGCGAGACGATTTATATGCCAAAGAACAAAACGGCATCTCCTACTTCTGTCTATGAGCTTGCTCAATTCATTAGTCAAATTATCGAAAGTTATGATTATGGAACATTTCACGCATCTTGCCAAGGGAAGGCTAGCCGGAAGGAATGGGCGGAAAAGATATTAGAATTAGCCAATGTCCGTGGAAAAGTTGAAATGGTGGAAAAAGACGAACGGTCCATTTATCGGCCAGATTACACGGTCCTTGATAATTATATTCTACGTATATCCGGTCTTTATGATTTCCCATCTTGGGAAAAGGCCTTAAAGGGCTATATTAAAAATGAAGGATTGGTGAATCATGGATAAAAAAATAAAAAAGAATAGGAAAGATTTAAATCTAACGAAATTAATCTTTATCGGTTTAATTTCAGGAGCCATCCTTGGTATTATATTAAATACCTTGGGACCTTCCCATTGGCGAGATGATATTGTCATTGACGGAGTTTTCCACATTTTAGGGACAGGTTTTATTCGAGCCATGCAGATGTTAGTTGTACCTTTAGTATTTGCCTCATTGGTGTCCGGTTCCATGAGTATGGGAGATACGAAAAAACTTGGCTCCATCGGAATACGAACCGTATTGTTTTATTTGCTAACAACGGCATTAGCCATTGCCATTGCCATTACTTTAGCCGTATTAATTAAACCCGGCCTTGGCATGGATCTATCTGTCGCTGATTCCCAGAGTTTTGACGCAGCAGCGATTGAAAATGCCGATGTGTCCATGGTGGAAACTTTACTCAATATTATCCCGACGAATCCCGTTGGAGGAATGGCAGAGGGGAATATGCTTCAGATCATCTTTTTTGCCATTGTATTGGGCCTTGTCTTGGCAAATATGGGAAGCAATGCAAGCTATTTAGCTAATTTATTTACTGAATTTAACGATGCAATGATGAAGATGACCATGGGCGTCATGAAATTTGCTCCGATTGGTGTTTTTGCCCTTGTGGCCAAGACATTTTCCCAATTGGGATTTGATGCCATATTATCCATGCTGACCTATATGGGTACAGTTATCTTAGCCCTCATCGTTCAGCTTTTTATCGTCTATATGATTTTGCTGGCGGTATTAGGCCGGGTCAATCCGTTGAAATTCATTCGAAAAATGTTACCGGTTATGAGCTTTGCCTTTTCAACGGCATCCTCAAGTGCAACGGTACCATTGAGTATTAAAAATTTAGAAGATATGGGTGTTGATAAAAGAATATCTTCCTTCACCATTCCCTTGGGAGCAACGGTAAATATGGACGGAACGGCGATAATGCAAGGAGTTGCCGTCATCTTTGTCGCCCACGCCTACGGGATTTCTCTAGGTTTCAATGATTATTTAACGGTGATTATTGCAGCGACTTTGGCATCCGTTGGTACAGCAGGAATACCTTCCGTTGGACTGATTACATTATCCATGGTCTTTAATTCCGTTGGATTACCTGTGGAGGGAATTGCCATGATCATGGGAATTGACCGATTATTGGATATGGCAAGAACGGCGGTCAATGTTACAGGAGATGCGACTTGTACGGTGATTTTGTCTAGACAATCAAAAATGATTAATATGGAACGTTTTAATGAATAGAATCTTAGGGAATAACACATTGGTGGTATTCCCTTTTTAGGAGATATTATGTGGGAATTATTTATTGTATTTGCAAAAATGGGAGCATTTACCTTTGGTGGTGGATATGCCATGCTCCCTTTATTACAACGGGAAATTGTCGATCGAAAAAAATGGGCGACAGAAGAAGATTTAATGGACTACTACGCCATTGGACAATCGACACCTGGAATTATCGCCGTTAATACGGCGGTATTTATTGGATATAAACAAAAAGAGATACCAGGGGCAATTGCCGCCATCTTAGGTCTAATCACACCATCCATTTTGATCATTATTGGGATTGCAAGTCTTTTAAAAGGGATACGGAACAATGAATCCATCGATCATATTTTTCAAGGAATTCGAATTGCCGTCTGTGCTTTGGTGATGATGACGGTTTATCGCATGGCCAAAACGGGAATCCGTGATATACTAGGTTTTCTTATCTTTCTATTAACGACGATCGCCATCGCTTTATGGAAGATTACCCCGATTATTCCCGTTGTACTTTCAGCCATTATTTACATCGTTTACCAATTTAGAAAGGATGATCATCATGGGAAATATGATCGTTGAATTTTTTAAAGCCGGTTTATTTGCCATCGGTGGAGGTTTGGCGACCCTTCCTTTTCTTCAACAGATGGCGATGAAATATCCCTGGTTTACCCAAGAAGAATTACTGGACATGATTGCGATCTCAGAATCTACACCAGGTGCCATTGGCGTCAATATGGCGACATTTTCCGGTTATAAAGCCTATGGAGTTCTTGGTTCTTTATTGGCAACATTGTCATTGGTCTTGCCATCGGTGATCATTACGATTATCATCAGTAAATTTTACGATCAATATCGAGAACAAAAAATAGTAGAAACAGCATTCCAAGGTATTCGGCCCTGTACTGCAGGTTTAATTTTAGGAGCCATGGCGCCGGTCTTTCAAATGAGTTTTTTTCCCCAAACCATTCAAATTCCATCTTTGATCTTATTATTGTTATTTCTCTTGATTTTATGGCTCAAGCCGAAAGTCCATCCCATATTCATCATTATATTGGGCGGGATTGCCGGTGCCCTATTTCAGTTATAAAGAAAAGGAAGATCTGGGAATTTTTCTTTTGTCCGCTGACCAACTTATTTTTTGTGTAAATTCGTGATATAATGAAGACGAGAATATAATCCAGGAGGTTTTATGATGAATCCAATGATGAAAAAGTTTGTCGATCAAGAATTTATGACCGAGGAAGAAGCAAAGATCATATCCGAAGCCATTGAGAACAAGGACTCTGTTATTGCAGCAGGACACCGTTCTGCGGGAATCCGTCCTTTCATGGCGACTTTAATGATGGTTGCTTCGAGAGCCCACAGTGCAGTTCAAGTAAAAGGGGAAGAGGATTTAAGTAAAGAAGGCGACTATCTACTCATTCCAGGAATTGACGGAATTGATTTTGAAGATTTAATTTACAAAGCCATTTTACAAGAAGATAAAGGGATGATCACTTTAAAGGAACCAGAACATCCTTATTCGTTATTTAAAATCATGAGAAAAGCATACAAAGAAAACAAAAATACCGATAAAGTGTATTATCTTGTTGAATGTGATAAGGAAAATGATGTACCTTTTGTAAAGAAAATTACAAAGGTATCCCAAAATGAAAAGGGAAAAACGATAAAAGAAGATCTTTAAAAAAAGGACGGTAACCGTCCTTTTTTTATGACCATTTGATTATGGATTTAAGGAAAAAAAACCGAGACTTTCGTCTCGGTTTTAATCTTTCGGCCAATCCTCCAACAGTTGATGGACCAATTCGTCTAAGGCTAAAGCCCTGGAGCCTTTAACCATAACGAGTGTTTTCCCTTGGATTAATCCTTCAATAGTCGCTAAAGCTTGTTCCTTTGTTTCAAAATGATAAAGTCGTTCATCGGGGAAATTGGCTTTCAATTGTTCATGGATATGAAAACTCAATTGACCAATAGTCACAATATCGTCCAATTGCTCGGGATCCAATCGTCGGCCCATGGATTCGTGTATCGATACCTCTTGGTCTCCGAGATCGAGCATATCACCAATGACGGCTATTTTGCGGTCAAATCCCTTTAAGGCATTGACGGTATTTAGACAAGAAATAAGGGATTGGGGATTGGATTTATAGGAATCGTCGAGGATATAAAGATTTTTTTTATGGAAGAGTTGATGTCTCATTCCTGTTATTTGAATATTGGTTAAGCCCTTTGCAATATCGCTGTACTCCATCCCCTGCATTTGGGCGATTAAAATGGCGACTGCTCCATTGTACATTTGATGGGCACCCAATAGGGGGATGGTAAAAAGATGTCCGGCAAAATTAAAAGTCGATCCCGTTTCATCGTATTTAACCGGCTCAATTTGAAAAGTTGAGTTTTCATCGGTACCAAAAGATATCGTGTTTTTCTCAATTTTCCGATTTTGCACCGCTGTTCGTAACACCTCATCATCATGATTATAGATGAAAACGCCATCATCTTGTAAACCTTCAAGGATTTCTAATTTCGCCTTAGCGATATTTTCCTTAGTTTTCAATTTTTTCAAATGACAATCGCCAATATTGGTGATAATTGCGATATCAGGTTTAGCAATATGGGTCAATAGAGAAATCTCACCGAAATCCTCCATGCCCATTTCTAGGACAAGATACTCGGTATCCCTTTCTAAATCTAATATGGTTTTGGAAAGGCCAATTTCATTATTGAGATTTTCCGGTGTTTTTTGTACGGTAAAGGATGGAGAAAGGATAGAGGCAATTAAATCCTTCGTCGTCGTCTTACCGTTGGAACCGGTGATGGCAATAACTGTCGCGTCCGATTGATTGCGATGATAAGCGGCGATTTGAAACAGTGCTTCTTTGCTGTTTTCCACAAGAAGTACCGGTAGATCACCCATTTCTTTCTCCGATAGGGCAAAAGCAGCCCCTTTATCTATGGCTTCTTCAATATAATCATGGCCGTCAAAATTATCCCCTTTTAAAGGGATAAATAGATTTCCCTCTTTAATGCTTCGAGTATCGGTACTAATTCCTTGGAAAGAAGTCGAGGCGATACCGTGGGGTCTGCCATTTACAATTTTCTTTAGTGTTTCTACATTTAATGTAATCATAAATCTTCCTTTGAAACGATACGTTCTTTTTTACGCTCATAATTTTCTTCTGCCAGTTCAATGATTCGATCAAGGACTTGAGGATATGTTAGATTTTTGTTTTCCTCGGTAACGGTCCATAGTTTTGGAAACATGGAATGGGAGGTCATACCGGGTGAAGTGTTAATTTCGTTGACGATGAGCTTTTGATCATCTTTTCGTAGAAAGATATCGATACGGGCATAACCACAACAACCGGTCACTTCATAGGCTCGTTCGGCAAGGGCCCGCGCCTCCTGTTCTTTTTCTTTCTCCATAGGGAAAGGTAAAAGCAATTTTGTATTATCATCATTGTACTTTGCATCATAATCGAAGAAATCATATTCTTCCGGCACGCCGTAGACACCTGGGCGACTCGCCAAAGGCTGATCATTTCCCAAAACACCAATTTGTAATTCTTCCCCTTCAATGGCTTCCTCGACAATGATTCGTCGATCATAGGAAAAAGCATCCGTTAAAGCATTTTTTAAATCCTCGATTTTCGTCACAAAATGGACGCCAACGGAGGAACCCCCATTACAAGGCTTTACATAAAGAGGTAGGGGAATTTGACGCAACACATCATCCGTAGAAGGAGGATTTTCTTTTTGAAAAATGACGTAATTCGCTTGGGGAATACCGTGGGCTTTAAAAATATCCGAACACATGCCCTTATCCATACAAAGGGCCGAGGATAAAACATTATCTCCGGTATAGGGGCGATCCAAAACTTCTAGAAAACCTTGGAAAGAACCGTCTTCTCCATAGGTGCCATGCATAACGGGAAAGATAATTCCGTTTTTTAATTCCGCCGTCGATAAAAAATCAGCGATGGAAAGCCATCGATCCCTGTCTCTTGTACGGGTTAATTCCTCTTCTGTGCGACCATCTTCTTGTTGATGGAAACATCCTTCTTTATCGATGTAGAATGGAAAGACGCGATATTTATTACGGTCTAAAGCACCGATCACTTTTGCGGCTGATGTAATGGAAACTTCGTGTTCCACCGAGGGCCCACCATATAATACAAATATATTTTTCAAAAAATCACTCTTTCTTAAATTTCTGTCTATTCTATAATACTACAAGGAAAGTCGATTGGCAATTTACCTCAATGATGATAGAAAGTAAGGCGACTAAAAAAATAGACATTTTCTCGGATCTTCGGTATAATAGTAAAACATCGTTACAAACGAAAGACGTAAATAGAGGGGAGTAATATCAATTTGAATAAAGAAAATTTTAAGCAACAAATCCGTGATTGGTTGCTCTATCATTATGGAAAAACAGTGGAAGAAGCCAATGATAATGAGAAATATCATGCCGTTTCCCATACCGTAATGAATCGCTTAAAAGATTCCTGGAAAGAAACATCGGAAAATGCGAAATACGACAGAAAAGCCTATTATTTTAGTGCAGAATTTCTCATTGGCCGTTCTCTAGGGAATAATCTATTGAACTTTGGCATTACCGAAGAAGTTGTAGGCGCATTGGAAGAATTGGGCATAAATCTCAATCGAATGGAAGAGCAAGAAGAGGATGCAGCATTGGGAAATGGTGGACTAGGTCGATTAGCCGCTTGTTTTATGGACTCAGGTGCCTCCTTGGAATTACCCATGATGGGTTACGGTGTTCTATACACACAAGGACTTTTTAAACAAGGCTTTGAAAATGGATTCCAAACGGAAAAAGGGGATGACTGGACCGACGAAATGGATCCTTGGTTCAATCGAATCGAATCCGACAGTCAAATCATCCATTTTAAAAACCAATCCGTCGTCGCCATACCCTATGATTATCCCGTCATCGGATATCATAATGGCTATATTAATAAATTACGATTATGGAAAGCCGAGCCCATTGAGGCCTTTGATTTCCAAAAGTTCAATAATTTCCAATTCAATGAAGCCGTCGCGGAAAAAAATCGAGCAGAAGATATTACAAGGGTTCTTTATCCCAATGATATCCAAGATCAAGGGAAAATCCTACGGTTAAAACAACAATACTTCTTTTGTTCCGCATCCATTAAAGATATGGTACAAATGTATGAGCGAAATTTCCCCGAGGACAAATCCTTTTCGAATTTCCCAAAATACCATATTATTCAATTAAATGACACCCATCCGGTCATGGCGGTCATCGAATTGTTACGGATTCTCATCGATGAAAAAAACTTGAGCTGGGAAGATGCCTGTCATATTGTGAATCGATGCTTTGCCTTTACCAATCACACCATATTACAAGAAGCCTTGGAAAAATGGCCCCTCCATATTGTGGAAGAAGCCAATCCCAGGGCCTTGGAAATCATCAAAGAAATCGACCGTCGATTCGTTGAATATCTAAACAATCTGTACTATTCGGCAGAGAAAATAGAGGAAATTAGAATCATTGCCAATGGCCAAGTTCGTATGGCAAATATTGCGTTATACATTGGGACGAAAGTCAATGGCGTTGCACAAATTCACACGGAAATTCTAAAGAACAAGGAATTGAAACCTTGGTACGATTTATATCCTGAAAAATTCGTCAATAAAACCAATGGGATTTCACCCCGGCGTTGGCTCATGTATTCCAATCCAGAACTAAGCGAATTCATCACCGAGCTTATCGGGGATCAATGGAAAAATGATTTGACGGAGTTGGAAAAACTCATGGAATTCATTGAGGATGATCAAGTCTTAAATCGTCTCATGGAAATTAAGCACCGAAACAAAGAAAAATTAAGAGATTATATCCTAAAAGAAGAAGGCGTGGAAATTGATCCCGATTCGATTTACGATATTCAAGTAAAACGACTCCATGAATACAAAAGACAATTACTCAATGCCTTTCACATCTTAGATCTTTATTATCGAATAAAAGAGAATCCCGATTTAGATATTCACAAAAGAACCTTTATCTTTGGAGCAAAGGCTGCTCCTGGATACTTTCGAGCGAAAGCCATCATTAAATTCATCAATGAAGTTGGCCGTTTAGTCAATGAAGATCCTGTAGTATCGAAAAAGATTCAAGTCGTCTTTGTTGAAAACTTCCGAGTCACTTACGGTGAGAAAATTTATCCTGCCGCCGATCTATCGGAGCAAATCTCTACAGCAGGAAAAGAGGCCTCCGGTACTGGAAATATGAAATTTATGTTAAATGGCGCACCGACAATTGGTACATTAGACGGTGCGAATATCGAAATATTTGAACAAGCCGGCGAAGAAAACAACTTCCGATTTGGTTCCACTGTGGATGAACTCCATGGGATCTACGATCAATATAATCCAAAGGAATATTATCATTGCAATGAAGATATTAAACGTGTCGTCGATACGCTATTATCTGATCGAATTTCCGATGCGGGATCCTATATGTTCCTAGATATCTATAACTCTTTGATCGATCCCCAATTTGGACAAAAAGCCGATGAATATTTCGTGTTAAAAGATTTCCATGCCTATAAAGCGGCACAAGAAGAAGTCGACAAGGCCTATAAAGATCGACGCTCTTGGGCGCAAAAATGTTTGGCAAATATTGCCGGTAGTGGAAAATTTTCTTCCGATCGAACCATTAAAGAATATGCAGAAGAAATTTGGAAAATAGAAAAGAATTCCTAGAAAGTCAGGTGCTCCTATGGGCAAAATGATGCGAATAAAAAAGAAAGATTTCGATAAAATCATGAAAAGGGATGGGTATAAGATTATCTTTTTCTATATTGACGGTTGCTGTCCATGTAAAACGATAGAACCCATTATGGATGATCTAACCATTGCCTATGATGGCGAAATTGATTTTTATAAATATCGTTTAGAAAATATATTGGATTTTAAAGAAGATCCGATTATACAAAAATATCGAGCAACACCCTTTCCCTGTACGGTATTCTTCAAAGGAGATGAAGAAATTCATCGGATCTATGGAGAAGAAAGTAAAGCGGTGTTTCGTAAAGCTTGTGAAAATTTAATTCATGGGTAAAAAAACACTCGAATTTTCAATTTGGAAATTCGAGTGTTTTATTTTAGTATATTATTGTGAATACGAAGCTTTCTAGCGAGGGAGTACGATGAACATGGCGAATGAATAGATTATATTTTCACAAAGATGTGGATTCATTTTACCTATTAATCTTATTAATCATAGTATAATATCTTGGAAAAGTTACAAAATAAACCATAACATGTTAAAATATAATTAATATATTAGGACATAGAAATCATATTCTAATATATTGCAGATTGGAGGTGTGATAAATGCGCTCAAGATTTACAAAGTTTTTTGAAAATGAAATCGTTATACTTTCAGGATGTTTGGAGCAAAGGCAAAGATAATAAATCAGTATTTTACTAGGGGAGAAATGGATACTAATTTTTTTAATATGACATATGGATAAATTATTGACCGCAATGTATTATATTTTAATTCATCGAATGATATGATATGCGTTACACCGAAACGAGAAAAGACTATCGATGAAAATTTTATCAGATATAAAAATGAACGGATAGATAATAATGTATATTATCATGATATGAAAGAAAAATATAGTGATTATATATTTTGTGAAAATCCAAAAATAATTTTTAATTTAGGTAACGAATGTGATCCTTACGGTGGATGTAAATATACAGAGGAGAATTCATTATATCGTTCTGATCAAATCGATAAGTTTTACAAGGTATTTAAAAAGGTTTTTGATCAAGGAATACCAGTAAATCGAATTCTTCCAGCCTCTTCATGTATTAAAGATAATAAAAAGGAATTTGTATTAGGGCCTTCTGGTACCATTTATAATTGTATCAGTGGTCTAGGTAATAAAGAATTTATTATCACAAATGGAGAAAGCCTTTATGATGATTTAAACAATAGTTTGAGTCAATTAATATGTAAAAAAGGTAGTCAAAAAGAGGCTTTTTGCCAGAATTGTCATTATTATAGTATTTGTAATGGAGGTTGCTATTATGATAAAATTAATCAAAATAAAAAAACTTCTTGCCCAAAAGACATTTTTAACCGTTCAATTGATCATTTGATGGATTTAATTTATCATGCAGAAGAAATTGGTTCGGGAATTTATAGAAAAGGAAAAAATTTACCATGTACCAACAATTAAAAGATACATTTTTAAAAATATCGAATCTTTATCAGGGGCGCTTAATGACGATCACAATGCTCTCTTTTCTTTTGAGCATCATATTACCTTTGGAATTGTATTTACTATCGAAAATGATTGACCGATTAACACTATTAAAATTTCCATATCTTCTTTTTATTATTTACGGACTGATTCATATCCTAGCCATTCTTCTAGGGTATTTTAGGAGAAAAACGAGCTTATTTTTAGAATTAGATACGGCGTTCTCTTTTCAAAAAGAATTGATTGAAAAAAATCAAGTTATTTCATACGAACATATGGAATCCTCGGATGATTTAGATCATCTTCACTTAGCCTTACAAGCGGGAGAAGAAGAGATGGTAACGGTGGTTGAAAACACATTGTCTTTACTCGGTGATTTTTTACAAATTGTCGGTATTTTATGGCTGTTTTTAAAAGCGGGACCCGTTTTAATAGTATTCTATATCTTCACTTTATTTATTATTGTGTTTTTTGATTTTAAAGCAATGGACTTAATGAATCGAATGTTCCAAAAACAAAGTGAGAAAGAACGTCGATTTAATGATTTAGAATCTAAGATTATGGACCGTTATACATTATCATATCTGAGAATGATAGGAGGACTTTCTCTTTTCCGAGAGAAACTCGTAGAAATTACAGAACTTTTGTCAAAAGAACGGATCGAAACAACGGTGAAAGCACAAAGATATGCTGTACTTAGTCGAGTCATAACTTTGTTTTGGTTTTTATCATCTTTTTTCTATCTGGCACTTGGCACTATGGCGAATGATATTAGCATTGGATTATTTACAAGTCTTGTAGCTTCACTTTTAGTTGTACTCCAAATTACAGAAGAGATTTCCTTTCAAATGTCAAATTTGGCAAGAAATAGTTTTTACATCAGAGAGTATGAATACTGGCTAAATCTTGATGAAGAAAAGTTTACACAAGGAAAAAAGGATAAAACAAAACCTTTTATTGAAATGCGAGGAGTTTGTTTTACTTATCCTGGAACAGATGTGCGGATAATCGATCATCTGAATGTTAAAATTGAGAACGATGAAAAAATCGCTTTAGTTGGCTTAAATGGTGCTGGGAAAACGACATTTATTAAGCTTCTTTTAGGGCTTTATCAAGCGGATCAGGGGCAGATCATGGTCTTTGGTAAAGATATTAATGCCTATTCAAAAAAGGAGTTAGCTAAGATCTTTAGTACAGTACTTCAGGATTTTGCTTGCTTTGAGAGAACGATTCGTGAAAATGTCGCTCTTTATGATTACGAGCATCGTTACGATGACAACAGAATCGATGAAGCCTTAGCCTATGCTTCCCTAAAAAATCTACAAGATAAAAAAGATACATACTTAGGAAAGACGGAAGAAAGTGGGATTGATTTATCCAGAGGTCAATGGCAAAGACTTGCAATTGCACGAGGTATCTTTCCAAGAGATACCTATTTAATCCTAGACGAACCACTTTCAAATGCAGACCCCTTAACGGAAGCTGCCCAATATGATCGCTTATTCTCTTTGATACAAAAGCGAGGGCTTTTATTGATCTCCCATCGTATGGTTTCCGCGAAAATGGCAGATCGTATTCTTCTTTTGGATAAAGGTAAGATTGTTGAAGATGGCAATCATCAAGAATTAATGGCGAATCAAGGACTCTACTGTCAATTGTTTGAAGAACAGAAGAAATGGGTTCAGGAGGTGGGAAAGCATGATTAAAAGATATTTTTTCTATATAAAAAAGATCTTTCGTTTCGTACCAATAAGTAGTGCCATTGTCCTAATTACATTCTTAATGAGTGGCTTAATGCCGGCAGTACTTAGTTTTTTTACAGAAAAAATTATAAATCTCGTGACCTTCAAATCAAATCTTAATCTTCTTTATCGGAGCTTATTTTTTCTGTTTTTATGGTATCTCTTTGATGGAATTTTAAAATCTGTTAATCAAGTTGCTTTAAATGCTGGTTTATTTGAAAAGACAAATCTAATTTTGAGAAAAAAACTTGCTGAAAAATGTATGGAGATTCCCCTTTTACAGTTTGAAAAAACCGAATTTTTAGAGAGATTAACAAATGCAAAAGACAGTATTGCTTCAGAAGATTTTTGTATGCTTTATTATAATTTTGTTAGCAATCTAAAATCATCTTTTACCTTATTATCGGTCACTGTATTACTTTACACCTACCATCCGCTTTTAAGTATATTTGCACTACTGTCTACGATACCAATTTTTATAAATCGTATGATTCGTGGGAAAGATTTTGCGAACTTAAAGAGTTTACAGAAGGGAAATATTCACCGTTCAAAAGTATATCGGTCCTGGTTGTTTCAAGATCCTTATCAGAAGGAACTTCGACTTTCAAATAGTCAAAAAATAATACAAGGTTTTTGGGAAGAAGAAGAAAAAGAGAGGATAAAAGCATTAAAATCTTTTCATCGAAAGGATTATCTTGAATACGCAATTTGCGAGTTTATAAAAAGTCTTGGGCTTTTAATATCCATCGCTTTCACCTTCCTTCTCGTTTTTAATCAGAAGATTGAAGTGTCTATGGCTGCTGCTGCATTATTAGCATTTCAATCAATGCAATCTGGCGCAACAAGTTTATTTCAAGGATTAGGCCAAGGTCGTTATTATTTATCAAGAAGCGATGTTCTCTTTGAGATATTTAAGTATGAAAAAGAGACCATCACCATGGAAGAGAATGATGAGAACGAGCTACGATCTTGTAAAGTCGTCTTTACTTATCCTCAAAACAAAGAGTTTTGCTTGGGGCCTTTGGATTTCGTATTGGAGAAAAACAAATCCTATGCGATTGTTGGGTCGAATGGTGCAGGAAAGTCGACTATTGCAAAACTTCTTATGGGATTGTATCCACCTAAAACGGGAGTGATACAAAGAAAGAAAGAAGCCTTTACCCCGATTTCCTACATGCCTCAAAAGATTCATCGTTTCAAAATGACGGTTCAGGAATTTTTCCAGATGGGAAATGATGAAAGAATTTCTGAAAATCAAATGCTCAATATGATAAAAACATTTGATTTACCCCTTACTCCAAAAACAGTACTTGGCCGAGAATTTAAAGGTGTCGAATTAAGTGGAGGTGAGTGGCAAAAGCTTTATCTCGCAAAAATGGCTTTGGAAAATAAACCATTTCTTATTTTTGATGAACCGACCTCGAATATTGATCCTTTACAAGAATCAAAGATTTACAGGTGGGTCTTAGATAAAATAAAAGGTAAAACCTCATTGATCATCACGCACCGTTTAGCATTGTGTCCCTATGTCGATGAGATTATTCATATGGAAGAAGGAAAGATTATCGCGAAAGCCCATCATCAAGAACTATTAAAAATAGATCCTCTTTATCATGAAATGGTAAAGGAACAAGGAAAATGGTATGGAGAAGATACCAAATCCTTACCGAAGAAGGAGAATGAGGATGGAAAAGACGATATCCATAGCTTGGAATAAAAGTGGGATCCGTCATTAAAAACACTCGAATTTTCAAATGGAAAATTCGAGTGTTTTTATTTATCATTGTGTTATAATTAATTTGATCGGGAAGGGGGAACGAAATGAGAAAAGAAAAAATACAACAGGGGAAGAAAAAAGAAATCCTAATGATTATAATTGGCGTCGTCATGATTGGTCTCGGGATTCATTTTTTTCTATTGCCGAATCACTTTTCCTTAGGTGGGGCTACGGGAATGGCCATGGTCCTTTCGAAATATTTGCCTTTGTCAACGGGAGCATTACTGATTCTCATTAATATCGTCTTGTTTATTATTGGTTATCTTGTACTGGGACGAGCCTTTGGGATTAAAACCGTAATGGCTGCCCTAGGTTTATCGGTATTTGTATGGCTTTTGGAGCAATTGGTGCCCATGGAAAAACCGTTTATCGACGATCCATTTATCCAATTGGTGGCAGCCGTCCTTCTCTACGGAAGTGGCGTGGGTATGGTATTAAATAACTATGCTTCCACGGGAGGATCGGATATATTTGCTAAAATCTTTCATAAATACTATGGACTAGAATTGGGAAAAGGCTGTTTAATCGTCGACTTTATCGTCACGGTCCTAGCAGGCTATGCCTATGGTCCACGGATTGCCTTATATTCCCTTGTGGGCGTGATTTTAAATGGACTCATCATCGATCATACCATCGATGGTTTAAATACATCGAAGCTCTGCATCATTAACACGGCCCATCCAGAAGAAGTCTGTACTTTTCTTATTCAAGAATTAACCCGTTCCGCCAATGTTTATCGAGCGGTGGGAGCATATACGAAAAAGGAGAAAGAAGTCGTTCAAACCGTGGTCAATAATCGGGATTACGTTCGTTTGAAGCGGTTCATTCAAAACACCGATCCCAAGGCCTTTATTACCGTCACCAATGCATCGGAAACTTTTGGTTGGCGTTGGCGAAAAATGGATTAAAAAAACCCGGAGATGAGTCCGGGTTTTTGTCTACCAAACAAAGTTTTTGTTTTTTGAATTTTTAATAAATCGGCGTAATACATCGATGGCACCGTCCAATGTCCAATCAAATTCTTTATGTTTAATCCGAATGACATTATAACCGGATTTTGCCATGGAAAAATCCACCATGGTATCCATTAAGGCACTGGGTAAAGCGATGATCGGTGAAGCATTGATTTCATCACATTTTTCAATCCAAAAATCCACAGGATAACCGAGATCGAGATCCTTCGGATAATGTTCTAGTGTCTTTTTTCGAGCCTCGGTAAATTTTTGATCCGTATCGTAATAAAAGGCGAGTTTTTCTTCGTGATTGACGGCAGTTACTCGCACATCTTGTTCAAAATTTAAGATGTCCTTCATGGTATAGGCACCGTCAAATATATCTAAAATTTTCTTTAAATCTTCATCTTCTTCAAAGGGGTAAGAGAGTTCCTGAAGACGATAGGAATACTGTAATTCCCCTTCAAAATATATGCGTAAAGTCCTTTTTAGACCTTCAATTTGTTCTTCTACTTCTTTGCTTGTTTGAAACGCACTGTTCAAATTGATCACTTCCTAATTTTTATATTTATCGTCTAATAGACGGGCGATTAACACACCGGATGCCGATGCTTGAGAAAGGGAATGGGTTACGCCAGAACCGTCCCCAATACAATATAGACCTTCCACTGAAGTCATGAGATTTTCGTTGACAGCAACTCGTGAATTGTAAAACTTAACCTCCACACCGTAAAGCAAGGTGTCTTCGTTGGCTGTTCCCGGTGCTATTTTATCCAATCGATAAATCATTTCGATAATATCATCCAATTGTCGTTTGGGAATGACGAGGGATAAATCGCCAGCAGTCGCCTTTAGTGTCGGTCTTGTAAAGCATTTTTTCATTCGCCGTTCACTGGAACGTCGGCCCTTTCTTAAATCACCGAAACGTTGCATTAAAACACCGCCTCCCAACATATTGGATAGTTTTGCGATGGACTCGCCGTATTCATTGGAGTTACGGAAAGGCTCGGTAAAGGTGTTGGACACTAGAAGGGCGAAGTTCGTGTTTTCCGTGTGAAACTTAGGATCAGAATAGGCATGACCATTGACGGTGATTACCCCATTGGTGTTTTCAGCGACGACTTCCCCATTGGGATTCATGCAAAAAGTACGGACTAAATCATTGTATTTTTCCGTTTGATAGACAATTTTTGATTCATAAACATCATCGGTAATATGTTTAAATACTGCGGCGGGTAATTCCACCCGTACGCCGATATCGACTTTATTACTTTTTAATTCAATGCCTTGTTCTTTGCATACTTCCGAAATCCATTTGGAACCAGAACGTCCAGAAGCTAAGATGAGGTCCTTACAAAAATACTTATCTCCTTTATTCGTTGTAATAAGAAAACCACCGTCTTGCCGTGAAACCTTCTCAACGGATGTGTTGAAGATTTTATCCACTTTTTCTTCGATATATTTATCAATCTTTTTAAGAATTTCAAAATTTCGATCGGTACCAAAATGGCGTACCTTCGCATCGAGTAAATGGAGATCGTAACGTAAGCATTGGGTTTTTAAATCGGATTTTGCCGTGGTATATAGCTTTGATTCACCATCATCGAAACGGCACAGCACCTTGTCGACATATTCCATGAGGGATATGGCTTCTTCTTTCCCGATATAATTATGCAGATCACCACCAAATTCATTGGTAATATTGTATTTTCCATCGGATAATGTTCCAGCGCCACCAAATCCATTCATAATATTACAGGGCACACAGGAAATACAAGTGGGCACTTTACCTGTTTTTATGGGGCAAACCCGTCTTTCGATTGGATTTCCCTTATCGATCATTAATATGGACCCATTGGTCTTTCGTCTTGTAAATTCGTAGGAGGCAAAGACCCCCGCAGCTCCAGCACCAACAATGATGATATCGTAGTTTTTCATTTCACTCTCTCCATTTCAGAAAATTCACATTCATAATCTAATTTATTATATATAGAAAATCTGTAAAATACAAGGGCGCATACATTTTGATGAAGGATTGCAAAAAGGATGCATAAAGTTTACAATATTTCAACAAAAGATTCTTGACGATATTCTATGATATAATATAAACAAGAGAGGTGATGTTATGTACTGTCCCAAATGTGGAACAAAAGTATCCGACAATGCCAATTATTGCTACCGCTGTGGTATTCATATAAAAAATTATATCTTGAAACATTATGACGAATCTCCGGCAGAGTCTTCTTCCGATAATCTTTCCCATACAAAGGATAATAATTTGGAAGAGGAAGGCTTTACCAAAGATATCCATACCATTACAAAAGATCAAATCCGACAGGAAATGGAAGAGGAGATTTTAAAAAAACGGGAAGAAATTTTAAAAAAAGAAGGAAAGGTACCGGAAGAAACCATTTTCGATCGAACCGGTTCCTTTGAGTTTCAATCCATTGATGAATTATTTTCCGCTGGAAATCAAAAGGAGAAAGGAGAAAGAATAAAAACATGGGAGGATACCGGCGTCATCGAAGGAGAAGAAAAAAATGACTTTATCTATGAAATTGATCCTATAGATCACCATGGGAAAAAAGATGGGGAAGAATTCAAACCACCTTCACGGGAAGAGCTTTTTTCCGAAGTCAATACCGATAGAGAATTTGTCGATGGGGACAAAGCCGATGGGGAAGAAACACCAGTCATTGAAAAAATCCGTAAAATGGGAAAGGATATTACTGAAAAGATCGATGATTGGGAAGAAAAACTCGGTCCATTTCTCCAAAATACATTATCCCTATTGGGTGGAGAAGGATCGAAGAAGAGAAATGTCGCCCTTGTTTTTTATTCGATTATAACTTTATTGCCCTTATTACTCTTCATCCGTAATTTTCATTTAATGCTAGGCACAGGTCCGGTGATCTTCGTCTATTTTGTTGCCGTATTTTTAGCATTGATCCATGGAATATATCGATTGATTATCCTGGCCTTGGGACTTCGTCTAGCAAAGGGTATGGTGGATGATCGAGGAGCAAAAAAACCGGCCCTATTAATGACGGCGATAATCATCGGTTTACTTGAGCTTATCGCTTATCTTCCGAAGAGAACGAGTCTCTTTGGATTTCCCGGTGCCATATTATCTTCATCTTTTTTAACGGAGCATCCCTTTATCTTTTTCTTCCATTTAATTTTAGGGGCCTTTTTATTGATCAACTTTCTCTATCGGGATATTTCTAAAAAGGATCGTCTATCTGCAATGGGTTTGATTTTACTGGGGGAAGTTCCTTCGGCCATTGTATTAAATCTTGTGGGAATCACGGTATTAAAAATGCTGATCAATGCCCTAATTCCTGGTCTTATTCCATAGCATCTCCAAACTTATTTCATTAAAAAAGATCAAGGCAAAGCCTTGATCTTTTACTGTAATTCTTTAATGATAATGGAATCTTTTAATTTGAAAATTTGATCTCTCTTTGCCAAATCCTTGGTGAAGGCTGTGGCAGAGGCGGCGGCTGTTGCCATTCGAAAGGATTCCTCAGCATCGGCGGTTTTTATCCATGTCGAGATAAAACCGGCAATCATGGCATCTCGAGAACCTTCGGAATTTACATAGTCACCGGTAATTCGTTCGGTTTCGTAAATCTTACCTTCATCGGTAAAGAGAATACCCCCAAGTTCTCCAAGGGAAACAATGGAAAATTTAGCGCCGAGCTCAACGGTTTGTTGACCGTACTTGATAATATCATCCTTTGATTTTATCGGGGCATTGAACATCTGACTTAAATCCATTAAATTCGGCTTAATTAACAGGGGACCTTCTTTTAAATGGCGTAAAAGCCTTTTTGGTGGGGCATCAACGACAAATTCCGATCGATTGGCTTTGCAAATATGGATAATACGATCGTAAATATCTCGGTCCACATTGGGAGGGATTGTTCCACTCATGATCACAATATCTCCTTCTCCAACCCGGGACATATAGTATAGAAATGCCTGGACTTCTTGGATGGAAACTGACGGTCCCTTCCCATTGATCACCGTTTCGTTCTGTTTTAAAAGCTTAATATTAATTCTAGAATCGTCGTCGATTTCAATAAATTCGGAAGCGATATCTTCACCCCGAAGCCATTCGTCAATAAAACGACCGGTGAAACCTCCGATAAAGCCAGTGGCCACCGATGGCATCCCCAAACGTCGAAGTACACGGGATACGCTGATTCCTTTTCCGCCGGGAACTTTCATATCATTATTCATTCGATTTAATGTTCCCAGTTCCAAATGATCTAATTCTACGATTAAATCCACCGATGGATTTAATGTCACAGTATAAATCATCATATTCACCTTCTCTCATATTCATTTCAGTATATCATATTTTTTCGAATTCTTTGTTTTAGAAATCCCTAAGATCTTAAAATGATCAAAAAAACACTATATATTCGGTCGGTAAATTATATACGGCGACATATTGTTGGTATAGACGGGTTTTTTATAGGGTGATAATGAATTACTCCTACCAAATTGATTGTTTTTAATTGACAATTTTGCTTTTTAGAATTAAAATAGTAATAACTATGTGAGCAATATTTGAAAAGGGTGAAACATACGCTTAATGCTTTCACATACTAATTTACTAAAAAAATATTATATGTGAACTACTTAGAAAATGCTCCATGGTAATTTAGAGAGGGGGAGGCCGATTGAAAAGGCACGACAAAATACTTGAAATCAAACATATGCACACTGGTTTCAAGATCGGTCAAGATTACTACGATGCCGTGGATGATGTTTCCATTGATTTATATCGAAATGAAATCCTAGCCATTGTAGGAGAATCCGGTTGCGGGAAGTCGACCCTTGCCACAACGATTATGGGTCTTCATAATATGAATTACACCCGGATCTCGGGAGAGGCCATATACAACGGAGAAAATATACTCGAATACTCCGAAGATGAATATAACAAAGTACGGGGCGGAGAGATTGGAATGATTTTCCAAGACCCGCTATCGGCATTGAATCCACTGATGAGAGTGGGAGAACAGATTGAAGAAGCACTGATTTATCATACGGACTTAAATGATAAACAGCGACGGGAGCGGGCGACTCAGTTATTGGAACAAGTAGGGATTAGTAATCCCAAACGAATGCTTCGACAATTTCCCCATGAACTTTCCGGAGGAATGCGTCAGCGAGTTATCATTGCGATAGCACTTTCTTGTAAGCCGCAAATTCTCATTGCCGATGAACCGACAACGGCATTAGATGTAACAATACAAGCACAAATACTAGATTTACTAAAAGATCTGCAAGATGAAATTGATGCAGGTATTATCTTTATCACCCACGATTTAGGAGTAGTCGCACAAACGGCTGATCGTGTGGCGGTGATGTACGCTGGACAAATCATTGAAGTAGCAAATGTTTATGATTTGTTCAATGATCCTAAACATCCATATACGAGATCATTACTAAACTCCATTCCACAAAAAGATAGTGAAAAAGCAGATTTACATGTGATTGAGGGCATGGTTCCCTCCTTACGACATCTACCTCGAACAGGTTGTCGTTTTGCACCGAGAATTCCTTGGATTCCCGAAGATCATCACGAAGATCATCCAGTGCTTCACGATCTTGGCAATGGGCATTTTGTCCGTTGTACTTGTTGGAAGGATTTTCATTTTAGGGGGGAGAGTTGAGATGGGTTTTTTATCGGTTAAAAACTTAAAAGTTCACTATCCGATCCGAGGTGGATTCTTCAACACAATTGTGGATTATGTCTACGCCGTCGATGGCGTCGATTTGGAGATTGAAGAAGGAAAATCCTACGGTCTTATTGGGGAATCCGGTTCGGGGAAATCAACCATTGGGAAAGCCATCGTTGGACTCGAGAAGTTAACCGACGGTACAATCCTTTATGGAGAAGAGGATGTAACCAATAAAAGAGCAAGAAAAAGAATACAATATAATAAAGATGTTCAAATGATATTTCAAGACTCCTTGTCTTCTCTCGACCCGAAAAAAAGGGTCTACGATATTATCGGTGAACCACTACGAAACTTTGATCGATTATCGCCGAAAGAAGAACGGGTCAGAACCTTGGAACTTCTAGATATTGTCGGAATGCCATCCGATGCCATTTATAAATATCCCCACGAGTTTTCCGGGGGGCAAAGGCAACGTCTTGGTGTAGCAAGGGCTGTTGCGTCGAATCCGAAATTAATCATCGCCGACGAACCAACCTCGGCTTTGGACCTTTCTGTCCAAGCTCAAGTGTTAAATTACATGAAAGATATTCAAGATCAATTTAATTTGACCTATCTATTCATATCCCATGATCTAGGAGTTGTCCGTCATATGTGTGATTATATTAATATTATGCATCGGGGTCGTTTTGTAGAAACGGGAACCCGGGAAGATATTTATAATCATCCGCAACATATTTATACAAAAAGACTCATTGCGGCGATACCAGAAGTGGATCCAAATATTCGAGAAGAGATCCATAATAAACGGATCGCTGTTGAAAATGAGTTTCTAAAAGAGGAAGATCGCTACTACGATAAAGAAGGTAGAGTATATGATCTTGAGCCTTTGTCGGACACACATTTTGTTGCAGGAAACAAGGAACTGATTCGGGAAAAACAAGGAGGAGAGTTGTAAATGTGGAAAACTATTCTTAGAAGAATTCTATTAATGATTCCTCAAGTCTTCCT
>JAUNVW010000002.1:0-4695 GCA_030540635.1 Tissierellia bacterium | reverse complement strand
TTAATGTATGCCATCGCCATTCCTTTAGGAATACGAGCCGGGAGGTACAGTGGATCCAAATTCGATCGAGCAGTGGTGGCTTATAACTTTATAACACTGGCAATCCCAGGATTCGTATTTTATCTTTTAATATTACTGGTCTTTGGTTATAAGCTCAATTGGTTCCCGACGGGGGGCTCCGTTGGATTAGGAGCAGCAGATAAAGGCACCCTTGCCTATATTGGCTCTCGTTTCTATCACATGATCCTTCCAGCCATGGCTTATGCAGTCATTGCCACAACGGGAACGATTCAATATCTTCGTAACGAAATTATCGATGCAAAAACGCAAGATTATGTGACGACAGCGAGAGCGAAAGGGGTACCGAATCGCGTGGTTTACAATAAGCATATTTTCCGAAATTCATTATTGCCAATTGCGGCGTTTTTCGGATTCCAAATCACCGGTTTATTAGCAGGTTCCATTTTTATAGAAACCACATTTTCCTATCCTGGAATGGGCTCATTATTTATTGACTCCGTTCTACAACGGGACTATTCGGTTATGACGGCATTAGTACTCATGTACGGGATTTTGACATTATTTGGTTCATTACTTTCAGATATTATAATGGCCATCGTCGATCCTCGAATTCGAATCGAATAGGAGGGATGATATGCCGGATATCAAAAATTTAACAGAAGAAGAAAAATTAGCAGAGATTGAACGTCAGAAGCAGTTGGCGAGTGACAATCCTACAGGATTTAAAGTCATAGTAAAAGAGTTTAAACATGATAAAGTTGCCATGACGGCACTTGTTATTTTAGTCCTTGTTTGGTTGAGTATATTCATTGGATCTTTATTTATTGATACCAAAGAGGCCATGGTCGTCAATATTTTAAAGACTTGGAGAAAACCAGGTCAAGATGGTTTCTTTTTAGGAACGGATATGGGAGGACGATCCATCGCCAAACAATTAATCCTTGGTGGACGTAATTCCGTTGTTATTGGAATCTTAGTTACACTATTAACATCAGGAATTGGTTTATTAGTTGGCTTATTCATCGGTTATTACGGTGGATGGGTAGATAATCTCGGTATGCGGATCATCGACTTCATCCAGATCTTGCCGACATTAATGCTTATCATCGTTATCGTAACCATTGTTCCCAATTACACCATGTGGACATTTATTTTTGTCATGGGAATCTTTTACTGGCCCGGGATGGCGAGATTGGTCCGTTCGAAAGCCTTGTCGGAAGCGAGGAGAGATTATGTCAATGCTTCTAAAACCATGGGGACTAGTGATTTCAAAATCATGTTTACAGGCATATTACCCAATATTTCTTCGATATTAATTGTCGATGGAACATTATCATTTGCCGCAAATATCGGTATCGAAACGGGATTATCCTATCTCGGCTTCGGATTACCACAAAACACACCGTCTTTAGGAACCTTAATTGGTTATGCTAGACGACCCGAGGTCATTTCTGATAAAATCTATGTATGGATACCCGCATCACTGATGATACTCGTCATGATGCTGTGTATAAATTATATCGGACAAGCCTTGAGAAGGGCGTCCGATGCGAAACAAAGAGTAGCATAAATTATAAGGAGGAGATGTAGTTGAAGAAACAATTTAGAGTATTGGCATTATTGTTGGTTCTTGTCATGGCACTTGCAGCTTGTAACAACGGCGGCAATAAAGACGCTGAAGATACCAAGCAAGAAGATCAAGTCGATGACAATGAAAAAACAGATGAAACCGACGACGATGCTGATAAGGACGATGAGGATCAAGCAAAAGATGATGATCCAGTAGCAGCGTATTTTGAGCAACAAGAGGGGTTAAAATTTACCCATGATGGAGATCCCATTGAAGGTGGAACTCTTTTAGTTGGTATGGCTTTGGATTCCCCATTTGTTGGAGTTTTTGAAGATACTTTATATCAAGACGCCTTTGATTGGGATATGATGGGTCAAACGATGTATCATACAACCGATACAGGAGAAGATTTTAAAGAAGCTTCTTCTGGCGCCCTTGATTTAGATTTCAATGAAGCTGACAAAACAGTAACCATCACCATTAAAGATGGGTTTAAATGGAATGACGGAACCGATGTTGTTGCCAAAGATATTGTGTACAATTATGAAATTATCTGTCATCCAGAATATACTGGTGTTCGTTATGATGGCGATTTACAAAACGTCGTCGGTGCTGAAGAGTACCACAGTGGCGAAGCCGATACAATCTCTGGTATCACGACACCGGATGACAAAACCGTTGTCGTACAATTTAAAGAATTCTATCCAGGAATCCTTTGGGGTGCTGGACTTTGGTTAAATCCGATTAACTATGAATATGTAAAAGATGTACCAGTTAAAGATTTAGCAGAATCCGATCAAGTTCGTAAAGCTCCTATGAGTACAGGACCATTTGTCCTTGACAAATTAGTAGAAGGGGAGTCCGTAGAGTGGGTAGCCAATGAGCATTTCTGGGGTGGCGCACCAAAGATCGAACGTATCCGTATGGAAGTCGTTCCTTCTGCCAACGTGTTAGCATCTTTAAAAGCTGGTAAATATGATCTGATCACAAGTATGCCGGCTTCAATTATGGATGAATTAGATGATTTAAAAGGATATACTGTATTTGAAAAGCCTGAACTTGCATATAACTATACGGCCTTTAAATTAGGTAAGTGGGATGATGATGCGAAGAGAAACGTACTTGATCCGGATGCAAAAATGAGTGATGTAAAATTACGTCAAGCTATTGCAATGGCAGTAGACTATGATGCCATTGGTCAAGAGTTCTACAAAGGACTTCGTACGCGTGGTTCTTCATTAATCATTCCAGCATTTGTGAATCTTCACAATTTCGAAGCCGATTCTTACACTTATGATCCGGAAAGAGCAAAAGAGTTACTAGACGAAGCGGGATATGTCGATGTTGATGGCGATGGATTCAGAGAAGATCCAAATGGTGAACCATTTGTTATCAATTATGCATCCATGGCCGGTGGAGAAACGGCTGAGCCGATCTCTCAATTTGAAATTCAATCTTGGGAAGAAGTTGGACTTAAAGTAGAACTTGCAACAGGTCGTTTAATCGAATTCCAAGCATTCTATGATAAAGTACAAAATGATGATCCTGAAATTGATATGTATTCAGCTGCTTGGGGAACAGGTTCAAACCCCGATCCAAACGGATTGTACTCAGAAGTTGCATTCTTTAACATGAGTCGTTTCGTCGATGACGAATTAACGGACGCATTGGATCGTATCGCATCACCGGACTCAATGGATGATGATTTCCGTGAGCAAGCGTACAAAGATTTCGATAAAGTAATGTTTGAAAATTGCCCTGTATTCCCTACGTTCTATAGAAACAAAAAAGAAGTTATCAATAAACGTGTGAAATACTGGGATGCTTCTTTCCAATTAGGAGATAATGAAGATTTCCGTTGGAATGAATTAGAATTAACAGCAGACGCACCATTAACAGAATAAGATAAAAAGATGAAGCTGCGGCTTCATCTTTTTATAGTTTAAAAGTAAGTTGAATTATATGATCGTCAACCTAAATAAAATAGGCTAGAAAAATGATTAAGTATAGAGTAATGATAAAACGATTGACTTTCATAAATAAATATGATATACTTAATAAAATCGGAGTAAGGAGTGATGTAGTTATGGTTTAATAAGAAGTGTTATTTAGAGAAGTCAAATCAATTCTTTAAGTGTAATGGATAGATTTTGGAGGTTAAAATGAAAAAACGTTTTTTAATACTTACAGCAATAACTTTTACATTAGTACTATCGATATTTAATACATCGAAAGCAAAAGTTGAACAAGACAATATTGAACCAAATTATGTCAGAAGCTATTTCTACAAAGCATATATGAGAGATTCTGGAACTATTAAATACTATGTACATCCTGGTAATGGTTACAGAGGATATTTGACAAGAAATAACAATAAAATGACAGTAAATGCAGATGGGCTTACTCTTGTGGAATATTATGGAACTCTATACCATCCAAGCGTTAAGAATCTCCCTATGCCGAGCAATAAAGGTACCGAAATACTGACGAATGATGAAGTTGTACAATTGCAAGAAAATATTGGAGCTCAGAAAGTACCATCTAAATATGTAAGAACTGTTCGTAAATATTACTGTAATCCATCTAAAAATAACTGTAAATACCCATCGAGAATATTTTATGATTATGGTGGATATCGAGGTTATCTCACACATACTCAAAGTTTGCCGGTCGATATAGGAGAAAATTATGTTAGAGTTACATATGGAGGGACTGTTTATAAAAGTTCTAATTACCCAATACCATATAAAGTTGACCCAATTTTTAAATAAATTAAGTATTTCTGTATTATACTGACATCATTGAATACCGTATGGATACTGAAGATTCCTGGCGACAAGAGTTTGTTGATTATCTCAATGAATATATTAGAAAAGAGTAAAAAAACCTTCAAGAGATCATCTTGAAGGTTTTCTATCGTTCTTATATATATTTCTTTGTAAAAATTCCAATTGCCGATAGCGATTTTCGGTTAAATTTGCCATAGTTAGGCCGAGAAGTCGTACGGGCTTTGGAATGTCGATGCGTTCCAATAAATAATAGGCAATTCGCCGAATGTGATGAACATTATCGGTATATTCCTCCAAGGAATAGGATCTCGTAAT
>JAUNVW010000045.1 GCA_030540635.1 Tissierellia bacterium | reverse complement strand
AAATTGAAGAACAGGAATTGCGAAACTATTTGAAAGAACTTCTAAAAAAATATCCCAATGAGTACTTGGAACAATCCTCTTACTTTTAATTTTTTCTTTTTTCCGCAAAAATAAGGGGTTTTTTTTAAAAGAAGTCATTTATCCCATGTAAAAGCACCCGCCGTAAAGCAGGTGCTTTCATGTTTAAAAAGAGTTTTAATGACTTAAATGTTGTACTCGTTCTTTCGTGTGGGTTTTCCGCACTTTGCCGTAAATCGTCATGATGAGCATTCCGATGACGGCATTGATGACGATGGCACCACCGGGTTTAATGTCTTGATAATAGGAGATGATGATTCCTAACATTGTATATAAGACTCCAAGTACGACAGATATAATAAAAGTACTTTTATACGACCGGGATACCATCAGTGCCGTTGCCACCGGAAGTACAATTAAAGATGCTACCATTAAGGCTCCGACAATTTTACAAGCCAATGCAATGGTAACGGCAGAAAGGAAGGTGAAAATCCGATTAACGGTTTTAACTTGAACACCTGCCATACGAGCCAGATTTGGATCGATGGCGATATCCAATAATGCGCCGTAATAGATAATGGATGCTAGGACTACCGGTATAAATACAATGATTACATTAATGAGATCCTGGCGAGTAACAGAGGAGATGCTTCCAAATAAATAGGACTCAAATGTATTTCCACCGGGAGCGTAATCCGATAAAATTGCCGCGATACCAAGGCCGGTACTCATAATCACCGCCGTGGCCATATCGCCGTATTGGGGAAATTTCTTTCGGATGCCTTCAATGGAAAATGCAGATACTACGCAGATAATCACAGCTCCAATCACAGGGTCAAATCCAAGAATTAATCCAGCACCGACTCCTGCCAATGAGGTATGGGATAATGCATCACCGACCATGGAAGTTTTACGATTGACCATGACGACACCGATTAAAGGAATCATCACAGATAATAAAAATCCGGCCAATAATGCCCGTCGCATAAAATCAAACTGTAACACGGATTAACCTCCCTTCTTCCATTTTATATACTTTATCAATGTGTAAAATTTCATTGATAAGATCTATTTCATGGGTCACAATAATAATGGTAATTTTATTTTTAAGATTCATTTGATTAATAATTTCTAAAAACTGTACTTTCGAGTCGGTATCGACACCAGCCGTAGGCTCATCTAATATGAGGATTTTTGGCTCATTCATCATGGCTCTAGCAATCATGGCCCTTTGTTTCAATCCTCCCGATAATTCATTGAAAGGAGCATTGATGTATTCATGTAGGCCCATTTCGTTTAAAATTTCAATGGCCCTTTTTTTGTGTTTCTTCCTTGGAATTTTGAAAATTCCAAAATCTTCATAATTATTTAAAACAACGAGTTCTAAGACGGTAATGGGAAAGGCGATTTGATTGACGGACTGAACCTGTGGTACATAGCCAACAGATCGAAAACTCTTTCTTTTACTGATTTCTTTTCCCATTAGTTGAACTTTTCCCTTTTGGGCTTTGATTTCTCCAAGCATTAATTTCAATAAAGTCGATTTTCCCGATCCATTTTCTCCGACAATGGAAACTAATTCCCCTGAAGGAATGGTTAAATCGACGCCTTTTAGAACCTCGTCTTCGGTATAGCCAAAATGGACATTTTGTAATGCAATTTGTTCCATTAATGTTTAACCTCCTTCAGTGATTGGTAAATTTTTTCTAAATTATCTTTCATAATCTCCCGATAACTGTCATTTTTCTCCGGCTGTCCATGGGGCATATATTCCATGGATGTTAAAAATTTTGTTTGGCCACCAATTTCCGATGCCAAGGTATCGGCACCTTTTTTCTCATTGCCGGCTTCATAAAATATGGTATTGATTCCATAATAATTACAAAATTCTAATGCTTTTTTGATCGTTTTCAAACTCGGTGTTTCCGTCGACACAAGCCCTTGTAGTGGGTATTGTATAATGTCAAAATCCCGCGCCAAATATTCATAGGCATAATGGGTGACGACAAATTCTTGATGGTGTATTTCTTTCAACTTTTCTTTATACTCCACTCCTAAATCCGTTAATTGATCGACCGCTTTTACTTTATTCTTCTGATATCTTCTTTCATATTTCGGATAAAGTTTTGCACATTCATCATTGATTGCATTGAGATACATTTTTGCATTTTCAATCGATAACCAGGAATGGGGATCGTAGGTGATTTTATCCATTCCCGATGTGGAGCCTTCCAAAAGCACATCAAGATCTAAAATATTATTGTTTATATCCACCAAATCATAGGGAAGAATTTTTTCAGAAACTCGATCGGAGATAAATACCCATTGTCCATCCCTTGGAAATTCATAGAAAATTTCACCGGATTCGTGGCCCATTTCCAAGGCATATACTTTTTCTTGTTCCACATGGATGGTGGATTTCTGAGGAACTAGTTCTCCTTTG
Organism: Tissierellia bacterium; assembly: GCA_030540635.1. Taxonomy (GTDB): domain Bacteria; phylum Bacillota; class Clostridia; order Tissierellales; family Peptoniphilaceae; genus JAUNVW01. Next base: position 1,290 of record JAUNVW010000045.1, on the reverse strand, counting down.
TCTTCCATAATTTTCTTTCCTAATTCGATGAGTTTGTCTTTTGAAAGTCCATTTTTATTTTCAATAAATGCGACTCTCATAATATCTTCATGGGTATGACCAATATCAAATTTATATTGTTCTCCCTTTTTTCCCTCTTGATTGGCCATATATTGGAAATCTCCAATTGCAGCTGCACCTTTATAGGTGATCAGCTCTATGGAATCCGATAGGGTTAAGACCGGAAGATCCGGGAGATTATCCCGGACCTGATCGATCCATTTTTCTAAATTTGCACCATTGACGATTAAAAGATCTGCCTCCACCAAACCTTTTAAATCCCTCGGCGTTGGCTCCCATAAATGGGGATCTTTATCGATGGGCATAAATGTCCTTAATTCCACAGAGTCGCCGACAATTTGTTTTGTTAAATCGTAAATTGGATAAAAGGAAGTGTAAATAACGGGCTTGTCGCCACTAGTATCTTCACTTTTTCCTTGACCTTTTGTGCATCCTGTAAGGACAATTGCGAAAAGAAAAGAAAGAATCAGAAGTTTCTTCATTTTCATTTTCTTCATTGATTATTACTCAGCAATCTCATCATTTAATTGATCATAGGTAGAACTTGGTTTTACAAATGTTGGATACCAGCCATCATAATCTTCATTTTCCAATAAATCTTTTGCATCATCACCATATCTCATATGGAAATGGGTTAGCATTTCTTCTCCGTGAACAGGCATCATGAGAAGGACAGGATATTTCGCATCGCCTTCTGCTTCAAAAACATCCCACTCTAATTCATGATTTCCGTGTTGAACTTTAAAGGTTTCAACAAATTTATAATCAGCTTCATCAACGACATTTCCGCCGTCATCTTTAAAGCCATCTAAAAATTGAACATGATCGCCATCAACCACAAGGCCATCAAATTCACAATGTCTTTTTTCTTTATAAGCTGTTTTTGCTTCATCAACGGAAATACCTTCCCTTTCCGCTAATTCTTCAAATCCAGGCTCAACTTCTGCATCATCCAAATATCCACCCATATTATTCCAAGTACCATCCCAATCGGCCATGGATACTTCATCATCGACTGGATCTTCTGTTTCATTATCCTCTGTTTCTTGTTCCTCATCCGCGGTGCTATCTGTTTCATCTGTGGTGGTTTCTTCCGTTTGCTGGGAATCCTCATTTTCTCCACTATCTTTATTACATGCTGTAAATAGTAGGGACACACTCAGGATAAATGCCAATAATACCATTAATTTACGCTTTCTCATACATCTTTCCTCCTTAAAATTTTTCCTT
>JAUNVW010000044.1 GCA_030540635.1 Tissierellia bacterium | reverse complement strand
TGGAAGATCTAAAAGATATGGACGGACGAATTGCCATTGCAGAAACGGAAACCGTTCCAGTAGGACAGTACACAAAACAAACACTTGAGAATTTAAATATGTGGGACGATATCCAGGACAAAGTCGTCACAGCAAAAGATGTGAAGGCTACATTAGCTTATGTGGATCAAGGGGAAGTCGATGCAGGATTTGTTTATAAATCCGATGCGGAACAAGCGAAATCTTCTGACATTTCCGTTGAAGTAGACAACTCCCTTCACGACCGAATTCTCTATCCACAAGCCATCGTTTCGGCTTCGGAAAATAAAGAGAATGCGAAAAAGTTCTTGGAATTTTTGAAAACTGATGAAGCAAAAGCCGTCTTTGAGAAATTTGGTTTTAAAGTAGTCGAAGATTAATGAATAAAGAGATAATAAGTCCAATATTATTATCCCTTCGGGTAGCGACGGTGGCAACCTTTTTTACCCTCATCGTAGGAGTCTTTCTTTCCTGGCTATTTGCTCGAAAGAAATTCCCAGGCAAAGATGTCATTGAAGCATTGATCCTGCTGCCGATGGTGTTACCACCATCGGTAGTGGGATATCTCTTATTAATCTTCTTTGGTAAAAGAGGGCCTATGGGAATCTTTTTAGAAAATACTTTCGGCTTCTCAGTGATATTCACTTGGATTGCCTGTACCATAGGATCTTTCGTCGTTTCTTTACCGCTAATGTATCAAAATTGCAAATCGGCTTTTACATCGGTAGATACCCGTTATGAAGATGCTGCAAGGACTTTAGGAGCCAGTGGATGGCGAATTTTCACAAAAGTAACGGTTCCTTTGGCGTGGCCAGGGATTGTCAGTGGATTTATTTTATCTTTTGCAAGGGCATTGGGGGAATTTGGGGCAACGATGATGATTGCTGGTAATATTCCAGGAAAAACTCAAACCATACCGATAGCCATTTATTTCGCGGTGGAAATAGGCGATACGAGAAAAGCAAATATACTCATGGGGATAGTCTTGACCTTTGGTTATATTTTAATATTTTCTCTCAACAAATGGCTCAAGACGAAGAGGATGAATTAAATGAGAGTTTTAGATTGTGATATTGAAATTGCTGTGGAAGGATTCCATTTGGAACTGGCCTTTCATATGAAGAATGAAGTCCTGGCCCTCCAAGGGGATTCGGGATCGGGAAAGACAACGACATTGGACTGTATTGCAGGTATTCGGCGACCGAAAAAAGGACGGATCCAGTTAAAGGACAAGGTGCTTTTTGACTCCGAAGAAGAAATCGATCAACCGATACGTCATCGGAAAATCGGTTATATCTTCCAATCCTACGCCCTTTTTCCCAATATGACCGTAAGGGAGAATATCCTTTTTGGAATCCAACAAAAACGACGCAATGAACAAACGAGAAATCTAATGGACCATTATGTCGATATCTTAAATATCGGCCATTTAATCCATAAATATCCCGGGGATCTTTCCGGGGGAGAACAACAACGGGTCGCCATATTACGAGCCCTCATGGTGGATCCAGAACTATTACTTATGGACGAACCCTTTTCGGCCCTAGACGAATCCCTTCGGGAGAAACTCTACGAAGAATTACTCATGTTTAAGAAAGAATTTGATATTCCCATTATTATCATCACCCACAATAATCGGGAAGCAAAATATTTAGCCGATCGTATTTACCATTTACGGGATGGAAAAATCATATCCGAAGAAGTAAAACAACAAGGAGAATGGGTTTAAACCTGTTTCTCCTGTTTTTTTGTGATAAAATAAGTAGTGAACGATTAAAGGGGAGAAGGATAAAAGAGGTGTAAAGATGTTAAAAGATCAAATAAAAAAAGCCATCGAGGAAGAGGGGCCTTTAACTGAAGATGAAATCCTCGAGCTTTTTCAGATTCATAAAAAACAAAAAAAGATCTTTCGTGAAGTCCTAAAAGATATGGTAAAAGAAGGGGAGCTTTATTTCACGAAAAAAGAAAAATATATATTAATGGAAGATGCCCATTTGTTCCGCGGGGAACTCCAGGGAAGTGGCCGGGATTTTTGTTATTTCATCCCCGATGATCCAACAAAACCCGATGTATTTATCCATGCATCAAAATTAAACGGCGCCATCCATAAAGATGTGGTACTCATTAAAATTAAACGAAATGCCCAAGGCAATAAATCCCCAGAAGGGGAAGTGGTGAGAATCATTGAACGAAACAAAAGAACCACTGGCGTCCTTGAGATTTCCGGGCAATTTGGATTTGTCGTCTTAGATGATAAAAATTACGGCTTTGATGTCCATATTAAAAAAGCCAATCTCAATGGAGGAAAGAACAAGGATCGGGTCGTCCTTCGGATTGACCATATTCCGGAGAAAAAAAACCTAAGCCCCGATGGCACGATTTTAGAAATCATCGGTAAAGAAGGGGATCCGGGAGTCGATATCACCGCCATCGCCCGGCAATTTGATTTACCCGACGAATTTCCAAAGAAAATTCGAGATATTGCCGAAAATATCCCCCAGGAAGTAAGGAATAAAGATCGGGGGAGCCGTACGGATCTTCGGGATCTATACACCATCACCATTGATGGAGAAACGGCGAAGGACTTTGATGATGCCATTTCCCTAGAAAAGGAAAAGGATCAATACATCCTCTCGGTCCATATCGCCGATGTCGCCCATTATGTGAAAAAGAACAGCGCCCTTGATAAGGAAGCCCAAAGACGGGGGAATTCGGTTTATTTATTAAATCGGGTTATTCCCATGTTACCCGTTGAATTATCCAATGGAATTTGTTCTTTAAATCCTGGAGAAGAGCGTTTAACCTTAACCGTAAGAATGTGGATCAATGATCGAGGGAAAGTTGTCGACCATAAATTCTATGAATCGGTCATCCTTTCCAATAAACGCTTAATTTATAAAGATGTTTCCAACTTTTTAGAAGGAAAGGGAGATCCCTTTAAGGAAGAAGAATTAAAGGAAATGCTTCAATTATGTGAGGAGCTTCAAAAAATCCTCCGGGAGAAAAGAAGTCGCCGAGGTTCATTGGACTTTGATTTTCCAGAACCGGTAATTGAATTTGATGAAAAAGGACGGCCGGTGGATATCCATCCCGGCGATCGCCGTATTGGCGAAGAAATCATCGAAGAATTTATGCTCGTCACCAATGAAACCGTCGGCAAAAACTTTGGATTTATGGAATATCCCTTTATGTACCGAATCCACGAAGAACCCGATGGGGAAAAGATTGAAGAATTTCGCCGTACCGTCACAAATTTTGGCTACCGAATAAAAGGACAGGGAACCTTCACCAAGGATTTTCAACGACTGTTGAAAGAACTGGAGGGGAAAGCAGAAAAGCCCTTAATCTCAAAACTTCTGTTACGGTCTATGCAAAAGGCCCGTTACAGCGAAGTACCCGATCTTCACTTTGGATTAGGGACAATGTTCTACTGCCATTTCACTGCACCCATTCGGCGATATTCGGATTTATTCATCCATCGAATCGTGAAAGATTTCATCCACCATCGGCCATCGACGAATAATGAAGGGGCCTTCCTCGACCATATACGGAGAATAGCAAAGGAATGTTCCCAAAAAGAACGACAGGCAGAATTGGCCGAACGGGAAGCCATGGATATGAAAATGGCCGAATATATGGAAGATAAAATCGGAGAAATTTACCCGGGCATCATCTCGTCTTTGACAAACTTTGGGATATTTGTCCAATTGCCCAATACCGTCGAAGGACTCCTTC
>JAUNVW010000015.1 GCA_030540635.1 Tissierellia bacterium | reverse complement strand
CAAAAGGATTATCAAGAAGAGGATTTATTCTACGAAGAAGAACGGCGTCTATTTTATGTCGCCATGACAAGGGCCAGGGAAAAGCTCCATTTCATCTTGCCGAAAAAACGAAATGGCTTTTCTGTTCCCCCATCCCGTTATGTGGAAGAATTATCGGATCTATCATCAAGGGATTGAGGCCATGGATTTTCCATGGACGATGGCTTTATCCCATTTTTCAAACGGATGATGGATCTTTCTTTTCCCGTTTATGAAAACGATATTTTAATTCACTTTCATATTTCGATATTTTTTCTCTCAATTTATCCTTAAATATTCGATCTACTTTATCTAGAGATTTTTTCTTCCGATATTTCCCCTTTTTCCCGGAAAACAATTCCAAACTGTTGGAGGTCCAACTAGAATTGTTATCAACTCTATGGAATAATAAAGATACAGAAGTCGTTTCATTAAATTTGATTAAATGTTAACAACTTCTTGTCAAACAAATATCTTAAAAATCCATTCACAAAGGAGTGGTATAATGCACCAAATTATTACAAATAATCCTTTGGCGAAGGATGTGGAAAAGGAGATAATCCTTGTGGACGGCAGTTTCCGAGAGGTTCTCACAACAGTGAGGGATCTTATCCATAAAGGTCATCGACTGTTAACCCATCCCCTACCGGCATCCAGTAGGATGTTTCTTTCGCCGGTGCGATCCGTTGTGATTTCGAAGGAAACAAAGGATCTCGATGAGTTTTCAGCGACCATGATTTCCGAATCCATTGAGCTTTATGATAAGCATTTAGGAAATCGATATATCGATGAAGAGCATCGAAAGGATTATGAACAGATTGATTTGGATTTACTCCATTCAGCTTTAGATGAATTGTAGACCATTAAGCATTTTGCTTAAAATATATTAGAGAGGTGATTTTATGAGATTGGAATGGCAAAAGATTTCAATCGACGATGTGAAATTTGGAGATCAATTGGAACTTCAAGGTAAAACTCTTGTGATTAACAAAGATGAGTTAATCAAAGAATTGGAGGAAGTCCCCAATGTGAAATCCATTACCGTCGATTTAGCAAAACCCGGAGAGAAAACGAGAATTATTCCGGTGAAAGATGTCATTGAACCAAGATATCGCGTAGAAAAAGACAATCAAGGTTTCCCTGGTGTAACAAGTGATGTGGAACCTGTTGGTGAAGGCGAAGTTAAAATTTTAGACGGTGTCGCCGTCGTTACCATTGGAGATATTGTCGGTTTCCAAGAAGGTGTTATCGATATGTGGGGCGAAGGTGCAAAGTGGACTCCTTTCTCCAAGACATTAAATGTTGTTGTTGATATTACACCGGTGGAAGGTTTAGAACCCCATGAGCATGAAACGGCTTGTCGTATCGTCGGTTTAAAAGCCGCTGAATTCTTAGGAAAAGCCGCCAAAGACGCAAAATTCGATGAAGTCGAAGTCTTTGATATCGACAATATGGCAAAGGAAACAGAAAAATATCCCGATCTTCCAAAGGTTGTCTATGTTGAAATGTTGATTACCCAAGGTTTATTGCATGATTCCTATATTTACGGTCATGATGCAAAGACGATGTTGCCAACGATGCTCCATCCCAATGAAGAATTAGATGGCGCCGTAGTCAGTGGTAACTGTGTAGCGGCTTGCGATAAGATCACCACTTATCAGCATCAAAACAATAATGTTATCCGTGAACTTCACAAAATCCACGGCAAGGAAATCAACTTCCTCGGCTGTGTAATGGTTCCTGAAAATACAACATTAGACGGTAAGTTTAGAGCCTGTGATCAAGCCGCAAATCTATGTTATCTAGTAGGTGCCGATGCAGTAATCATCTCTGAAGAAGGATATGGAAATCCAGATTCCGACTTAGTAATGATTTGCTCCAGAGTGGAACAAAAGGGCATCAAATCCGTTCTTATCACCGACGAATGCTCGGGTAATGACGGAATGAGTCAGCCACTTACCGATACGGCTCAAGAAGCTGTTGCCGTTGTTTCTACCGGTAATGTGTCCCATATTATCGAATTGGAAAAAGCCGATGTCGTTTTAGGCGATCCTGAAGCCATCGCGAATTTAGCCGGTGGATGGGCAGGCGCTTACGATGCAGAAACAGGCAAGATGCAATGCGAATTAAACGCTGTGATTGGATCCACTTCGGAAATCGGATACCATAACGCAACGGTTGAACTCTACTAGGGGGAAAATGACATGAAGAAAGTATTATATTATCTGAACCAATTTTTCGGACAAATCGGGGGCGAAGATAAGGCCGATTATCCTCCTCATTTAGAAGAAGGTACCGTCGGACCGTCCGCCGCTTTCCAAAATATGATTAAAGACAATGGCGAAGTTGTTTATACCGTAGTTTGCGGGGACAACTATTTCAACGAAAACAATGAAGAAGCCGTTGCATTTTTAGAAGATGTTTATGAAAAAGTACAACCAGATTTAGTAGTAGCAGGTCCTGCTTTCAATGCCGGAAGATATGGTATGGCATGTGCCGGCGTTGCAAAAGTTTTTCATGATAAAGGCGTCGAAGTCGTTACGGGAATGTACGAAGAGAACCCGGGCGTTGAAGCCGCTAAAACCATCGCTTATGTAGTCAAAACTGGCGACTCGGCAGCAAAAATGCGTGACGCCCTTCCGGCTATGGCAAAGGTCGTCAATAAAGTGCTACAAGGCGAAACGGTTAAACCTCAAGAAGACGGAACCATTGCCCAAGGCAAGAGATTAACTGTTTTCTCCGAGAAAAACGGGGCCCAACGTGCCATTGACATGTTGTTGAAACGCTTAAAAGGACAAGATTTTGAAACAGAATTACCAATGCCAGAATTCGACGAAGTTGAACCGGCACCGGCAATTAAAGATCTTTCCAAAGCAACCATTGCCCTTGTTACTTCCGGTGGAATTGTTCCCCAAGGAAATCCCGACAGAATTCAGTCAGCTTCCGCTCAAAAATGGGGTAAGTATGATGTAGAGGGTATCGATGAGTTCGGCAAAGACTATTGTACCATCCACGGTGGTTACGATCCGTCCTATGCCAATGAATTCCCCGATCGTGTCGCGCCTCTTGATGAATTAAAGCGACTTGAAAAAGAAGGCAAAATAGGAAAGGTATTTAAGTATTTCTATACCACGACAGGTACAGGAACTGCTGTCGGTAATTCGATTCAGTTCGGTGAAGAAATCGGTAAAGAGTTAAAGGATGCCGGCGTCGACGGTGTTATTCTAACCTCCACCTGAGGTACTTGTACTCGTTGCGGAGCAACGATGGTCAAGGAAATTGAACGTTATGGAATCCCAATCGTTCATATGGCAACCATTACGACGATTTCTGAATCGGTAGGGGCGAATCGTATTGTACCAACGGTAGCGATCCCTTATCCTGTTGGAAATCCTGAACTTGCAGAAGACAGAGAACGAGCAGTTCGTGACGAATTAGTCGAAAGAGCAGTAAATGCCCTTGGTACTGAAGTCAAGGAACCAACGATTTTCAAAGGTTAGAGGAAGAAAGATAATAAGAAAAGACGCTGGGGAGTAATCCCCTCGTCTTTTCCCCTTCTTATTTTGTCAGTCATGTTAAAATAAGGAGTGATTATGAAAGACTTTTTACAGCAGGAAATTTTTCAAGGAATCTCTGATGATGTGATCCAAGAAATCCTCGAGATCGATTATTTGGAAGAAACCTATGCCGCCAATGAATTGATTAAAGAAAAAGGCGAAGTATTAGATGAAGTCGCCATTGTCGTCAGTGGCTGTATTAAAACCAATACATTTACCCGTGAAGGAAAAGAACTAAACTCCTCCTATTTCTTTGGTGGAGATGCTTTCCCTTTTTATTTAATTTATGGTGGCTATACTCAGTATCCGTATAATGTTTATTGTTTTAAAAAAAGCAAAGTTGTGTGGTTCCCTAAGGAAGAACTTCTTTCGATTGTAGAAAAAGACACAACTTTTCTTGTTAATGTCCTGAAGTTCGTATCCGAGTATGCGGCCTATGCCAAATTACTCCTACGGGTCAGCCAATATTTCAAAGTGCAGGAACGTTTGGCCTATTGGCTCCTTGTGATTAACGAAAACAATCATTATGCCAATATCCCCAATTCCCAGGAAGTTTTAGCGGATATTCTCATGGTGAATCGTTCCAGTTTAAATCAGGAATTAAAACATTTGGAAAATTTAGGTATTATAAATTTAAAAAATAAACGGATTACCATTATCGATCGAGAATATCTCAGAGCCTTGATTTGACAAAACCCCAGGAGGTTAATATGAATCAAGAAAAAGTTAGTTTTCGTAAAGTTATAAGTTACTCCGGGGCATTTATCGCCCTACTTATCGGATCGGGTTTTGCAACCGGTCAAGAAGTTATGCAGTACTTTGCTTCCTTCGGTTTGAAAGGAATTTTTGGTACGATTACGGCACTGATCCTCTTATCCTATGTGGGAATGAGTTTTATCACCACAGGATATCGTGAGCGTTTTGAAAAAGGTAATGATATTTATTACTATATTTGCGGAAATAAAGTGGGTGCTTTCTACGATTATTTCTCCATTTTCTTTATCTTTTTATCCGTAACCGTTATGATTTCCGGCGCCGGTGCCACCGGTAGTCAACATTACAATTGGCCAAACTTTGCCGGAGGATTACTCATGGGCATTTGTGCCATTTTAACTGTTATTTTAGGATTAAACCGTATTGTCGATGTTATTGGAAATATTGGTCCTGTTATTGTTATTATTTCCATTGTCGTCGCGGTAATTACCCTTTTTAAATTTGGCGATCAATTATCTGCAGGTTCTATAGAAGTCCAAGAAATCGTCGCCCGGGGAGAGATTAAACAAGCCAGTACCAATTGGTTTTTAGCTGCTGGATCCTATGTGGGCTTTTGTATGTTATGGCTAGCTGCCTTTTTAGCCCAAGTTGGTAAGTCGGCAAACTCCAATAAAGAAGCAAAACTTGGCGGTTTTGGTGGAGCCTTAGGATTCTCCGTCGCCGTATTATTACTTGCTTTGGCCTTGATTTCCCAAATCACCGAATTACAAGGTTCACAAATTCCTTCCCTGATTTTAGCGGGAGAAATTAGTCCATTATTGGCGAATATCTTCTCCGTTATTATCTTCTTAGGAATCTACACCACATCGGTTCCCCTATTATGGACCGTTGTTTCAAGATTTTCCGAAGAAGGGACATCGAAATTCCGATTATTAACCGTTGTCGTCGGCGCCGTCGCCGTCATCATCGGATTAAATATTCAATTTGATACCTTAGTCAATATCGTCTATGTATTAAATGGCTATCTTGGAATGATTTTATTGCTCTTTATGATTTATCGTTCCATTACAGAAAAACGATTATAAGTGTATCCATCTCAATAAAAAAAAGCCGTTACCGTTTTACGAATTAAAACGGTAACGGTTTTTTAATGGTTTTAAAATCTTCCCCGATACTCCATAATCTTTGCCAAATGTTCAACGGCGTAGAGATAGGCCGCTTCTCGATAACTTACTTGGTATTTCTTTTTCGTCTTTAAAATATTATTAAAGGATTCCGTCATTTTTATTTCTTGTTTTTCCGCCACATCTTCCCCGGACCAATAATAACCGTAGCGATTTTGCACCCATTCAAAATAGGAGACGAGAACACCGCCACAATTGGCGAGGATATCGGGAAGGACTTCGATGCCCTTTTCCTTCAAAATTCCATCGGCCTTTGGCGTTACCGGGCCATTGGCGGCTTCAACAATGATTTTCGCTCGAATATCCTTGGCATTTTCTTCGGTAATGGCATTTTCCAATGCGGCAGGAATTAATACATCCACATCTAAGGCGAAAAATTCCCCAGGGGATATTTCTTCCCCGAGGCCATAGAGACTTTTCTTTTCTTCCATGGCTTGGCGAAGCTCTTCATAGGGAAAGCCTTCTTTTCTGTAAATACCATAGACGCCATGTTCCCCGTCAACTTCTTGAATGGCGACGACTTTTGCTCCCCGTTTTTCTAAAAATTCAACGGTATGGGATCCCACATTGCCAAATCCCTGGATGGCGCAACGGATATTTTCCAATTTTTCCCCGTATTCTTCCACGGCTTTTTCAGTAATAATAGCTACCCCAAGGCCTGTGGCATCTTCACGGCCTTTGGATCCACCGATTTCTAAGGGTTTTCCCGTAAAGGCTCCCCGTTCATCTCGGCCCTTTAAAACATTTAATTCGTCGACCATCCAGGCGATGATTTCCCCATTGGTCCCCACATCTGGAGCGGGAATATCGATATTTTCACCGAGGTAGTAATGGAGTCCCCGGACATATCCCCGGGCAATTTGTTCCAATTCCTTTGGGGAACATTCCTTTGGATCGACGACGACGCCCCCCTTTCCTCCCCCATAGGGAATGCCGGCAATTTCGCATTTAAAACTCATCCACATGGACAGAGCTTTGACCTTATCACAATGGACATCGGGATGGAAACGGATCCCCCCCTTTCCCGGTCCCTTGGCTGTTGAGTGAACGGAACGATATCCCGTAAATACTTTTGTCTTGCCATTATCTAAAGTTACGGGTATGGCAATTTCCATCACCCGTTCCGGCTGTTTTAATAATTCGTAAACCGATGGATTTAATTGTAATTGCTCACAGGCTTTTTTGATTTGCATTTGGACAGATTCCAATGGATTTACCTTTTGATTCATGATCTTTCCCCTTTCATATATTCGCCCAATCGTTTCATTCCTTCTTTAATTTCTTCCATGGATATGGCATAGGATATCCGTAGATAATCATCATCCCCAAAGACTTTCCCGGGAACTGTGGCGATATGGATTTTCTCCAATAATTCTTTGCAAAATTCTACGGAATCTTTCTCTTTTTTCAGCTCTTTCACCTTAAAAAATCCATAAAAAGCCCCCTCCATGGGAATATATTCCAAGCCCAATTCGTCAAAGGCCTTTTTTACATATTTTCGCCGTTCATTAAAGGTCTCCACCATTTTTTTTACCGATCCATCTTCCTTTGTCAATGCCCCTAGGCCGGCGTATTGGCTAATGGTATTGGCATTGGATGTGGTATGGCCTTGGATCTTTTCTAGGGCCTTTGTCCATTCCTTATTTTGCACCGAATACCCCAACCGCCATCCCGTCATGGCATAGGATTTAGAAAAACCGGAAACCGTAATGGTCTGACTTTTAATCCCATCGGAAAGGGAACCGATGGAAATATGTTTACCCACATAATTTAAATCTTCATATATTTCATCGGCGATGATATTTATTCCTTCTTTGACGCAGAAATTTCCAATCTCTTCCAATTCTTCTTTCCGATAAACTGCCCCCGTTGGATTATTGGGATTGTTTAAAATCAAGGCTTTTGTGCGATGGCTACAGTATTTTTCCAAATCTTTTGCAGAGATCTTCCCCCTTGTCCCGGGAACAAATACGGATTTTCCTCCGGTGATTTTGACCATTTCTGGATAGGATAACCAGTAGGGCTTTGGGATGAGTACTTCATCTCCCGGATTGATTAAAAGGAAAAGAGCATTGATTAAATTTTGCTTTGCCCCCGTCGATACAATGACTTCTTCCTTGGAAATCTCCATTTCATTAAAGACTTTATATTTTTTTGCAATACTTTCCCTTAATTCATCGATGCCGGAGACTTTTGTATACCTTGTTTTCCCCTCATTAATGGCATCTATTGCCGATTTTTTGATGAAATCCGGGGTCTCAAAATCCGGTTCCCCCACGGAAAAATTAATGACATCGACGCCATTTTCTTGTAATTCTTTTGCCTTGGCGGCAATGGAAAGGGTCAGAGAGTCGGCCAAGGACTGTGCTAAATTGGATATCATAATGCCTCCCTTAATCTGTTCATCTCTTCTTTGCCAATGGTGAAATTCCCGAAGTATTTTTGTCCATGGGATAATCTTCCATGGCAATCGGAGCCACCGGTAATGGGAATTTCCAACCTTTGGGCCATTTTTATATATCGTAAACTATCTTGAAAACTCATTTTCTCATTGACGACTTCCAAGGCCCTTACTCCTTCGGCGATAATTTCTTCCACCAGTTCATCATCTCCAAGGGTAATGGGATGGGCCAAGGCGCTGAGATAATTTCTTTGATTTAAAAGTTCCAAAACTTCCTTTAATTCAATATTTTTCTTCGGAATATAGTATTTTCTTCCAGGATTGAGATATTTTTGAAAGGAATCGCTAATATTCTCGGCGTAGTTTTTTTCCGCGAGGATTTCGGCAATATGGCTTCGGCTCATATTTTGTTTCGTCCGCCGAGCTATTTCTTCCATGGTAATCGGATAACCATCTTCTTGTAGGAGATTTACACATTTTTCAATGCGTTTTTTCCGATCCCCTTGAACGCGGTCCACAAGTTTTTGCAAAACCCTATCCTTTGGATCGACAAAATAAGCCAATATATGGGCTTCCTTTCCCTTGTACTCCACACCGAACTCAATTCCCGGTATAAAGTCTAAACCTTCTTTATTTGCTCGAATTTTCGCTTCCCCACAACCTTCCATGGTATCATGATCGGTCAATGCGAATCCCGATAATTTTTTCTTTTTTGCTTCCCTTACAATTTCTTTAACCGATAGGATTCCATCGGAATAATGGGAGTGACAATGTAAATCGTAGATAATACCACCTCCTGAAAACCACTACTTGTATTATATCGAATATTCTTCAAAATGAACATCCTTTATCCCTTTAATTCGATATATTTTTCCATGGGTCATAAAAAAACTTGTTCAAACAATGTATAAATGTCAGGAGGTGATGATGTGAATATAGTTTCTGTAAAACTTCGTTATGAAGCTACGGCCGATGGAAAGACCTTCATGAAAAGCAAGACCTTTTCTAAAGTCAATCCCTTGGCAAAGGATGAGGATATTCGAAATTTCGCAAAGGCGACGGAAAGTATCCTTGGAGAAAGGGCAGAAGTCTACCGCATTGAGGAACGAGTCTTAGCATAGGAGGTAAAATTTGAAGACGTATTTGCAATTGGCCTTTAAAAATGAAGAAGGGGATAGAACCAGTATCCGTTTCAACGAATTCGATCATCAATTAGATGGGGAGAAAACAAAACTTGCCATGGATCAAATTTTGGCATCGGAAGTTCTCATGGGGAAAAACGGCTTATTCACCTTGAAAAACGGCGCTAAAATTGTCACCATTGAGGAACAAGATTTAGTTCCCCAAGGATAAAATTCCCAGGAAAGGAGAATTTATGGAAGATTTAATGACCATGATTGGAAATATGGGCTTTCCCATTGCCATCACAGGATTTTTGTTGATTCGCATGGAATCCCGTATGGAAAATCTATCGGAATCCATTAATAATCTCTCAAAACATATTGAACAAATGAATTAAGAAAAAGCCTACTTTTAAAAGTAGGCTTTTTTTTGTGAACATTTAAAACTGCTATTTTCTTCTTTTCGAAGCGATAAGGTCCCATTTAAGGGGATAAGAAATTCTTATCCCTCGAAATCCTGTCTTATCGCAACAAAAGTTGTTTTATCCCTTCTATTTTTCAATAATCCCTGTTTTATTCCCTTTTTTTCTTTTTATCGCCTACTGGATATACTAATCACACCATGGAATATATGTAGGGAGCTTTCTACCAAAGGACAAAAAATTTGAAAAAATATTTTATTCGTGATGAAGAAGTGCTAAAAATGAAGGATTTAGTGGGGGCAGAAGATATTGTCAAGGCCTATGAGCCTTTAATTCTGTCGTCCATGGAAAAGTACTACGCCATTGGCGATTACGAAGAAGGTTTACAGGAAGGGCGATTGGAAATCCTAGAAGCCATTTTAGATTATGATGGTCGAATCCATTTCGGTGGCTATTTAAAAAGCCGTCTCCGTTTCTATTTTTTAAATAAGAATAATGATACAAGGGAGTATCCGGTGGATTCCCAGGAAGTTTTTGAAAAAATATTGCCGGACAAAAAAAATTTCGTCGACGATTTACTTTTAAAAGAAGAGGTGAAAATCTTAAATCAAGGGTTTGAAAAATTAACTCCCCGTCAAAAAGAAGTCCTCCATTTATTGTATTTTAAAGAGTACAAATATCGGGAAGTCGCCGAGGATCTTGGTATTTCCATGGCCTCGGTTCAAACCCACGAGAAAAGGGCATTGAAAAAATTAAGACAGTGGATGGAAAATAAAGAATAAAAAAGAATCCCCTAGGGGATTCTTTTTTGTTTTGTGCATTTTAGTTATTAATCTTATAATTCAACGACATTTGCAGCTTGTGGACCTTTTTCGCCTTCAACGATCTCAAATTCAACTTCTTGACCGTCTTTTAAAGTACGAAACTCGCCCGTATCTTCTAGAGCTGTATAATGTACGAAAACATCTTCTCCATCTTCAGCTGTAATAAAACCATAACCTTTGGTTGCATTGAACCATTTAACTGTTCCTTTTTTCATTGTTACATTCCTCCAAACAAATTGCTACTACTGTGTAAGCAAGTGGTTTTTCACCACTACTTAAACTATAACATATAATATTGATATAATCAATATTCATTATTGGATTGGAACAAAATTCGTAGACTGTCATCGCTAACTGGACCACCCTTATCATAATCTAAGGATTTGACAAAAGAAAAGCCACTTTCTTTCAGTAATTTTTCCATATCATCAATGGTGTAAATATATTCGGTGAAATCTTCGGAACATCGCCGATAAAGTCCATTTTCTTCTTCGACAAAAAAATCTAAGTAATAATCAATATAATCTTTTCCTAATTCATTGATCCAGGTGTAAAAGATTTCATCTTTTTCGTAAATAAAGCTGTGATTTCCTTGGATTTCCTTTAATTTATAGGGGGAATTGATATCAAAGAAAAATATTCCCCCGGGAGATAATGCCCGTTGAAATCGGGGAAATAATTTTTCCAAGGTCTTTTTATCCAAATAATTGACGACATTGAGATTTCCAATAATGAGATCGTATTTCCCCGATATTGGAAATTCCCCAATATCACAGTGGTAATAATGGAGTTTCCCACCAAATTTAGAAGAAGCAATCTCCAACATTTCCCGATCCACATCGACAAAATCATAAACCATGCCCTCTTGATAAAGATATTGCGTCAAATTCCCCGTTCCCCCACCGAATTCCAATACTCTTTTCGGGTCGATATTTTGATCCTTTAAGATCCCCCGGATTCGCTTTCCCATTTCTCCATAGGGAATATCAAAGGATAGACGATCGTAAAGACGGGCAAAACTATTCATCATAGGTGTAAATATAGGGAATATTTCGACATAAACGGCCGTAATTTAAGCCATAGCCGACGATGAATACATCGGGTATGGTAAATCCCTTGTAATCGGGGACCATATCCTTTACTTGACGGCGAGAAGGCTTATCCAAGATGACACAGGAAGATAGGGTCTTTGGTTTTCGAACTTTTAAAATCGAAAAAATATCCGACATGGTATTTCCCGAATCCATGATATCATCGACGACGATGACATTTTTATCCCGGATATTCTCCCGTAAATCCGTAATAATCTTCACATTCCCCTGGGATTCTTCTTCGGAACCATAGGAGGATGTTGTCATAAAATCAATACAGACCGGCATTTTTAAATGACGGACTAAATCCGACGCAAAGATGAAACCTCCCCGTAATAAGGGGACAATTACCACTTCTTCATCGCCAAAATCTCCATTGATTTCATCGGCAATTTCCTTTACTTTTTCTTGAATTTCCCCTTCATGAAAGAGGATTTTTTCTTTTTTCATTGATCCATTTCCTTTCTTCCCAATCCTGCATCTTTCGTCTTAATCTCCGAATTTCCACTAATATTTGATTTAAGGTATATTGAATACTAATGAGGATTAAAAAAAATAATATCCATTTAATCATTTCAATATTCATTTTCCATAATCTCCTTAATCTCCCCAATGAGATAGATGGATCCCAAAGCAAGGATTAAATCCTTCTCCGTGGCTAGCTCCAAGGCCTTTTCCACGGCTTCCCTGGGATTCTTTGTCACAATGGCTCCTTCCCCTTCGGTAAATTGTTCGGCCCGTTCGTCTTGAATTTTTGTCAATATGATTTTCTCGGCCAAATCGGTCAAAGGATGAAGATCCATTGTTTTATCCCTCATTTTTCCGACAATTAAATACAATCTATCGTATTCCATGGAGGAAAGGGACTGTAAAACGGCCCTTTCCCCTTCTTCATTATGGGCGCCGTCGATGTAAAATAGGGGATTTTTTCGTAATCTTTCCATTCGTCCAGGAAATGCGCCGATAATCCTCGTTCTTTTCTCGGTAAATTCCCCTTCCAAACTTTCCACGGCCACAACGGCCAAGGAAAGATTTGTCCCTTGATGGGATCCACACATGGAGCTTTCCCAAATTTTCCCATCCCTTTCTATGGTCGTAAAATCTTTCCCACAGGTGATTGTCCAATCCTTGCCATCGACAAATAGGAGGGGGCTTTTTTCTTTTTTCGCTTTTTCCATAATGATTTCATCGATTTCTTCTGTATGGCGGAGGGAGATTGTAGGTACTTTATATTTTATAATACCGGCTTTGTGACGGGCAATTTCTTCCAGGGAATTGCCCAGGATATTTTCGTGATCCTTCGCCACTGTGGTAATGACGGCTAAGGACGTTTTTCCCACAAAATTTGTGGCATCTTCCTTTCCCCCGATGCCCGTTTCCAAAAGAAGATAATCCGGTGATTTGATTTGGCTTAACAATAAACCGATTAAAAGGGCCATTTCAAAATAATAGGGCCTCCGGGGAAATTCTTTTTCTTTCCTTCGGATTTTCTCGACAATTTCAATAAAAAGCTCTTCTTCAATGAGTTCACCATTGTATAAAAACCGTTCTCGATAATCCAAAAGATGGGGCGAGGAAAGATGGACCGTCGTCTTTCCCTTTTTTTGAAGTAAACGGTCCATGAAAAATCCCGTACTGCCCTTGCCATTGGTCCCGGCGATGTGGATGATTTTTCCCCTTTGTTTCCATTGTAGAATATCCAATACTTTTTTTAGATATTGGGGATCATCCCCGTGGCCACCGGGGATTTCGTTGACATATTCCAAGGCTTTATCGTAAATCATTTGATTTTATCCTTGGTTTTTTCAATGGAATCGCGAATTTCTTTTTCCATTTTTTCATATCGTTCCAGCTTTTCCTGTTCTTCCTTAACTAATTTTTCCGGGGCATTATCGACAAAGCCTTTATTGGATAATTTGCCCTTCGCCCTTTTGATTTCAAATAGGGTTTCTTCTAAATCTTCTTCTAATCGATCCAATTCCTTTTGATAATCCACAAGGCCCTCTAGGGGAATGTAAATTTTCAATTTATCGAGAACCACGACAAGGGCGTCTTTTTCATCGAAGGAATCGGTGAAGCGTATCATCTTTGTCGAAGCTAAGGTTTTAAAATCATCTTCCAATTCTTCCAATGCCGATTGGATCTTTTCATCTTCGGTGACAAAGATCAATTCCGCTTTTTTCTTCGGGGAAATGTCCATCTCCGCCCGGGCATTTCTTATGGCCGATACGGCTTTTATCAGGAGATTGATTTTCTTTTCATCCTCTTCAAAATTCAGCTTTTCATCGTATTCTGGCCATTGTTCCACAATTAACATATCTTTTTTATTCGGCATAATTTGGTAGATTTCTTCCGTGATAAAGGGCATAAATGGATGGAGCATTTTTAAAATATTGTTTAATACATAGACCAAGGTGGATTGGGTCCTTGCCAATTCATCGACATCATCTTGATATAGTCGAGGTTTGACCATTTCAATATACCAATCGCAGAATTCACTCCAGATGAAATTGTAAATCTTCTCTGCCGCCAAGCCAATTTCATAACGGTCTAAGTTTTCCACCATTTCTTTGGAAACACGGTTTGCCCGGGAGATGATCCAACGGTCCTCCGTGGTTAATTCCAATTCTTCCAAGTCCTTGAGTAAATTTTCATCGAGATTCATGAAAACAAATCGGGTCGCATTCCATAATTTATTGGCGAAATTTCGACTGGCTTCCACCCGTTCTGTGTAAAAACGCAAATCATTTCCCGGAGAGTTTCCCGTCACCAAGGTGAAACGCAAAGCGTCGGCGCCGTATTGATCGATGATTTCAATGGGATCAATACCATTGCCCAGGGATTTACTCATTTTTCTCCCTTGATCATCGCGGACAATTCCATTGAAAAACACATCGGTAAAGGGTAATTCACCCATATTATATAGGGAGGAAAAGACCATTCGAATAACCCAGAAAAAGACGATATCGTAACCGGTTACCAGTACATTTGTCGGGAAAAATTTCTCCAAATCCTCGGTGTCCTCGGGCCAACCTAAAGTGGAGAATGGCCACAATGCTGAGGAAAACCAAGTGTCTAAGGTGTCCTCATCTTGAACATAGACTTCAGGATCGGGATTTTCCCGGGAAGCCACGGCTTCTCCCGTTTCTTTATGGTAATACATGGGAATGCGGTGACCCCACCATAATTGCCGGGAGATGCACCAATCCCGAATATTCTCAAGCCAATTGGCATATACTTTTCCAAATCGTTCGGGAATAATTTTTAATTCACCATTTTTATAGGCATTTAATGCTGGACGGGCCAATTCTTCCATCTTTACAAAATACTGTTTGGAAATCAATGGCTCAATCGTCGTCTTACAACGTTCACAATGACCGACGGCGTGATCGTGGTCTTCCACTTCCAGCAAATAACCTTGCTCTTCGAGATCTTTGACGATTTCCTTCCGTGCCACATAACGGTCTAAACCAGAGTATTTCCCATAATCCTTGGAGATTTTACCATCGGTATCAATACAAATACATTGTCCTAAATCATGGCGACTGCCCACTTCAAAATCATTGGGATCATGGGAAGGTGTGATTTTTACCATTCCCGTTCCAAATTCCATATCCACATATTCATCGGCGATAATGGGAATTTCCCGTTCCACCAATGGTAGTAAGACTTTCTTACCGACAATATCACGGTAACGTTCGTCTTCTGGATTAACGGCGACGGCTAAATCCCCTAACATGGTTTCTGGCCTTGTTGTGGCGATTTCAATATAACCTTCGCCATCGACAAAGGGATATTTAATATGCCACATATGGCCCTGTTCGTCCACATGTTCCACTTCGGCATCACTGACGGCAGTGTGGCAAGAAGGACAGTAATTGACGATTCGATCGCCACGATAAATTAATCCGTCATCGTACATTTTTAAAAACACTTCTTCAACGGCCTTCGATAAATGTTCATCGAGGGTAAAGGCCTCCCTGGACCAATCACAGGAGCAGCCCATCATTTCCAATTGATGTTTTATTCGTCCACCGTATTTATCCGTCCACGCCCAGGCTTCGTCTAAAAACTTCTCCCGGCCTAAATCCTCTTTCTCTTTTCCTTCTTCTCGGATTTTTTCCACGACCTTCGCTTCCGTTGATATGGACGCGTGATCCGTTCCCGGTACCCAAAGGGCTTCATAACCCGCCATTCTTTTATGGCGAATTAAAATATCTTGTATCGTGTTGTTTAGGGCATGGCCCATGTGGAGTTGTCCCGTAACATTTGGCGGGGGCATTACGATGGTATAGGGCTTTTTATCCGATGTATTATCGGCGACAAAATATCCCCCATCTTTCCACCGTTCATAAATTTTTTCTTCAAATTGTTTTGGATCGTAGTTTTTCTCTAAATTTTTCAAAATATACCTCCATAAAAAAATCGCGAAAGACTTCTTAGGACGAAATCTTCCGCGTTACCACCTAATTTATATTCCCAAAGGAATATCCCTCAATTGTTGACATTCCAAAGCAACTTCATAAGACGCCTACATGGGGACCTTCTCATCACTAGTCCCTTTCTGTACATGGGTTTTCTCATTACTCCTCTTTTTCATCATGTCTATATTATTGTATTCATTGGATCTTAATATTTATCTTTAACTCATTATTTTTGAAATCTTGTAATAAAAGTATTATGCTCCTTTTCAAAGCCCACCGTCGACGCCGGTCCATGGCCTGGTAAAACAATGGTATCTTTATCCAATTGGACAATTTTATTTAGTGAGGCCAATAGACTTCTCATGGAACCTGTGGGAAGATCGGTTCTCCCGATACTTTGTTTAAATAGGGTATCCCCTGTGAAAAGATAATTTCCCACATGGATACACATTCCCCCTTTAGTATGTCCCGGAGTGTGGAGAAAGCGAATCTCGTAATCGCCGAATTTCTTGATTTCTTTTTCCGTAATATATTCATCGGCACATATTTCCATAAATTGACCCAATTGACCGGACCAATTTTTTTCGCCATCTTCCAAAATCTCTTTTTCCTCTTCATGGGCAATCACCGGGATATTGTATTTTTCCCGTAAATGATCAACGGCGAAAATATGATCTCCGTGGCCATGGGTTAACAGGATCATCTTTGGATTTAAGCCCTTTTCCTTAATATAATGATCCATTCGTCCTTCTTCGCCACCGGGATCGATAATAATGGCGTCCTTGTTTTGGGAGAGAATATAAATATTTTCCCCCATGGGAAAAGTTTGAATGACTTCTAATTCTAAAATAGTATCACTTCCTTAAGGATTTTTCGAATCGATGATAATGGTCACCGGGCCATCATTAATGAGATGAACCTGCATATCGGCACCAAATTCTCCCGTTTCTACGGTGTAACCTTCATCACGCCAAGCCTTCGCCATTTGTTCATAATATTCATTGGCGATGGCTGGATCTGCCGATTCGATAAAAGAAGGCCGATTGCCTTTTTTCGTATTGGCCAATAAGGTAAATTGGCTGATCAATAGGATTTCTCCATCGATGGCTTCTAAAGAGCGATTCATTTTCCCCTTCTCATCGGAAAAAATTCGCATTTTCGATACTTTTCTTTTAATATATTCAAAATCATCGTCGGTATCCCCTTGGGCAACCCCCAATAGGACTAAAAATCCTTGACCGATTTCACCGACAATTTTTTCATCGACTTCTACTTTTGCTTCTTTTACCCGTTGAACGACTGCGATCATGCTTTCACCCGATATACATCTAATGTTCCTTTAATATTTTTCAATTCTTCCATTAATGATCGTATCTGTTCCGTATTGGTTATTTCAACGGTTAATATCACGACAAAGGATTTGTCTTTTTCCCGTTTTGCATTGACACTGATTAAATTTAATTCTTCCTCTTGAACGACTTCGGTGACATTGGCTAAATACCCGACACGATCAAAGGCGACAATTCTCAAACGGACATTATATGTCGTCTTTCCATCATCGTCCCAATAAACCGGAATCAATCGTTCCTCACCGACATTTCGAACATTGGAACAATCATGGCGGTGGACGGTAATTCCCCGTCCCCTCGTTATATAACCGATAATATCGTCCCCTGGCACAGGATTACAACAATTGGCGATCTTGATTTGAATATTATCGACACCTTTAATTAAAATGCCGTTTTCCGAAGTTCGCCGTAATTCCTGTTGCCGTGGTGCCGTTTTTTCCACAGCTTTATCGGTTTTATAATAATCATCATGGAGTTCTCGAAGTTTTGGAATAACTTGGGTGACCTTTGTGGAGCCATAACCAATGGCGGCATAAAGATCCTCCACGGAATTAAAGCTCATTTTCTCGGCAACCTCGTCAAGCCAATCTTCCTTTAACATTTCGTTGAAACCATAACCTTCCTTTGCTACGGCCTTTTCCAACATATCCTTTCCAAGGACGATGTTTTGACTCTTCCGTTCCTTTTTGAAAAATTGACGAATCTTCGTCTTTGCCGAAGAAGATTTTACAATATTTAGCCAATCTTTACTGGGACCTGTAGAATTGGATGAGGTCAAAATCTCGACGATATTTCCCGTGTGTAATTTGTGGGTCAAGGGTACAATTCGCCCGTCAACCTTCGCTCCGACACAGTGATTACCAACGGCGGAGTGAACGCGATAGGCAAAGTCAATGGGTGTGGAACCTTCCGGTAAATCGATGACATCGCCCTTAGGACTAAAGACAAAGACTTCATCGGTGGTAAATTCTTCCTTCACCGTTTCAATAAATTCCCTTGGATCGGATAATTCTTGTTGCCAATCCATTAATTGCCGAAGCCATGTTAATTTCTCATCGAAATTCGACATTTTGGAATCTCCCTCTTTGTATTTCCAATGGGCGGCGATTCCATATTCTGCCGTTTTATGCATTTCATGGGTTCGAATTTGCACTTCAAAAACTTCCCCCCGACGGTCGATAACCGTCGTGTGAAGGGATTGATAAAGATTGGGTTTTGGCATGGCGATATAATCTTTCACCCGGCCGGGGATTGGCTTCCACAGGGCGTGGACTGCTCCCAAGGCGGCGTAACAATCGGCGGTGGTATTGACGATGATTCGCATCGCCGATAAATCGTAAATTTCTTCAAAGGATTTATTTTGTTTTTTCATTTTTTTATAAATGGAACAAATGGACTTTGGACGACCGACAATATCTGCCGGAATATGCATCTTATCTAATTCCTTCCGAAGAACACGGATGATCCGCTGGATAAAATCCTCCCTTTGGGTTCTCGTGTCTTTGATTTTATTGACGATATCGTAATATTCCTGGGGTTCTAAATAACGGAGGGACAAATCTTCCAATTCCCATTTAATGGTACTAATTCCCAGGCGATGGGCCAAGGGCGCATAGATTTGAATGGTTTCCTGGGCCTTTTCAATTTGTTTCGTCCTTGTCATATATTCTAAGGTTCTCATATTGTGTAAACGATCGGCCAATTTAATAATTACCACGCGAATATCCTGACTCATGGCCAAGACCATTTTCCTTAAATTTTCCGATTGAGATTCCTGTTTCGTTTTGTATTTGATTTTCTTTAATTTTGTTACTCCTTCTACGAGTTGGGCCACATCTTCGCCAAAAAGCATGGCGATATCATCGAAGATGACTTCGGTATCCTCCAATACATCGTGGAGCAACCCTCCTATAATGGTATCATCATCCATGTGGATATCGGTCAAAATCATGGCCACGGCCACAGGATGGATGAAATAAGGCTCTCCGGAGTTTCTAAATTGACCCTCGTGGCACTTTTTAGCAAACTCGTAGGCATTTTTTAATCGTTCTTCCTCGCTATGGGGATTATATTGTTTTACTTTTTCATATAACTCCTTAAAAGCCACAGATCTCACTCCTTCTTTCCTTAAATTTCCTTTGTTTTTTCAGGATATTTTTCCGAAGAAAAATACATTTTTTAAACTGTAAATTATATTTATTATAGCATAAAATAGACCTTTTGTCATTTCCCTTCCCCTATTCTTGTTGTTTGCATCTCCTTCTTCTCGGGTAAATATAAGATTAAGGATGGTGAGACTTTGTATAAAAAAATATTCGTTGTTTTAATGGGATTACTCCTTGCTTCCTGTAGTCCCTCCACAGTATCGGAGGATGATGTGGAAAATGAAGAAAGTTCCTTTAAAAATGAAGAATTAGAAATTGCAGATGATGTGAAGATCCGCCGAGATTATGTGGAATTTATCCAATCTTTAGATGATGGGATTAAAAACTCCATGGAAGATGAAGAAAACTTTGCTTATTCCACCTTGGGCCTTAGTATTCCCCTATCTGTGGCGACAAATTTCGCAAAGGGTGATGATCGGGCAGTTATTTTCCAATCCTTAGGAATTGATCCTTCGATGGACCTTGCCAAGGAAGCCGGCATCCTTCAATACCGTAGTCAAGGAGATGAAGGGGAAAAGGCCATTGAATACAATAATTCCCTTTGGATTAATCAGTCAAAACCGATTATCCCTGAGGAATTAAAAAAAGACGCCTTGAAATTTCAAGGGGAAGTTTACGCTTTAAATTTTGATGAAACCGCCGATGAAAAATACCAAGAATGGCAGGAAGAAGTCTTTGGCGAAACTTTAAGTAGCCGTCAATTTTCCGATGATGACGCCTTATTTTTAGCCAATGGCTTAGAATTTAACGCCAGCTTTTTTAATCCCTTCGAGCAGGATGACACAAGGGAAGGCGAGTTTTTCAACGATAATGGATCGACATCCACCGTGGATATGATGCATCAAAAAATATCGGCGGCCTATGAAAATGTCGATAATTATGAGCGAATTATCTTGCCCATGGATCAAGGATTTTTCACCACGATTATCCTTCCCAAGGAGGGAAAATTCGACGAAGTCTTGGATAATCTTAAAGATATTCGGCGAAAAGATCTCCCGGAATATCAAACGGTCCAATTGGCACTGCCCCGGATGGAGATGAAACAAAGTGTGGAACTGGGAGACTCCCTGAAAGAAGGTCCATTGGCCCCCTTATTTGAATTTTACGATAATCATATTTCCAAAGAACAAATCAAAATTACCGATATCGGTCAATCTTCCCTCATGGAACTCCATGAACAGGGAATTTCCGTAAAGGCCTTATCGGAAATATCCATTGATACTAAATCCATGATTCCCGAAACTGATCTCTCCATGATCGTTAATCGCCCCTTTATCCTCATGGTTGAAAAAGATGTCGACACCGATCACAAAGGGATGAATCTTCCCGTTTATACCATGGGCATTCGGGATATGACCACATTAGTTAATGATTAAAAGAAAGGATGGTTCCATGGAAAAAAGACTTCTCCTATTAAGCCTTCTCCTTCTTCTCGTCGCCTGTAATGGCGATCGACCAGTGGGGAAAAATAATCCCAATACCACGGAGGACAATGTCCCTGGGGATTATCAAATAACGGCGGAAGAAAAACAAGAAACACCGCCATTGGAAATGGCAACATTACAATACGCCAAAAATATCGATCAAGTCTTTATGGATGCCAATGCTGGTAATTCAGAGAACTTTTCCTATTCCCCCTTGGGAATTGCCCTGCCTACACTTGTCACCATTGATTTTTCCACAGGCACCGATCGAGGAGAGATTATAAAGAAATTCGATTTACAAGATACGGACTTTTCCGGACAATCCCAAGCTCTGGCAGAAGAAGTCGCCGACAATGATACATTGGTCGTCAATAACTCCTGGTGGCTCAATCAAGATAGCTCCATCGATGGGGAATCACTAAAAAAATACGCTTCCAAAGTCCGATCCCCCATTTACCTCTTACCCTTTAATCGAGAGGCAACAGAACAATATTCAAAATGGCAAAAAGATGTCTTTGGAAAAATCATGAACGAAAAAGAATTCGATCCCGATTCATCCCTATTATTAGCCAATGCCCTTCAATTCAAAGGCAAGTGGATCGATCCCTTCTACAAAGAAGCCAATTACCGTTCGGACTTCACCAATCAAGACGGATCCATCGTCGAGCGAGAATTCATGAGTCAACAGGGGACAATCCCTATTGTTGAAACCGATGATTATCTTGCCGTAGAAAAAGATATGGACGAAGATTTCACCGCCTATTTTATTCTTCCAAAAGAAAACAAAATGGATACGGTACGAGAACAAATCGCTGAAATCACAGAATCTTTACCGGATCGTGTCGAATTTACGGATGTCATCATCGATATACCAAAAGTTGAGATCTCCACTTCTACTCTCTATGACAAAGATTCGAATCTAGGCTCTTTTCAGCGACTTTACGATCTCTATACCACCGATTTAAGTCAATATCGAATCTACCTTACTTCCATCGGCCAATTCATTGATTTGACCATTGACGAAGAAGGCGCCAGCGCTGATATTCTAACAGAAGTTGATGTAGTCGAGGAATCAGCGCTTGCGGATGAACCGAAACAAATTCGATTCAATCAGCCTTTCATATTTACTGTACAAGATGCCAATCGCGTCACCGTTGTCACATCGGTTATTCAAAATCTAAGCGAATAATAGAAAAAAAGTTAGAGCGATCAACAGCTCTAACTTTTTTATGAATACCTTCTACTTTTCCGATGGTAGATGTTTTTTCAAATAATCGACGATCTTTTTCGCGGCATCTCCATTCCCATAAATATCCTGTCGGAAATTAATGGGCTCTAATATCTCCATGGAACGATCGAGGAGTTTTTCCGGCGAAGAAAGTAAATTAATCCTTTCCTCAACTAATTCTTTCCATGATGTATCGGGCATTAAGACAATGGCCCTTTTCCCACTGAAATAGGATTCCTTTTGAAAACCACCGGAATCTGTAATGACGTATTTACATTCTTTCGTCAAACCCATTAATTCCAAATAATCAATGGGTTCTAAAAGATGAAGTCCGTCTAAATAAGAATGTAAATCAAATTCCTCGATTCGTTTCTTTGTCCGAGGATGGAGGGGAAGGACAACGGGATAATCCTTTGAAATCTTTTGTACATTGTTCAAAATCTCTTCCAGGACTTCCCGATGATCCACATTAAAATCCCGATGGAGGGTCATGACGATATACTCCTCCGGCGTCAAATTCAACTCTTTGATATAGCGATCATTGAAAGACGGCTCCATTTGAAGAAAGATATCATACATGACATCGCCGGTAAAAACGGCATTTTCCGACAAATGTTCAAATTCTAAATTCTCCATTCCCCTTTTACTCGGTGCAAATAACCATGTGGATATGCGATCGGTTAGTACCCGGTTAATTTCTTCGGGCATATCCTTCGGTTCTTGACGAAGGCCGGCTTCAATATGGGCCACGGGTAATTTTAGCTTCACCGCTGCTAAAGCTCCTGCCAATGTGGAATCCGTATCCCCGTAAAGAATAACGCCATCGGGTTTTTCCTGAATCATGATTTTTTCCAATTCCATCAACATGGCCCCCGTCATGGCGCCGTGGGTCTTTCCATGAATACCTAAATTAATATTTGGTTCGCTCATTTCTAAAACCTCAAAGAAAATACCGCTCATATTCTCATCATAATGTTGTCCCGTATGGACCAGTACTTCTTCAATATTGGCTTTTTTTAATTCTTGCTGAACAATGGCCTCTTTCACAAATTGAGGTCTCGCCCCAATAATCGATAGAACTTTCATCGAATATTTTTCAACTCTCTTTCTACTTTTTCCGCTCTTTTCGTCCATAGATGTTCTTTTCTGAATTCCATTACCGATTTTTTCTTCGCTTCTAGGATATTGGGCGATTTTAAAATGCGTTCCAGTTGATCTTTCAATGATTTTTCATCATAATCCACGATAAATCCTGCTTTTTCGATGATTTTTTCCGTTGCCGTAAAGGGATTCCCAAGGACGGGAATTCCGTATCGTAAATATTCAAATAATTTCACGGGAACAGCAAAATCCCAATACTCTGTCGGCTCTGTGAAAATAATGCCTAGATCTGCCCTTTCTAAATAGGGTCGATACACGGTTTTGTCCCCATGGATAATCTCAATATTTTTGGCAAGATATTTCTTGTACCTTTCCTTTACCTTGGACCATTCCGATGCCCTTGTACAAACCGTCAAATGAACCTTATCCATTTGGCTGACAATGGAAAATATCATCTCTAAATTATAATGACCCGTCATACCTCCCACATAAAAAAGCTCTAAAGGTGGAATTGGTGTCGTTTTTCCTTCTTCGAGCTCATCGATTCCCGGTGGTAAGGAAGAAACTTTATCATATGAAATAGGCAAATGCTTCGCCATGGATTCATGGGGCAAGTAGAGAATATCGACGAGTTCTTTGTACTTCTTTAAATCCCTTTTGTAAAATCGAATCGCCAATTGACCTTTTAAAAACGATGTGGCTTCTTTGTATTCATCAAATAGCCAATAACAATCGCGGTAAAATAAGCCAATGGGAATCCCCCGTTTCTTTAGCCTTTTAAAAAAACCAAAATCCAATCCGAAAGTCGTCGGCAAATGATGGCTCTCCGTAAGCTCTGTCGGCATCGTCGATGATTCCGAATAACAGAATTCGTAGTGAATCCCCCGATTTATTTTCTCTTGAATTTTTTCCATGGCCCTTTTTCGTTCATCTTTATACCCAGAAATCATATCCACTTCATAGCCAATGGCTTCAAAGGCTTCTTTCATACGAAAGGGCCGAATATGGGATCCCGACATCCGCTGTGGATCCAAATGATTGGGTACATGGAAAATCATATATTTTGTCATCTTTTCATCCTTTTCAATAAGATACCGCCAATATGGCGGTTTCTATCTTTATTCCTTTCGTAATAACAATTGATCTCCTGAAATGGAACGGATTTGAATTTTTAAATCTCCCGTACCAAGGATTTCTTCATAATTTCTGCCGATTTTTTTCGATTTATTTTTAAAATCTTCCATGACAAAGATATTTCCTGAAATCGTATTGGCTTTAAAATGATAATTCTTCGAATCCGTCCGAATCGTCGTTGAGCCAGAAGTGGTGGCAATATCCATAATCTTTTGATTTTCTTCAAGGATTTCCACATTTCCAGACACCGTTTTAATATAAAGTTCCCCATGGGGTGCATGGACATTGATTTTACCTGAAACGGTTTTTAAACGGCCTTCCAAAATCTGTTCCCCTTTTTTGTCCCAATGGATATCCCCAGAAACCGTTGAAATCGACACTTCTTCCCGGCTACTTTCACAATGAACATTTCCAGATACACCAAGGATATTTAATCCTAAACTACTGTCCTTTGGAATCGAGATTTTAAGCTCATCCACCGATTCCCCTTCCCTTCGAAGGGTCTTTGCAAAATCCGATGTCTCGACTTTTAAAATACGGCCTTCGACGCCCACATTCATGGTGTCCCTATCGGAAGATGATCGATAGGAGATCTTGATTTTATCCCTATCTTCTTCTGAAATAAAAACATTGGCGTCCACATAACGAATATCCATCCGCATGACATCGGCATCAAATTCGATTTCATAATCCTTTAATTCTTTCCCTTCACCATTGTGTTTTCTTTCTTTATCCCCTTTGAAAAAGGATTGCCGTAATGTCGAAAAAAATTCATTCATACCATCGGTCATTTGATCGATGAAATTCTGGGCATCCTTTCTCCCGGGATAGACTCGCCCCTCTTCTTTGGCTTGTTCAAAGATTTTCTTCGGTGAACCGAGTTTTTCGATGATTTCTTCTTCCCCTATCCCTTGGGCTTCTCCTTCTTTAAAGCGATCTTCATATTCCTCTCGGATTTCTTTATAATCATAGGAATTTACATTTCTAAAATAATAATCCAATAATTCAAAAAATTGTTCTTTTGTCACGATAATTCCCTCTTTTTCTTTTTCTGCTTTCCTGAAACCTCTTCCATAGTAACGCAATAGACCAAGGTATAATCCAATCCAATTTCCATGGCAAGATCAAAATATTTCATTTTATCTGGGGTATATTTTTTACAAAGGACTTCCATTGCCCTTCTTTTCTCTTCCCTGTCCGTAACTAAATGGCAAGGCCCCTGGACCATGGCGGAATCAAATTCCGTCGTAAAAACATCTTTAATTAAAGATGTTCGAAGGGCCGGTGTATTGGCGATCTTTTCCAGTTCTTCGGCGGAATAAAGATCGGGCACTTCTACCTTTCCCACAAAGGAAAGGGCAACCTGGGGTTCCGATGCCAATAATTCCACTTTCCGTCCCGCCTTTGCCGAATGGAAATAAAGGCGATCGTCAATACGCACAATCGATAGGGGAACGGAATAGGGAATCCCCCCATCCACCAATGCCAATGTTCCATAAACCGACTCATCAATGACTTTTATCGCAAATTCTCTGCCCATGGACCGATCTTTTCGTCGCATTTCTCTCATATTTTCCTCCTATAATTGATCAAGAATCCGTTGAATAAAATCGAGGATCTCCTCCATTAAAGAGCCACTATTTATATTACCGATCGTAAGGATTGAAAGAAAGGCCAAGGCGATAAAGGGAAAGAAAAGCGCAATCCCGGCAATAATAAAGGGCCGTGTACCCACGGAATAATCTTCTTTATAAATCCCAGGAGATGGATAACGGGTCCTGTTGAGGAAAGGATCCCTTTGATCCTCCGTCGAATCCCCTGGAATATTTTCATCCATCGAGAATTCTTCTTCAAAACTATCTTGATCACCAAGGAAATTTCCCTTCTTTTGAGGCTCTTTTTGTTGTATTCTCTCCTCTGCCGGAATAATTTCATAGATCACATCTTCTTCCATGGGCCCCTGCTTTTTCGAATATCTTGTTTTTTCCCCACATTGATTGCAAAACTTTTGTTTTTTATCCAATGATGCTCCACAATGTTCACAGAACAAATTCTCCACCTCCATAATTTCATCTTTCTTTTATTATATCCCATATTGGGAAGGAATAAAATAAAACGCCGTCTTTCCCGAAGAAAAGACGGCGACTTTTATTAAAAATAAGAATTGAAGGATTTCATAATAAGGGCACCGATTATTCCCAATAAAAGGATACCGAGAATTCCCACAACCATGGAAACAATAAAACGCATCAAGATATAATACCCGGAAAAAGGTAAAATCTCTTCTTCATCCCCCATATTCTTCCAGAACAAGGCCGTTGCCACAATTGTCGTAAGGATCAAGATGAGAATAGAGCCTAAAACCCCTCCCCCTTTCATCGGCGCCCTAAAATTGGTCAATAGTCTAAAATTTCTCACCGATGTAAATAAGGAAAAGATTTGTCCAAATACCATTAATAATAATACATTAATCCGAAACTCTTCCAGAGGAAGGCTAATCTTGAGTTTTTTCAAGGCAAAGGATAGGGGGATTTTCGTCATTAGATATTGAATGAAGATTGAAAATAATGCGTAAATCCCCAGTAATAAAATGGAAATCGTCCGAAAAATCGACGGTAGGATAAGTATAGGCAATAGGGAAATCAACAGCATAATTCCAACGACAATCCACTTTCCCTGATCCCCCTTGTCATAGAGCCAATTTTGCAAAGGTGAAATCAAATTGGAAAGGGGATCGACAATTTTAGACAATCCTGCGCCCAAGGAACTTGAACCGGTATTTCCATTGGACGGATCCTTAAACGCCGACCCTTTCCCTTCTTCTACGGGGATATCGACGGCATTATTCTTTTTTTCCCAGTCATCTCCCTGGGCTTTGCCACATTCGGGACAATATTTGGAATCCTCGGGGATCTTCTGTCCACAACTTTTACAAAACATGATACTCCTCCTTTATTTTGATCTATTATCATATATACCCAAAATTTTTTATATTATCTCAAAAACCCTTCATCCTAACGGATCTCCCAGGACATCTTTTGAAGGATTCCATCGGTGATCTCGTCTAAATCTTTTTGAATTTCGTCCCGCTTTGCCAAAGCCGATCCTTCATCTAAACAAACACAGGCCATGGCCAAGAAAAGACTTTGATGAAAATCTTGATAATCCGTTTCCATTATGGAAATATTCCAACGATTTTTCATTCGATCGATGATCTTAGCTTTCTCTCGCCGTTTCTCCTTTAGGGAATGGCTCCAAGGAAGATAAATCAGCACATCCATAATTAATACCCGCAATGAATCCTCCTTTCTCCCTAGTCAAAATCACTTTCTACGGAGTAATCCCACAAGTTTTACAAAGAAAAAGAGCCAAAGGAGTCCACCGATGATGAGAATTGCCGTAAATAGATGATTCCTTCTGGTGATTTTCGACGAAACTTTCACCACATCTGGGGCTTTTTCTTCAGTTTCTTCCACCACAAGATCGTCCCCTTCTTCCAGTGGTTCTTCCACCCGTTCTCCGTGAATCAATAGCCGTTGCCAATTGGCAGGATAGGGATGGCAAGTAAGTAGGGTTAAGAGATCTCGATCCGGTTCCGATGCCAATTTTTCAATTTCATAGGGATATATGGCTTCTTTTTCCACGACTCGATAGTTTAAAACTTGATCGAGGATCGTCAATTTCATTTCGTCGCCTTCCTTTAATTCATCGACATCGAGAAATGCCGGGAAATCATAATATCCCCGATGGCCAGCCAATACGGAACGATAGCCCTTTCCACCAAAGGGAAGGGGAGTTCCGTCAATGGTCGCCGCCCCCTTTGCCAAATGGGCCTTTGTGGCACCGACGAATATCGGCATATGGACATCAATGGCGGGAATATCGATGAAACCCAGGACATCGCCATCCCCAAAGGATTCCAAGGGATTTTTCACCTCTAAATCCTCTCGATCAAAGGGATCAACGGCGCCTTCTCCACTGGGCTGAAGGGATTGATTGTATCTCTTCGCTTCCTCGATGACCTCCGCCTTTTTCTCCTTCCCGAGGTGGTGGATTTGATCTTGGAAATCCTCCCGTAATTTCTTCTCTTCCGACTTCGCCAATTCCATACGAAAAAAAGGAAAGAGAAAGAGGGATAAACCGATGAGCACAATAAACAATCCTATTATCTTCCTATTCTTCATGATTTGTTCGCTCCTCCTTCTTTTTCTCCACAGGTTCCATCATCGCCATTTCCTGCTTCATTTTCTTTAATTTTCGCGATTTTGATCGCCACAATAAAACAACAAGTGCCAACAGAGCCAATGCTCCGTAGAAGAGATATTGATATTTCTTCGTGAAACGACTTTCTTTCATATCCTTTTCTTTCACGGCATCGACATAATCAAT
>JAUNVW010000014.1 GCA_030540635.1 Tissierellia bacterium | reverse complement strand
CTTATATATATTACCAAGTTTTTAATCTTCTGTCAAGGATTTTTTCATTTTTTTTGGCAATATTTTATCTCATTAGGGAGAGCTAGAATTTCTTCGACATATATTCCTTATATATAAAGAAGGAAGTTTTGTATTAAGTTTTGATTCAATTTTTTAATTAGCGATAAAATGCACGATATGCTTCCTTTGTCATATAGCTATCTGCTTTGCTGACAAGTTCTACTGGTGCATGCATGGATAAAACAGGTGTGCCGGCATCGACAACTTCTGCTCCATATTTCGCCAAGATATAGGCAATCGTTCCTCCACCGCCTTGATCAACTTTTCCCAATTCCCCGGTTTGCCAAATAATATTATTTTCAGCAAATACATTCCGTACTTCTGCTAAAAACTCTGCATTGGCATCATTACAACTGTATTTTCCGCCAGATCCAGTATACTTCGCTATAGCAATGCCATGACCTGCCATACAACGATTGTATTTTTCTAAGACATCGGGATAGGTTGGGTCGTGGGCAACGGTCACATCTGCCGATAGTACCTTGGAGTTTGCCAAGCATCTTCTTAATAAAAGATCGGAATAATTTTTATCTTGACGATGGATTAATTCTGCTAACATATTTTCAAAGAACATACCATTCATGGATGTATTTCCCACAGAGCCTATTTCTTCTTTGTCAACAAATAAGGCAATGGCGGTATGTTTTGGATTTTCCACTTCGAGTATTGCTTTTAAAGCGGCATAGGAGCATACCCGATCATCATGACCGACTGCGGCAATCATTGCACGATCAAATCCTACATCTCGGGCTTTTGTCGCCGCGACGACTTGGAATTCGCCGACGAGAAAATCTTCTTCCACCATTCCGTAATGTTTATTTAAATAAGATAAGATATTCTTTTTAATTGGATTTTCATCTTCATCAATTCCATAGGAACTATGGCCGACAACGATGTTCAATTGTTCCCCTTCAATGCCTGTTGCTAATTTCTTTTGCCCTTGATCTTTTGATAAATGGGCCAATAAATCGGTAATATAGAAAACCGGATCCTCTTCCTTGTCGCCGATGGCGATTTCAACTTCTTCACCATTCTTTGTAATAACATATCCATAAAGGGCTAAAGGTATCGTTGTCCATTGGTATTTTTTAATGCCACCATAATAATGGGATTTAAACAGTGCCATTTCGCCATCTTCATAAAGGGGATTTGGCTTTAGGTCCAATCGAGGAATATCAATATGAGCGCCTATAATATGGGTACCTTTTGATAATTCTTCTTCTCCAATGATCATTAATACCGCCGATTTATTTCGATAGTTATAGTAAATCTTATCACCGGCATTAATTCCCCTTTCTAAGGCTTCTTCGAAGGATTGATATCCCTTTTCCTTTGCTTGTTGAATAATCTCCTTTGTCGCTAAACGTTCCGTACGTGCAGAGTCGAGGAACTTTTTATAATTTTCATTGTATTCCATAATTGCATCGTATTCTTTTTGTTCCACTTGTTTCCATATGGATTTGTTTTTTATTTCCATTTTTTCACCTCTTATTTATTATATCATTCTTATGAAGATATCAATCTTCTTTTTTTTGATTTCCTTTGATTTTGTTGCTAATCATTTTTTTGAGTTGCTTTAAAGACTGGAAACCCATAAAGTGGCAAATCACAAAATACAAGGGAACGCCAATCATTCCACAGAGAATTAAATATAAAAACACTTTCGGATTGCTCGTTTTTACGCCTCCAGTAAGTAGTCCGTATATTTTACCCGTGGTTATCCCCATGATTACCGATGCTAAAAACGCCTTGATTAGTACTACACTATATTTCCATAAGGAAATAAAGGTCATTTGTTTACTTAAAAGGATCAAAAGCAAGATCGCAGAACCAATCCCTGCCAGGGCTTGGGATAAAGGTAATGCTCGAAATCCAATAAATCGCACCATGATGAATGCTAAAGCAATATTTAAAAACACGGAAATCCCCTGGATTAGCATCGGCCGGAAAGTATCTTGTCCCGAATAGAACACACGGTTTAAATATTGTTTCAATCCATGGCCCAATAAACCGACTGCATATAATGTAAAGGCCGTTTTCGTTAAATAGGTGTCATAAGCCGTGAACTTCCCCCGTTCATATACGATTTGGACGATGGGATCTGAAAATACGATCATGGCAATGGTAATGGGAACCATGATTAAAACAATGGCCTCAAACCCATTATCGACAACAGAGGACAGAGTCTTTTCATCCTTTTTTGTGTATGCCTCCGATAATGTTGGATATACTACTGTGGCAATTGTCGCAGCAACCAATTGTAAGATCGCAGAAAAAAGGCGATAGGAATTTCCGATTGTCGTAATTACCCCTTCTTCTAAATAGGACGCCAGAAAGTCTGTTACAAAATGGTTCATTTGATTGAATCCCGATGCCATGAATATGGGGATCGCCAATAGGATATAATTGCGGATATAGGGATCTGACGGCTGAAAGATCGGGCGAATCTTTAATTGATTTCTTCCATTGAAAAAAGAAATAAAGACTAACTGCAATCCTGCACCGACAACGGTGATATATGCCAAATGAATAATATCTGCATGAATTCCCTTAGGGATTAAATAGACATAAAAGGCAAGATTATTAATAATTCCAATCGCTGCAAATGGAGCGAATCGATGGATGGATTGTTGATATGCTCCTATAGCGTAGACAAAACCCATGAAAACAACGGATGGACTCATGATCCGAATAAGTCGAATCGTTAATGCCATCAATTCACGGGAGCCACCTGCCACTAAAAAACCGGCTAATAGCGGTGCGAAGCCAGCAGTTAATAATGCCAATAGTATATTAATAATAATTGCGATGGTATTAAAATTATTAAAAAAGAAATTCTTTCCTTGAATTCCCTTTTCTTCTTTTGCTTTTGCCATTATGGGAATTAAAACAGAATTTATCGTAACATTGATGACAATCATAGATAACATCGCCCCTTTATAGGCGGCATAATAAGCATCTGTTTCCATGGATTGTCCGAAGGATCGGGCAATGAGGGAAGTCCTCACTGTCCCCATTATTTTGGATAAAATTCCGATCACCACAATAACGATTGATGATCGCGCTAAATTTCTTTTCATAGTTTCCTCCATTTTTTCTCAAGCTATATTATAACATATATTCAAAGAACAAAGTCCAAGTTTCATGTTATAATATTTTTGGAGGGGGATGTTTATGAACTCTACTCGTAAATTAGTTTATACTGCATTATTATTAGCCTTGGGGATCTTATTGCCGATGATTTTTCACACTGCCGCCATGTCGGGCGTCATCTTTTTACCCATGCATATTCCCATTTTATTAGCAGGATTTATTGTGGGACCCTGGTATGCCGCTTTATTAGGTTTTATTACACCAATTATCAATCATTTACTTACAGGAATGCCACCGGTACCCGTCGTCTACACCATGACTTTAGAATTGATCATTTTTGGGATTATCGCCGGACTCATGTACCAAAATACGAATCGCG
This sequence comes from Tissierellia bacterium, assembly GCA_030540635.1. Taxonomy (GTDB): domain Bacteria; phylum Bacillota; class Clostridia; order Tissierellales; family Peptoniphilaceae; genus JAUNVW01. Next base: position 26,785 of record JAUNVW010000014.1, on the reverse strand, counting down.
TTTTATTATCTCTCCTCGTCGCCATGATTGGAGGACGTATTGTTGCCGCATGTGGTATCTTTATCTTGGCCCAATTATTAACGGCTGTTGATTTTAGTTTCAAAACTTATTTTACTGCAGCATTTGTAACGGGAATCCCTGGATTAATCATTCAAATTATCCTAATTCCATTAATCGTTACCGCCTATGAAAAAAGTACCATTGGATATCGCAAATAAAAAAGAGGATTCTTCGTCGGAGAAGGATCCTCTTTTTAAATCTTAATCTTTTTCATCCTAATACCTGAAATGCCAAAGAGTGCATGGATAATTCTCGGGTATTCTTTATCGATTTTCGTCGTGTAAAAATCAACTTTTCCTTCATCGCTTGGAGTGATTTTTCTTGCAACAGCTTCGACCGTCGCCTTTGCTGGATCAATATATTGGATTTTTGGTCCCAATTGATCGAATACTTTCTTTAATACGGGATAATGGGTACATCCCCAAATAACGGTATCCATATTTTTTTGAAAGATCGGTTCCATGGATTTTGCGATGCTTTTTTCCAACTCTGGCCCTTCAATGATTCCTTCTTCCGCATAAAAAACGAGTTCAGGACAAGGGATCGCCATAAACTCTAAGCTTTTTTTTAAATATCGATCATAAGCTTTCGACTTCACCGTTCGTTCCGTCGCCAATAGGGCGATTTTTTTATTCTTTGATCGTGTTAACGCATCTTTTGCCCCATATTCGATAACGCCATATACTGGTATTTGTAATTCTTTTTCAAAAACATCGAGGGCCGTCGCCGTAATGGTATTACAGGCCAATACGAGAAGATCAATTTTCTTTTCTCGAAAAAATCGGCAAATTAACTTTCCCCTCTCTCGTAACTCTTCTGTTGTCTTTTCTCCATAGGGTAAATATTGATTATCGGCAAGATAAATATATTCTCCCCTTGGACATTTTTCAAGTAATTCTTGTAATACCGTTAAACCTCCCAGGCCCGAATCTAAAATCCCGACTTTTTTAATCATAAGGATCGACCCCCGTAAAACCTTTGTGGATAAACCAAACTTTGTCTTTCATTTCATCAAAGGCCCGATCCCTTTCTTCCACCGTTTTAAAGAGAGAAAACACCGTTGCCCCAGATCCACTCATTAGTGATATCCCATCAAAGGCATTAACTTTTTCTTTGATCTCTTTGATTTCTGGCGCCATACGAAAACTCGTTTCTTCCATATCATTAAATACACATTCCCTTAATCCTTTAAAATCTCGAGATAACAGCGCTTTTTCCACATCATCCATATCCTGTGATTTTCCAATGATCATTTCTTCATACACTTTTTTTGTGGAAATGGACACACCGGGGTTCATCAAAAGCAAAGGAATGCCATTAAAATCGGGTAATGGTTTAAAATCCGTTCCAATCCCCGTGGCTCGAACGGTCTGTTCTTCCATGAAATAATAGACATCGGCACCAATTTTTTCACAAAAAGCTTTGATTTGATCCTTGTTCCAATGAATATCCCATCGTTTTAATAGTCGTTTTAGAAAAAGGGCGGCATCAGAAGAGCCTCCTCCTAATCCCGCGCCAACAGGGATATTTTTTTTCAAATGTACTTTTATCCCAGGATCAACCGTTGTAAAGGGCAATAGATTCTCCCACACTTGATGGAGTAAATTTGACGAGTCCGAGGGTACATCGCCATCTACACTTAGTAGTAACTCATCCTTCCATGGGGAAATATAGATTTCATCATATAAATCGACGGGAACCATAATGGTATCGATATTATGATAGCCATCGGGTCTTTTTCCCACTATTTTCAGGGAAAGATTAATTTTCCCAAATGCTTTCTCCATTTCCATCGCCTCCCTCGTATTATTATAGCATAAAATAAAAAAACGACTCGAAAGTCGTTTTTATGAAATGATTAACAATATTTAAGAACAACTGTTGATGTCAATAAATCGGAATAGGTAAACGACACCGTACGTTCATTCTGGAACTCATTGGTCACTTTAACGGTGAATAGTGATGGGAACGCGTCCTCAATCACACCTTTTTTCGTAATAATCTTATTGCGTCCTTTATCTGCTTTAACGATTACATCTTTTCCTATATTTTCTTTGATTTCGGCTTTCAAACCCATTAAATTATCCATTTTTTGCAATAGTTTCAGCCTCCTATAGCGCATCATTTCATAGAGCCATTATACTACAAAAGAAAACACTTGTCAATGAGTAACAGTATATAATAACTGAAATATTTTATCTTGTCAATAAAAAAAATCCACTTTTCAAAGAAATTTCATCATGATTTTTTTAAGGGAAGTATTTTCCTTTTTTCAGATATCTTCTTTAGCTTTTTAATCCTAAAGATTGACCAATTTTTAAGGGTGGATTTTTTGTGGGGACTTTTTCTCCTGAAAACTTCCATCGCCGATTATTTAAAAAAGTAGGATGTACATCCTACTTTTTTTTAAATATGCAATGCAATATGGGCGACCTCAAAATAAATCATCAATGATAGGGCATCGACAATTGTCGTGATTAGTGGTCCTGCCATAATCGCTGGATCTAGATTTAGTTTTTTCGCCAATATGGGTAATGTTCCCCCGATTAATTTCGACATGATGATGGTACACATCAAAGTGAAGGATACTACTAATCCAATTCCTATTTCAACATGGTCGATAACCATACATTTAATAAAGGAGACTCCCGCTAATATTAGTCCGACGACTAATGCAACGCGCAGTTCCTTAAAAACAACTTTAATATAGTCGCTAATTTCGATATCCCCCGTTGCCAATCCACGAATGATTAATGTGGACGATTGACTACCGGCGTTTCCTCCAGCATCCATGATCATGGGAATAAACATATTTAAAGCAATTACTGATTGAATCATTGCATTGTAACGATTCATTATTTTTCCGGTAAAAGTAGCCGAAACCATAAGTATTAAAAGCCAAGTTACTCGGTGTTTTGCCAGTTTCCATGGCGTTTGTTCCAAATATGTTTGCTCGTCTGGTGCAATGGCCGCCATTCGTTGAAAGTCCTCTGTGGCCTCATCTTCCATAACTTCTAAAATATCGTCAACGGTGATAATACCGGTCAAACGACCTTCATTATCAACAACAGGCAAAGCAACGAAACCATATTTACGAAATACCGATGCAACATATTCTTGATCATCATGGGTGTGGACATAGATAACATCTTCTTCCATGAGATCATCAAGTACGGTATCGTCAGTCGCCGTGACAATATCTCGCAAAGAAACAAAACCTAGTAATTTACGTTCCGGTCCAGTGATATAACAAGTATAAACCGTTACTTTATCTAAACCATTAATCCGTATATAATCCAGGGCCTCTTTTACCGTCATATAACGTTTTAATTCCACAAATTCGATGGTCATCAATGATCCTGCAGAATCTTCCGGATAATTTAAAAATTCATTGATTAATTTCCGATGTTCATCATCGGAAAAACGGAGGACTTTTTTTACCACCCCAGATGGTAATTCTTCAATCATATCGATCATATCATCAAAGAAAATATCATCCATAATATCTTTAATCTCATCATCGGTGAACGCTTTTAATAAATTGACTTGCTGTTCGGTATTAAATTTTGAAAAAACTTCCGCGGCATCATCTTTTCTTAAAATACGAAAAACCATGACGCTATGGAAAGTATCTAAGGTTTCAATGTATTTATAAATATCAACGGAATTGTATTGATCGATTTTCTCCTTCAATGTATGGAGATCTTTTTTTTCCAAAAGTTCATCGAGAATTTCTCGATCCACTTCCTTCATTTTATTTCGTTCTTCGGAAACAACGGTCATATTCCTCACCTCATCTTTCTTCGTTTATAAGCCATTACCTGAAAACCATCACGAATACCACCTTCAAAGTACTCGACGGTAAAGCGATCAAATAAATCATAAAGCTCTTTTTCAATGACAAAAGGAATTCCTTCCATTACAAATTCCAAATCATCCTCATGCCTTTGATCAGGAATTACAGTAAAGCGAAAGGAACAACATGAAAATTGAAGGATTTTTAGACGCAAATATTGGTGATTATTTTTTAGAATTTCCAGTTGTTTTTTTGCATCTCTAGTAATATTCATCTTCATTTGAAAACTCCTGTCATGAAAAGAAAAAGGAATACCTTGAAATCAAAGCATTCCTTTTATAATGGAGGCGACACCCGGATTTGAACCGGGGGTGAAGGTGTTGCAGACCTCTGCCTTACCACTTGGCTATGTCGCCCTATTGGAGCGGAAGACGAGATTCGAACTCGCGACCCTCGCGTTGGCAACGCGATGCTCTACCACTGAGCCACTTCCGCAAATCTGTTGGTGCCCAGAGCCGGAATCGAACCAGCGACACGAGAATTTTCAGTCCTCTGCTCTACCGACTGAGCTATCTGGGCAAATCGAAATGGTTTGTCTATATCTCTTTTACCATATTTGAGTATACACTAGTTTAAATGAAATGTCAAATAGGTGATTTCTTTTCAATATCTGATGATCTCAAAACAAAAATAGATCCCAATGCTTTATTGTGATATAATGTTAAATTAAGTAAAACCAATTGAAAGGGTGAGACTATGAACAAAGAATGGTCATTATTCAATGACAAAGCAATTATAAATTTTTCGAAAGTATATCCCGATACCTTTGAAAAAGTTTTAGAATCCGAAGGCTTTCGCTCTGTTTTAGAAAGCTTCTTAATGCGATCTCAAGTTACGCAAGACCGAAACTACGGCCTTGTAAAAAAATATACCCATTCCGACATTCTTTCCGGAAGAATCGACGCTTTAGTAAAGATTGGAAAAATGCTCACGATTATGAATTCGAGAGAATTAAAAGATACTTTTCCCCAATACGGATTTGTCTTTGATCATCAAGGAAAATTTCGAGCTTTAGCCGAAGACTTGTATACGTATTGGCGAAATTTAGAACGATATTGTATTCTGTTTGACGGAAGTCCTGAAGGCCTAGGTTCTTCTTCATTTATCGATGCAAAGACCCAGTTCGATCAATTAATCTTAAATCTTTACCGGAAAGTCTCCAATAATATTTCCATGAATAAACCGAAAGTTTATCGTCAAGTTCCGGCAGGTACCAATGTCGGTTTAATCTTAAAAGATCTCGTTTGGCCTATTCCAGAGGAATACCACCAATTAAAATGGATTCCATTTATTAAGGAAGCCGTGATCGAGTCGCCATTTATTACGTATCCAAAAAGAAACACGCGAGATGGTTTTTTTGAAAAATTAGATAAGAATCCCATTTCCAGAGCTAGCTTAAATAATAATCATTTTATTGCCCTTCCCATCTGGGTCGGCGATTTACTGTGCTATGTCTTCTGCCATCGGAACTTTATGACCCATCTCATTTCGTTGACCAATCTCTTTGAAATCGCCACAGAAGTGGAAGCAGCCGGTCGCAAGCCAGATCTTCTCTTACTTTTTGGCGTCAATGACAAAGCCGGTGCCTTTGACGGTTTTTATATTGACGAAAAGAACGATTTGATCTTAGGTTATATTTCCAATGATGATCGTTACGATTATTTTGGGTATATGAAAAAAATGATTTTAACCCTCCATAATACCATGCAGATGGAACGGGGAAATCTACCCATCCACGGCGCCATGGTTCAAATTAAAACGAGGGATGGAAGTTCTGCCAATGTCGTCATTATGGGCGATTCCGGTGCGGGAAAATCCGAATCCATTGAAGCATTCCGCGTCTTAGCCGATGATTATATTTCCGATCTCCTTGTAATCTTTGACGATATGGGAATCTTTCGAAGGAGCAATACCGGCGAGAAGATAAAGGGCTATGGAACAGAGATTGGGGCTTTTGTTCGCTTGGATGATTTGGATGCTGGCTATGCCTTTAAACAACTTGATCGATCCATATTTATGAATCCCGATCGTATCAATGCCCGTCTGATTACACCCATTACACCTTATGAAGATATTATTGAAGGATATCCTGTGGATCTTTTTCTATACGCCAATAACTTTGACGAACTAGGCGATGGATCTGCCATAGAGTTTTTTGATAATAAAGAGCAAGCCATTGAGCTTTTTCGATCGGGAAAAAGAATGGCAAAAGGCACGACGACAGAAAGTGGACTTACGACTTCCTATTTCGCCAATCCCTTTGGCCCCTATCAAAATCAAGAGCTTTGTGACGAGCTGATCGATCGTTTCTTCGAGGATATGTTCAAACAAGATGTGAAGGTCGGTCAAATAAAAACCCAGCTGGGTATTAAAGGAAAAGAAAAAACAGGCCCCGAACAGGCCGCCTTAGACCTCTTTGAAGTGATGAAAAATCTCAATATGAAAGCGGGACAAAAAAAATCCTCCTTATAAAAGAAAGAATAGGAGGAGGAATGATAAAAAGTCTCAAAACTTTTTCCATAAAAAACCCTCAAAACTGATCTCGATGAAAATCCAGTTTTGAGGGTGATTTTATTATTCTGTCGTCTCTTCTTTTCTTAATTCGAGCATAGCATCTCTATTGAACAATAATAAGAATAGTCCAAAGGGAAGGATCGTGACAACACCAAGGAATACGGCGAGGAAAAACGGTTTCACTCCTTTTGCGTCATAGGCATATTGAATGAGTGGACCGAAACATAATGTATTGATAGACCCAATAAGAAAGAGGATCGTTTGCAAGCGGCTAGGAATATTCCACTCTAATACCCAGACATGAAATCCAAAGATGTAAAAGGCTTCTAAGGCGAGCCAAAGGGGAATTAAAATATATTCTATTTTCATTTGAGGCTTCTTATAATTTTGCCACAGAATCGACTCTGCAATAAATTTTAAATTTTTCATGTTCATCACTCTTTCATTTCTTCTCTTAACTTACGACTGATTAGGATATATTGATATCTATTTCATTCTACTTACCACAAATGTCGACATTTATATATACTATAGGCAGCAGACGCACCAGCGAAAACCCATCCAACCGTTTTACCAGCTGCTTTGCTTGCTTGCATTATCGCTTCTTGTAAAATTTTGCCGGCTGCACTCCATGCCCCTGCTCCAAGTGCTTTTCCTAATGCTGCATACGTTTGACCATCAATTAAGTCTAAAACCCATGCAAATTGATCTTTTAACGCACATACTCCGACTTCTTTTGCGCCTCTAGAATATCTACGAGCATAATATTCTTCTAAAATTTCTTGGGCATATTCATTTCCTTTTTCTGCTTCTTTTTGTAAAAGCTCCGGATTATCTATTTCATATTTACCATCGTCTGTTATATGGCCAACTTTTTCAAAATAAAACTCTAACTCTTCCGCTATTTTTTGAGCTATTTTTTCATCAGACAACTCTTCAGAGTCTTGAACTTCGTTATTCGTAGCTAAAGCTGGACTGGTAGCTCCAAATACTAATACTAAAGCTAAAATTAAACGAAATAAACGTTTCTTCTTGAACATTGACTAAACAACTATTCCTTTTGTTCTTTTAAGTTCAAACTTTAATGAACTTATTATTTTTTTTACTGACAACTATTTAATAATATTATTTTATTTTTCTTATAATTTAAATCACCTCTATTATGTATATGTATACTAACATATTTATTATTTTTTATCAAGTTTAACTTTTATTATCTTTATTTTTCAAGGAATGTATTTTATATTTTATTTTCTTATAATAATTATTTTTATTTTTCTTCTTCCTATTATTTTAGACCCTTTCTGTTCCAAAAAAAAGATTAGGCTAACAATCTTATCTTCTCATTTATCATATTTTCTGATTTCTTTTTCTTCTTTTTAACAAATTTTCACGAAAAAAAGGGATTTCAGTATCCTGAAATCCCTCTTCGGAAAGGCCTTATACTCCTAAAAAGATGATTTTAAGTACAAATAAAGTCGCTAAGATATAGACGACAACGGAACATTCTTTATATCGCCCTGAAATTAGTTTACAGATGGCATAGGATATAATACCGAACATGAGTCCATTACCGATGGAATAAGTCAATGGCATTAATATCATCGTTAAATATGCTGGAATGGATTCGGTATAATCGTCGAATCCAATCTTCGTAATATTGGCCAACATAAATAAACCGACATAGAGAAGAGCTGATGCCGTTGCTGCGCCAGGAATGGCGAGAAATATCGGCGAGAAAAACATGGCCATGAGAAACAACAGGGATGCCACAATTCCTGTTAATCCCGTACGTCCACCTTCTGAAATCCCGGCTGTGGATTCCGCAAATGTGGTAATCGTTGAGGTCCCTAAAATTGCGCCAATGGTCGTTCCAACGGCATCTGCAAACAGCGCCCCTGTCGCCCGTGGTAGTTCCCCATTTTCATCGAGCATATCCGCTTTTGATGCCGTTCCTACTAACATGCCAATGGTATCGAATAAGTCGACAAATAGTAGAGTTATAACGGCGGTCATCATACTTACGGAAAAGATCTGTTGTAAGCTAACGGATCGAAAAGCTAAAAAGGTCGGTTTCAGTGATGGCGGCGCTGAGACGATGGCTTGAGGTGTTTGGGTGACCCCCAAGGGGATCCCAACTAATGTTGAAATAAGTACTCCAATTAATAGGGCGCCGGGAATGTTTTTAATTAATAATAAAGCCGTAGTGATAAGCCCCACGATACAAACGATGGCACCGGGACTTCGTAAATCTCCTAAAGTCACTAAAGTCACTTCATCTAAGACGATGATTCCCGCTTGTTGAAGTCCAATAAAGCCAATAAAAAGTCCAATTCCCACGGCGACTGCTGATTTTAACGAGGCGGGTATAGAGTTCACAATGGCCTCCCTCGCTTTGACAAAAGTTAGTAGAATAAAAATAATACCTTCCAGAAATACGGCACATAATGCGAAGCGAAAGTCCATTCCCATTTTTCCCACAATCACATAGGCAAAATAGGCATTGATCCCCATACCTGCCGATAATACAAAGGGATAATTGGAAAAGATCGCCATACATATCGTGCTTATGATCGTCGCCAAACAAGTCGCCGTAAATACTGCACCGGGATCCATGCCGGCGTCCTGTAGGATCAAGGGATTCACCGCTAAGATATAGACCATGGTGACGAAGGTCGTCATTCCCGCAATGACTTCTGTCTTAATATTTGTTCCCTTTTCCTTGAGATCAAAAAATCCTTCTAATAAATCATTCATAAATACCTCCTATTCTGTTCTACAACAATTTTATTATAACATGGAAGAATTAATATTGAACCTCATCCCTTATATCTCCTTCTTTTAAGGAATAATCATCTCGTAATTGTAATAATTCCGAATTATCCAGGTCTTTTTCCGAAATCCGATAATAAACTTCCTTAGTCCTTTCATCTAGCAATACCTTCGTAAACTGCGGGTCTTTTTCCCATAATGGGTCATCGTCTTCAAAGGGAATAAAAAAGTAATTTTTATTTTCGATATCTAATTCCTTTTGTTTTTTATTATGATCATAAATTTCTTTAAAGACTTTAAATCGACGGCCATCTTTTCCATTATGTTTGAAGTAATTTTCTAAAAACAATTGTTGTTGAATGAGTTCTAAAGTAAAATAAATTGTATTTTCGTTTTTACGAGCAAAACCTAAATCCTGCATTCTTTCTCGAATATGGCGATAGCTCCACCCTTGGTTTCGTAATTGATCCATGATCCTAAGGTGATCATTGTTTTTTGAAAAATAATCCTCGAGGTACATTTCTTCTCCACAATAATTGAGGAATCGTCGGTATAATTGATCGAGCTTTTTCGTTCGAATAACTCTTTCTGGCAATTGGGTTTCAAGTCTTCCCTTTACCCCTTCTAATAATTCTTTTGTTCTCATTTTAAATAAATCAAAGAGATGCTTTTGCGCCGCTATTTTAAAACCTTCCATCGAAATATTGTTTTCCATTTCGATCTCTTTCATAAGGTGAACAATGGCGCCAGAATGAATCAAAGAATTTGTCGCAGATATCCATGAACGATTGTCATAGGGATTCAAGTCTAAAACTTCCATTCTTTTCGCTAAATCATCTAATCGAAAGCCCAATTGGAGAAATAAAGACAAATCGGCCGACGGTATTTCTAAGAGACCTTCGATATTGATGATTTCGATATTGGAACGATAATAATCAATATATGTTCCATTGTTATTGTACACAAGCAATGTTCTTTTGAGCGATTCTCTTTTCATATTTTCTCTCCTCTTCTATCTCCATTATAGTACATATTTCAATTTCCTCGTAGCTTTGTTATAATACTAATGGTGATTTAATTGACTTATGAACAATTTATAAAAATGGAATTTTTATCGATGAAACCTTTTAATTTTCTCATGATTTTATCGGCGCTTTTTTTCTTTTTTCTTTTCTTTATGCGACTTCATTTAAAAGAGGGTTTGAGTGCTAAAATCCAGGCTTTACTCTTTGGATTGGCTGCTTTGGTTTTTATAGCCACCGGCTCCCTATGGTTTTATTTAGCACCTTATCGTGCGATCTATCCGTATATTTTCCCTGGTATTCGAGATCGCCATGCAAAATCTTATAATTATGAATATTATGATCGCAGTGAACAACGACGATATCGCAATCTCTACTTGCCCCATCGTTTAGAAAATAATCCCCTTTATGAGCGAGTTGAAAAGAAAATCCCCATTGAATACCTGGGTACCATGGAAAACGGCGAAACTTATTTCAAAGACCAAGACGGATATTTTTACGCATATTCTTATATACATTACGATGATGCTAAAGAAGCAAATATTACTGTTTATCAGTATTTATTAAAAGATCCCCGTTTTGAAAATATTGGATTTGCAAAGGATACAAAAAATTATTTTATTGATATTCATATTCCCGAGAAAGAGAAGAGAATTATCGATACAATACCTGGTGAAGGCGATATTTTACAAAAACATTATCATCAATTAATTTTTCCATAAAAAAACTGCAATGAATATTCATTGCAGTTTTTCTATGGGTCTTTTTATCGAAAATATAATATTATAAATGCCGTAAAAACACCGGCAATAATGGTAAAGCCAATGCTTTCTTTCGTCCAGGCGATAATCACAGCAACGAGGGAAGCAATCACTGTGGGCAGAAACATTTCCTTCGTCGCGCTGGTAATTCCCCGAATAATCAAAATGGAAAGAGAAGTATAGGGGATGATGTTTAAAAATTCTGCGACTTCCATGGAGATTTCTTTATCCTCTAAAAATTTCATGGGTATGATTTTTGGTATTACCGTAGCCAAAGCACATAATAATATTAATAAGATCGAATTCATTAATAACGCCCCCTTGTTTTCATTACGAGTTTTAATCCTAAAAAGGAAGAAATCAATATGGATGCAACAATATCCCAACCAAGGGATAATACACCAAGATAATCAATAAATAAGTAGATCAATGCCGCCATAATACAAATCCATAAGTTTTCCCGTTGCCCTTTAATGGAAGGAATCAATAGGGATATGAATAGACAAGAAAGACCGACTTCAAAACTGGCTTGAATCGATGGCGGAAGTACTTCGCCAACAAAAAATCCTGCAATTGTCGCAATTCCCCAAGATAAATAGGCGATCAATTCTACACCGAATGTAAACGCCGTCGTCATTTGATCCTTATTAAAATAGAGGATGGAAAATGTTTCATCGGTGATCATAGCCCCAACAAGGGGAAGCCATCGTTTATTAAGGCTTTTTGTATGTATTCCAATGGAAGCACTCATTACGGCAAGGCGAAGATTCAATAAAAATACAGAGATGATAATGGTTATGGGATTCACTCCCCCATTCATTAGATCAACACACATGAATTGGGCCGCTCCGGCATAGAGAATAAATGAAAAGGCCGCTACCTCGCCTAAATGAAAACCAGATGTTTTGGCCAATAATCCAAAGGCAAGACCAACGGGAATGTATCCTAGGGCTATGGGAACTCCTTTTTTACATCCACGGATGAAATCTTTTTTCGGACCGGGTCGCTTTCCCCCTTTAATAATTCGCCTAGATAAATTAAAAAGCAAGGTTTTTTTCCTTGCTTTTTTAGACGCCATTGAATTGTGATGATTTTGATGCCCCATTTAAATCTTCCTTCTTTCTTGTATCGCCATATATAGTGATGTTTCATCAAAACTATCGAGATTTGCACCGATGGGGATTCCCTTGGCTATACGGGAAACTGTAATGTCGCGATCTTTCAACAGCTCTGCTATAAAATTCGCCGTCATGTCACCATCGGTTGTTGGCGATAAAGCCAATATTACTTCTTTTAATTCGGGATCTTCTTTGCGCCGTAATAGGGAATCGATATTGAGATCTTCAAAGGATATATTATCTCGTGGTGAAAGAAGTCCACCTAATACATGGTATTCTCCATGATAGGATTTTGTTTTTTCAATGGAAATAACAGCTTGAGAGTCTTCGACCACTGTAATAATGGAAGGATCCCGTTGGGGATCTTGACAAATCGAGCAGATCTTTTCATCGGTTAGATTACCACAATTATCACAAGGGTGAATTTTCTCTTTCACTTCCACAATTGAACTTGCCAATTCCTCCACAAAGCTATCGTCCATTTCCAATAATCGATAGGCTAAACGTTGAGCCGATTTACGACCAATGGTGGGAAGTTTTGACAAATGATGGATGAGCCGTTCCATTGATTTTGGATACGGATGATTTCCCATAATCCACCTCTCTATAATCCCGGAATATTCATGCCTCCGGTTAATTTACCTACTTGTTTTTGATTTTCATCTTCAATTTTATTTAAAACATCATTTACCGCAACAAGAATTAAATCTTCCAACATTTCCATATCTTCACTATCGACCACATCGGGATCAATCTTGACTTCTAGGATTTCATTCTTCCCATTGGCTTTTATTTCAATACTTCCGCCACCGGCACTGGCTGTGAAAATCCGTTCTTCCATTTCTTGTTGGGATTTTTCCAATTCCCTTTGCATTTTTTGCATTTGTTTCATCATATTGTTCATATTCGGCATTCCACCTCTGCCTCTGAATTTTGCCATATTAATCCTCCTTTTCTTTCTGAATCTCTAAAACAGGACCAAGGCCTAGATCTTTTAAATATTGCACCGGATCCAATCTTTTCGATATTTTTATAAATTCCACCCTTACATCTTTATAGCATTTTTTCACGGTATCACTGACTTCCTTTTGTCGGCCTTTTTCCCGTAAAATAAAATTATCCTCTTTAAATTCTACCACAATTCGATTATTGTTACAAATCACACGTTCTGCATCTTGTAAGGTAGATATCGTCATGGGCATCAAGGAGTTTATGCAATTCTTCCATTTTTCCGTATTTTTTATATCATGATTTTCGATGAATTCATGGGTTTTTTCAGCATCTTCTCCTTTGACCTCGGTATTTGCATCTTCCGTTGTCGGTTTTTTCGTCCTTCCATTGTTCGATACAGAAGGTATATCCTCTTTTCTTCGAGTTTCTGGAGTTTTCCTTTGATTTGGCTTTTGGTTTGCCATTCCTTCGATCATCATTTTTTTTATTATTTGTTCCAATCGATAGATCCGTTGTTCCATATTACGATAACTTTCTTGTTCCATGAGCTGGATCAAGGCCAGTTCTCCAAGGATATCCGGATGATCACTTCTTCTTATTTCATCTTTTGTTTCAACGAGTAATTGTAGGCCTCTACTTAATTCTTCGGCGCTGATTTTTGTCGATTGTTCCTCATATTTTTCGGCTCCTTGATCTGTTTGAATCATCTTTAATATCCCAGATTTCCCGTAAATCAAATGACGATAATGTTGAATAAGCTCATCGATAAAACGATCTACAGATTTCTCCTCTAAGCTTTCTCGGTATATTTTTAAGAGATTTCCAGGATTTTTTTCGATAATGGCATCGACAATTTTAAATATTTTTACCGATGAGACCAGTCCTAAGATATCTCGGATTTCATCGACATCCATTTCCGATTCATTGTAAGAATACAATTGATCGAGGATGGATAGGGCGTCTCTCATGGCACCGTCGGCATGTTCTGCGATGATTTTTAAACCTTCCTCGGGGATATTCATTTGGATTTCATCGGTGATCCGTTTTAGATTTGATACAATATCGCCGACTCCAATTCTTTTGAATTCATAACGTTGACATCTTGATAATATGGTGTCGGGAATTTTCTCAATTTCCGTTGTCGCCAATATAAAAATCAAATGGATTGGTGGTTCTTCCATGATTTTCAAAAGGGCATTGAATCCCTCCTTGGTTATCATATGGGCCTCGTCGATAATATAAACTTTATATTTTAAATTCGCCGGAGGATAGACAACCTTATCTCGTAATTCACGGATATCATCAATTCGTCGATTCGATGCGGCGTCCATTTCCACAATATCAAAACTTTCTTCCTTCGCAATGATTTTACAGTTTTTGCAATGATTACAGGGGGATCCATCGACGGGCTCGAGGCAATTTACGGCCTTTGCCAAAATCTTAGCACATGATGTTTTCCCCGTTCCCCTTGTGCCGGAGAATATATAAGCATGGCCGATATTTTGATTTTTTATTTGATTTTTAAGTATCTCGGTTATATGTTCTTGTCCATAGACCTTTTCAAAGGTATCTGGTCGAAATTCACGATAAATAGCTTTTCTCACATCAAGTTCCTTTCTTTTCGCTGTATTATCCCATTATAACATAAGAAAAAAACATAAAAAAGAAACGAAGTTTCCTTCGTCCCTTTATGCTCCTAAATAGGCGGATTTGATCCGTTCATTGTTCATTAATTTTTTTGCATCTCCTTCTAAAGTGATGCGACCGGTTTCCAATACATATGCCCGGTCGGAGATACTCAATGCCATTCGGGCATTTTGTTCCACCAATAATATGGTCGTACCGGTATCATGGAGCTTTTTAATCGTGTTAAAGATTTCGTTAACAAATATCGGGGATAAGCCCATGGATGGTTCATCTAGGATTAATAATTTGGGTCGGCTCATTAACGCCCTACCCATGGCGAGCATTTGCTGTTCTCCCCCGGAAAGAGTTCCTGCGATTTGATTTTTCCTCTCGCGCATTCGCGGGAATACATCGTAAAAGTTTTTTCGATCCCTTTTTAAATTCTCCGGGGAGTCTTTAATGGTATATGCCCCTAGCCTAACATTATCCGAAACCGTTAAGGAAGAAAAGATTTTTCGTCCTTCCGGGACTTGGGCAATACCTGCTTCCACGATATTGTGGGCCCTTTCTTTGGTAATATCCTTTCCATCAAAGGAGATATTTCCTGATTTCGCCCGTAACAATCCAGATATCGTTTGAAGGGTTGTTGTTTTTCCAGCGCCATTGGCACCAATTAAAGAGACGATCTCCCCTTCATCCACATGAAGACTTATGCCTTTAATGGCGTGGATATTTCCATAATACACATTTAAATTATCAACGGTTAGTATCGCCATTAAGACACGCCCCCTTCACTATCATCGCCAAGATAGGCAGTAATAACTTCTTTTCGATTGACCACGTCCATAGGATCACCTTCGGCAATTACAATTCCATGATCCAATACAATGAGACGTTCACAGATACCCAAAACTAATTTCATATCATGTTCAATTAATAATATGGCGATATTAAATTTATCTCGAATAAATTTAATGGTATCCATTAATGATTCAGTTTCTTTCGGATTCATTCCCGCCGCCGGCTCATCTAATAATAAAACCTTTGGTTTTGTGGCCATCGCTCGGGTAATCTCCAGTTTTCGCTGTTCACCATAGGGTAAATTACCAGCACGATAATGGGCGAAACGGTCTAAATCAAATATTTTTAATAAAGACATCGCCTCTTCCCGGGCTTCTTTTTCTTCTTTCCAATAAGAAGAAGTTCGAAATGCCCCCTTTAAAAAACCATATTTCATATTAAAATTATTTGCCGCTAAAACATTATCGAGTACCGTCATATAATCAAAAAGACGAATGTTTTGAAAGGTCCTCACAATACCTTTGTGAACTAGATTTTGAACAGGTAGATTTTTATACTCTTCCTCTTCCACAAATAAACGACCTTCCGTCGGCGTGTATACCCCGGATAAAATATTAAAAACCGTCGTTTTTCCAGCGCCATTGGGACCAATCAAGCCAACCAATTCTCCATTGCATAAATTAAGATTAAAATCGGTTACGGCTTTTAATCCTCCAAATTGTATGGAAATATTCTGCGCTTTCAATAATGATTTACTCATTTTTGAACTCCTTTTCATATTCCTGGCCTTTCAAGCGCAATACAAATCGTTCGATAATCTTTGAAATCTGAAATTCATTTCTTCCCAAGATACCCGTCGGTCGAAATATCATGGTGGCGATTAAAATAATCGAATATACAATCATTCGATAATCTGAAAATCCACGTAATACTTCTGGTAATATAGTCAGTACAATTGCCGCCAGGGTTGCTCCTGTGAAAGATCCCATTCCACCAAGTACCACCATAACTAAGATATCGATGGAATAATTATAATCAAATTGAACGGCTTTAATTACACTCATATTATGGGCGTAAATCCCCCCGGCAATCCCTGCAAAAAGTGCCGATATTGCAAAGGCAAAGACCTTATAATATGTTGTATTAATCCCCGTAGCTTGGGCAGCAATCTCATCTTCTCGAATGGCCAAAACGACTCTCCCATGGCGGGAAGTCATCAGGCTGTACATAAAGGCGACGGATAAGACCATGATGATATAAATAACGGTAAAGTTTTGATAACGGGGGATTCCCGTTAAACCCTGGGCGCCTCCTGTGAAATCAAAATATTCAATGAGTACACGTATGATTTCTCCAAAGGCTAAGGTAATAATGGCCAAATAATCTCCTTGTAGGCGAAGTCCAGGTACGCCGATGATGATACCAATTAAAAATGCTATACAGCCACCCAATAATAAGCCCACTAAATAGCCACCCATTCCCGGGATAATATTGGCTTTTGTAAACAAACTTGCGGTATAGGCTCCAATGGACATAAATCCGGCATGACCTAATGTAATTTGCCCTAAACATCCCACAGTAATATTAAGGGATACCGCGAGGATAATATTTATGCAAATAAAGTTTAATACCGATTGTTGGTATCTTGATATGATTCCCATTTTCGTTAATAGGAATAAAATAATATATAATCCAATGATGAGAAATACCGTCGTGAGATAAGATATTTTTTTATTTTTTGGCATTTCTTACACCTTCTCCCTCATGTTTTTACCTAATAATCCCGTTGGTTTTACAAGCAGTACAATAATAAGTATTCCAAATACGAATGCATCGGATAATTGGGATGGCAAATAACCCCTCGTAAGGGCTTCCACAATGCCCATGATGAATCCTCCAATAACCGCCCCAGGGATGATTCCAATTCCTCCAACGACGGCAGCGATAAAGGCCTTAATCCCGATAAGAGATCCCATAGTGGGAGAAACTTGAGGATATGCCGATAAGTAAAGGATCGATCCTACTGCCGCCAAACCCGATCCAATGGCAAAGGTCATTGTGATAATATGATCGACATTGATGCCCATTAATTTTGCCGCACCATAATCTTGACTAGTGGCGATCATGGCCTTTCCATATTTTGTTTTTCTCATAAATAATTGCAATAATAAGGTTAAAATCAGCGTTACAAGTATTGTTACAATCATCGAGTAACTAATTTTAATGGACCCTAAAGTAACCGGTGGTTTCTCAAAAATTTTAGGGAAAGATTTTGCTCCTGAACCAATATATTTGTTCACTAAGTTTTGGATCAGTAGGGAGACACCAATGGCCGTAATTAAATTGGAAATTCGCGGTGAATTTCTCAAAGGACGATAGGCAATTTTTTCTATGGCCATACCAAGGATTGCACAAACAATCACCGCTGGAAAGACCGATGCCCACACAGGTAGACCTACACTCGATAATAATGGAATTGAAAATAAAGCGATATAGGAGCCAATCATCATAATGTCCCCGTGGGCAAAGTTAATGAGTTGAGCGATTCCATATACCATGGTATATCCCAAGGATATCAGCGCATAGATACTTCCTAATTGTAAGCCATTAATTAGTTGTAATATAAATTTCATAATTTTCTCCTTGTGATCATGATAATAGAGAAGGATAGGAATGCTCCTATCCTTCGATTGTTTACTATTGTGGAGAAACAACGGTTTCTAATGTATATTTACCGTTTTCGATTTTAATCATGGAAACATCCTTAATTGGATTGTTGTTTTCATCGAATTTTAATTTTCCGGTAACACCGTCGAACTCAATTTCTTTTAATGCATCTTTTACTGCATCGTGGTCTGTTGTTCCTGCTTTTTCTACGGCTTCTTTGTATAGATAAATACCATCATAGGCTAAAGCAGAGAAGGATGCCGGTTCTTCGTCGTATTTCTCTTTATATGCCGCTAGGAAGTTCTGAACCTTTTCAGAATCATCTTCAACGGAATAATGATTGGTGAATACTGCACCCTCCACATTGTCGTATTCCGATTCGTTTAATTGGGCCAACACGCCATCCCATCCGTCAGGACCGATTAATGTCGCATCGATGCCTGTGTCTTTTGCTTGAGGAGCAATCATTGCAATAACTTCGTAATAATCCGGGATAACGACAACATCTGGATTTACATTGGCAATATTGGTTAATTGGGCTTTAAAATCCGTATCCGAATTTCCATAGGATTCTTCGGCCACAACTTCCAATCCTAATTCTTCCGCTTTTGCTTTGAAGGTCTGTGCAACACCGTCGGAATAATCCGATGAATTATTGGTCATAATTGCTGCAGTCTTTGCTCCTAATTCTTCAATAGCATATTGGGCTAAAATATTTCCTTGATAAGAGTCGGTATAACATACACGGAAGATATAATCTCGGTCTACGGTTATCCCATCTTGGGTTCCCGTTGGCGTCATCATTGGTACACCATCTTGATTGGCAAGTTCTGCAACGGCTTCAGTTGGACCAGATGTGATATCTCCAAATAGAAAATCAATTCCTTTATCAAAAAGTTTGTTGTAAGCGGTAACCGCTTCTGTTGCATCCCCTTGTTCGTCTTCAACTAAGTATTCAATTTGTTTACCATCGATACCGCCAGCGGCGTTAATTTCCTCTACGGCAAGTTTTGCACCATTGGTTGCCATATTTCCATAGATGGCCACATTGCCGGTTAACGGCGCCAATGCTCCGATGGTTACGACACCGGAATCTTCCGTTGTGGTTTTGTCTTCATTGTCATTATTACCACCATCGCCATTGTTACAAGCCGATAGTAATAATCCCAAACATAAGAACATTGCTAAGATTTTGGTTGTTAATTTTTTTGTCATTCTCATACCTCCATTGACTGTGATATTGCATCACATTTTTATTGTATTTAATTATAACAAAAATAAATTATTATTGCAAAATTTTTTTATAATTTTCTAATCCAATATTATCTTTATTCATTATATTTACACAAACATCCAGTGATATACGGATTTTCAAGGAATTGTATCGGATATTATTTCAATATTTGATGCATAACGGCTGCGTATAATTATTAAATTTTACAGGGATGAAAACGATAATTATGCGAGATATTCGGATATTCTATACAAATTTCCCTTATTTTTTATATCTTTATACAGTTTAAAACTTTTTTTGAAATTGTATGACTATTCTTTTCATGTATTAAATTGATGAAATATGATAAAATGAGGTTGACAGGAGGTCATTTTATGGACGAAAAAAAATATTTAGAATTATTGTCGGTACAATATCCAACCATCGCCAAAGCATCGTCGGAAATCGTTGAGCTTACCGCGAAAACGGTTCTTCCCAAGGGAACGGAATACTTTTTATCGGATCTCCATGGACAATACGATTCCTTCGATCGTATCCTCCGTTCGGCATCCGGTAATACACGGGAAAAGATTTCCTTGGAATTTGGCGATGAAATTTCCGAAGACGAAAAAAATCAATTGGCCAATTTAATTTATGAGCCTCGAAATTTCATCAAAATCTTAAAAAAATCCGATCACTACACGAGAACATGGAAATTAACCAGTATCCATCGTTTAATTCGTTTAACAAAAAGAGTAGCTTCGAAATACTCGCGATCTAAAGTCCGCGAACAAATCGATTATAGCTATCGGGATCTCATCGATGAACTTCTCCATGTTTCCCATAAAGATCTCAATAAGGAAAAATATTTTAACACACTTATTGAAACCATCGTCGAAATCGATCAAGCCGAATCCTTTATCATCACCTTATGTGAAGCCATTCAAAGTTTAAATATTGATCGACTCCATATTGTCGGTGATATTTACGATCGTGGCTCCCGTCCTGATATTATCATGGATGCCCTAATTGAACATGAAGATGTGGATATCCAATGGGGAAATCATGATATTACCTGGATCGGTGCCTTTTTAGGATCCGATGTTTTAGTGGCAAATACCGTACGTAATGCCTTGTCCTATAATAATTTTGATTCCTTAGAACATGCCTATGGCATTAATTTACGACCATTATCCCTATTTGCAGAACATGTTTATAGCGATGATCCCTGTGAACGATTCCAAGTTCGCCATCTACCTTCGAATCAATACGAAAACATTAGCACAGATTTAGCAAGTAAAATGCACAAAGCCATTTCCATTATTCAATTTAAGCTCGAATCTCAATTAATTGAACGGAATCCCGAATATTTATTGGAGCATCGCCAAGTACTTTATCGAACGGATTTTGATCGGGGAATTTACACCGATGCTGAGGGTAATGAACATGAAATGCGGGATAAGAATTTCCCCACGATTAATCGGAAAAACCCCAATGTATTAACGCCAGAAGAAAGAGATGTTCTCGATTCCCTTAAGGCATCCTTTTTGTATTCCGATCGTTTGAAAGAACATATGGACTATATGATTGAAAAAGGCGGATCGTATAAAATTGTAAATGGTAATTTATTATTCCACGGTTGCATCCCCATGAATGAAGACGGATCTTTTCAAACCGTTCATTTTAATGGTTCCGATTATCGAGGAAAATCCCTCATGGACTTCTTTGATCAGGCCGTCCGCGATGCCCAGTATTTAAAACCTGGAGATTTACGTCGGCAAGAAAAATTAGATCTTTTATGGTATATGTGGTGTGGGCCTAAGTCCACAATGTTTGGGAAATCTCAAATTTCTACCTATGAAAATTTCTTCATTCATTGTAAAAAGGCACGGAAAGAACATTTAAATCCTTATTTTGATTTGATTCAAGAGGAAAAATACGTCGATATTATTTTTGAAGAATTCGATTTAAATCCAGAACGTGGTCATATTATCAATGGCCATATGCCGGTAAAGTCAAAGGATGGCGAAAATCCCATTAAAGCCAATGGCAAGGTCTATGTCATTGACGGCGGAATTAGTGAAGCCTATCAACAGAAAACCGGTATTGCCGGTTATACCTTAACCTTTAACTCCCATCATTTGGCTTTGGCCGAACATCGAGATTATGAAACCATGGAATCGGTCCACGGTGCTTACTCGCCAACGGTATATGTCACGGAAAAATTCCCTAAAAGACAATTAATTCGAGATACGGATCGAGGTAAGATTTTATTAGAAAAAATAGACGATTTAAAACGACTGGTCAAAGAATATCGAAAGGGTACCATTAAAGAAAAGTCCCATATTATCGGTGACCATATAAATTATAAATTCTAAAAATACTCCGCAGATGAGCTGCGGAGTTTTCTGTTAGAAGTATTCATATTGAAATTTTGAAAATTCGGTCTTTTCCAAAGCCTTTCTAAGATCATTTCTTGTGATGGGTATCTTGTTCATGGCTACGCCGATCCCATTTAATATGGCGCCGGTAATGGCCGGGGCTGGTGTATTGCTGACTAATTCACCGATGGATTTTGCACCATAGGGACCCGTCGGTTCGTAGGATGGACAAAATTCCACTTTCATCTGTCCTACTTCTTTTCTCGTGGGGATTTTGTAATTTAAAAAAGTATCTTCGAGCATTTTTCCCGATTTATCCCAATGGGTATCTTCATATAAGGTGTATCCAATGGATTGAACAATGCCCCCTTCCACTTGAACACGGGCAAGATTTTCGCTCATTACCGTTCCACAATCGACAACGGCCCCGTATTCAAGGACTTTTATCGAGGCTTTTTGTGGATCGATTTCGATTTTTGCAAATCCTGCCATATAGGGAGGTGGCGAAACCTTGGAATCAAAATGTCCAATACCTACGATATTCTTTCCCCCAGGACCCGATGCCAATTCCTTTGCTAAACTGGAAATACTCATGATTTTCTTCTTGCCTTGGTAAATATTCCCATTTTTAATGTCGATCCATGAAGGATATGTGTTCAGGCTTTTTGCCGCTTCCCTTCGAATCATATCCTTTAAATCTTCTGCAGCATTGTAAACGGCAGATCCCGTAATATAAACCCCGGATGATGCATAGGATCCCGGATCAAAAGGCGTGATATCCGTATCGGCGACAATCGGTATAATATCCTCTTCGTCACAATCCAAGGCCTCGGCGGCAATTTTAATCATAATGGTATCTGTTCCCGTTCCCGTATCCGTTGGACTCATGAATAATGTGTATTCCCCCTGTTCATTTAAGCGGATCTCCACCGTCGAGGTGTCCACAGAGGCAATTCCGGAACCTTGCATGGCACAAGCCATGCCGACGGAAATAATTTTTCCATTTTTTATTTTTCTCGGATAGATTTCATCCCAACCGATTAATTCTTTTCCACGGCGGATACAATCCTTCAAACGACAAGAGTTAATTTTCATTTGATAAGCCGTCGTTCGATCACCTTCCTCGACGATATTTTTCAATCGTAAGTCCACAGGATCCATTTGTATTTTGTGGGCCAATTCATTTACCGCCGATTCCAGGGCATATATCCCTTGAACAGCTCCATAGCCTCGGAAAGCCGCCCCTGGCATTTTATTGGTATAAACAACCTTTCCATCAAATGTTGCCGATTTAATATGGGGATATAGGGGTAAAGATTTATCACCAACTAATCCCAATGTGGTAAAGGCATGTTCGCCATAGGCCCCCTGATCCGATAGGGCATCGATGGAAATGGCTTCAATATTCCCCTTTTCATCCGAACCAATTTTTACTCCAATATTCATGGCATGGCGCGAATTGGTCGCCGAAAAAGTTTCCCTTCGATCCAATTCTAAATAAGCGGGTAATCCCGTTTTCATCGTAACCAATGCCGGATAAATTTCAGTAACCGAAGTTTGTTTCCCGCCAAAACCTCCACCGACCCGTGGTTTTTTAATGCGAATTCGACTGGTGGGTATTTCCAATGCCCGGGCCAATTGTCTTTTAATGTGAAAAGGCACTTGGGTTGAGGAAATGACATGGAGGCGATTGTATTCATCGAGATAAGTATAAGAGCGATAGCTTTCCATCATGGCATGGGCCTGGGGAAAAACGGAGTACTCCTGGGACAATTTGACTTTCGACCTTGGATATATTTCTTCGAAATCTTCACCAAATCTCCTTCGAATACGTCCCACAAGATTTCTTTCTGGTTCAAAGCCAAATATTTCGTCGCCGGAAAGATAATGAACATCTTCTTCATGGACGATTTGAGGATGATCCAGGGCTTCTTTAGGATCTAAAAGTGGCTTTTTAACCTCATAATCAATTTTTATTCTTTTCATTCCTTCTAGACACGCCTTTTTACTACGTCCCGCAATAATACATACCGGTTCATTGTGATAGCGAATAACTCGATCGAGGATCAAACGATCCGCCGGTGAAGGCTCGGGATAGGATTGGCCAGCTAAGGTAAATCGAGTTTTCGGCACATCTTTATAGGTGTAGATTCCGACAATACCAGGAACTTTTTCCGCCCTTGTTGTATCAATGGTACGGATTATGCAAGAAGCATGGGGCGAACGCAATAGGGTGACGACGAGGGCATCTTGGGGAACAAATTCCTTCGTATAACGGGCTTTTCCCGTAACAATGGCATCGGCATCGTATTTTCGAAAAGCTTTACCGAGTTTTTTCATGACCATCCTCCTCAATATATTTTTTAATGGCGCGCATCTGACTAAAATATCCGGTACAACGGCATAAATTTCCTTGGAGATGATCCTTAATTTCTTTTTCCTCCGTCAGGCCTTCTTTTTTCAATGCCAGGACGGACATAATTAATCCTGGCGAACAAAAACCACATTGTTCTCCCCCTTCTTCCGTGAGAAAATCGCCAAAATGTTCTGCTTCCTCCAAAACACCTTCCAATGTGGTGATCTCTTTATCTTCACAGCGAATGGTTAAAACC
Source organism: Tissierellia bacterium (assembly GCA_030540635.1). Classification (GTDB taxonomy): domain Bacteria; phylum Bacillota; class Clostridia; order Tissierellales; family Peptoniphilaceae; genus JAUNVW01. The sequence goes on along the minus strand of JAUNVW010000014.1, from coordinate 2,431 downwards.
GAACAAGATAATACGGGTTTTTCATCGAGCCAAACCGTACAAAGTCCACAACTTGAGGTATTGCATCCCGATTTTACCGAATCATAACCCAATCGTCGCAAACTGTCCTTAAGCATTTCATCATAATCAATGGACAATTGACGGATTTCACCATTAATTTTTAAATTAATTTCCATAGGCAATCTCCTTTAGTCCTTGATCCAAAAGCCCTAAAAAAATCCACTCCCGAACTTTTTTATCGCATTTTAAATTACTTCCAAGATTAGCTTCCTCAATGGCAATGGCCCTTCGATTTTTCTCTTTGTTTTCCAATGCCTTTGCCGTTTTGCGAAGGACCTTTGCTTTTCCAGGTCGTGAACCTAGGACGATTTTTAATTCATCTTTTTGTATTGCCAGATTTAACAAAGGAAAATCCTGGGCATTTTGACGTTCTGCAAGATAAATGGATTTTTTATCGATATTGGGGATGCGTATTTTCGTCAAAATATCTCGAAAGGGAGGGATATTTAAATAATCTTCTAAATCCATGATTCCTCGACCATAAAATTCCACCTGTGCATTTAATAATAATAAAGGTGGTATCACATCGGAAAAACTGTATTTTGAATAAACGGAAGCCCCTATTTGTGCCGTGTTACGCAATTGCCTTGATGCAATTTTTTTAATGGATTTTTGTAAAATCCCATGGCAAAATGTCGAGAAAAATTGGTGATCTTCAATTTCCGAAAGGGTAGTGGTTCCGCCGATTTCAATCCATTCTTTTCCAACAAAAATATAAGAGAGACCTAATTCATTTAAGTCAATGGCGGTGGTGATTCTTTTATTTCCCATTTTCAAGAAATGACCGCCACCAAGGATTGTCGCCTTGGGACTTTTTTGCAATACTTCATAGGCCTCATCTAGATTTTGTGCTTTCATGTATTTTTTAATTGTGAACATTTTTACTCCTTTTCTTAGAAAAGCTTCTCCATTTTCATGGTGTGTAAACATCGTTGTGTTTTAATTATACTATAAATAACGGTCTTTTTATGATTCTTTCAAAAATTCGAGGATCTTTTGGATTAATTCGACACGGCGATATCCATTGGTAAAGGAATGATCGGTTCCTTCTATTTCTACGTAATGGCCCTTGGGAAATATCCCCGCTAATTTTTCATTGGATATTCTGTCGACGGTTCGATCCTTTGCCCCCCTTAATATGATGACTGGCCCATCATAGAGAGATGCTTTTTCGTAGACATTATGTTTTTTAAGATCATGGTAAAAGTTTAGGTGAAGAAATACCCCACCGTATTCTTGAACTTTATTCTCTTCTTCAGTACCGATGATTTTTTTCGCAAAGGGATCGATGATTTCAAGCATATTGGCGGCTGGGCCTAAAAGAATCAAGGATTTTGGCTGAAGTTTTTCCGCAATTAAACTGGCAACTAATCCCCCTAGGGAAAAACCCAAGAGGTGAATATCCGTATTTGGATGTTTCTTTTTTACATATTCATAAATCAATATCCCATCTTCCATTTCAGAACTGACGGTCATATCAACAAATTTACCATCGGATTCACCACTACCTTCAAAGTCGAAACGATAAACACGGTAACCAGCCTGGACAAAAGCTTTCGCCATTTGAACAAAAAAGAAGCTATTTCCAATTCGATTACCGGTGAAACCGTGGAACATAATAATCACGGGCTGATCTTTTTCTTCTTTAAAGTTCGCTACACCTCTTATCCAATGTTTATTTTCCTTTTGTAATTCGATAAATTCGTATTTCACGAAATTCTCCCTCCATAGTGAAAAGCATCCATCAAATCATGGATGCTTTTCGACAATCAACATCTTCCATTTCCTGCTCCAAATGATCAATAAAACGTTGTAATAAATCGATGGTATTTCGAATAATACATTTCATGCCATTTTTATCTTCAAGCACGGAATCAAATATCTCACATTTTTTCGCCGATTCATTCTCTCGAAGGATTCCTGAAAATTCTTCGCAAGCCTTTTGAGTTTCTTCGTCGGTGAATCCTTTTTTGACAAGATATATCCCTAAAAAAAGCAATGCTCCCACATTTATTCCTTCAATTGAATGATATTTTTTCGCCGTTAAACCCAAAGTTCCATGGAACACTTGGGGATGAATCTTCATATCATATAAATCCTTTAGCGTATGAATCGTGGTCTTCACCGGATTATAATTGAGTTCATCGCAATAATGTCCCAATAAATTATCTAGTTTATGATTCATCCGATCCTCCTTCCATCGATTCAAGCGAATCACCTTCTGTCTTTATAATAATACAGACGAAGGAAAATTACAATCCATAATAATTTTTTCATCCGTTGAAACTTTATTCCATAAAAAAAGGCCTTGCAAATGCAAGACCTTTTACATCTGTATTATTCAATAATTTTAGACACAACTCCGGCTCCG
>JAUNVW010000043.1:2924-4060 GCA_030540635.1 Tissierellia bacterium | reverse complement strand
TATGAACGGGAGAATTGGATAAATAATTTAGAATATGCGGTGAAAAATTATCCCAATGCTCAAATCATTTTGGACCATCAAAATGAAATACCAGAACCATTATTAAAATTAGCGGGAAATGATTATTCCGCCATTGATTTCGTGGCAAAGACCATTGATCCATCGATCGAAAATGACTACGAATATCCTTCCAATATTAATGGTGGGAAATATCCCTATTATATCCAGTGGGATAATCGATGGGGATTTGAAAATTATGCCAAAGGCATTATTGGATACACCGGTTGTGGACCAACATCGGCGGCCATGATCATATCTGGTCTCTTGAAAGATGATAGTATTACCCCAGATGTGATTGCAAAAGTAAGTGAAGAAAATGGTTTTTCCAATGCCAATGGAACTTCTTGGGGCTTGTATCCTTTTTTAGGTCAAAAATATGGCTTACAAGTGGAGCAAATCACCCCGGAGTATGATTATTTAAAAGCCCATTTAGATACGGGAAATCCTGCCCTTGTTTCCGTTGGACCGGGACATTTCACTTCCCAAGGTCATGTCATGGTCATTGTCGGAACGGATTTTTTCGGTCGTCTAATCATCAATGATCCGAATAATCGAGAAAATTCAGAAAGTCGTTGGAAATGGGACGAGTTCCAACCGCAAATTAAGACGATTTGGACGGTGAAACCTTAGATGAAAAAACTTCGTAAATATAAAAAACAAATGGCCCACAGTTATACTCTGGGGCCTTTTCCAACTTTTGAGGCTTTAAAAAAGAGGCCGGAAATGATCGAACGCGTCGTGTATTCTGATATTTTCCATGAAAAGGAAAAACTAATCGCCCTTTTAGAAAAATTCGATATTCCTTATGGGGAAGAACCGCGCACCTTAGAGCGTATTTCCGGGCAAAAGAACATTTACGTTGCGGGGGTTGTTCAAAAGAAATCTTATAATCTTGAAAAAGAAAAAAATCATATTCTCTTAGAAAATATTCGAGATATGGGAAATTTAGGAAATATATGCCGTTCGGCATTGGCCTTTAATTGTAAAAATATCGCCTTAATTGGTCATTGCTGTGATTATTTTCATCCGAAAGTGATTCGCGCTTCCATGGGGGCATTTTTTCAACAAAATATCGA
>JAUNVW010000043.1:0-2824 GCA_030540635.1 Tissierellia bacterium | reverse complement strand
AAAAATGCTTCGATGGATGTGGTACTGTGTCTGTGGGGATTTCGATCAAAGGAAGATTTGCAAAAGCAGGGGGGAAGCTGTTTTATTGATCATCCCCTTCAAATTAAGGAGATCCGATGAAGATCAATTATCAAAAAAAATTAGATGAAATCATAGAGAATGAAGAAAATCATGGAAAAAAATTATTGATTCACTCATGTTGTGGACCTTGTTCGTCCTATGTATTAGAGTATTTGTCAAGATATTTTCGAATCATTGTTTTTTATTACAATCCAAATATCTATCCGGCAAAAGAAATAGATTTGCGAATCCATGAGCAAAGGGAAGTGATTTCTCATATCCAAGGAAAATATCCTGTGGAATTAAAAATAGGAGAATATTGTCCTGAGAAATATTATCGCGGGATTGCAGGCCATGAAAAGGAAAAGGAAGGCTCGATCCGTTGTTATAAATGCTATCAATTACGTATGGAAGAAGCCGCGAAAATGGCGAAAGAATGGAACTGTGATTATTACACCACGACTTTATCCATTTCACCCCATAAAAGGGCCGATTGGATCAATGAAATCGGAAAAGAGTTTGAGAAAATTTACGGGGTCAAACACTTACCTTCGGATTTTAAGAAAAAGGGTGGCTATCAACGTTCGGTGGAATTATCGAAAAAATGGCAGATTTATCGTCAAGATTATTGTGGCTGTGTGTTTTCGAAAAAAGAAAAAGAAGAACGGGAGAAAGAAAAGGAGGAGATTCGTTGAGAGGAATGGGAACTGTGGTCAATGGACTTGCTGTCATTGGAGGCGGCTTATTGGGGGTTTTTTTCAAAAAGTCAATTTCCGAAACATGGAAGAGGGATTTGTTTCAATTAATCGGGATTTTGACGTTGTTCATCGGAATATTAGGAATGATTAAGGAGGCCTTGGAAATAAATCAAGGACAAATTGTGATACAAAGCCAAATGATGCTCATTCTTTCTTTGATGTTGGGCTTTTTCCTTGGGGAATGGACCGATATCGATGGCAAACTGGAAAAACTTGGAAGAAAGTTTCAGCAATGGAGTAAAGATGAAGATGAGGGATTTGTGACGGGATTTGTATCGGCGACGGTTTTAATCTGTGTCGGAGCGATGGCCATTGTCGGGTCCTTGGAAGATGGATTAAGTGGAGATCCATCGACCCTATATGCAAAGTCGGTTTTGGACTTTGTGGCCGTCATGATATTAAGTTCGACTTTAGGGATTGGGACGGTGTTTTCCGTCATCCCCATGGTGATTTACCAAGGAGGTATCACTTTATTGTCGGGTACCGTGGCGCCCTATATGTCACCGGAACTCATTGGCGACCTATCCTTAGTTGGGAGCGGATTAATTTTTTGTATTGGGATTAATCTACTTTTTGATAAGAAGATTAAAGTTGCCAATTTGCTTTGGGCATTGGTATTTCCAATTTTATATCATTTTATTGGATAACGGCTTCGGCCGTTTTTATTTTTCCAATAAACGGGTATTCATAGATATAAGGGTTTATTGAATGGAAAGAAAGAAGGAATACTAATGAAAGTCATAAAAGCAGGAAAATTAATCTTAAAAGATGGTGTAAAGGAAAATCAATATCTGTATATTGACGATGGGAAAATTCAAAAGATCACGGCTGATGGGCCTGAAGAATATGTCGATTACTCCCAATACTATGTGGCACCGGGATATGTGGATACCCATATCCATGGATATGGCGGAAAAGACATTATGGACGGTACGAAAGAAGCCCTAGACACGATTAGTAAGGGAATTGTGGAAAATGGAGTAACTTCCTATTTGCCGACGACATTGACGGCATCCATGGAAGATTTAGATCGAGCCGTCAAAAATGTTGGCGATCATTATAAAGAAGCTCCCGGTGCTAAAATCCATGGGATCTTTTTAGAAGGACCTTTCTTTACAGAAAAGCACAAAGGCGCCCAAAATCCCAAATATATGGGTGATCCCGATATTGAGATCCTTCGACATTGGCAAGAAATTTCAGGGAATATGATTAAGAAAATTGCCATTGCACCGGAACGAAAAGGTTCGGTGGAGTTTACGAAAAAAGCGAGGGAAATGGGTGTTTATGTAGCCTTAGGTCATTCCGATGCGACCTATGATGAAGCCTATGAAGCGGTGATGGCAGGCGCCAATATCTTTGTCCATCTCTTTAATGGAATGAGTGGTCTACATCACCGAAACCCAGGGATGGTCGGGGCTGGTCTTAGCTTAGATCAGGCCTATTGTGAATTGATTTGTGATGGACATCATCTCCACCCGGCAACCATTAAAATCGTTAAAAAGGCGAAAGGTTATGAAAAGGCCTTTTTAATCACCGACTGCATGATGGCGGGGGGAATTGAAGATGGCCAGTACAAATTAGGAGAATTTGATGTAACCGTTAAAGAAGGTACGGCACGTTTGGATTCTGGTAGTTTGGCCGGTTCGATTTTGCGCCTAAAAGATGGCGTGGAAAATATCATCGATTGGGAAATTGCTTCGATATTTGAAGCGGTACAAATGGCTTCTCAAATTCCAGCAAAATCTGTAGGAATTGATGATCGTTGTGGTATTATTGAAGAAGGACGGGATGCTGATTTAAATATATTGGATGAAAAAGGTCATCTCATCGAAACCTATCTCCGGGGAGAGAAATGGATGGCTTAAGAATTGTTTTCCTCGGCTAAATTTCACCGATTTTCCAAGGTTTCAAAAAAATATAAACTATGATATAATTAGAAAAGATAAATAGAAGGAGGACAAAATGGCAAAAGAAAAGTTTGAGAGAACGAAACCCCATGTGAATAT
>JAUNVW010000013.1 GCA_030540635.1 Tissierellia bacterium | reverse complement strand
ATTTTTAGGGATTGAAACTGTAATATTCGACTATTTACAAGATTTATTATTAATAAATCAAGACCATAATATATCTTTATCAAAGAAAAATAGTATTTATTGAAGATTCTGCGATAAATTATAAGCAACAAAGAAGAGATGGGATTGAAAAAACTATCTAAATATAAAAATACACATAAATCAATGGTAGAATTAGATAAAGGACATGTGTTAGGAAATACCTATGAATATTTAATAAACATGGTTGTGATGAAAGCAGGTAAAAAGACCAGATTGTTCTACACATCCCCTCAAGTAAGCGAAGTTATGCCACAAATTATCGAAAAATCAGGTGAAGTCGAATCGATCTATGCTCCAACTGTGGGGCCTCATATCATAATTATGTTAACGGCAAATTGTAACGATGATGACTGAAATTATGTCTATATTTTAAAACAAAATCTGATACTTTCTAATCATAAAGGAGGTTAAAATGAACAAAAAAGAAGAAATAAAGCTCTATATACCAAGATTAGAGGAGCTTGACTTTTATCAATTTCTTCTAGGTGATCCCGAGACGATGTCTTATAATGCTGCCTGGTTTCCACCGGATGGTTGTATCTAATTTCCTAGAGGGAAATGGAGAAGTTGGTACGAACGATGGATTAATCAAGAACCTAATCGCTTCTATGCTTACTTACAGAGAACAAGCGATGGTGCATTTATAGGTGATGTCAATTTTCACTATAGCAAATCTGACGATTGGTGGGATATGGGAATAGTCATCTTAGCAAAGGAAAGGGGGAAAGGTTTTTCTAAGCAATGTTTAAAAATTACTTTTAGATAGAGCATTTAAAAATAATGATATAGCTTTATTGCAAAATTATTTTGAAAGTACAAGAGCTGCTGATCATATCCATAAATTATTTGGCTTCAAAGAAGTTCATAGGGAAGATAATATTGTCCATTTACTGATAAAAAAAGAGGATTATTTGAGGGGCAATAAACCGGCAAAGTAAATAAATGCAATTTATGTTGTAAAGTTTGTATTAGGATCTTTTTTAATACAAATATTTAAATCCACGAGTAGAAAAAAGTTAAAATGAAGAGAATTGATTTGGAATAATGAAAATGTCGATTCGGAATCGTAACTAGGGATAATCTAGCCTTAGTATTATCTAGATGAATAAATAAAAAAGTGGAGGTTTTAAATGTCTAAATGGAAAGATAGGCCCAAGATCGATGCACATATCCATGTGACTCCCAAGGATGTAATCGAAGCATATCGGGAATATAATGGGAAATTTATTGTAAATGGTGCAGTTCAAGACTATGTCAATCTGATGAAAAAGTATAAAATAAACAAAGCGTTTATTATGCCATTTAATGATCCACACATGCTTTCAATGGAATTTACTATTGAAGCGGTTCATAATAACCTCCTACATATTGCCCAAGAACACGAAGGAATGTTTTATTGCTTCGCAGATATCGACATCAGGAGAAATGTTTCTGATACAGTAAAGGAATTTAATCGTGTATTCGAAAATGAATGGTTCATTGGAATTAAGTTGCATCCAACAAATACTGGATATCCCATCGATGGCTACTATTACGAAGAAATATTTAAATATGCAGAGAAACATAATATTCTTTTAGAAATTCATTCTTACCCAAGAGAAAATTTACGAGATGATGTCTGTTCTCCAGCGAGAATCAAAAAGATGATAGAAAAGTATCCGAAAATACGAGTGTCAATTGCTCACTTAGGTGGTTTCCAGTTCGATGAATTTATTGGAACGGATATCTATGCAAATATATCAGCCATATTACCGGATTTAGTGAATCGATATGGCATAGAAAAGACAAACAAAATATTACGAGCGTTTGGTGTGGATAAATTAATTTTTGCTTCGGATTATCCAGATAATAGGATATTAAAACCGGACGATATTTATGATAAATATTTTGAAATATTGAATAATATGGATTTCGATAATGAGGAAATCGAAAAAATCTCTATGACGAATGCCTTAAAGATGATAGGAAAATCATAAAGTTTTATTGGTATACGACTAAAAAATATGATAAAAAAGCTGAAATATTTTGAAGTTCCTCTCGGTTTAAATTGGGAAGTTCGTATCATAATAATGGATTTGGAAAATAATAACGCCAGTAACCCATAGAAAGGCCTCTATTAGAAAAAATAAATATTACTTGTTGCATTTTTAGAGTCATTATGAGAGTCACTTGAAAAAGGAAAGTAAGGAAAAGTTAAATTAATAATTATGGAGAGATTATGGAACTTAAAAAAGAATAGTTATCACATTTTAATAATGTATCAAAATCACGATTAAAGAAAAGAGTTACAGGAAAGGGCAATTGCCCTTGGAGTATTTTCCTTAAATATTGTGGACAGAGAAAAGTACCCAGCGGGCAATCAAGGGAGAAAGCAATCGGATGAAAATGATAAATATAGAGCAAAATATTTTGCTATTTGGATACAATCCATTTCTTATATTTATTGAGAAATGGGTCTAGATAAATACGAAGAACGATATGTAGTTGCATCTGATTGGTTATGGGCATACATCAAAACACATGAGGAGGACTGTAGTCCATATTTTTATCGATTATAATCTTGTAATATAAAGTTTGTTTCGATAAATAATCCGCTAGAATTTATAATTAACGGAAATCGGCCGGTATTTATATAATTTATGATTTTTACCCGAATTTGACTCACTAGGAGGTATACAATATAAATAATTGGTAGATTATGGAGGTAATAATGCTAGACGTAAGAAAATTATCCGATAAATATAAAGTTAGGAAATTAGTTGAAAAAGATTGCCCACGGATACTAGATCTTCAACAAAGTAATCCTTTGTACTTCGAATATTGTCCACCAAGACCTAGTATAAAAACTGTTTTGAAGGATATGAGTGTTCTGCCACCTGAGAAAGATATTGATGACTTATATTATGTCGGATTTTTTGAAGAAGAATATTTACTGGCAATTCTACACTTTATCATTTCATTTCCGGATAAGGGCACTATATATATCGGATTATTTATGGTTGATCGTCGATATTCTGGATATGGAATGGGAAGTAGAATAATAAGAGATGTTTTAGATTATTTTCAACATAGGGGATTTCTAAAAGTAAGATTAGGATATATAAAGGGTAATCCTCAAGCAAAGGCATTTTGGAGAAAATGTGGTTTTGTTCCTTTAATGGAGAAGAAAAACAATCAAGGTGAAGTAGTGATCTTGGAAAAATATTTGCCACATCTGTAATAGAAGGTTTATTGTATTTCGTTCGAGAGAATGTGATAAAATATTGAATAAGAATTTATGAGATAAGGAGGATTTATATCATGGAGTTTAAAGAACGATTACAAGATTTAATGGATCAATATTTTAATGATATTAAAAAATTAGCAGATGATATTACGAGTCATCCCGAATTAGGTGGTGATGAGAAATATGCCATGGAACGCTATGAAGAGTTCTTTACTGGGAGAGGATTTACCTTCGAGGAGAATTATAAAGAAGTTCCCTATGCATTTCTTGTAAGAAACAAAGAGAGCAAGGGTAAAAAACAGGCGGTTTTAATGTCAGAATTTGATGCGCTTCCTGAAATAGGTCACGCCTGTGGCCATTCCATTAGTGGATCGATTAGTGCCTTGGCTTTTTTAGTATTACAAGATCTAGCCGATGAGCTGGATTTTGAAGTTGTCCTCATGGGTACTCCAGCGGAAGAGATTCCCGGTGGAAAAGTGGCACTTGCCCGAAATGGTGCATTTGATGAGTATTTATTTGCAGCCATGGTGCATTTAAACAATTATACGGCAGCAGGGACTAAGGCTTTAGCTTGTACCGATCGGCGTTTTACATTCCACGGGAAATCCTCCCATGCTTCAGGAAATCCCCAAGAAGGAATTAATGCAGTGAATGGAGTTCGTTTATCAATGGATGCATTGGATATGTGGCGCCCCCATTTCCCCAATGGCGCTCAAATACACGGTATGATAACCCAAGGGGGAGTGTTACCATCCATTATTCCAGAGCTTGGCGAATTTAGTTATTATTTTAGGGCAGTGACGTTGAAGGAAATGAATTGGTTATGTGATCTTGCGGAGGATGTCGTTAAAGGCGTAGCCAAAGCGACGAGAACAACTGTCGAAATCCATCAAGATTATGAAACTTATGCCGATCTTTCCAATACACCAATTAAAATCGATACGGTTACAAAAATTTTGGAAGAATTAGGCGAAACGGTTCATCCTTGGGATAAGAATCCTGCATCAACAGATGCGGGAAATGTCGATCAGATTATTCCGACGTTTCATCCATTACTTCGAGTGCCAGGAGCAGAAAAAGCTGAACTTCACAGTCGAGATTTCGCTGAGCTCATGACAAGTAAAGGCGCTTATGAAGCTCTAAAAATGGGCGCATTATTATTAGCGACTTTATTCTATAAATTAGGAACCCAAAATAAATTATTGCTGAGTATCATCGAAGAACACAAAAAGTATCGAAGAGAAACTGGAGAATTATCGGAATAATTGCGAGTAATGGAAAGAAGGATCAAAAATGACGAAAGAACAGAATATTAATTTTATTCGTCATTGATTTTTTAATTAAACTTCGAATTCAAGATTAAAAGTAAATGATTAGCCATGTGCCCGATTATCCCAAGATCCTTAAATGTTGGCAAAGAACGAAAATTTAAACAGGGAACCTTCGCGATAAATATCTTTTTCAAGTATCCGGGATTTAATAATAATGTTACTGGGCAAGGATTTTAATGAAAAACTCGATTCATTATTTTATGATGAACCGATAATCGCAGAGATCGTAAAATGAGTCAAGGAATACAAGAGCTATTGGAAGAGTTAAATGGTAAATATCATCAATTAATCCTTGTTGTAATTCATAATCGATGTATTGAAGGAGTTGCTACCGATCCATTAAAATTTAAAATGGTATGATTTGGCGAATATTTTAAGGAGAAATCATCCGACATCGAGATCATCATTCATTTAATTGATGGAATAAAAAAATAATGCATTACATCCTTTAGAAACATTAAATATAATTATCGTTTCTTTCGTCTGCTTTTATAAATGGTGGGAAAGCTTTTTAATAACAAATTTTTAGGAGCAATCTGGTCGATTATTGATCTGACAGATAAAGCCGATGGGGAACATCGAGTTGAAGATGATTATTTTCCTTGTTGTAACCATTAAGTGATGAATAAAGGAGAGAAATTAATCAAAGGGATATTGAGATTGAAAAAATTCATTATTGATTATGAAATAGATAATGGATCGGTTTTCCTTGTTACAAGAACAGGGAATCGATCCATTAAGTGTTTATTACAAAGGTATGAATACCTGTAAAGGATTATGAAATTCTATTGGAATAAGACTCTTCGGCAGAATATCAAAAGCCCAAAGGATCAATGATTTGACTGGGATCTTTAGAATTAGAAACCGTTGAATTTTACCTAAGTCGAAATTACGGTAGGGCTTGAACAGATCCAGAAGATATAAACTCCAGAGTAGATGAATTCAGAAGAGCACTCTTTTTGCCTTCAGACTATCTTTTGTGGGGTTTTTCTCATTATTTTTATCGTGATGGGTCAGATGATAAAAATCATGATGGACTGATTATCTCAACAGATACCAAGGTTAAAAATTTTCGGTATTAACAAGGGGGAGAACTGAAGGGTATATCTGATATTTTATTTTAGCGTATATGAAACCTTTATCATCATAACTTTGGCAAAATTTACAATGAATCGATTCTTTCGATTGATATTTGCAAATCTTCCTTGGTAAGGACCGATCGTTTATCCAATGAAAATGTAGCATCATAATTTACCTGGGCGTTATGGCGAAGGACTTATGGTCGGTATAATTTTTCTTCGGTAGATAAATTAAATTTCATAGGAAAAAGTTCTCAAAATCTTAAGTAAAAATGAAAAACAGGATATCACCTATTTTCTATAAAATAATTCACATAATCCTTTAATAAAAAGCTATTAAAAAAATTTTACAGACAGTTATCTACTCTAAATACTTAATAAAGATTATCAAAATTATAATCCTTATATTCAATAATTTGTGTAATTTGTCAATTAAGAATGTCTTGGGTATAATATAAGTATATTATGATCATAAGATTGGGGAGAGAACATGAATATTACACAATCCCAAGGGAATTACTTAAAATTAATTTTTGAATTAAATGAAGATGGCATTGTACCGAGTAATAAGATTCTTTCAGATCGAATGGCGGTAAGTCCACCTTCTGTAAGTGAGATGATTAAAAAGTTACGTTCCTTGGATTTACTTCACGATGACAAATTAGAGCTATCAGCAAAAGGGGAAGAAATCGCCAAAACGATCATCAGCAAACATCGCCTATGGGAAACTTTTTTAATAAAAGAACTAGGTTATTCATGGACAGATGTTCATGAAGATGCCGAAAAGTTAGAATCTGTGTCTAGTCCTGTACTGTATAATCGAATCAATATTGCACTGGATAAGCCAAAACAATGTCCCCATGGTAAAACGATTTATATGAATTCCAGCAAATCAAAGGATCGCATCTTGTTATTAGATGTTGAAGAAAAGAAGGAATATGAAATTGCGGAAGTTAGCGATGATATTGATTTGTTAAATTACTGTATGAAAAATAATTTGATTTTAGGTACGAAATTAAAAGTGTTGGAGAAAAATAAATACGATCTTTCCATTATGGTAGAAATTGCCGGTAATAAAATTCAACTATCTAAAAAAGTATGCCGTAATATTAAAGTTCGAGAAATATAACAGTACCATTATGTTATAATGTAAGGGATTGATTAAAGATTTCCATTAGGAGGCATTTATGAGAAAAATATTTACACTACTCTTGGATTACAAAGATAAGGCATTTAAAATCCCGTTATTTTGCATTATTGCCTTAATCATCGTCTATGTTCTCTATAAATTGATTCGAAAGGAAGGTATCATTAAATATATTCCGGCTTATGGTATGGTTATTTTCGGCTTCATTACATTAATTATTGGAATAAAAGAAATTACAACAAACTTTGGTTTGCAAATGCTGGAATATGGAATTTTATCCTTAACTGTAGGTATAATCTCCCTTTGTTTTGCATGGATGCTGGGAATCTATCATAAATCCCAGGTACGACCAAAAAGAAAGGTGCTACATGAAATCAAAAAATAGATGTGCTTTTTTTGATATTGATGGTACTTTGGCCCGTCAATCACTTATGATCAATCATTTTAAACAATTGGTTCGCTTTGAATTGATTGATGAAAGGGTCTATCAACAACAGATTAGAGATGTTTACGAATTATATGAGAAACGTTACGATGATTATGATAATTACTTAAATATATTAGCCCAAGTTTATCGAGAAGAATTACGTAAAATTGATCCCCAATTCAATGGATTTATTTCTAAACAAGTTGTTGATAAATATGGTGAAATCGTCTATCGTTATACGAGAAATCGAATCCGTTATCATCAAAAACAAGGACATATGATTTTTTTCATATCTGGCAGTCCGGATTTTTTAGTAAAAGAAATGGCGGAAAAATACAAGATAACGGCTTATCGAGCGACAATATATCCAACAAAGGATAATCATTATACGGGGGAAGTTATTCCCATGTGGGATTCTAATTCCAAAGATCGAGCCCTTAATGAATTGATTCAAAAATATGATATTGATTTAAAAAAATCTTATGCCTATGGCGATACAACAGGAGATTTATCCATGCTCCAACGTGTGGGCAATAAAATTGCCATTAATCCAACGAAAGAAATGGTGTTGGAAATTCGAAAGAATAAAAGCCAATACGAATCAATAAAAATTGTCGTGGAACGAAAAGATATTATTTACCACTTAACACCGGATGTCGAAATAGAATGTTAATTCCCTAGGATATTTCTGGGGAATTTTTTATTGGTTTTAAATTTATGAAATGGGGTAATAATATTAGCGGAGATCTTCATCTTTCATATTTGTAATCTTTACAAATTTGAAATAAATTTAGTTTGTATTTATTTCAAATTAGTGTTATAATAATATTTGTAAGAAACAACAAGAAAGGATGATATTAATGAATTATATCAATTATAAAGTCGAAGACTTTAAAGTACCGGCTTATGCAAATGATGAATTAACAGAAGTTTCATTAGACGACTTAAAAGGTCATTGGTCTGTGCTATTTTTCTATCCAGGAGACTTTACTTTTGTATGTCCTACGGAATTAGAAGATTTACAAAATTTATATCCTAAATTTAAAGAAAAAGATTGTGAAATTTATTCTGTATCTACAGATTCAGAATTTGTTCATAAAGCTTGGCATGACAAATCGGAAAAGATTGCAAAAATTGAATTCCCAATGCTATCGGACCGTTCATTCCAATTATCAAGACAATTTGATGTGTTAAACGAAGAAGAAGGTCAATCCGATCGTGGAACTTTCCTTATCAATCCTGATGGAGAAGTTGTTCTTTACGAAATCTCCGCTGGTGGTATCGGAAGAAATGCCCAAGAATTATATCGTAAATTAACAGCGGCACAATATGTATCGAAACATGGAGACCAAGTTTGCCCAGCAAACTGGGTTGAAGGTTCAGACACATTAGAACCAGGAATCGATCTTGTTGGTGAACTGTAAAATATAAAAACTCTTCAAAGCAATGCTTTGAAGAGTTTTTTTATTGTAATTCTTTCCGAAAATGGACAGAATATTCCCCATAAGATAATTTCTTGTATACTTCAATGGCAGATTTGTTTTTCGACAGGCAGGATAGACTAACGAAATCAGCATCTTTTTCGGTGGCCCATTTTTCTACGGCTTGTATTAATTTTTTACCATATCCCAGATTGCGAAAACCAGGATGTATGATAAAGTCTGCAATATTTACAAAAGACTTTTCTTTTAAAACAGGAATTTTTGGGGTTTCTTGTAGTTCTGCTAAAATCATTCCAATGACGATCTTATCTTCTATTGCGACAAAACAAACATGATTAGGATCATCAATGAAAAAACTTAATTCGTCGAGATCTCCATCGGCGGCTAGAGCATAATGGGGTTCCAATATTGACATTTCTTCGTTTAAAATATAAGAAAGATTCCGTAGGTAAGCAAGATCTTCTTTTTTAGCTTCACGTATCATAAGATCACCTCGAGTTTATTATAACACGTCGAAGTTAAAAAATAATTTTGAATCCATGGAAATATTCATTAAAAGAAAAGGTTTTATAAAAAAGAATTTTTTATTCGTGACATTTTCATTGAAAAGTTAAAAATTGTTGATTTTATCCAAGGAAAAATATTTTTTATTTGAACTTTTTAAATTTGACGATGGATTTTAATTCTGTTAGATTAAGAATAATTAAAGGCTTTTTTGGAAACGAAGAAGGAATGGATAGTATAAATTTGATTGGCGATGGATTGATTTTTCGTGATGGATTATTGGTCGAAAGAAACAAGTCGATTGCCAATGGGAGAAAATTTGAGTAGGTCATTAACGGAAATCCTTGAATTATACAATCAATGAATATGTCAAGGCATGGATACCGTTTGAGAATTGGCAACGGGAAAGCTTATGGTGGGCAAAATGATAGGGGGATAATTTATAATAATATGGGCATTAAAGATCAAGTATTGGAAGTTTAACAGGTGAAATCCTAAGAGTAGGGGGCTTGATTTATGAAAATTATCTCCCGTGGACAATATACATAATTTTCTTCAATAGATGATGAGGTCATAGATATTCAATACCTATCAAGATGAGATATTTAAAAGATACATCCAAAAGATGGATATCTAATTATCCCTATCATATAATAAATATACACCATTTTTATATTCTGGTTTTTTACGGGAAAGGATTTTATACGGTCAAGATCCATGAATAGATCTAGGTCATTTTTATAGTACCTGTAGGGCGAAAAAAGTTTAGCAATGGAAATTTAGAAGAGAAATTCATTATAATAAAATAAGATAGGATATAATCTTTTATCTCGATGCTAATCACAAAAACGGTAAAATATCTCGTGTAGAACTGATGAATTATAAAAAAGATTTATAAAAATTTGAAAGGAGGCAAAATATTGAGAGCTTTAATATCCGTTTATGATAAAACAGGATTGGAACAATTTGCGAAAGATTTAATAGAACTGGGATGGGAAATTTTATCGACAGGAGGTAGTTACAGATACTTAAAAGAGCATGGAATTTCTGTTGAAGAAGTCAGTGATTACACGAAATTTCCCGAGATAATAGGAGGACGAGTGAAAACCCTTCATCCCAAAATACACGGAGGTATATTATATCGCCGTGGGATTGATGATGATGAAACAAAGAATTTAGCCATTGAAGGGATAGATATGGTAGTAAACAATCTCTATCCTTTTGAAGAATGTTTGCGAGAAGGGGGAGAACATCCCCTTTTAATGGATCAAATTGATATCGGTGGTCCAGCGATGATTCGGGCGGCTGCAAAAAATTACATGGATGTTTACATTTTGACCGACCCTAAAGATTATGGGAAAATGATCGACATCCTTAAAAGTGAAAAAGAGGATCGCTTCTTTCGACTACAATTAGCACAAAAGGCATTTCAGAAAACTTCATCCTATGATGGGATAATTGCTTCTTATTTCAATCGCGTAGCAGAAGATGATTTTCCAGAAATTCTCACGAAAAGCTATTACAAAAAAAAGGAATTACGTTATGGAGAGAATCCCCATCAGAAAGCCGCTTATTATGAAGATTTAGATCCTACAAAGATCCACGAAATACGAGTGCTACAAGGAAAAGAACTGTCTTATAATAATATCAATGATATTTACAGTGCTGTTAAAATTAATAAAGAGTTTAAAGAGATATGTGCCGTTGCCGTAAAACATACGAATCCGTGTGGTATCGCTTTAGGAAAAAATGGCGCCGATGCTTTTGAGAAATGTCGCCAAGCAGATCCCGAATCAATTTTTGGAGGAATTGTCGTTATTAATACGGAAATTGACAAAAAATGTGCAAATCAATTGCAGAAAATATTTCTAGAAATTGTCGTAGCCCCTGCTTTCCATCCCGAGGCCTTGGAGATTCTAAGTAATAAAAAGAATTTGCGTTTGATTGAAATTCCTGATTTCCACGGAATAAGTCTTCCTTCACCTAAAATACGAGAAGTATTCAATGGAGTTCTTGTTCAAGAAAAAGATGACCAATTATTTCTAGATAATGAGTTTAAAATTGTTACCAATAGACGTCCATCGGTTGAAGAATTAGAAGAAGCATTATTTGCTTGGCGAGTCGTCAAAAATGTGGCATCCAACGGTGTTGTCATCACAAAAGATAGGAAGACTTTAGGGATTGGTCAAGGGGAAACAAAAAGATCATGGGCTGTGGAAGAAGCCATAGAACGGGCAGGGGACGATATCCAAGGTGGTGTTTTTGCTTCCGACGGCTTTTTCTTTCGGGATACCATGGAGCTCTTGTACAAAGCAGGTGTCAAAATGATTATCCAACCAGGCGGCTCAATAAAAGATCAAGAAGTTATCGATTTTGCCAATGAACATGATATGAGTATTGTATTTACTTCAATACGCCATTTTAGGCATTAGGAGGATCTATGAAAATTCTAATTATCGGCCGTGGAGGAAGAGAACATGCCTTAGCGTGGAAATTAAGACAATCATCTAAGATTGATAAAATCTACTGCGCACCGGGTAATGGTGGAACCTCTTTAGTGGCAGAAAACATCCCTATTCCTTGCAAGGACAAGGAATGTCTTCGAAAATTCATACTAGAAAAGGCAATCGATCTTGTGATTATCGGCCCAGAAAATCCCCTATGTGAGGGTCTTGTCGATTATTTGGAAGAAAAAGAGATTAAGGTTTTTGGCCCCAATGCTTCTTGTGCCCTATTTGAAAAAAGCAAAAAATTCACGAAGGAATTTCTCGAAAAATATGAAATTCCAACGGCCAGATACTCGGCTTATGATCGTTACGATGAGGCATTGGAAGCTTTGGCATTATTTGGATATCCTTTAGTAATTAAAGCTGATGGATTATGTCAAGGAAAGGGAGTTTTCGTTTGTGATAACTTCTCAGAAGCAAGAAGGACTTTAGAAAAGATATTCATTGAAAAGGTATTTGGTGAGAGAATTAGAGAAGTAATCATTGAGGAATTTTTAGAAGGTTATGAATTATCATTACTTTGCTTCGTTTCAAAGAATAAACTTTTTCCCATGGATTCCGCAAAAGATCATAAACAGATTTTCGATGGAGGTCGTGGACCCAATACTAGTGGTATAGGAGCTTATAGTCCGGGTCCAGAGCCTAATGAGCTCCTACGGAATAATATCCGTATAATTCTTAAAAAGATCGAAGAAGCATTTGATGAAGAAAAACTACTTTATCATGGAATATTATTTATCGGTTTTATGATTAACAATGATTATCCGAAAGTATTAGAATTTAATGTTCGATTTGGAGATCCGGAGGCCGAGGTGTTATTACCGCGCTTAGAAGGGGATTTCGTTGAGATTATCGAAAAAACATTAAAAGGTCAATTGGAATTTTCAGATTTGATTTGGAAAAAAGAATATTCCTTAACCACAGTATTGGTATCCGGTGGTTATCCGAAAAATTATGAAATTGGAAAAAAGATAAAAGGATTGGATCAACTGGATGAAGATATCCTTGTTTTTCATAATGGAACTCTTCGAAAGAACAATGAATTTTTCACCGACGGCGGAAGGGTTCTCTCCATAACAGCTATGGGACGAAGTTTAGAAGAGGCCCGTAAAAAAGTCTATGATAATATCACGAAAATAAATTTTGACAATATGTATTATCGAAAGGATATTGGTTTAACATAAAAATCAATTACTAAAGAAACGATTAAGTTTTCTTAATCGTTTCTTTAATGGGAAAACATGGTCTTTTCTTTTTCACCTTTTTTTGTGTTACAATGTTTAAATGAGGTGTTTTAATGATAGTATTAGGGATAGATCCAGGCATTGCCATTGTCGGTTATGCCATTGTAAGAGAAAAGAATTCAAAATTTCAAGTCTTAGAATATGGCTGTATCACGACGTCGTCGAAATCGAGTCTACCCGATCGAATTTCGTATATTTATGATGAATTATCTGCAATTATCAATGAGTTTGAACCCGATGATTTTGTGATTGAGGAATTATTTTTTAATAAAAATATTAAAACAGCAATTACCGTAGCTCAAGCCCGGGGATCCCAAATACTTGCAGCGCAGCATCACAATTTACCCATTTATGAATATACGCCTTTACAAATTAAACAAGCCGTTACCGGTTACGGGAGAGCGGACAAGATACAAGTTCAAGAAACGATAAAAAATATTTTATCCTTATCGGAGATACCCAAACCCGATGATGCGGCAGATGCCTTGGCGATTTGTATTTGTCATTTATTTACCAATCGTTTTAAAGAATTGTATCGGATTAAATAGAGAGGAAGAAGTTCTTGATTTCATATATTATAGGTGATATTAAAGCCATCGAGGAAGAATATATCATTCTCGAGAATAATGGTTTAGGATATCAATTAAGATGTTCCCAAAACACCATGGCAGATTTAAATCTCCATGATCAAGTGATGATTTATACGGAGATGATTGTCCGTGAAGATGAAATATCCCTTTACGGGTTTGATTCCATGGCAGAAAAGGATTTGTTTTTATTATTGACATCAGTGACGAGTATTGGACCTAAAAATGGAATGCGGATATTATCGGCACTTCGTATTGATGAAATTAAATATGCGATTCACAATGATGATATTAAATTATTGACGAAGGCACCGGGGGTTGGGAAAAAGACGGCCTCCCGAATTATTTTGGAATTGAAAGATAAAATTGATGACGATTATACAATGGAATTAAAGATAGAGGAAAAAGAAAGTTCATCGGAAGAAAAAGATTTTGCCATTGATGCTTTAGTGAATCTAGGGTACAATCGCGGTGATGTTATGAACTTTGTCCGATCCTTAGATGATGATTTAACATTGGAAGAAATTGTAAAAATTGCGATGAAATCCTTGGAAAACAGAGGTGCTTAATATGGAAGATCGAAACGATCGAATTGTGGGCGGATCCTTTCAAAAGCTTGAAGATAGAAACGAAAGGACTTTACGTCCCAAATGGATGAATGAATATATTGGCCAGGATAAAGTTAAAAACAAATTGAAGATTTTCATTGAAGCGGCGAAAAATCGTAATGAGCCACTGGATCATGTTCTTTTATATGGTCCACCGGGATTGGGAAAAACCACATTAGCCCATATTATTGCCAATGAAATGGGAGTTAATTTAAGAATTACTTCTGGTCCTGCTATTGAAAAACCATCGGATTTAGCATCCATATTAACGAATTTATCTGCAGACGATGTGTTATTTATCGACGAAATACACCGTATTAATCGATCGGTGGAAGAGATACTTTATCCCGCCATGGAAGATTATGCCTTGGATATTATTGTGGGGAAAGGGCCCTCTGCACGGAGTTTACGCATTGATTTAGAAAAATTTACTTTGATTGGTGCCACAACACGATCCGGTCAATTAACCTCTCCGTTAAGGGATCGTTTTGGTGTTATGTTAAATTTGGAGTTGTATGATCCAAAAGCATTATCGAAAATTATTTTGCGCTCTTCTAAGGTGTTAGATATCCATACCGATGAAAAAGGGGCCATAGAAATTGCGAAACGTTCCAGGGGAACGCCAAGGATTGCCAATCGTCTGTTAAAGCGAGTTCGTGATTATGCCGAAGTAAAAGCCGAAGGTGATATCAATTTTGATACTGCGAAAAAAGGCTTGGATATGCTCGAGATTGACCCGTTGGGATTGGATGCTGTCGATATTAAAATCCTAGAAACGATTATTCACCATTTTGGTGGTGGTCCCGTTGGGGTTGACACTATTGCGGCATCAACGGGGGAAGAAACAATAACGATTGAGGATGTTTATGAGCCATATTTATTGCAAATCGGTTTTTTAAATCGCACTAATCGAGGAAGAGTAGTAACGGATCGGGCTTATAAACATTTAGGAATAGAAAAGAGAGAATAATGAAAACAGATGATTTTGATTACGAATTAGAAGATTGGCGAATTGCCCAACATCCAGAAGAAAAAAGAGATCATTCGAAATTATTAATCATGGATCGAATGACTGGGGAGATTACCCATGATTTATTCTACCATTTGGATCAATATCTCAATCAAGGCGATGTTTTGGTGATGAATGATACGAGGGTGTTGCCGGCGCGATTATTTGGCCATCGGCCTGAAAAAGAAGAATCCATCGAAGTTTTATTGTTAGTGGAAAAGGAAAAAGATTTATGGGAATGTCTAGTTCGTCCGGGAAAAAAAATGAAGAATAATCAAAAGATTATCTTTGGCGAAGGGCAATTAAGGGGCCAAGTCGAAGGAATTACAGAAGATGGATCCCGAATGATTCGTTTCCAATACGATGGAATATTTCAAGAACGATTGGAAGAGCTTGGGACGATGCCATTACCACCTTATATTACGGAAAAATTAGAAGATCAAGAACGTTATCAAACGGTTTATTCAAAAATAAACGGATCTGCAGCAGCACCGACGGCGGGATTACATTTTACCGAAGGATTGTTGGATAAATTAGCACATAAAGGCATTCAACAAGCCTTCATTACCCTCCATGTGGGACTGGGGACTTTCCGTCCCGTCCAAGTTGATGATGTAAAAAAACATAAAATGCATAGTGAGTGGTATCATATTGGTGAAGAAAGCTGTCGAAAGATTGTCGAGGCGAAAAAAAAGAATAAAAAAATCATTGCCGTTGGCACGACAACAATGCGAACATTGGAAACCGTTAGTCGCAATCATGGTGGAAAATTAGTTCCAGAAACCGGTTGGACAGATATTTTCATTTATCCAGGATTTGAATTTAACATCGTCGATGAATTAATTACAAATTTCCATTTGCCAAAATCTACATTATTAATGCTAATATCTGCTTTTTCCAGTCGAGAAAAGGTCCTCCATGCCTATGAAGTGGCGAAGAAAAAAGATTATCGCTTCTTTAGCTTCGGCGATGCAATGTTATTGAGAAAGGATTAATATGTTTACAATTGAAAAAAGATCATCGGAAGTTTCAGCGAGAACTGGTCGTTTAAAAACTTTCCATGGAGAAATAAAAACGCCTGTTTTTATGCCGGTGGGAACAAGGGCTACAGTAAAGACGATGACGCCGGAAGAACTTTTAGATATCGATACTCAAATTATTTTAGGGAATACTTATCATCTATATTTAAAACCTGGGGACAAATTGATAAAAAAGGCCGGAGGACTTCATAAATTTATGCATTGGGATGGTCCTATCTTAACGGATTCTGGCGGTTTTCAAGTGTTTTCTTTGACCGATATGCGAAAGATTACCGAAGATGGTGTGGAATTTCGTTCCCATATTGATGGTTCGAAACATTTCTTTACACCAGAAAAATCCATAGAGATACAAAATAATTTAGGCTCAGATATTATAATGGCTTTTGACGAATGTGCCCCTTATCCAGCATCACGAGAATATATCGAAAATTCGATGAAAAGGACATTACGTTGGTTGAAACGATGTAAAGATTATCATCAAAATACAAAAGAACAAATGCTTTTTGGCATCGTTCAAGGCGGTATGTATAAAGATTTAAGAGAGTATTCGGCAAAGGCTACCGTCGATATGGATTTACCAGGTTATGCCATTGGCGGTTTGTCCGTTGGAGAGCCCCGGGAAATGATGATTGAGCAATTATCCCATACGACGAAATTTTTGCCGGAAGATAAGCCCCGTTATTTAATGGGGGTAGGCACGCCGGATTATCTCTTTGAGGCCGTGGAAAACGGCGTAGATATGGCCGATTGTGTATTGCCAACAAGGATTGCACGAAATGGTACGGCCTTTATATCCACAGGTCGTTTAAATGTGAAAAATGCATCCCATAAGGAAGATTTTAGCCCTTTAGATTCGGAATGTGATTGTTATGTTTGCAAGAACTATACAAGGTCTTATTTACGTCATTTAATTAATGTCAACGAAATCCTGGGGGCTCGTTTACTGACCTATCATAATTTATATTTTCTCATTCAAATGATGAAAGAGATACGTTTGTCCATTGAAGAAGATCGATTTTTAGAATATAAAGATGATTTTTATAAGAAATTCGGTTATACTTATCATTATGAGTGATTAAATAAATTCAAGAACATTTTGAAAGGAGAAATTAATTTGGAAAATTTATCACCAATTATTGCATCATTTTTACCATTTGCACTTATCTTAGGGGTGTTTTACTTTATGTTAATTCGCCCTCAAAAGAAACGAGAGCAAGAAGTACATCAAATGAGAGAATCCCTTAAGATTGGAGATATTATCGTCACCATTGGTGGAATAAAAGGAAAAATTCTAAAAGTTGATGAAGATAGTGTGATTATCGAAACTTCCAATGAACGTACGAAGATGGAATTTGTAAAAAGTGCAGTAGCACAAGTGATTACAGCTACGGTAGAAGAATAAAAAGAAAAAGATCCGGCTTCGGCCGGATTGTTTCATTGGGGGGAATCCTATGAAAAAATGGTTTGTAAAAAGCATAAAAGAAGATATTCGGCGTTTAACAGAGGAATATAAAATCCATCCCGTATTGATTCGACTCATGTTAAATCGAGATATTCCGGAAGATCGATTTGACGCCTTCTTACATCCGAATTTCAAGAATTCGGCCCATCATCCTTTTTTAATGAAAGATTTGGAAAAGGCGGCGAGATTAATTATTGATCGGGCAAATGAAGGAAAAAAAATCCGTATTGTCGGTGATTATGATCAAGATGGTAATTCAGCAATTATGGTCTTATTAGATGGATTAATGGTTATAAGTGATCAGTTGGATTATGATATTCCCCATCGCGTCGATGATGGATATGGTATTTCACGGTCCATGGTGGAAAAGGCTAAGGAAGATGGCGTTGATCTTGTAATAACATGTGATAATGGAATATCGGCCTTTGAGCCAGTGAAAAGGGCAAAAGAGTTAGGGATGGAAATTATTGTAACCGATCATCATCAAACGGTGAAAGATGAGGGAATCGAAAAGATTCCAGAAGCCGATGCCGTAGTCAATCCTCAACAATCCAAGTGTTCGTATCCAGAAAAGCAATTGTGTGGCGCTGGAGTAGCATATAAATTAATTGAGGGCATTTATCGTATCATTGGAGAAGATCCTTTATATCTAAAACAATTATTAGAATATGTGGCGATGGGAACCGTATGTGATGTTGTTGATCTAAAGGGTGAGAACCGGCTTTTTGTAAAAGAAGGTTTAAAGATTTTAAATCAAAGCCAAAATTACGGAATCCAAGCTTTAGTTCGAGAAACTTCTTTAAAGAAAGAAATTGACTCCTATGCTTTGGGCTTTATCCTAGGACCTTGTATTAATGCATCTGGTCGATTAGATAGTGCAAAAAGAGGGGTGGAGTTATTACTGGAAGAAAATATGGAAAAAGTGGATCAATACGCAAAAGAACTTGTCGAACTAAACAATCGACGAAAGAAAATGACCGTGGAAGGTTATGAAGAGGTAATTAAATTGATTGAAAAAAATCAATATTATAATGATGATATTATCATTGTGAACCATAATGGAATCCATGAATCCATTGCCGGCATTATCGCTGGTCGCGTGAAAGATAAATACCATCATCCCACAGTTGTTTTCACCAGTTCAACAAAGGAAGGCATTTTAAAAGGATCAGGTCGATCTATCCCCGAATACAATATGTTTGAGGAATTTTCGAAAACGAAAAATCTTTTTGAATCCTTTGGTGGTCATAAGATGGCTTCTGGACTGTCGATAAAAGAAGAGAAGTTAGAAGATTTTCGTCGGGAAATTAATCATTTAAGTCATCTTACGACAGAGGATTTAATCGAAAAGATCCATATTGATAGTACACTTTATGCCAATAGAATTACCTTTGAATTAATCGATTTAATCAGTAAACTTGAACCTTTTGGCGCGGGAAATCCACGGCCGATTTTTGGAGATAAAGGGGCAAAAATTGAAAAGATTTCCATTGTGGGAAAAGAAGAGAATGTTCTTCGTCTAGATTTATTAATCCGTGGAAGAAAAATGCAAGCCATTAAATTTAAAGCGGAGGATGATATTCTCTACTTAAAAAATAAATTTGGTGAAAAAAAATTCGCCCAGTTAATTGTAGGAATGAATGTCGATAATCAAATTGATTTTTGTTATTATCCCGCAATTAATGAATTCCGAGATAAAAAGAATATTCAATTAATCCTCGAAGATATCCGATAAAAAGGAATTGGAAAAGATTTACAAATCGGAAAAATTATGGTATTATTTAAGAGATGTCGGTAAGCTCAAAGGAGTTTCCGATATTTAACACAGTAATTGGACTGTGAAATGTAAGTAGAAATACATGGAATACCTTAGCGATGATAGACGAATCTCCAACGTTGTCATTGGCTATGGTGGATTAAAAAACAAGGAGGAATTGTCGATTATGTTTACAACCGAAGATAAAAAACGAATTATTGAAGAATTTAAGCGAGGAGAAAATGATACAGGTTCTCCAGAAGTACAAGTTGCTTTATTGACCCGACGAATTAACGATCTTACAGAACATTTAAAAACCCATAAGAATGACCACCATTCGAGAAGGGGCTTGTTTAAAATGATCGGTAAAAGAAGAAATCTTTTACGCTATCTTAGAAAGAAAGATATCGAAAGATACCGTGAGTTAATAAAGAAATTGGAGCTTAGAGGTTAGTTTTAACGGCATCTATTTTATAAGAGCGGTAGTCTACCGCTCTTATATTTTTATATGAATTAATAGACAAACATCTTCTATTGAAGATGAACATTCGGCCTAAAGGAGGCAAAATGATTAAGAAATATGAGTATCAATTGAAGAACGAATCCTTAGAAATTACCATTGGTAAAGTCGCCGAGCAAGCCAATGGCGCATGTCTCGTTCGTTGGGGGGATACGGTGGTACTAGTCACTGCCACAGCATCGAAAGAACCCCGGGAAGGAATAGATTTCTTTCCTTTAACCTGTGATTTCGAAGAAAAACAATATGCAGCAGGCAAAATTCCAGGGGGATTTATTAAAAGAGAAGGTCGACCAACGGAAAAAGCGACATTGACGGCTCGGTTAATTGACCGACCTCTACGTCCTTTATTTCCTGAAGGATATCATAATGATGTCCAAGTCATTGCAACGGTACTATCCGTGGACGAAGACCATACACCTGATGTGCTAGCCATGATTGGGTCATCCGTAGCATTAACAATTTCGGACATCCCATTTCAAGGTCCAACGGCTGCAGTAGGAGTAGGATATATTGATGGAGAATATGTTTTAAATCTTAATAAAGAAGAACGGGATAAATCCCAATTAGAATTAACGGTAGCAGGAACAAAAGAAGCGATCATGATGGTTGAAGCGGGAGCGGATAAGCTAACCGAAGAAGTCATGCTGGGGGCTATTTTATTTGCCCATGAAGAAATTCAAAAAATCTGCGATTTCATTGAAAGTATTCGCGAAGATTGCGGAAAGGAAAAGTCTTTATTTACCAAGCCATCTATTGATGAAGAATTAATTACAAAGGTCGATGAATTTGCCGCAGAAAGACTTCTAGAGGCTATTCGAAATGAAGATAAAGTAAAACGTGAAGATGAAGTTTACCATCTTCGAGAAGAAACATTGGAACATTTTAACGAAGAATACGAAGATCGCAAAAAAGAAATTAATGCCCGTTTAGATGAATTGGAAAAAGATGAGGTTCGCCGATTAATTGTCGAGGATCATATTCGTCCAGATAATCGTCATTTCGATGAAATACGAGAACTTCATTCTGAAGTGGGAATCCTACCGAGAACCCATGGATCGGGTTTGTTTACTCGGGGCCAAACGCAAGTGTTGTCCGTTGCAACACTGGGATCACCATCGGATGTTCAAATCTTAGATGGAATCATTGAAGAAGAAGACAAACAATATATGCATCATTATAATTTTCCGCCATACTCTGTTGGTGATACAAGACCATTACGTTCACCGGGACGACGGGAGATTGGCCATGGTGCATTGGCAGAAAGGGCTTTAATTCCCGTTCTACCTTCCGAAGATGAATTCCCCTATACTATTCGTGTCGTTTCCGAAGTGCTTTCATCCAATGGTTCATCCTCCCAGGCATCGGTTTGCGGTTCTTCCTTATCTTTAATGGACGCCGGTGTACCTATTTTAGAACCTGTCGCAGGAATTGCCATGGGGCTTATTAAAGAAGGAGATAAAGTCGTTGTTTTAACGGATATCCAAGGATTAGAAGATCATCTAGGAGATATGGACTTTAAAGTTGCCGGAACAAAAAATGGCATTACGGCTTTACAAATGGATATTAAAATTAAAGGAATTTCAAAAGAAATTTTAGAAGAAGCCTTGGCGAAAGCGAAAAATGCGCGTTTAAAAATTCTGGAAAATATGACAAAGGCGATTGCTGAGCCCAATGAATTATCGAAACTTGCACCAAGGATATTGAAGATTAAAATCCATCCTGAAAAAGTACGAGAAGTCATTGGACCAGGTGGAAAGGTAATTAATGGAATTATCGATGAAACCGGTGTAAAAATTGATACAGAAGATGACGGTAGCATAACTGTAACTGGAGAAAATAGTGAAATGGCAGAAAAGGCCATTGCCATGATTGAGCGGATTGTAAAAGATCCAGAACCTGGAGAAACCTATCTTGGTACGGTTAAAAAAATAATGAATTTTGGTGCTTTTGTTGAAATATTACCTGGAAAAGAAGGCTTGCTTCATATTTCCAATATTGCCCATGAACACACAAAGAGAGTAGAAGATGTACTCCATGAAGGCGATGAGGTATTGGTGAAAGTCACGGAAATTGATAATCAAGATCGTATTAATTTGTCGAGAAAAGCTCTTTTACCAAAACCAGAACGGAAAAACAATGACCGGGATGATAATCGCCGAAAAGATCCAAAATAAAGGGAATTTTAGAAATTATAAACGAAAAAACATAGAGCGATCTATGTTTTTTATTTTGGGAGGTTCAATATGAAAATTTATATAAGAAATAAATCAACGAATCCATTGCCAGAATACGCTACCATAGGATCATCTGGCATGGATTTGCGGGCAAATCTAGATGGGAAAATAAGATTAAATCCATTGGAACGTCAATTAATTCCAACGGGAATATATTTAGAAATTCCCAGGGGCTACGAAGTACAAATACGGGCCCGAAGTGGATTGTCTATTAAACATGGGATTACTTTAGTTAATGGAATTGGTACTATTGATTCCGACTATCGGGGAGAAATCAAGGTTCCCATCATAAATCTTTCCTCCGACTCTTATGAAATCACCGATGGTGAAAGAATTTGTCAAATGGTGTTGATAAAAGTTGAAGATATAGAACTGGAAGAGAAAGAAGAGTTCAACAAAACAAAAAGAGGTGCCGGTGGTTTTGGCCATACGGGCAAAAAATAAAACTGTGTTATAATAGATCTCAATGAAGGGGGGATAAGATGGCAAGAAGAAAAAAGAAAAACAAAAAGATCTCAAGGAATAGTAAACATTATTTATATGGTATAATTTTGCTATCCTTTATCTTAGAAATTTTTGTTATTACCAATAATATTGGAGTTTTTGGAGAGAGTATAAAGAATTTCTTTTTTAAAATCTTTGGTATGGGATCCTATCTTTTCTTCCCATTGATCTTGATACAAAGTATAATGATTTTACTCGATCGCTACAAAAACCAAATACGAAAAAACTTTATTTGGATTAATATTTTGTTCTTACTTGGATTATTACTCGTAGATTTTTATCAAAATAGTGGAGAGCTCCTTAAAACAAGGATATATCAATCCATGCGTTTAGCCGAAATATATCGAGGATCCGGTATTATAGGTGCAACTCTTTGTTTTGGCGTTCGGAAATTATTTGGAAATGTCGGCGTATATCTTCTATCCATATTATTGATCTTTTTCTCGAGCATTAATTTTTTAGATATATCCGTTAAGGAAGTCGCTATGGAATTGAAAGCGATGTTCATCACTTGCTTTCAGTACTTAAGACGAAAATATGATCATTATAAAACTCAAAGAATGAAAACGAAAAAAGAAAAAATATTGGAAGAAAAAATAAAAAAAGATCACGAACCGTTAAAAAAGGTAGATGATCGAAAGAAGAAAAATAACAAAAACGCCTCAACAAATCAAGAACCGGAGTTTAAAGATTACACTGAAACGAAAACAGAACAATTAGCCATGGAGGAATTTCGTCAAGACTCACCGGGATGTAATTATATTTACCCACCGATTGAATTAATGAAGAATCCGGAAAAACCCCATGGGGAAGATCGAAGACAGGTAATGGCAAAAGCCGAAAAAATCGAAGAAACCTTAAATAATTTTGGGATTGAATCAAAGGTTGTCCGTATTAACCGAGGACCTCAAGTTACATGTTATGAACTTCAGCCAAAGCCAGGTATTAAAGTGGCCCGAATCGTTAATTTAGCCGATGATTTGTCCCTATCTTTAGCGACTTCTGAAATTCGTATTGAAGCACCCATACCTGGAAAAGCAGCGGTGGGAATAGAGGTGCCCAATGATCAAAAGGACCTCGTTACATTAAAAGAAATTATTAACACAGAAGAATTCAAAAAGATTAAATCGAAAATGCCAATAGCTTTGGGAAAATCCATATCCGGAAGACCCATAGTTTCGAGTATTGATAAAATGCCCCATTTATTAATAGCAGGGGCCACAGGTTCTGGAAAATCTGTTTGTATTAACACCATCATCATGTCCATATTATATAAATCATCTCCAGAAGATGTGAAAATGATACTCATCGATCCGAAAGTCGTTGAATTAAGTATTTATAACGAAATACCTCATTTGGCAATACCCGTTGTTACCGATCCTAAAAAAGCAAGCCATGCTTTACATTGGGCGGTATCGGAAATGGAACGCCGATATAAAATATTTTCTGAGAATTTCGTTCGAGATATTACTTCCTATAATGAAAAAGCGGAAGAACAAGGGGAAGAAACTTCCGAAGAAAAAAAGCAATTTGAAAAACTACCCTTTATTATTATCATCATCGACGAGCTATCGGATTTAATGATGGTTGCCTCCCAAGAGGTAGAAGATGCGATTTGTCGATTGGCACAAATGGCGAGAGCCTGCGGAATCCATTTAATCGTCGCAACTCAAAGACCAACCGTCGATGTTATCACGGGAACAATTAAGGCCAATATTCCTTCGAGAATATCATTTGCCGTATCTTCTCAAATTGACTCGAGGACAATACTAGATTCATCGGGAGCGGAAAAATTACTCGGGAAAGGGGATATGCTCTTTTATCCATCGAATATCCCAAAACCCTTACGAGTTCAGGGAGCATTTATTCCCGATCGGGAAGTTGAAAATATCGTCAGATATATACGAGAGAAAAATGGTTCTGATTATAATAAAGAAATCATTGAAGATATTGAAAATGCACAACAAGCAAGGGAATCAATATCCAGCGATGATGAGTTATTCGAAAAAGCAGTGGCGACGATCCTAGCAGAAGATCAAGCATCCATCTCTTTATTACAACGAAAACTAAAAATAGGATATGCTCGGGCTGGTCGATTAATTGATGAAATGGAAGAACAGGGAATCGTCGGAGGACATGAAGGTAGCAAACCACGGAAAATCCTTGTGTCAAGAGATTTCCTTGAAGGGGACGATTAAATGAATATAGCAAATAGATTAACAATATTTCGGCTATTTATGATCCCATTATTGGTACTTTCAATGATGTATACCAATAATGAATCATTGCTGCCGGCATTAATATTTATCATCGCAGCAATTACCGATTTTTTTGATGGATATTTAGCGAGAAGTCGAAATCTTGTCACTACTTTTGGAAAATTTGCCGATCCATTGGCGGACAAAATGTTAGTGGCGACAGCGTTTATTATGTTAATACCAAAAGTTGCGCCTTGGATGGTCGTACTCGTTATTATGCGTGAATTTACGATATCTGGTTTACGTATCCTTGCTGCATCCAATGGAGTGACCATAGCCGCATCTTATTGGGGGAAATTTAAAACGGTCAGTCAGTTTATCGCCATTGTTTTATTGCTTTTGAATAACACCATAATGGTTCCATTATCCATACCATTGGATAAAATATTTCTCTATCTTTCAATGATATTGACGGTGATTTCCCTCGTCGATTATTTTATAAAGAATATCCATGTCTTGGATTTTGAAAATATGTAAAAAACACTCGCTGTGACGAGTGTTTTTTAAGATTGAGTTTTGACCTTGTATTCTATTTGTAGTAGAATAGAAACAGAATATATGTTCTGTATTTTAAAGAACAAAAGTACGAAAACATAAGGAGGATATATGTCTCAACAATTTACCGATGATAAAGATAAAAATAAGGCATTGGTCGAAGCTTTTAAAACAATAGAGAAAAAATTTGGTAAAGGATCGGTGATGCGTTTAGGGGATGCACCAAAACGTGATATCGAAGCGATCTCCACAGGAGCGATTAATTTAGATATTGCTTTAGGAATTGGTGGAATACCCAGGGGACGTATCGTTGAAATCTACGGTCCTGAATCTTCTGGTAAAACGACCCTTGCTCTACATATTGTCGCAGAAGCACAAAAGGATAATGGGCTGGCGGCATTTATTGATGCGGAACATGCACTGGATCCGGTTTATGCCGAACGTTTAGGAGTCGATGTGGAAAATTTAATAGTATCCCAACCGGATACTGGAGAACAGGCCTTGGAGATTTGTGAATCCCTTGTTCGTTCCTCGGCGGTAGATATTGTTGTCGTAGACTCAGTAGCTGCCTTAGTCCCCCGTGCAGAAATTGAAGGAGCCATGGGCGATGCCCATGTTGGATTGCAAGCCCGATTGATGAGTCAGGCTTTGCGTAAATTAGCGGGAGTAATATCAAAATCCAATACTGTTGTTGTTTTTATTAATCAACTCCGTGAAAAGGTCGGTATTATGTTTGGTAGTCCGGAAACAACACCAGGCGGAAGAGCTTTAAAATTCTACTCATCGGTGCGAATAGATATTCGCCGTGGAGAAGCCATTAAACAAGGAGATACCCTTGTCGGTAATCGAACCCGGGTAAAAGTAGTTAAAAACAAAGTAGCACCACCCTTTAAACAAGTGGAATTTGATATCATGTATGGTCAAGGAATTTCAAAAACAGGGACGATTTTAGATATGGCTGCCGATTGTGATATTGTTAAAAAGTCCGGTGCATGGTATTCATATGGTGAAGAACGACTGGGCCAAGGACGAGAAAATGCCAAAGATTATCTCGAAAATAATCCGGAGTTACTTGAAGAAATCAAAATGAAATTATATCGGGAATATAATTTACTCGATGACGAATTAGATCAAGATGAGGAAGAAAAAAAGAAAGAATAAGAAAGCTCCGGGCTGGGCCTGGAGCTTTTTTGGAAAGAGGATAAGATGAAGTTTTTATTTTTCACCGATACCCATATAAAAAATCATGGTTTTGAGAATCGAAAAGATGATTATGTGGAAAGTTTAAAAATGAAATTTGAAGAAATAAAAGAAATCGGTATTGAGGAAGAAGTTGATTATTATCTCCATGGTGGTGATTTACTTGATCGTCCAGATATATCTTTAAAAACAGCAGGAGAATTCGGACAAATACTCCAATCCTTTCCCAAACCAATTTACGGAATATCTGGGAATCATGATATTTTCGGACATAATCCCAATACGGTATCGCGATCGGTACTCGGGTTATATCACTCATTTTCGATTGTTGAATTAATTCATTGGGAAAAGCCTTTGATTTTAGAAGATGGGGATTTGCGAATACAGATTTCGGGCTCTCCTTATCGATATGATATTGACGGAAAAGACCATAGTCGTTATTATCCCCAAAGGGAAGAAAATGTGGATATTCATATTCTCATGATTCACAGCTTTTTGTTGGATAAAAAATTCATCGATAATATTCCTTATACCCTGATTGAAGATATTATGGATACCGATGCTGATATTGTTCTAGCAGGTCATTATCATACGGGTTTCGGCGTTAAAAAACTCAATAAAAAGTATTTTATTAATCCAGGTGCCGTTGTTCGGATATCGCGGTCAACACCAGAATTTGATCGGATTCCTAAAGTTGCTCTATTGGAACTTAATAAAAAAGAATGGAAGATATCCTTAAGGGATTTAAAAACAGCAAGGCCCGGTCATGAGATCTTAAAAAAAATAGATCGAAGTCGAGATGTGAATAAGGATAAGATGGAAGAATTTAAAAAACTAATTCGTCAAAGTTCCGATTTAAAAGGATATAAAATCCTAGAGATTTTAAAAGAAATCTCAACAAAAGAAAAGATAGAAGCCTCCATACTTGAAGAAGCAATTAGGAGATTAGAAGAATGATATATATTGAAAAAATAATCATCGATAATTTTCAATCCCATGATCATACAGAACTAGAACTAGGTCCAAAGGTCAATGTGATCATTGGACCATCGGATAGTGGAAAAACAGCAATTATAAGGGCCATACGTTGGGTTTTATATAATGAACCACAAGGAGATTATTTCGTACGAAAAGGTACAACCCATGCTCGAGTTACTTTAATCTTTAGTAATGGATTCAAAGTGACCCGAGGACGGGATAAAAGCAAAAATTATTATGATATTGAAATGGGCGATATGAAAAATCATTACGAAGGATTTGGTTCCAATGTCCCCGAGGAAATCAATGAATATACGGGGATTCGTAAAATTGATCTCGATAAAAACAATTCAACAGAATTGAATATTGCTGATCAATTGGAAGCGCCTTTTTTATTGACAACAACACCATCGACGAAATCAGACGCCCTCGGTCGACTATCTGGTGTCCATATCATTGATAAAGCTCTGGGCCGATTATCGAAGGATATTCACGGAGCAAAACAGAATATTCGCCAAGAAAAAACGAGAATGAACGAAAAGAAAGACGCTTTAAAACAATATGATTATCTGGAAAAAGAAGAAAAAGAATTGAATGAACAAATAAAAATTCTTTTCATCCTAAAAAAACGACAAGAATCTATGGCCCAATTAAAAGAAATTCAAACAGAATTTAACTGTATAGAAAGTTCCATTAAAGAAATTGAAAAAGTACTGGAAAGTACCCAGTATGTGGATCGTTTAAAACCCATGATTAATCTTTTGCGGGAAAGGGAAAAAGAATTCAATGAATGCCGCCAATTATCCATTTTGTATCAACAGAATAAAAAAGAGATTGGAACGATTGAAAAAATTATCAGGGAATCTTCTGATGTTCTAAATGTCGCCCCTTTATTAAGAAAACTCGAGGATTGTGATGATCTTTACCGTAGATATATCAACATGAAAGAACAAGAAAGGGACACGCGAGAACAAATGAAAAAGCAAGAAGAAATCATTGCGTCAATTCCTTCCCAAAAAATGATTCACTATTTCCATGAGTTAACCAAGAGATTAGAAAAATATCAATTAGTATTGGATATTCAAAAGCGTTGGATCGATTGTAATCGACGAATCCAAATGGGTAAGCAATATATGAAAAAATTCGACGGAATGGAAAAGTCTTTGGAGATGATACAAAAAGGTATTACGATCCAAAAGAATTATGAGAAATTACAAGATATTCATATGCAATTAGAAATGAATCATAAACAGGCACAAGAAGAATGGGTGGAATATCAAAATAGTAAAACAATGGAAGATAGCCTCATCGATCAATATGCTGATTTACTACGGCAAGAAAAGATTTGCCCCCTTTGTATGGGAACCGTGGATGAGGCCCATATTCAAAGGATTATTAAAGAGCTCAGGAGGAGAACTTAATGGAATTTGAAAACCAAATTAATCGATTACGTAAAGAAGTGGAAAATGCAACGAATAAAAGAAATCGTGCAGAAGGACGTTTAGAGAATTTAAAAGAACAGCGCTCTCAAATTCTCCAGGAACTTGAGAAAATGGGCGTAGAACCTAATGAACTAGACAGCAAAATCAAAGCCTTGGAAAAAGAAATGGAATCCCTATTAAAAAAAGCCAATGAATTAATGCCAAAGGATATATAATGGGAGAGTTAAAGAAACTAGAAGAGAAAATCCACAAAAGACAGGAAGATTTTCAGAAAAATCGTGGAAAAAAAGAAATCATTGAAGAGGATATCAAAAAGTCAGAAGAAAAGATTCTGGAACAAGAAAAGATATTGGATCGTTTGGAAAAAATAGATATTCTTTATAAGGAAGCATCGGAATTTGCTCGAGGTCAGACAAAAAAAGAAATCGAATCTTTAGTAACCTCTTGTTTGGCGACGGTATTTCATTCAAATATTCGTTTTGAAATTGAATTGGGTGAATTACGGGGAAAAACAGCGGCAAATTTTTATATCGTTGATGAATATGAGGGGAACGAATATCGTTATGATGCAAAAGATTCTCGAGGAGGCGGGGTAGTTGATATCGTTTCACTGAGTTTACGATTGGCCTATTTATTAAAAATAAGGCCCCCCGTAAAAGGACCGCTGATATTGGATGAGCCAGCAAAACATTTGAGTGAAGATTTTATCTTTAATATTGCGAATTTTTTAAAAATGATTTCAGAGGATTTTAATTTACAAATTATAATGATCTCCCATAATGAGCATATATCCGCCATGGGAGATCAGGCTTATCGGATTGATAAAGAAGAATACCATTCGGTGGTGGAAGAAATAAATCTCCAATAAAAAAACGGCATTATCATCGGATTAATCCTTAGTTTTTCCCTAGATAATGCCGTTTTTTATTTGACATCTATATCTATTAACGTTATACTTAAAGAGTATATTTCTATAAAATATACGGATTTTAGAACGGGATTTATAAGAATCCAAAAAGTTTTATAATTTATAATCAACAATTAATAAAATGAAACTTGACAATTAAATAGTAAAAAAGGAGGTGTGTTTAAATGAAAGATATTGGTATTTTGACGATCATACTTCCCATAATCACTGTCATATTAGGCTTTGTTATTGGTTTTTTTACGCGAAAAAGTCAAGCAGAGAAAAAAATAGGTACAGCGGAATCCTATGCCGTTCGAATTATCGATGATGCCAATCGTGAAGCAGAAACGAAAAAGAAAGAGTTACTAGTAGAAGCGAAAGATGAAATTATTAAAATGAAATCGGAGCAGGAACTAGAAAATCGCGAGAGACGATTGGAAATACAAAAACTTGAAGATCGACTCGCTCTAAAAGAAGATACCCTTGATCAGAGAACATTGCAAATGGACAAGAAAAGTCAAAAATTAGATCAGGATATAAGAAAAGCAAAAGAAAAAGAACAAAGTATTCAAAGACTTATTGATGAGCAGGAACAAAAACTTCAAGAAGTTGCCGAATTAACCCAGGAGGAAGCCCGGGATATAATTTTGGAAAATGTACGAACTTCGACGATGAATGAGCAGGCAGCAATTATTCGGGAAATAGAACAAAATACAAAAGAAGAAGCAGAAAAAACGGCACGTGAAATTATTTCTGTTTCCATTCAACGTTACGCAGCAGACCAAGTAGCAGAAGCGACAGTATCGGTTGTAAATTTGCCAAATGACGAAATGAAAGGTCGAATTATTGGACGAGAAGGACGAAATATTCGTGCTTTTGAAACATTAACTGGTGTGGATTTAATCATTGATGATACTCCAGAAGCTGTTGTACTCTCTTGTTTTGATCCGATCCGACGAGAAAAGGCACGAATAGCCTTAGAGAAATTAATTCTCGATGGAAGAATTCACCCAACTCGTATTGAGGAAATGGTCAATAAGGCAGAACAGGAAGTCGAACAAACCATTAAGGAAAAGGGAGAAGAAGCATTGGACGAAACCCATGTCCATGGTCTTCATCCAGAACTGGTAAAACTACTAGGTAAGCTTCATTATCGAACATCCTACGGACAAAATGTATTAAAGCATACGATCGAGGTTTCCAATATTGCCGGCATGCTGGCCAATGAAATTGGCGCTAATGTCCGCGTTGCAAAAAGAGGCGGATTACTTCATGATATTGGCAAAGCCATCGACCATGAAGTTGAAGGTCCCCATGTCCAATTAGGGGTTCAGGCAGCGAAACGTTATAAAGAAAATAAATTAGTTCTAAATTGTATAGAAGCACATCACGGAGATGTTGAACCAGAATGTATTGAAGCGGTATTGGTACAAGCCGCCGATGCATTGTCGGCTGCAAGACCTGGTGCCCGTCGCGAATCCATTGAAAATTATATTCAACGATTGCAAAATTTAGAAGAAATCGCAAATTCTTTTGATGGTGTTTCAGGATCCTATGCGATCCAGGCAGGACGGGAGATTCGCATCATGCTCAATCCAGATCAAGTTAATGATGATCAAATGTTTGTAATCGCAAAGGATATTGCAAAGAGAATCGAAGAAGAACTGGAATATCCTGGACAAATAAAGGTTCATGTCATTCGAGAAAACCGTGCATTTGATTATGCAAAATAATAAAAAGGCCCCTAA
>JAUNVW010000012.1 GCA_030540635.1 Tissierellia bacterium | reverse complement strand
AAAAAATTCATCATCCCATATATGGGATGATGATATAATGCCTATAGCATTATCTCGTTAGAAAATATTTACTTAATCTTACTAGGTTACACAATTTATTTGACACTACCTAAAAACTCGTTAAGATAATTATAATAACAGAGAAAGAAGAGTTTGAAAACAAAGTGTTATAATAAATTATCGAGATATTTAAAAATTTCTTTAAGAATTTATTAGCTAATATGGCAAATGCTTAAGGGAAAGCATAATTTAAAAAAGGGGATGTTAAAGCGATGAAATTTTTAAAAATTATGGTTCCACTTATCTTTATCTTTGCGGCAGTGGGTTATTTTATTTTTAAAATGAAAGCAAGTGAAGTTCCAAAGAAAAATTTTATGGCAGAAGGGATTGCCCTAGGTCTTTGTCTTGGAACGGCCTTTAGCGTTGCCATGGATGTGAATATAGGCATTGGCGCCGGACTGGGACTTTTTTTCGGCATGATGATTGGCATGATGAGGAGGGGAAAAGAAGATGAATAAATATTTGCTTTTAAGCATATTATCCTTAATTATACTTATAATTTCAGTAATAATGTCCATAAAAACGGGACGAACAGAATACGCTTGGATCATAGGATCTATGATTATAGGAATTGCAGCAGGAAATAAATATCATAAAAGTAAATCGTAAAAACATAATAAGATTGATTTTTTAAATCGTTAAATATTGGTTCATCAATAAATTTTAGATTCTAAAGACATTAAATATTTACAAACAAAAAGAGAGGAGGCACTCTCTTTTTTTATAAAACTATACATATTATATATTTTATCCAATATATTCAATTTTATTTTTAAATAGCCGAATGAGATTTCCATCCTCCATACGAGATAATTCTCTTGAAAGAGCGGAGCGATTACATGCCAAAAATGAGGTAAAATCATCTCTATTAAAATTTAATTCGATCATATTGGAGCCATTGTGATAGTATTTGTCACCATTATTTTTGTCGTTTTTGGAACATAATTTTTTTCATTTCCAATGTAATCTATCGCATGAAATCCAATGGGCTTAGTTTGGCGACCATTGCCGTCTTATGCTCCGGAGTAATTTTAACCATAGCCATGGGCATGAGTATAGGACAAGGCATCAAAGACTCAATTATAGAAAACGATTATGAATTAGTCTATGGTTTAGAAAAATCGCTAACGGAGGAAAAAGCCTTAGAGGATAAAATCCACCGTTATGATGAGAAATTACCCGATGATGTTAAGCGAAAGTATTTTCCCTATTTGACAAATCGCGTCAGGCTCGATCACGAAGGCTCAGTAGAGTTTTTGCATGATTTTAAAATGTTCAATGAAAATGAACCATTCGCCACTATTTCCACGGCAAAATATTATGAAGAGGCTTTTTCAGAACGCTTGCCGGAATTAAAAGAGGATGAAATTTATTATACCACCAGCATCCATCGATATCATGCATTTAAAGAAATGAAAATTGCAGATAAAGTATATAAGGTAAAAGAATTTGAAATCAAGGATCAATCGGCAAAAAATATCGCCATAGACACCACATTTATTTTGGTAAAAGATCATAAGGCCTTGGAAGAAATTCTCCATTTCATGAGAAAGGAGGCGCCCGACACAAATTTATATCTTAGAATTTTGGCAAATGATTCGCCGGGAACCAATCATGAAAAGAATTTACAAGCCTTTGCCAAAGAGCAAGGGGGAAAGTTTTTCACCCAAAGAGAAAATCAAGAATTTATTGAGGGTTTTGCAGGAGGATTTTTGTATCTTGGCATCATGATATCCATTGTGCTAACGATTATGTCGAGTCTTATCCTTTACTATAAGCAGATTGTAGAAGGGCATCACGATCAAAAGCAATTTGCAATATTAAAAAAACTGGGAATTTCTGAAAAAATGGCAATAGAAACCATTGGACGTCAGATGCGATCGGTCTTTCTGTTTCCAATTATCGTAGCGGTGATACACAATCTCGTCGCTTCAAAAATCATGGCACAACTCTTGCGTCTTTTCAAAATTCGATCCTATTTGATCTACTTTCAAAATCTCCTACTCGTATCGATCGCATTTATTGCGGTATATGTTATTTGCTATAAAATTGCCCAAAATGCATATCGTAAAATTGTGTGGAGTAAATAAATTTTAAGAGAGATGTTTTAATCTCTCTTTTTTTAATTAAATTACAGTTTAGAGCATTTTTAAGCATATATTTTAAATTTTTACGAATGATATTCTAATTTGCAATTAAATGATATACAGTATCAATTCCATAGGATATATAGGTCGAAATATCAAAAAAGGAGATGAGATTTTGCAAATGAAAAATTCATTTATAACATTACTTAAAGACAGAAGCTATATGAGTTATTGGTTTGCCACCACCTTTTCAATGGCTGCAAGCAATATTTTGCAATTTACATTGGCGCTATATGTGCTTGAATTAACGGGCTCTCCTACAATTTACGCATCAATCTTATCGATTGTTGTTATTCCGCGCATTTTATTAACGCCAATTTCGGGAGTCATTGCCGACAGATATCGCAGATTGCATGTAATGCGATTAATAAATTTTATATCAATGAGTTTACTTATGGCCTATACCATTTTTTCTTATGCGAACGAAGGAAATATTGCGCTTTATTTGCTCTATATTTTAGTTGTCGCCTTAGAGATAATCGAAGTATTTTATCAGGCGCCCGAATCTGCAATTTTGCCGGAAATTATCGAGCAGGAATTAATTTCGGAAGCGGTTCTCTTGTCAAAAATTGACGACGGAATTGTCTTTGCGCAACGCCTATATTGGGCGCATTTCTTTACAAGGTATTTGGAGTAAGCGGTTCATTTTTAATGATAACGATATTTATGGCAATTTCTTTTGCGCTAAAATTTTTAATCCGCACACCCTATCAAGCTTCGCAAAAAAAAGAGATCGAAAAGAAAAATTCTTTCCTTAAAGAATTTAAAGAGGGCTTGGATATCATAAAAAAAGATTCGTTTATACGTTTGTTTGTCGTAATCGCACCTTTGATAAATTTTGGTTTTTCGGTAGTTTTTCAAGTGCTAATGACATATTTACTGCTAGAGGTTTATCAGGTGAACGAAGTTGTTTACGGTAGCTATCGCAGTATAACGATGGTTGTCGTTTTATTAGTGCCCATTGTGATCTTGCCCTTTTATAAAAATATCCGCAAAGATAAACTTTTAAAACGCGGTCTTATGGGCGTTGG
The DNA here is from genome assembly GCA_030540635.1 of Tissierellia bacterium. GTDB lineage: Bacteria > Bacillota > Clostridia > Tissierellales > Peptoniphilaceae > JAUNVW01. The sequence continues at coordinate 29,872 of JAUNVW010000012.1, read as the reverse complement.
CATTAGCTTACTTCTTTTAGCAATGACAATATATTTTGGCAACAATGTAAAACAAGATGAAAAACTTCCCATCGTTTACATAATAACTCTTTTAGACTGCATTGCAATCGCATGCGTAATACCCATAAATATATCGGTGCAGACCTTTTTGCAAAAAACAATTCCCGATGCCTATCGCGGTAGGGTGCTTTCGGTGCTTCGCATGCTGGCATTATCGGCAACGCCCCTTGGGAATATGGTATTTGGAATCTTGGCAGAATATTTGCCCGTAGAAATTTGTGTTTTCATTGCGAGCCTTTGGGTTACAGCCGTTGCAGTTTTTACGACGGTGAAATTATCGAGCCTCAAATTTGCAAAAGAAAATGTAATTTAGAAAAATTAAAACAATCTTATTTATGCTATCATTAGATTGGGAGATGATACAATGCAAGAGCAAATTTTAAAAGAGTTAATGAAAAAGCCCTGCCCCTTTTGTGGAAGTAATAAACTTTATGAGGGCAAACAGGCCTACTATGCCAATATAAACCGAGGATTTCATGGAAGAGCGTTGAAGCATATTTTTTGCGCAAAATGCGGCTCCATCATCCATTCCTATGTGGAAAATCCGGAAAAATTATTGTCAAAATTAGAAAGGGAAGATTTGGAAAGATAATATGAAAATACATCGTTTTGAAACGATTACGGGCAATTTTATTGCCGATTTACAAGGACAGCGCCGCTTTGGTTATCGGGTGGAAGGTCTTGACGCTCCCTACGATATAGAAGTCTATGAAGAATTAAAGCGTCCTTTTTCAAGTAGGCTTTTGATTTATGATTATGAAAATCAAAAAATCTACGAGCCTTTCGATGAAGATGAATATATGGTCATTGCCGATGTGTATTTTCAAGACGATACCATCTATATTTTAAAGGTGGATTGGCTTGGGAAAAAACTTTTTCTCTACGATTATCATCCCGAAAGAGAAATTAAAGTTATTTGGGAACGAGAGCTTTTGGATATTCATCGTTATAATCTAAAGCTCATTGGGCCAAAAATTCATATTCTAAGCTGGGATGAGAGCGTAAAAATATATTATCCCATGGAATTGGAATATCTCCCCGAGGAAAATGAAACAGTCGTTGCCATTGACGATTATATTTATTCCAATTGCTGGCATGAAGAGGGTTTTGACGAAGAAAACAATCTAGCCGGCATCGAGTATCGCTATTATGACGAGCTGATCATTCGAGATTTGAAAGGAAATATTGTAGAAAGAAAATTGGGCTGTCTTTATTTAAAAGATGATGGCAAATATTATTCATCATAAATTAAACCGTGGAGACCACGGTTTTTATTTACGATTCTTCTTGTATTCCATTGGATTTAGGCCCAAATAGCGCTTAAAAATTTGAGAAAATCGGCTATGGGACTGATACCCTACCGCCTTGGCAATATGGGCAATATCAAGATCGGTGGTTAGTATGAGATGCTCCGCCACATGGATGCGCCGTCTTTGTACATATTCGGTGATGGTCATGCCATAATAGTTTTTAAAAACCACTTTTAATTTACTTTTAGACATGGTGGCAATTTCTGAAAGTAAATCGAGAGAAAAATCCATCATATAATGCTCATCAAGATGTCTTGATACCATTTGCACCGCCATTTCATCGTCTTTGGGAAGTGGCACTTTTTTTTGATAATAATCTTTTAGAATTTCCAAAAGAGCATTATTGGCACATTGCTCATAAAAAATGGGACTGGAAGGATCATTGGACTTGTAGTGAAAAATTTCGTCGGTGATTTTGTTCAAAGGTTCAAAAAAATGAAGTTCATTTAATCGAAGACAGGCATTTTTTACATCTTCAAAGGGCATATCATATTTTTTGCAAAAAACTTGGTCCAGATAGCCATTTTGATATTCAATGCCCACGGAGATATAGCGGCTATTTTTATGTAAGAGTCCGCGAAAGGATTGTTGATCGTGAAAATACGATAAAATGGTACCGGCATTTATTTCTCTTTTTGGCATATACAAATCCCCCGAGGCTTCTTTAATGACGGAGATGGAAATATAGGTGCCTAGGCTTTCGTCCGATTCAAATTCAAAGATGCGATCTTCCTTGATATAAAAGTCGTGAATATTAAATAAAAAGCCGTCACCCATATAGATCCAATAATGGAGCATTCCATCTTTACCATCGTAAGCATAGGTTTTGCCCATGGGGGGAAGATAGCTCGGGGTGGGAATGGGTTTCAGACCAAGTTTATCAAGTTGTAATTCAAAATAATTCATATTATCACGAAAAGCCAAATAATACAGAAAGCTTTTCTTCTCCTTAATAATTGATATCAATTAAATCCTATGATAAACTGAAAAAAAAGTCAAGGAGGAGAAAATGGACAAGAAACAATTTAAATTAAAAGATGTGATCGAAAAATTTGCACCGGAAAGAAAATCGTCCTACATACTTTCTTTAATCACTTCTGCAATAGCGGGAATCCTTAGCATTTTGCCATTTTTATTTATTTACAATTTGCTAAGGCATTTTGCATTGTCAAATTTTTCAATCGATCAAGAAATTTTATATAAGAATATTTGGGCAATTTTTATATCTCAGATCGCCGCGGTGGTCTTTACATTTTTGGGACTTTTCTTTAGTCATAGTTTAGCTTTTCGTGTTGAAAAAAATATGCGCTATATCGGCATGAAAAGATTGATGGAACTTCCCCTCGGATTTTTTGAAAAAGAGGACAGCGGCAGATTAAGACGACAGATCGACGACGAGTCCTCGAGAACTCACACCTTTATTGCCCACAATATGCCGGATGGCGCAAGGGGCATGATGATTCCGCTTTCTTTTATCGGCATTATGATTTATATTGACTGGAAATTTGCTCTCATAAATCTTGGTGCGATCGTCATTGGACTTGGAATTATGGGCTCAATGATGGGGGGTAAAATGAAACCCCTGATGGATGAATTTATCCATGCCGGCGAAGACTTATCGGTGACGGGAACGGAATATATTCGAGGCATTCCCATTGTCAAAGTCTTTCAGCAAACGGTGGAGAGCTTTCAAGATTTTTATCATGCCATTTTAAGATTTGACCAAGTGGCAAAAGAAATTGTCTTTTCTTGGCGAGAAAAAATGATCATCGCCATCTTGGTTTTGGGACTTCCGGCCCTTATCTTAGGCCCCACGGCACTGTATTTTATGGAGTCCTCCGATCTCCCTGCCCTGCTTTTTGCAAAGGCAAGTCTTATGATCTTACTCTCCTTTTTAACTTTGGTGCAGCTTATCCTTGTAATGAAGATTCAAGAAAGCCATACCCGCTATATTCAGTCCATATCGGGCATCTTTCGACTGGAAAAAGAAGCAGTGCAAGGAGTGATTTCTACACCACAAAAAGAAGAAGTGGGCGTGGTCTTTGAAAATGTAAATTTTACGTATCCCAATCGTGAGGAAAAAGCGATTTCCAATTTTTCATTTCATTTTATGCCCAAGACTTCCTATGCCCTCGTTGGACCATCGGGCAGTGGAAAATCGACAATGATTAAACTTTTAGCAAGACTTTATGATGTGGAAAGTGGTGCCATTCGCATTGACGGACAAGATATTCGCTCCATGGAGCCGGAAGAAGTGTACGAAAAAATGGCCATCGTCTTTCAAGAAAATTCGCTATTGGACACCACTTTACGCGAAAATGTCGCCATGGGCTATGAGGCAAGAGATGAAGAAATTATCGACGCCTTAAAAAATGCCGCATCGAGGGATATTTTAGAGCGTATTGGCAGCCTTGATGCGAACATCGGCAAGGAAGGCACCTATGTATCGGGGGGCGAAAAACAGCGGATCAATATTGCAAGAGCCTATCTTCGCAAACGTCCCATCCTGCTATTGGACGAGGCATCCGCCTATGCCGATGCGGAAAACGAAAAGGAAATTGAACAATCTTTGGAGAAAATTAAAACCGAGTCCATGACCATTTCAATCGCCCACAGGCTTACAAGCATTAAAAAGGCGGACTGCATCTTGATCATGGAAAATGGAGGCTTAAAAGATTTTGGCAATCATGAAGAGCTAATGGAAAAATCAGATCTTTATAAAAATTTAGTGGAAGAATACGAAAAGGCAGCAAATTGGACGTTCGAGGAGGTGAGGGCATGAAAAAATTTTTGAAAAACTATTTTCAATTAACCGACCAAGGCGCAAGAGATATGCAAAAATCAATCCTTACCAATACTTTTAACAATCTCACCAATATTTTAAGTTTTTGGATAATTTTTCAATTTATCAACGACAGTTTAACGGTGATTTCGGGTGGTGAAATTACGTATAAAAAATATTTCATCGCCATTCCCGTGATTTTGATGATTCGATTTTTCTCAGAGCGCATCGTCTATGACAGCGTCTATACGACCACCTATAAGGAAACCTCAAAAATCAGAATTGATTTGGCAAAAAGACTTGGAAAACTTCCCCTTTCCTTTTTTGAGAAGAAAGATTTGGCTGATTTATCCAAGAGAATTTTAGGGGATATGGAGGCTTTAGAACACGCCTACTCCCATGCAGTGCCTCAATTTTTTGGCGGAATTCTTTCAAGCATCATCATTTTTTTCATGATCTTATCCTTCCAATGGAAAATGGCCATCGCCATCTTTTGGCCCTTGCCCATTTCATTATTTTCCATCTTTTTATTTAAATCCCTCAAGGAAAAGAGAGAGGCGAGCCATTATTATGCGGCACGAAAAGTGACGGGGAAAATGCAGGAGATGATGGACAATATTTTGCCCATCAAAACTTATGGCAGACGGGAAAAAACTTTAGACGAATTACAAAATCTCTTGGACGATTCGGAAAAAACACAGATGCAGGCGGAATATTTAAACCCATTAATTTTGGCGCCCATTCAGTCCCTCTATCGCATTGGCATGGCGACCATTCTCTGGGTGGGATTCTCAGAATATGCAAAGGGCAATTTGCCCCTGCCCATGCTCCTTCAATTTATCATTTCGTCCACCCTGATTTACACGCCCATTGAAGGGACCATGGCCAATATTTTGGAATTTTTATATATTGGCACGCCGGTAAAAAGTGTTGGGGAAATTTTAAATATGTCCATTATGGAAGGGGAGAAAAAATCGCCCAAGGATATGAATTTTCATCTGGAAAATATTTCTTTCTCCTATGATGGAAATCATTCGGTGATTAAAAATCTAAGCACCGAAATACGACAGGGGGAAGTGACGGCGCTGGTTGGCCCATCCGGCTGTGGAAAATCCACTTTAACCAAGCTTATGCTACGCTTTTACGATATCGACGGCGGCAAAATGACCCTCGGCGGCGAGGAAATCAAAACTTGGGATCCAGAAGATCTTTTACAATACTGCTCCATGGTCTTTCAAGATGTGATTTTATTTAATAATACCATTATGGAAAATATTCGCCTTGGCCGTGCCGATGCCAGCGACGAAGAAGTACTTGAAGTTGCAAAAGTTGCTCAAGTAGATGAATTTGTAAAAAAACTTCCCCATGGTTATCAGACTATAATTGGAGAAAGTGGGAGACTTCTTTCCGGCGGAGAAAGACAGCGTATCTCCATTGCAAGGGCATTATTAAAAGATGCACCCATTATTTTCCTAGACGAATCCACCGCATCGGTGGACGCCGATAGCGAAACAAAAATTCAAGAGGCCCTTTCCAAACTGATCAAGGACAAAACCGTCATCATCATTGCCCATCGACTACGCACCGTCATGAATGCGGATAAAATTATCGTAATGGAAGATGGAGAAATCGTAGAAGAGGGCAGCGCAAAAACATTATTGGCACAAGATGGAGTCTTTAAAAAATTAGTTGAATTACAACAATAATTAAGATTGGCTTAATTTGTGGCAAAGGATATTAAACCTTTGCCACTTTGGCATATTTAAAGAGCAAATTTTGGGTATAATGGGAAAAAGGAGGGGTGGTATGAAAAAAATTATTTTAATATTATCTCTTTTGCTACTCGTCTCATGTATGAATGATGTGCCAGAAAATGCAGAAAAGCCACCAAAAACCGTAGAAAATCCATCTAAGTCGGAAGAAAATCCGCCAGAACAAAAAGTAGCTCTAAGGCCAATGGTGATGGTCGACGGCAAAATCTATCTGGACACCGGCTATGTAAACTCCTATGCCACATGTGGCACGGCAGACGGCGAAATAAAAACGACTGTGGATCCTACAGAAAAACCGAAACAAAATGATGAATCTAATTTTGGCACGGATTATGAATATCAGCGCTGGACCGAGGGCGCCTTGAATGTGATGATGGATCATCATTGGGTGATATTTGTAACCGAGGAGTATGACAGAGATATCCCCTTTGGCGTTGCCAACCTAAAAGCCGAAATTATGAAAATCGATATGGACAAAATTATGGTTAGGATTTTGGAATTTCCCGAAGAAGAAAGCACATACGCCTTTCAAGAAAACGATGTGGAAAAATTAAAACCCCTATGGTTACCCGTGGATAAAATCATCGAGGTCGAAAAAATAGACGATCATATTGTCGGCAAAAAAATTCATGTTTACTTCTATGGCGTGAAAAATGAGAATATGGCCACATCAGCCCCCATGGAATTAGTAGAGGTTTACCGCATTGAGATTATAGAAGGTTAGAAGGATTTGATTCATTATTTTTTGTACATTCATTAACTGACCAACGAATTGCAATACATCGATTGTAAAAAGAACAATATGAATATTACGGATAATATTTCTTATGGTTAATCTAAGCTCATGATCTAGTTCAAATGATAGTATTATTAATGAAGAAATGAATGGAGAATTTGTGAAAGTAAATATTTACGATGAGAAATAAAAGGATTTTAAGTTTGAGAGTAGTGTAAATTCTTATCGTGGTGAAACGACGAATCAGCGTAGGAAAATTCTTAATGAAAAGGCAATGGCTCCTTGATAAAGCTTTATGGGAAGTGGAAATGAATGGAGCTATTTTTAAAAAGACCGTGCAAGGAGAAAGGAAGGTATTGTCCCAATGTATAAAAGTGGAAAAAATCAAAGATTGCGCTCAATGACAGTGAAATTTTGAAAAACGATGGACAATTCAATGGGTGGAGTAGAATGTCATGTGGTTTAGTTTGACGTGGCTTAAATAATGAAGTGGCTATGGTCAGAATGTCGTAGAAATGAAATATAATAGTTCAAATATTAAGATCTTACGGCGCAATTTTGAAAACTACTGGGAATTTTGGTTTGTATGACCGTAAAACGCCAGCCCAAATGAATGGGGACGGGAAAATTTTGCCTGTGATGATAAATAGACGATCTTTGGACCGTGGAATAAAAATGACGCCTTAAAATTTTGGACGTAGAGAGAAGAATGGAGAGAAATGCCTTCGAAGAAGACGTAGAAGAAGTAATTTCCATAAAATACCGTTACGAAAATCTTGGCTACGATAAAAATGGGGAAGGCCTTCTCATTTACACGGATAAAATCTTGGATGAAAAGGGGAAAATGGGAAAAGTGTATCCCCCACCTGATTTGGACTATCCGAAAAAAACCCCATGGGGGCCATTAGCGACGGGGAACAGGCCTTTTCCTTGGATCATCCATCAAAATGGGTCAATCTTTATTTTGAAATATACGACGAAGGAGGAAGACGCCACGGGGCCATCTTCCGCCTCTATCCCGAATAGGAACCGGCTTTGATCCGGTTCTTTTTTTATGGAATTTAAAATTGATATAATTTGAATGTTATTTCTATCACATAATTCAATTTAAATTAACAACATGAATATAGTCATAATCACGATAATCAGCAAAATATTTAAACATATAATAGTTATTTAAACAACAAGATTTAAATGTAAAGTGCTTTAAGATATAGCTTAAAGCATATAAAACAAATTTTACATTGTTAATAGTTCAATTAATGACAAAAACTAGAAATACTTAATTATCTATGATAAAGTATTAATTGCATGAAGAAGGGGGTGATTCTAGTGAAAAAAGCAAAAATTACAATAAATAAAAATGTTGAAAAGGTTGTAAGAGATTCAAATAATTGCCTAATTAACATTACAACTGTGAATTTTTAGTACATCCAACGAGTTGAGATGTTGTTCTATACTATTTATGAGATGATTAATGGTGAAAATAGAAAAATTATCGATGATTTGCCCATGAAATTTTAAAAGGATCTTACTTTGGTGGAGAAGATTTATTGGGTATTAAGAGCATCGATTTATTGGATATTGAGAGCATCGAATAGATCTCTATTAGATTTCAAAAAATTCGTAAGAAGAAAAATATTATTTACAGTTCAGAAATAACCGCGAATGGATATAACTTAGACAGGAGAATAGGCGATACATTAATTAAAGAATAAAGTTATAAAATTTCAAATAACAATTGATGGCACTAAAGAAATTCATGACAAGCAACGATCACGGATAAAGGGAGGTTCAATGTTTTGCAAAATAATTAATAAGGTAAAGAGAATTCCTCGAATAATGATGATATTCGGATAATCATTCGCGTCAACTTGAAACAATTATAAAAAATGGATGGACGAATTTATAATAGAAATGAAGGAAATTTTTGGAAAATACAAACATGTTTATTTTGATTTTCAGGAAGTTAAGGATTTCAACAAAGACATCCCATCGAGATGATCTGCTAGAGAACGACTTGAAGTAATCTTAACAGCGACAGAAAAAGGCTTACATACAACTCCAATAATAAGTAGATACTCATCAACGGCTATTTGTGCGGTGAATAAAGAGAATGCAATTGTTATAAATCCAGATGGAACATATGGTTATTGTACAGTGACCTTAGATAGTTTTTCGAAGATGATAACAAAGTCACAAAAATTGATCTTAAACTCTAGAATTGATACAATTAAGCAAAGCTCAATAAAATGTAAAAACTGTCAAGAATTTCCAATATGTTACGGGTCTACGTGTGCTATAAGAGCTAAAAGAGAAAATAATAATATTTGTACACCTATAAAAGGGAATGAAGATATTTTTGTAGATATCATTAATGAACAAGATTTGATTTTTGCAAATATAGATTAATATTTACTTTTTGATAGTACAAATTAATCAAATAAAATAAGATTAAAGATGGAGGAGAGGGGATATGCAAGAGAAACAAGAAATGAAACAGATTTTTGGGTCCTATCGAAAGAGTATGGCATTGGCCGCCTTTACGGGTATTTTATCCACCCTTTCGGCCCAGGGGGTCATTATCCAATTACAAATGATTTTAGATATTCTCATTTACGATAAACGGGGAGATCTTCGACTTCACATGGTCACGGCCGTGGCTTTGATTTTTGCCAATATGATTTTTGCCTATTTTTTCCAATATTACATACGCTTTCTCATGTTATCTGGGGATTTTCCCTTGAGAAAAAGAATGTTCTTGGGATCCGTGAGAAAGGAGCCGTCAGAAATTAGCTCCTCTGGGGATCAATTAAATCGCATTACAAATGATGCAGAACATATTTCAAAGGCTTATACCTCCTCGAAGGTTTTAATGTTCACCCAAACGGTGCAGCTTTTTGCCACCTTGGGGATTATGTTTTATTATTCGGTTCCCATCACATTCATCGTCTTATTCTTCGTCTTTTTGTGCTATGTGGGCACCCATATCTTGAACAAAAAAATTGGGATTGAAACGGTGGAACTGCAGCGAATTCGCGGGGAAGAAAATCAAATGATTCTCCAATCCATTGGTTCCATTAAGACGATTTTCCAATTAAATAAACCGAAATACTTTGCCGAACGCTATATGAATTTTCTCAAAAAAGAGAAGGAGCCCGTCGTAAAAAGACTGTCGAAGTTCCACTCCCTTTATGGGGATATTTTCTCCTTCCTCTTTAATCTGATGCCCTTTATCATCCTCCTCCTTGCCGTGGAAGGCATGAGAAAGGGGACCATGACCGTGGGAGGCGCCTTGGCCCTTCAAACGATTTGTGGAGCCTTACCAGAGCCAATTCAGCATATTGCCGCCTATTTAAACGAACGACGCATTTCGAAAAATCTCACAGAGAAAAACAAAGATGTGATTGTCTATGAAAAGAAGGAAGAGAGAAAAAAACTTCCCCTTCCCAAAGCCAGCCTTGCCTTTTCATCGAAGGGATTTACTTTTGGGGAAAAGGAAATGTTAAAAGACGTGGATTTTCATATTGATTCCGGTGAAATTGTTACGATTACAGGGGAAAGTGGATCAGGCAAATCCACCCTTTTAAATCTTCTCTCGGGGTTTTTGAAACCTCAAAATGGAAAGATTCAAATTGGGGGCGTCAATATGAAAGATCTTGGCATGGGTCTTTACGATTTACTCCTTCAAGTGGAACAGTCCTCGATTCTCATTGAAGGGAGTTTGCGCGACAATCTCTGCTTAGGGGATCCTTTTGACAAAGAAGAAATTGAAGAAGCCATTGATACGGCAGAACTATCCAAACTCGTTTCCCATGTGGGCCTGGATTATGAGATTGAAGAAGGGGGAAAAAATCTATCGGGAGGAGAAAGGCAAAGGGTGGGCATTGCCCGTATGCTCCTCAGAAAGCCGAAAATTCTTTTGTTGGACGAGCCCACTTCTGCCCTCGACGAGGCCACGGGTAAGGCAATGACGGAAAAACTCGTCGCCTTTGCCAAGAAATATGAAATGACGATGATTGCCGTCACCCATAAAAAGGATTTTCAACAACATTCGGATCAAAGGATTCATTTAACAAATTAAAAATACATCCCCGAGGGATGGATAGAAAGGGGTTCAATGTCCATAATGCGAAGGACATTGACCGACATTTTAACATCAGAATTCCCGGCGCCGATTCCCGTTTTACGGAGAATAAGCCTTCCGGGAGTTCCTTCTTTTTGTATTGAGGGATGGGAAATTTTGTTTAACGGGTCCCTGCTCCCTTGCCGAGGGAAGTTGACGGGGCGAGTCCAAAGATGCCCAAAGGGCGATGGATGTCTATGGTGAGGGCGTTATATCGACAAAGGAAAAGTCGCTTTGGATATCCCACGTTTTTACTTCATCGCCATGGATCGTAGAAAAATCAATTTGTTGAATCATTGGCTGATCATAAGTTTTAATATAGTATCTTTTTTTATCTAGATTGCAACAAACAGAATACGTCGTTTCATCGAGGGCTCCAAGTTCCGATAGTTTTTCATTGACGACGACTTCACCTCGAAGCATGGACACTTTGTCTAAAATTCGGAAGATTTGCACGACATTGGATTTTTCGTCCTTTTGAGATTGGGAATGGTATTTCAAATAGGCTGCCCGTACAAATCGGCCCATGGGTGTTGCATCTCCCGGCAATGAAAATCCGCCTAATCCTTGGCCATAACTGGACATATCGATTGTCCCAAAGATTTTTTTGGGATTTTCTGCTTGTAGATGGGCATAGTTTTGAAGATTTGTCATTTGGGCTGGAAAATCCGGAGAATTTGTCAGAACGCCTATGGGATTATCGTGAATTTTGATCCCATCTTTTGCAGGTTCGATGACAATGGATTTGCCATCTTGGGTGGCGATAAAATGAAAATGAGCGGGGATACTATCTCCATTTTCCAATGGAAAGCGATCGTATAGAGAAATTTCTTTCGTTTTCTCACGAATTTCCTCGAGACTTGCGCAAGAACTTAAGAGATAAAGGATAAATTCTCCCATGGCGATTTCATGTTTTTTCTTTTCTTCCATTTCCCCGTAATTTTCAAAATTCAACAGGGCCATGGCTATCCCCTTTTCATTGACGGCATCAAAATACACAGGATATTTTGGTAAGATTCCAACACCAAAGATGGAAAATCTTGAAGAAAACCAGGGTAAGGGATAATTTTTAGGGAGATATATAAATTTTTCGCCGAAACTTGTATTGATGTCCATATTTCGACCAAAATAATGATCTCCGTTTTCATAAGTAAAAAATGTACACATAAGAACCTCCATAATCATTGTTTTTATTATAAATATATTAATAAAATCATTCATTAAAAGCGTTTATACAGTAGGGGAAGGGTTGTTTGTTATAAAATAAGGCCAAAGGATTTGGATTCGCTGTAAGGTAAAATGATTTTCTTCCAATAATCATCACCGCCCAATTGATGGGATGGCGATATCTTTTGACGATTGATGATCACCAAAGGGATAAAGAGTTGTTTCTTCCGTTTATAATCCCTTGGATAGGGTATAAAAAATAGGCTGAGTATTTTTGAAGCTAGGAGGAATCAATGAAAAAATTATTCAAAGTTTCCCTTGCATATACGATTTTTGGTCTGGTCGCAGGGGTTTTTTATCGGGAGTTTACGAAGCTAAATCATTATGAGGGATTCACATCATTAAAAGAAGTTCATCCCCATATTTTTGTCTTAGGAAGTCTATTATTTTTAATATTGATCTTGTTTTATAAAAACGGCCTTATTGATCTAAAGGCAAAAAATTTTAGGCGCTTCTTTTATCTTTATAATACGGCGTTTCCCTTAATGGTTGGAAGTTTAGTCTATAAAGGTGTGATGCAAGTCTTAGGAAAGACCTTTGAATCGATGCCTTTTCTCATATTAACGGGTCTTTTTCATATTTTCGTTGCCATAGCTCTATTGTTTTTGTATCGAGCCATTTATGAAGAGATCCAATAAATGATGGTTGATTAATCGGGAGATATGAAAATCCCTTTATGTTTTAGATTGTCAAGGCATTCTTGATAGTACCCCTCATCATGTTCGGGATAAATGGGTCTTGTGAGGGGTACTTTTTTTATTGTGTCATAGGAGGGGGTATTTTTCCCGCGATACCTTTCATCATACCATTTTTCATCCGGTTGATATCCTCTGTTTTTCATCTCCTTCATCACAAGTAGATGGTATAAAAAAAGTTTGTAAGGGGAATAGGAAAATACATAATTAACCGTTGCATGTTTTTTGCCCCAACCACCACCTCGCAAGGCGGCGCATTCACGGTGTTGACCAAGTAACTGTCCCCGTGGTAAATATTGAATTAAATCTTCATGCCATAATCTCATGATCTCATCATAACATATTTCAAAGGGATTGTGTTTCATCCAAGGGCAAAGGAAAAAGAGGAGCCGTATTTGTGTTAAAATAGCGCAATATGGGACCCTTTAGTGATAGGTATGATCTTTGTGGGAATTTTTTGATTCATTACATCAATAATTGTATTTGATATGGAAAGGAAGAAGTTTAAAGAAAAGGATGGTAAAAACAAGATGCCAATGGATTTCTAGTTATGATCGAAAAGATTAATCGGTAAAGAATATCCTATTGATATCTTCGTCTAAATCCTTTAGCAGTAAAGGAGGATTATATTTACCGGAGTACGAATTTAACCATCAAAGATAAGCGGGGCAATACTTTGATGGAGATTGACAAGGGGGGCCGTGGAATTTTCGGAATAGTCTATATTTACAAGGATTTTTCTTTGTTCTTGATCCCCACATTGTCGCCGATAAAGGGAAAAATATCGATATTCGGTCGAGAGACTTTGGAAACCATTGAGATCGTTGAATTTGAAAATGATTTGGAAATAACGGCGATTTACGATCATTATCTCCTAAGTATTTGTGAGGATCGATTACAATGATATGATATTGATCAGGGATTTTAAAAGATAAGAGAAGTTACCATGGATGATTTTAAAAGAATCATTTATCGGCAATTATAGTCATCAATGATGATTTGAAAGAGGAGCTATCCTAATATAGCTTCTATTTTTTTGTTGCAAACAAAGGGGATGATTCAGGGATATGATATAATATAGATGATCAAAATTATCGAGGAGAAGGGAGTGTGCTTTCGTTATGGAGAGCAATCTACTATTTAAATTGATTCTCATAGGAATATTGACAATGATTAATGCTTTTTTCGCTTCTGCAGAGATGGCGATTGTTTCTTGCAATAAAAATTCCATTCGAAATATGGTAGAAGAGGGGAATAAAAAAGCAAGGGCATTGCTTCGATTGATGGAAGATCAGACGAAGTTTTTATCGACGATACAAGTAGGAATCACATTGGCTGGATTTTTTGCGTCAGGTTCTGCGGCGACAAGTATTACTGTTATATTGGCGGATCAATTACATCATTTAAATATTCCCTATGCCCATACTATTGCTTTTATCCTCATTACTTTTATTTTGTCTTATATTACACTGGTTTTTGGAGAATTGATCCCCAAACGAATTGCTTTACAAGATGCTAATAAAGTGGCGATGCGTTCGGCAAAAACCATTCAATTATTTTCAAAAATTGCCCATCCCTTTGTCCGTTTGCTTTCCATTTCTACGACATTTATTTTGCGCATATTAGGGAAATATTCCACAGAAGTGGAAGAACGTTTTTCCGAAGAAGAACTGAAATCCTATATACGTATTGGACAGGAACAAGGCGTCATCAATCCCGGTGGCGAGCAGATGTTAGTTTCGATTTTAGATTTTGACGATAAAATGGCTCGAGAAATTATGACACCTCGTATTGATATGTATATGGTAGATTTCAATGATTTCGACAAAAAATCTTTGGAAGAATTACTCGATAAAGGGTATTCGAGAGTACCGGTTTACAAAGAAGATAAGGATCAAATCATCGGGATTTTAACTTTAAAAGATTTATTCCAAGCCTATTATAAAGATCGAAGTCCGAAGAAATTATTAGAGCGAACCATTAAAGACGCCTATTTTGTACCAGAAACTCGATTTATTGATTTGCTTTTACAAGATATGCAAAGAACGAAGCATACTATGGCGATATTAATTGATGAATTTGGAGGGGTATCAGGACTCGTTACCATTGAAGATATCGTCGAAGAGATTGTGGGAGATATTCAAGATGAATACGATCGCAAGAGAGCGACCATTACTCCCATTGGCGATCATACTTATTTAGCAGATGGTCATTTGGAGATTGATGAGATTAATGAGAAGCTCGATATTGATCTTCCCAATCATCGTCAAGGCACGATCAGCGGTTTAATGATGGACTTTCTAGGTTTTATCCCTGAAGATGGACGAGATGAAAAATATCGCTATGTTTATGAGAATCGCTATGAATTAAAAGGCAATGTCGTAGAGAATCGACGATTTAAGAATATCCAAATAAAAATTTACCAAAGAGATGAAAAGGAGGAGATTGATGAAGAGTAGAGAACATTTACCAGTCCTAGGTGTCGGTCCCATTTATGTAGGGATTATTAGTGGTATGACAGCTTTGATCTTTTATTTGCAAAAGAACAATAAGATCCCTGTAACTCCTTTCGGTTTCCAGCCCTTATTTAAGATTCTTGCAGGGCTGATCATCCTTATTGGCGTCTCTCTTTGGCTCGGCGCCGTCGTTCACGATCGAGTCGGAACAAAAATCAAAGAGAATCAGCTCGTTACCGACGGAGTTTACGCTTATTGTCGCAATCCTATTTATACGGCCTTTTTATTTTTAAACGGGGGATTGTTATTATTGATGAATAATTTATACATCTTCCCCTTCTTTTTTCTGTATTGGTTGTTTTTAAGTCTTTTCATGCAAAAGACCGAAGAAAAATGGCTGAAAGAGAAGTTCGGAGAAGAATACTTGATGTATGAAAAAAAGGTGCCTCGATGCATTCCCAAATTTCCCCGCAAATAATTTTAATGCAGGGATAAATAGGGCCATCGTTAAAATAAAATCGTGAATGATCAAAGTAGAACTCTAATCGATGGGATTGGAGTTTTTTTTAAGCATTAAAAAAAAGTTAATGATATTGACTATCAATATTGATAGTGATAAAATTCACTTAACAAAGATAACGGCCCTAATGTCGTAACGGAGGATAGATCGTAATCATGAGAAAGAGATAAGCGACGAAAGAACGGAAGAAAATTATTCACCAAGGAGCAAAAAAAGTAATTTTGAAGAAAGGGTTTTGAAATACAGCTCTGGAAGATATGATTGGCGAAGTGTAGATGAGTAAAGGCAGCGTAGATCATGATTATTAAAGTATATGGGAGATGCCCGTGATTTATTAATCCATGGCAGTCAATATCCGAAGGATATACCTGGAAATTTTCTAAAGTTTCATCGAGTAAGAAATCCATTGGAAGTCTTTGTCAAAGGGCGCGTTCAAAAAATCATCGAATCCAGGGACCAGGGAATGCAAGGGATTCAATCGTTAAATTAAGGGAAAGAAATTCCATATATAGAAGAAGGTACCGATGAAAGAGCGATAAAGGATTTCGAATTACATTTTAGAATATGGGATTTCGTGATGATGAAAAAGAAATTTATAAAGGATATTCATTATATAATCAAGGAATGAGAAATTACAGCCATTGTCGTTCCCCCGGGGAGAGGAAAAACGATATTTTGCCCTTTACTTGGCTGATTTTAGGATATCGCCGAAGGTCGAATCAACACAGACCATGGAGTTGTAGGAGGATTTACTTTGGCAAATTTAATGGTCATATTGCCTAGGCGATCCTTCTTAAGGACAGTATTGCGAAGAAGATTAAATTTGGATCTTTAAATTCTACCGATGAACAAGTAGTGGAAGGGGAAAAGGGTGATGGCTCATGATTTCATTGAAAAGCTCCCCATGGTTATGAAGCCAATATCGGTGAAGATGGTGCAACTTTGTCGGAAGGTCAAATATAACGCTTCTCCATTGTCCCTGGGATATTAAAAAGATGTTCCAATGATCATTTCCGATGAAAATTGATAATATCCACGAAGAAAATGAAGGCATATTATTAGGAAGCCATTGAAGATTTGATAGAAAATAAGACATTTATCATGATTGCCATCGTTTTACAACCATTGGTAATTCCATCAAATCTTGGTATTTGATTCTAGCCAAATTGTTTAAAGGAGAAATGACGAAGAATTCATCGAAGAGGTCGGAGGGGATAAGGATGTAGTCGATACCCGATTAAAATCTCCATCGAGATGTTTAGATCGTCAATAAAAAAAGAGCTTTCCATGGAAAGCTCTTGGTCGGGATGACAGGATTTGAACCTGCGACCCCAAGTACCCCATACTTGTACGCTACCGGACTGCGCCACATCCCGAAACACCTTTTTAGTATAGCATATTGGTAGAAAAATGCAAGGGAAATCCGAGGAAAAATTGGCAGAGAAGGATGAATAAAAGGGAAGAAAGACTTTTTATTATTTTTCGGAAAGAAAAAAGACAGTGGTTCAGTTAATATCATAAACGAAAGGTGGGAATTGTATGAACAAGGAAGAACGAAAACAAAAGAAGCGGCGGGAGAGAATCATCGCGGATTTGGAATCCTTTGGCTTTGACTTTCCCGAAGGTCTTAGGGAAAATATTGAGGATAATATTGCTGGAGAAGAGGGAGAGTACCGATTAAACCCCATTCAATTGACCATGGAATTATTAAATATTGCGCCTCAGTATAAGAAAACGGCTTTGATTTCCTTGATCTGTTCGATCATCGCCGAAGTATTTGTATTTACGACATTTTTTTTCGGGGCATTGGTGGCTCAAGGAATTTATCAATATCATCAATATGGTGAAGGAACGGAAGTTAAAAAATACGCGATAATAACGGCTGTGGCCCTATTACTACATTTGATTGTATCAGGGATTTCCACCTATTTATCCCATCGAACATCCTTTGAGATTCTCCATGAATTGCGAATGAGACTCTTTAAAAAATTACAGGAAATTTCACCGGGATATTTAGTGGAGCAACCCGTTGGAAAAATCAAAGTTTTATTAAATGAAAGGGTATCGGAATTGGAAGATTGGATTGCCCATTTAATGCCAGAACTGCCGGGGAAATTACTCCATCCTATCCTTTGCACCATTATCCTTTTTAGCGTCGATTGGCCCATTGGTTTATCGATCTTTGCCCCACTTCCCATTGTCATTGGGGGATCGATGATTATGATGAAAAAATACGAAGCCCGATTGGGAGTCTATATCGGGGCCTATGGACATTTGGCGGAGAAAACCGTAGAATTTGTTCGCGGAATTCCTGTGATTAAGGCTTTTTTATATGGTGATCGTTATTTTAAAAAGTACAAAGAAGCCGTTGACTTTGCCCACGATACGACAATGGAATGGTACAAGACTTCGTGGCTCAGTATGGCAATCATCTTAGGTGCTGTGATGAGTCCATTTATCGCGACATTACCGATTGCATTTCTTCGATTTCAAAATGGGAAAATTGAAATATGGGGATTACTACTTTCCCTTGTTTTACCCCTTTCCATATTACCCCAAGGCTATTTGCTGGCACAGAGTATGGAATTATTTCAATTATGTTCCGATTCTTACCGGGGAATTCATGAATTGTTACAAATAAAACCACAGATCCGTCCGGAATACGGCACAAATCCGGATTTTGATCGAAGTAAAGGTGTTGTTTTAAAGAAGGTACGATTTTCTTATGTACAAGATCAAGAGGTTCTCCACGGGATTTCCTTCGAGGCAAAACCCAATGAAATAACGGCATTAGTGGGGCCATCGGGATCCGGTAAGAGTACAGTGGCAAAACTAATCGCCGGATTTTGGGATCAAGATGAAGGACAAATATTCATTGAGAATGTTTCCAATAAAGACTTAGCCTTTGAAGAATTAATGGAAGAATTAGCCTATGTATCCCAAGATAATTTCCTCTTCGATACGAGTATTAAGAAGAATTTGTTATTGGCAAAGCCCGATGCCACAGAAGAAGAAATCATCAAAGCCTGTCAATTGGCTTCCTGTCATGATTTCATCATGGATTTACCCGATGGTTACGAAACAATTGTCGGTGATGCAGGAGGACGTCTTTCCGGTGGAGAACGGCAAAGGATAACCATTGCCCGCGCCATGTTAAAGGATGCTCGTATCATCGTCTTAGACGAAGCCACCGCCTATACCGATCCAGAAAATGAAGCATTGATACAAGATGCCATTTCTCGATTAATTAAAAATAAAACCCTTATTGTCATTGCCCATCGCCTCCACACCATTCAAAATGCCCATCAAATCCTCGTGATGGAGAAAGGAAATATCGTGGCCCGGGGAGTCCATGAAGATTTAATGGAAAGCTCAAATATTTACCAAAATTTATGGAAGAGATACTTAGGGGAGGAAGAGTATGTTTGATATTATTAAAAAATCCTATGAAATGGCGGGATCCTATAAAAAATTTTTGAGAATCGGTGCTCTGTTTATCTTCATACAGCATATCTCCGTCCTTATGCAGTTCGTCGCAATGTATCTTGGATTTCTTTGGCTTGGTGAACTGGATAAGAACCGTGTGGTCATATTGTTTCTTATTGTCACCGCTTCGCTACTGTTGAATTGTGCCGGTGGCTATGGCCAATACCGTAGCATCTCCGGTTCCTTCCTTGGTATATTTCGGAAATATCGAGAAGATGTGGGCGAGAAGTTGAAAAATGCGCCGATGGGATATTTCACACAAACGGCTTTATCCCATATTTTAGATGCTTTAACCCTAGTCGTTAAAACCGTCGAACAGATGCTGGGCATAGCCTATATGTTCATTTTCACAGGAATTGCCGTTTGTATCTTTCTATTACTTGGCCTGTTTGGAATGCATGTCATTATTGGCTTATTTGCTCTAGGAATCGTTGCATTGGCGTGGATTTGTTTGTTTTTTATGTATTTTTTATCACGGAAAGAAGTCCATTTACTCCATGATCGATCCATCGCCTATTCTGAGGCATTAGTCGATGGGATTCGAGGAATTCCCGTATTGCGAAGTTTTCCCAAGATGGATCCAGAAGTAAAAGAAGAAATCCATGAAAGAGTCAACAAAACCAGCCAGGAGATAGTTGACAATCAAGTTAAACTCGAATTCAAAGTGATTATCTTTTTTAGGCTTTACGGAACATTATTATATCTGGGAAGTCTAGGGGTGACCTTATTGACTTATTATCTATATTTACAAGGTCAGGTAGAATTACCAAAGGCT
This sequence comes from Tissierellia bacterium, assembly GCA_030540635.1. Lineage (GTDB taxonomy): Bacteria > Bacillota > Clostridia > Tissierellales > Peptoniphilaceae > JAUNVW01. The sequence goes on along the minus strand of JAUNVW010000012.1, from coordinate 9,927 downwards.
TTGACCCTTTGTGCTGCTGGATTCATGCTGTTTGGAGGAATGAAACAATTAGAAAATGTCACTATCCTAGGAGCAAAAACTCCCCATGAAATGGATTATTTAAATACGATTGCCGATATTCCCCAAATTAAAGATGGTCCGATACAGGATCAAGAAGGGGATATCGATTTGGAATTTTCCCATCTTTCTTTCTCCTACGATGGGGATCGGGAAATTTTGAAGGGTCTAAACTTTAAGATACCGGCAAAGAAGAAAGTCGCCATTATTGGGCCTTCAGGAGCTGGAAAAACGACAGTCATTCATTTAATTGCCAGATTTTACGACCCAACAAAAGGTGCTATTCGATTAGGTGGCCATGATTTACGGGAATATGAGGTAAAAACCCTTTTATCCTATTATTCATTGGTTTTCCAAGAGGTGTATTTATTTCATGACACAATTATCAATAATATTCGAATGGCTAAACCTGATGCCACCGATGAAGAAGTTATTATGGCGGCGAAACGAGCCCGATGCCACGAGTTCATCATGGAATTTCCCGACCAATATCAAACCAATGTGGGCGAAGAGGGAAGTCGATTATCGGGAGGAGAACGTCAACGAATTTCCATTGCAAGAGCCCTATTAAAAGATGCACCAATTATATTATTGGATGAAGCCACTTCAAGTGTCGATCCGGAAAATGAAGGGGAGATTTTAAAAGCTATTGATGAGCTCACAAGAGATAAAACGGTGATCTCCATTGCCCATCGACTTTCTACTGTACGGGATGCCGATGATATTCTCGTTCTCGATCATGGGAAGCTGGTCCAACAAGGCAATCATGAAAAATTAATAAAGGAAGAAGGTTTATACAAAAACTTTATTAAAGCAAGGGAAGAAGCTCAAAATTGGGACCTTCGTATATAAAAATAATCCTACTTCGATAAAAAACGAAGTAGGATTTTTTTAATTGTTTTTTCGAATTTCCATCGGCATAAAATAGGCGAGCATCATGAAAATTGCGCCCATGAAAATCAAGCCCATATGGGATAATGGTAAAATGGATGGAAATTTGTCATTGATATGAAAAAGTGTTAATTTACCAAAATTCAAAGCATCAAAAATACCCGTCTTTGCAAGGGAGCCGTAAATTAATGAGTAAATAAAAGCACCACATAAGCCACCGATGAAAGTGATGGAGGCTAATTTTAAATCACCAGAACCCATGGCCGCAGGACAAGTTCCTGGACAACGGCCAATGGCGCCAAAACCAATGCCAAAGATGAAACCACCGAGAATGACACCAAGATGCATTGTCTTGATGCTGAAATGATCGATGTCTAAAAGACCGGTGACGGCAGCGATACCTGTGAGGAAAGCGGCAAATCCAATGGCAAAGAAAATAATTTTGGCCAATGTCATATTTCGTAATTGTAACATCTTTAAAATATTGTGGTAATTATTGGCGCCAACATAATACAGGCTGAAACCAAAAAAAAGTCCTAATAAAACTGCTTTTATCATCGTTTTTCACCTCCAATGGCAACGGGAATGGCGGCGAGAAATACCGCCAGGGCAAAGACAAATCCAGAAATCGACGATTGCATCATCCCGCTCATCATATGACCACTGGTACATCCTCCGGCTAGTCTGGCACCGAATAAAATCAGCGCACCACTGATAAAGGATCGCCAAATTTGTTTTTGTGTAATAGGTTCTTTTTCAATATAAGAAGAACGATCTTTCTTCTGTCCTAAAAAAAGTTTTCCAAGGAATGCGCCGATAAAAATATTGATGAAAAAAATCATACCGTAATTCTTTAAATGCATAATGGATTTGGCGATTTTACCGCCGTCTTTGTCGTAATAGGCATTACTGGATCGATAGCCATTTTCTGCCGAATTATCTTCTACAATTAAATCTTCTTCGCTGACAACATCATGAAGTACCTGATGTAGCTTTCCACTGAGGACACTAAATTGAGTACTAACGCCAATGGGCTTGACGAAGAAAATGGCGACAAAAAAGGAAAGACCCAATAGCATTGCTTGTAATAACCATTTGTTTTTCATATAAAACCTCCTTAAAATTATTCGTAATGGGATAATATTTTGGTGTTTACTTTTCCCCTTAAAATCCAATAAGTTTCAGTCCCGTGAAAATCCCCTCGTTTTGCGAGGGTTTCTCGGCAATTTGGGCATTGAAAATGGCCCTTCTTTCTTCGAATATCAATAGCGCTTTCTAGAATTCTTGGAAATTGCATTTTAATAAGATTGCCTTTACCACCTTTTTGGTATATGGCAATGGGAGTTTTACAATGGCCACAGGACACTAAAAGGGGATGGGTATTTTTTCTTTTCTTTACATTATAACGATAGGGGAGCATTCTTAAGGCGAACTCATTTCGCCGTCGCCTCCTTTCATATAGTCTTTTATTGTGGTTTCTTTTCTTCTTCATCAAAAGATTGAACTTCTTGTTCTTTGATTTTATGGTTCAGTTCCCAATGGATCAAAATTGTGATAAATACACGAATTAAAATTAAAGCACCGACCTCAACTAATTGCATCATATCTCGGTAAATGACGGTTTTTAAAATCTCTGCCCCGAGTAGTATTTCCAATGCACTAGCTAGACCTTGATTGACTGTGGTATCTCGTTCCGTGTCTTTCATCTGAAATTTATATTTAAAGATAATATTATAAAGTTCTTTTAAAACGGTAACAATGATGATGAAAACACCACATAATTCGATAAATGTTGCAACATATTCAATGAGTATAGCAATAGACTCTTTCATAGGATCTCCTTTTTTCTTTATTATAACATAGGAAAACAAAAGCTCCATCAAAGGGAACTAGAATCAATAGAAAAAAACTTAAGGTGGATTTAAGATGGCTTAAAGGATGGGGAAAGATTCGGTAGTTATACTAAATTCAGGAGGTGCGAAATGATAAAGATCAAGCACTTAAAGAAAGTATTCGGCAAGAAAAAAATCTACGATGATTTGAATGTAGAAATGAGAGAAGGAGAAGTCTTTGCATTAATTGGGCCCAATGGTGTTGGGAAAACCACCCTTATGAAAATACTATTGAAATGGGATAGAGATTTCACAGGGGTCATCGAGTATCCAGAAAAATATACTTTGGGATATTCACCAGAAAGTCCAGATTTTCCGGAAGTATTAACGGGGCGACAAGTCCTAGAGTACTTTATGGAAGTAGAAGGAATGGATGCTTCGAAACGAAAAGAAGAAAGTAAACGATTAATGGAAAAAGTAGGACTATCCTTAGAAAAAGACACAAAGGTCAAGTACTATTCCAAAGGGATGAATCAGCGTTTGGGACTAGCCCAGGCATTGATTGGCGATCCAGAGATATTGCTACTCGATGAACCATCGGCTGGCCTTGATTTCTTTGGACAACAACAGATGCAAAATATTATATTCGAATTAAAAGAAGCATCCAAACTCATTATTTTAAATTCTCATTTACTTTATGATGTGGAAAAAGTTGCCGATCGAGGCATGATTATCATGAATGAAAAAGATCAAAGGTGTTTTTCCCAAGAGGATTTAAAGGAGAAGAGTTTAGCTGATCTATTTATGGAGGTGGCCAATGAAAGCACTTATTAAATTACACGCAAAAGAAAATTTCAAAGGCTCATCCTTTCTGATCTTTGGAATTTTAGGAAGCATTATTACACTTATTATCATTTTCCAAGTGAAATTTAGCATCGAAGGGGTAGCTGCGACGTCGGATTATGCTGTTTTTGGAATGCAATGGAAACTTCTTTCAATGATCGCTTCATTAGGAGCCATTAGCTTATCGATGAATACCATGGCTTTTCATCGAAGGGGAACGAGAAAAGAACTTCTTTGGCTTCATGGACTAGAGCCTGAAAAACAATATTTTGCTTTAATCCTAGGAAATTTACTGGTAAGTATCGCCATGGCCTTTGTGCTATCCATTCCTATGATGATACAAATTTTAGTGAAAGGCTTGGATTTTCCATGGTATTCAATTGTTTTTAGTTTCATAGCCTATGGGATAACCGTTTGTACGGCTTGTGTTTTCTATTCCCTATGGACATTCATTTTATCGCCAGCGGTATCGGCATTACTGGGGATGGTCTTTATTGTAATGGGGACTGTACGAACGACTTTCCTATTACTTCTTGGGAATAAAGGGGGACTTTTTGGTAAATTAGGAAAATATCTCATTCACATCCTGCCACCCCTCGATGAGCTCAGTCAAATCACCCGAGATCTTTTTACGGGAGGAGCAGTAGATCTTCCTGTTGTTTTTAGAATTCTCTTATATCTTTGGCTACTCCTTGGAATGGTCTATTTTGTGATAAAATGGGTGGTACAATATGAAAAATAAATTTCGATATCTTTTTGTGTTAATTCTTATTCTCATCGGGATGTATCAAACAAGGATCCAAGGGATTGATGGCGATACCATGTCGTTCATCGAAAGGGCGAAAATTCTCGATGATGAAAATGAATGGTGGCCTGATTATGCTCTTTTCGACTATCCGATGGAAATCAACTACGGTGAAGTAGAATTTCGCTATGAAAATGGAAAAGTAATCAAACAGAAACCGAAAATCCCAGTCTTGGCATTATCGGCAGTGAGAGATGAAAAAGGGCCCGTTTTAAAACTTCTTCCTTTTCAAACGGTTCGCGCCCTAGTGGATATTATGGGAGATGTAGACAGAGAAGAGCGAGAAGAGATTTATCTTTCCATATTATTCCATGAAGGACTTCATGCTTTTCAATTAAGTCAAGGCGTTTTGTTTGAGCAACAAGATTTATCGAGGTATCGGCAATGTTTTGCCTTGTTAAAAGAATTAGATGATGATCGGGAGTACCAAAGGTTATGGCAAGAAGAACAGAAGGCATTGATTCAATTTTATGAAAATAAGGATAAAAATCTTTGGATCGATCGACAAAAAGAACGGTGGGATTATTTAAAAGAGAAACTTGGCGAGGACTTTTCATTATTTTGTGAATTTGAAGCTGAACGTGAATACTTAGAAGGAACTGCTCGCTATGTCGAGGAAAAAGTACTATCTCATGTTCAAAAACGGCAAGAAAAGATGGGGCCAGGAGATTATATTAAGGGCGATGAAAAATACTATCGCTCGGGGCGTCTCAAATGTCTGATACTCGATGAAAATATACGATGGAAAGAAGATTTCTTTCAACAGAATAAAAACTTAGATCAATTATTAGTAGAATTACCATAAAGGGTGAGATCATGAAAAAGAAGATAATGATTGTCGACGATGCAGAGGAATTACGAGAAGTATTGAGATTGTATTTAGAAAATTCGGGATTTTGTGTATTGGAAGCCGGTCATGGTCGTGAAGCATTGGAACGATTAAAAGAAAATAAAATTAATCTCATGATTCTTGATATTATGATGCCGGTTATGGATGGATATGAGTTATTAAAGAAATTAGGAAAGGATAGAAAGTTTCCGGTTATCTTTCTTTCGGCAAGGGGCACAGTGGAAGATCGAATTCGAGGTCTTCACTTAGGTGGTGATGATTATATTCCAAAGCCCTTTGATCCTGGGGAAGTGGTAGCGAGAGTCCTTGCCGTACTCCGTCGAGGAGATCCAGAAAATTCTGAGATTATTCGTGGAAATATTCGCTGGGATTGTGACAATCGGAGGATCTATCGAAATGATAAATTATTAGATCTTCGGGCGAAAGAGTATCAACTGCTCACATTATTTATGAAGCGCCCTGGTAAAGTCTTTACGAAGCAGGAGATTTACGAGTATTTATGGGATGATCCCTATTTAAACGATGATAATACAATCATGGTTCATATGAGTAATCTCCGTGAAAAAATTGAGACCAATCCTAAAAAGCCAGAAATTATTATTACCATCAGAGGACTGGGCTATATGATGAGAAAGGAGTAAAAATTGGGTCACAAAATTTTAAAAAAGACGATTCGATTTATGCTTTCATTCATGGGGATTAGCTTTTTGTTTTTATTACTTATGGGAATTTCTTTAATTTTTCTACCGACGGGCACTTCGTTAATCCAGTATTTACCTTGGTCGAATAATCTCGATCCGGATACATTGAACTGGGAAGAGATCGTTAAAATCGGTGGCTATGGATTAGAATTAGACCGGGATGGAAATGTAATTAAAAGTTACGGAAAAAAGAAAAGCAATAAGCGCTATACGACAGGGGAGGTCTTAGATCTTTTCGATCTTCGGGAATCGGGAGATCACGCCTTTTCTTATCAGACAAGTTCTGGTAATAAACTCTTGATCTTTTACCCTGAAAATGTATTTTCCAAAACACCAACGATGAATATCTCAGAGATGACAAGTAAAAATAGATGGTTCCAATTAGGGAAAATCTTAGGAGTATTTGCTCTTTATCTGTATTTTGTTTATCGAATTATTGGGAAATTAATAAAGAGTATTCGAGTTGAAATTCAAGAGATGCAAAAAGAAGAAGATAAAAGGGTGAATTTGTTTTTCCGTGGACTGGCCCATGATGTTAAAACGCCTCTTTCAGCGATCATCGCCTATGCCAAGGCATTGGATGATGATCTTGTGAAACCACGGGATCAGAAAAAATACTATGGAACGATTTACAGAAATGGCCTCTTATTAAAGGAGCGAGTGGAAGATATGCTTTCGCTAACGGCTTTAGGAGAAGAGGGAATTTACCAACCGGAACGAAGGGATCTTTTAAAGGATACTCGAAATTATATCAAAGAGCATTATGATTGGTACGAAAATCGAGGCGGTCGCATTCATCTGGATTTCCCCCAAAAAGAGTATATCACTTCTTTCGATCCGAAACTGTGGGAACGGGTTTTGGCAAATCTCCTTCAAAATTCAGTGGATCACAATGATCAACCCGTAGAAATTACTGTTCGATGGAAGAATCAGCAAATCATCATCAAGGACGACGGCAAAGGCATTTCAGAAGAGATTCTGCCCTATCTATTTGAGCCGATGTTTACGGGAGATGAAAGTCGAACTGGTTCAAAACTTCGGGGAATGGGTTTAGCAAATGTAAAGAGAATATTGGATTTACATCAGTGGACGATTGAATACGATGATGGATTTTGTATAACGGTTCATTAAATGCCATAGGTAATGAGGATTGAAAAATCCTAGTGATTAGAATACAATACCAATAGGAAAAGATATTAGGTGAAGTCCGTGAAGAAAGAACGAATTTGTGAAATTAAAAAATGGGATGAGTCCCTCTCTCGCAATGAAGAATTAAATCTCTCTGCCATCAAACGGGGTACGGTTTGCTCTTGGCGTTTAGAGAATGTAGAAATCACAATGGAAGATCTGGATCGAATGATAGAAACAGGTCCTAATAATCCTAAGGAAGAACAGATTCTTTCCTATTACCATGCTATGGTAAGCATTCATCAAGGGAAGTACGAAAGCTCGAAGGATCTATTTTCAGATTTTGGAGAAGTAGCACCTCCTTCATTTCAGAGAAAGGAACCGTTAATCGACATTCCAAAGAATGTTCAACAGTATTATCAAAAAACAAAAAACGGACCAATGGCCCGTCTGTGGATGGAGTATTTATTAAAAGAAGCAGATTTTAATTTCATCTGCACCATTAGCCCAGAAACGATTTACGCTCAAAATCCTGACAATTACAAGGAAATTATGAATCATGGCGATTTTATAGAATATTTCTTACAAGCTGTCATTGGAGCGAAACAATTAGTGGAACTTTTATCCATCGAACATCATCTTTAATGAGAATTCGGTTTGACCGAGTTCTTCTTTTTTTGTAATGGTTTTGTAAGGGAAGTATTTTCGCCTTCACCACCTTTTTGAAGGACAGAAATATTACCATTGGTCTCTAAAACTACGGCATCTACTTGTTCTAAATAGAGGAATCCCTGGAAATGTATCGCTGAAAGGATTTCATTTTTTGTAATCCGTTGTTTTTTTCATTACCCGTTCTTAAAATTTGTGATGATCAAATCCTAGGAGGATTCTACTTTAATAAAAGATTTAAAAAGAGTCCTATCTTCTGAGAATTTAGGGATGAGAACGATAATCGGGGAAAATCCCTGTTGAGAATAGACCGTAAAATACTCTTTGGAGATTATGGCGGAAACAAAACCATGGAACAGAAAAGAATAAGTTCAAATGCCCTTGATTTAATCAGGAAATCTTCAGGAAATACACGAAGGATGTCGGAAAAGAAAGGAATTTTGCGACAGCAATATCAAAATCTCTCTGATTTTTTAATTATTTTTTAGATAATATATTACGAATCAATACCCGAGATCCATAGACCTATTTAAGTTTTGATATAATAAAGAAAAGGAGGAACGATGAATTCAATATTACAAGAAACGAAAGATTATGTGTTAAAACAATTAAAAGAAGAAGAAAAAATAGTTCTTGAAGATTGCGTATTCGGATTATTTTTCTCAGGAGCAAAATTGTCTACGGGGGAAGGGGGACTCTGTGTTACTCCAGTAAAAATGATGCCGGAAGCCGTATGTTGTCCTTCATCTGCAAAGCTTATGCCAAATCCAAGTCGAATGAAAGGACGGGATGTGGTGGAGATTTTAGAAGATCTTGAATCAAAATCGATATTGAAAAAAACTTTGGCCATTGCTGTTTTAAACGCATTGACCAAAAGATATTTCGATAAAAGTCATCGGGGGATCGAGGTTTTAGAAGACCAAGATGCATTTGATATGTATACGCCAAAAGACAAGGAAAAGGCTGTCGTCATCGGCGCTTTAATTCCCATTATCAAAAGACTGAAGAAAGAAGGTATCACCTATAAAATCTTAGAAAAAGATCCCAGGACGCTGAAAGGTGATGAAATTAATCATTATTATCCAGCGGAAGAATACGTGAACGTTTTAGAAGATGCGGATGTCGTTTATATTACGGGAACGACAATCTTAAATGACACCATCGATGGTCTACTAAAAGCAATACCCGAAAAATCAACAATCATCATAGCCGGTCCTACCGTTAGCCTTTATCCCGAACCTTTCTTACAAAGGGGAGTTGAGTTTATCGGCTCAGATATGGTACAAGATCCCGATAAGATGTTAGAGGTTTTATCTTTAGGAGGATCGGGCTATCATCTATTTGGAAAATCCTGTGAACGAGTGGTCTTATGCCAAGGGAAGGAAAAGTAATACCATGGATCAAAGGGAACGAAGATTGTATTTAATTCGAGAATTGTTACGGGAACAAAATAGCAATATGGTGATTCCTGAAGATCAAAAGGAGCAGGAAAAACTATTGAGGGCTTTGATGAACGAACGAAGACCCGCACCGATAACACCTGAATTTGAACGAATTCAAAATGAGTATTTAAATCAATTTATCGGAGAAAGGGGAATCACGAGAATCACCCAATTGCAAGAAATCGAAGAAGACTTGTATTTATGGCGGGGAGATATTACAACCCTAGAAGTTGATGGTATTGTAAATGCCGCCAATAAAACTTTATTGGGATGTTTTATCCCCGGGCACCACTGTATTGATAATGCCATTCAAACATTTGCAGGGATTCAATTACGACTTACTTGTGATGAACTGGTAAAGCGTAGGGGCTATGAAGAGCCGACAGGATCAGCAGTCATCACATCGGCATTTAATTTACCCTCTCGTTATGTCATACACACCGTAGGACCTATTGTGGACGATGAAGTGACAAAACAAGATAGAATCGATTTGAAATCTTGTTATCAATCATGTCTAGAATTGGCAGATGAGCAAAATCTATCATCTCTAGCCCTCTGTTCCATATCGACAGGTGCCTTTGGATTCCCTAAAAAAGAAGGAGCACAAATTGCTGTTGATACGGTGCGTGAATATAAGAAGAATTCTTCATTAAAAATCGTCTTCAATGTATATAGTGAAGAAGATGAAGGAATTTACCGAGAATTGTTA
>JAUNVW010000011.1:23060-34606 GCA_030540635.1 Tissierellia bacterium | reverse complement strand
TGGAAGCCGGTGAGGAATTATCTTTAACGATAAAGTTAAAGTTTTTGTTGACGATCGGTGGTGCAGGCCTTTTAGCAGTGAATGTTCCCTCAACAGAACCATTAGATGAAGAAGTATTACCTGAATTTGCTAAAAAAACTTTAAATGGTAATATTGACTCTTCACCACTTGGTATATCCGTTACTATGGTGTAAGTATAAACTCCTTTATTTAAACCATTTTTAGAACTTGTATAATAAGAGGTTGATACATTGTTTAAAGGGTTGAGCTCTTGATTTTGAAGTTCTATACTACGAACTCCTGGATCATTCACAGTTTTATCCATTCGTACATGATGATAGTAATTAAGTGTTGCACCCAAAATTCCTTCTACTTTCTGCTTAACCACCACCGTCCATACCAACGAATCCCCTGTCTCTTCAACAGATACAGAATCTATATCCATTTTATCTCCTGTAACAGTCGTCGGCGTAACATCCCAAGTATCTCCTACCCCTCGCAAAGCGTTCATGGGCATTGTTCCCAGGGCCATGGGTTGATTTCGTCGATCGGGGACAAGATAATCGCCCATTGCCAATCGTGAAACTTTGTTTTTATGGATCGGCCCTTGATCGACTACTGCCGGTGGATCAACTTCTGTTGATTTTTCAAGGGTTTCTTTCTTTTGATCTTTTTCTTGTTGTAATTTTTCCTTTTCTTGGATGAATTGATTGAATTTTTCATCGAATTCATCTTTTACTTTTCCTTCTTCATAGGGTAGTTCCTGAAGGGCAAGTTTTGAAAACTTCCACAGAATTTCCTTATCGGTTGTTTTTTGTTGATCATGGATAAAATCGCCATAATGATCTTCAAAGTTTTCATCGAGATAATTGGAGAAGGCATAGTCGCCAATCTCTTTTAATTCATCGAGTTTTTCCATGGTGATCATTTTACTTTGATTGTCGTAAAAGGCGTAGTCCTGAATTTTTTCTAAAGAAGGTAGATTTTCCAATAAAATTTGTTCCGGTTTTACAAAGGCGAAGGCATAATCGCCAATTTCTTCCAGGTACTTATGGTCGCGTAAATCGATGTAATGGATTCTTTCATCGCCGTAAAAGGCTAAGGAATCGATGGTGCGGACTTCAATGCCCTTGATTTTATCCGGTAGGACTAGGTGAATCTTTTGATCCCTAGTCAAATCTTCTCGTAATCCAAGGATTTTTTGTTCTTCTTCATCGAATAAGAAATCCTCTTCCGTTGTCCTGTAGGTTTTTACCTTTTCTTGACCTTGATCTGGGCTAGCATTGGTATCCTCCAGGATAAATTCATTTTGAGGAGTACCTTCTTCCGCTAAAGATTTTGGTCCCATGATGCCTGGCACAATAATATTGATGACCATGGCAAAGGCCAAGAGACTGTGTATTAATCTGTGTTTTTTATTCCCTTTATCCATTGTTGATCTCTCCTCTTTAAATGAATCTTCCAAGTGCTATTTTCCAAGTTCTAATTATAGTCAGGTGTTTTACCCGGGTATAATTTATTCGTAGGTTCTCGTTAATGATTTAACTACCCTAGGATGAATGCTATTTCCCCAAGATTTTCGTATTTTACCGGGATGATTTTTTCCTCCACGGTATTTTCAATATTTTATTGTCAATATTTTTATTTTTATAAAATTCAGTAGATTACTGTTCATTGATTGAAAAAAATATGGATTCGGATAAATCTCCGTTGAATTGATCGTTTTGTTCTTTAATTTTCCTTTGTAATTTTATGATATCCGTATTTTTATCCATTGTCAATTGAATTTTCCATTAAAATAGTCCTTCTTTTCCTTATTTTGATGAATAGAAAAAAATATATTCCATTCTTCGATTGAATTCATCTATTTTATGAGCTTTCATGATTTTCACCGTAAGATTAAGCTTTCAATTTTAATTCTAGCTTTTTACCCGGTATTGCTGATTTTTTATTTTTTAAATATTGTAATTGGAAGTATCCGATTTTTTCTGCATAAGAATACTGTTGAATTTATTTCTTTTTATTGTTTTAATTTGTTTTTAAGGCCTTATTTTCTGATATAATGGAATTAAGCCAATGACTCAATGGTAATGCGATAGAATAGGAGAAGTCGAGATGAAATTTCATGAAGTTCTGAAAGATTTGATTCATTTGTCAGGATTGAAGTATAAGGATATCGCCGAGCAATTGCGATACGATAGTTCCTATATCAGTAAATGGGTGAATGGGAAAAATTTACCAAATATTAGTAATGATCCCAATCTTTTTCGTAATTTATCCAAAATCATTAGTACAGAAATCATCGAGAAGGGCAAAACTTCGGAATTAAAAGAGATGTCGGTGCGTAATGTTCCCATTGATAATATTAATTTTGCCAAGCTTTTCGTCTATTCCCTTCTCCATGATAGTTATTATGCGACTACTCAAAGGGAGAACAATTTATTTGCGAAGAGTTCCGACGTGGTCCTTGGGTATTACAAGATCATGGAAACGACTTTTCATTTAATTAATTTAGCCGTCGTTAATTCTGTAAATTCCGTTGATCTTTATTCCAATTTAAATATTAACAAAGCCCTAGGTACCAACGACGTGTCCTTGGAACGGTTTTATTCGACTTTAGGCGTGGAAATAAACTACCATTATATGACCTATGAGAATATCGATTCATTTGATGATCGTTTGTTGGGTCTTTTAGATCATTGGGTGATACGTTCCCAGTTTATTAATAATTATATCTATCGTCCCCTTAATCGATTACAACAGTATTATATTTATATTCGTAATTTTGTTACGATTTTTGTTGCTTTAGACAGTAATGGGAAACCCATTATGATGTCCTATACCTTTGATAAGGGAATTCAGTCGGAGATGAGTTCTTTTATCGACCAAAATTTTTCAACGACAAATTTAATTATGGGTTCTCGAAGCGGAGATACTGTGGAGTCTGATGTTTTTTCGTCATCCCTTGTTGATGGCAACGAGTTTTTGTTCCATATGTCGTATTTAGAAACTTTTTTTATTAGTAATGAATTGTTAGAGGATTTATTGAAAAGAAGAAATGTTCCGCCATCGAGGATTGAGTCGGCCCTGTGGACCCAAAAACTCTCCCGCCAACTTTCAACGAGTTTACCGTTAACCCTTTGTTATCGCAGGAAAGCCTTGAATCATTCTTTTCAAAATAAAGAGATTGTGTTGGGCTCCTATATCTTACATTTAAGCGATGGGGAGATGATTCGCTTTATTACAGAGTATATTGAATATGTCGAGAAGGCGGACAATCTTCGTATCTTTATCTCACCACGGGATATCTTCCCCCACCGCCACGGCAGTACCAGTATGTCTTTTATCGCTGATCGTTATAATATTATGTATAAGCGAAATCCCCGATATACAGATAAATATATTAAGGATTATATCGTTGCCAGTCACAATCCAGCGACGACTCGCATTTATGAAATGATGAAGAACCGCCTTCTCACTTCCGACTCCTTAGAGTATTCGACGGAAGAGTTTGCTTCTTTATTAAAAAATCATCTAAATATTTATGAAAAAAATAAAATAACCTTAGGCTAGGTTTCAAAGGATTTAGGTATATCCCTAGATCCTTTTTTTTGCCAAGGGATAATGGCTAACCTTCGTTCCATTGAATATATCTTAATTGTGGACATTAAAAAAGATCAGGCTAGGGCCTGATCTTTTTTTCTTCTTGATTTACATTTTACGACGAATGGTCGGATCTTTGACAAGATTTGCACCGATTAGACCGAATACAGAGGTTAAGATTAGACTCAATACCATGGCGACAAATCCCCATACAGAGGCTTTTGCACCGGTATTGGTAACATCTTCTGCGGTTTCTCTCGCATCGTCAATGGTTTGTTCGGCTTGAACTTTAAGTTCTTCGATTTTTTGAGATGCTTCTTCTAATTTCACTTGGGCTTCTTGGGATGCCTTTTGAAGACCATTGTAGATATTGTCCGTTGCTTCTTCTGCCTCTTCTTCCGTTAAGTCTGAATTTTTCGCAACGGCGGATGCTATGGCATCACGATCGGCGGCATTGCCGATGGTTTCAGCACGTTGTTTTAAATCATTTACTAAATTGTCAATGACTTGATCGGCATTTTCAGGATTGGTTACAACTTCTTTGGCTGCATTTCCAATTTCTGTTACGGCTTCGTTCATTTGATTTTGTAAATATTCCGGTTGTAATTCTTCTTGATCCGTATCCCTTAAGGTTTGTTCCAAATTATCTTGAAGTTCGTCGGTGTCAACATTGACATTGGCTTTGATTTGATCAAAGGCTTCCGATGTAATATTTCCTGTTCCTTCGGCAACCTTTGCGACGCCTTCTCCCGTTACCGATGCTATAGATCCTAGGATGCTAGCTGCTCCAGATAGTAAGGAAGTGGCAGTAAGTGCAAGGATTAGTACCATTGCAATGGATGTCGTCGCCCAGGTTAAAAAGCCGTGGACTAAACCGACTCTTTGTGCCGTAATTCCAGCGACAAATCCTGCACAGATGAAGGAGAGGATAAAAGTTATCACCGTCCAAATGGTAACACCTGTTCCTACTCCGTCCATTGGGTTTGCTTCTGTTGGACTTGCTATGCCTAAACCGATGGCCGATCCGATCAAGGAGAATGTCATAAAGATTGCTAGAAATGTTACTACTCCAGCAAATATGGCACTCCATGAAATGTTTTTGCCGGCTTCATCGCCGTCTTCTCTGAAATATCTTGCGTATTTTCTCATGATATAATTTTCCCCTTTCTTCTCCTTTAATTTTACGATCACAGCTTCGTCTTAACTCCCATAATATTTTACTAAAACATTTATAAGTATTATTTAAGAATCCTATTTCATTTTTATGAAGCTCTTGTGATGTCGTAGTCTATATATACCCAGACGCTATATTTGAAACATAAATTTCTAGTATTTTTAATTTTTATCAGGATTTCCGAGTATATTCGTCGGATTTCTTTTCGATAAGGTGCTATTTAATACCTTGAAATAGCACTTTATCGATCTTTGTTAAATTATTTTAATATTTTCGATGATTTTACCGTCTTTTCGATGTGGCACCGTGTAATATGGCGTATTTTGCCATGGCCGGCCCGATGATTTCGTAAATGACCGATGAGGCCAAGATGATATTTAAGAATACATCCCCGAGATCACCGCCTAATAATCGCTGTCCCATGAAGGCCAAGCCTAAAGCGACGCCGGCCTGGGGCGCTAGGGCGAGACCCATGTATTTCGCCGTATTATCATGGAATTTCCAGGCTTTTGCTCCAAAATAGGAGCCGACACATTTGCCAATTATCCGTAGAAGTACATAGGCGATGCCGATAGTTTTCATGGATAATAATGTCCTCAGGGAAAGATTCATTCCCGATACAATGAAGAATAAAGCCATAATCGGTGGTGTAAAGGTGTTGACCTGTTGGAACAAACGGGAGGATCGTCCTCGATTTCGATAGGCTGAACCAAAGACCATACAGGATAATAAGGGGCTAACATCAACGATTTGACAAAGTCCTGTAAGTAGGAGCAAGAAGGCAATGGTGATAATGAGCCGATTGTCCTCGGAACGAGATGGCGAAAGGACAAAACTCAAGAGATGACCCATGATATAGCCAATGGCGATGACAAGGATATTGTAGAGAATAGGTAGGATCACTCCTAAACTGCCTTCCCCACTTTTGATGCTGGCAATAACCGTTGAGAATACCAATAAACAGACCACATCGTCAAGGGCGACAACTTGTAATAAGGTGTCGATAAAGGGTCCTTTTGCCTCATATTCTCGAATGGTCATCATGGTGCTTGCTGGTGCTGTGGCTGTGGCAATGGCACCGAGTAATAATGCAAAGCGAAAATCCAAATGGAATATAAAGTAGGAGGGAACAAAGACGAAGATTCCCGCCGTAAGGGCTTCAGCTAAGGTTAAAAAGATTACCGCCGGTCCCGAAGATTTGATAATATCTCGTTTTAAAAAACGGCCGACATCAAAGGCGATAAAGGACAGGGCCACATCGGAGAGAAAGGAAAAATTACTACTTATTTCCCTTGGGATGAGATGGAGTACATCGGGTCCGATGAGGATTCCCGCTAAAATATATCCCGTAACAATGGGTAAATGAAATCTTTTGGTCACTCGAGTCATGGTGAAACCGGATAATATAATAATGCCGATACTAATGATAATTTGAGTATGAATCGGTAAAGTTTTTAGTACATTGTGCATTTCTTTCTCCTTTCTCGATTCTCATTGATTGAAGTACTTAATTTACTACTCCTATGGAATAATGTCAAGACCTTGTTTTTACTTTTCCCGTTCCCACCATGATATAACGGTATTTATAATGGTAAATGAAAGAGAAGGGAATTTTCTTTCTTTTAATGATACGAAAACCCATGGATTCATAAAAGGGCAAAAGGCTTTCTTTAACGACATCGAAAACATAATACTCCTTATCCAATAGTTCCAGGGCCTTTTGGAAAAACTCCCGTCCCTTTCCCCTTCCACGCACATCGGAATCGACGGTGAAAAAAGATAAATGGAGAATATCCGTATTTGCTAAATGACTCATGGCGAATTCCTTCTCCATAAAATAGCCGAATATCGGCGCTAAAATGAAATAATTTCTCCAAAGGGCCCTTTTATCGACGGTAACGGGGAAGCTCTTTCCATCATTAAAGCCTAATACAGCGATAATATCCCCATCTTCTTCGCAAAGGACGAAATTTTCCGGATGGATTCCTCCTTCTATGATTTCCATAACTTTCTTTTTCTTTTTCGAAAGAGCCTTCCATTGTTCTGGAAAGCCCTTGGCCAATAATTCTGTAATGGCTTTACGGTCATACTCTTTTCCAAAACGAATTTTATCGTTCATATGAATCTCCCTTCATAAAAAAAAGCCCATCGAAAACACGATGGGCTTTTATACAAAAGTTCCGCGTGGACATTTGGATGATTCTCGTGTCTAAAGGATTGTTGTCTACATTAATCGCCCACAGAACTGATGTATCAAGTTGTTAGTATTTATTATATACCCGAGGTCCCTTTTTCTAATCACAAACTATAAATCCCGGTGGAAAATCCAATAAAAAAAGACGAGTTAATCTCGCCTTGGTCGGGGTGACAGGAATTGAACCTGCGACCTCATCGTCCCGAACGATGCGCGCTACCGAGCTGCGCCACACCCCGCTACCTTTTTTATTATACGAAAGTAATAGAGAAAGTCAAGGAAAGATTTTGAAGAAATAAAATCTTTCCCTTTTTCTCTTTAGGAGATATTTTCATAGGAGGCGTAATAGTGATGATAAAGATCTCGATATGTTTTCGATGATTTTATGGCCTCTTCGTGGGAGCCATATTGAAAGAGTTCTCCCTTTTTTATCAGCCAAATTTCATCGGCTTGGTGAACGGCCGTCAATCTGTGGGAAACAAGGAAAACTTTCTTTTTATCTTTTAATGAAACTAAGGTGTTGTAAAGTTCCCTCTCCTTTTCAATATCCATTGCCGAGGAGGGCTCATCTAAAATGAAAAGATCCCGATCTTGATAAAGGGCTCGTAATGTGGCCGTTTGCTGCTCCTGTCCCTTAGATAAATCAATATAGCTCTCATCAATTTCGCTGCCCAAGGGTCGGTCAAAACAAAAGGTCCTCTCCCAGGCCAAAGTCGATAAAAGATCTTCTACCTTCTTTCTATTTGTATCTGTGGATCCACTCATATTTTCGTAGGCGGTAAAATCCTTCAAAAGGGTGAACTTTTGAAAGACGGGACTCATATGGGAATAAGCCAAATCCCTTGTATTGACGCCGCCGTATTGGATGGTTCCTTCATCGGGAGAGTAGAGTCCTGCGATGAGTTTCATCAAGGTCGATTTCCCCGAGCCATTCTCTCCAATAAGGACGATGAGTTTATTTTTATCCAAAGAGAAATTGATATTTTTTAAAACCTCTTTTTCTCCATAACCAAAAGAGAGATTTTCGGCAACAATGGCCTTTTTCTCGGAGAATTTTTCTCCTTTCTTCTCTTTTTCCTCCTCTAATTTTAGAAAATCGACGACGGGTTTTGAGAACATGGAATAGCGCCAAAAGTCTACTGCATGTTCCCCAATCAAGGCAAAGGCCTCAATCATTTTAATGCTACCAATTAAAATCATGGACAAATGACTTAATTGAAATTCTCCTTGATAAAATCCGTAAATCCCCCTTAAGAAAAGGAGAAAAAAGATCAATGTGTTCAAAAGATCTGAGATTCCTTCTTGAAGACCCATTCGTTGATAATAAGACTGAAAGAGGCGATTCGTTTGTTGGATATATTTTTCATATCGCTGTAAAATATTTTTTTCCATGGAATTTGCCTTAATATCTAAGAGACGTTCCTTTTCAAAGGGCAAATACTGATAAAACCAAATCCACGTATTGATTGGGCCTAGTTTTTTGTAAAAATCGTCATCTTTTTTCGAAAAGAAAACGCGAAGACCCAAATTCAAAAAGATGATGAGCAAAAGGACAAGACCCATCTCAAAAGAAAGGGCGGCAAAGACGAAGGCTGTCACAAGGACGGTGGCCACGGCCTCCACTGACCCAATAAGGGCCTCAATCATATTCTCCAAGGCGTATTGATTTCTCAAAGAGAATTTCGCCTGTTGCTGAAGATCAAAAAAAGCGGGATCTTCAATTTCTTCGTAGGGTATCGTCAATGATTTTCGAAGGAGTTCTTTTTCCACAAGGTAAATGAATTCATTGCCCACTTTAATCAATTTTGTCAAAAGATATTCTTCCATCAAGCGAAAGAGGGAATAGAAGACAAAGGCGAAGATAAGAGGAGATAATGCCTCTTTTGACGTCAAATAAGAGGTAAAGGATTCGATGAGTTTGAGAAACGCCAAGGATTTTAAGGAAACGAAAAGTCCATTGGCAAGGAGCATCAAAAGAAACTTTTTGTTTTTTCGACTCGCCTCCTTAATCAATTCAAAGGCGATTTTAATGCTTTTCATCTTCTTCCCCCCTTAATAATTCCTGTGTGACCTTTAATATGTGGCGATAATAATGCCGATGCCTTCATCTTTAATGAGGTCAAATTCTTTTGAGGCCGTAAGAAAAGATTGTCTTAAATAAGCTCCTCCTAATGCACTATTAGAATATCCTCGATTTATCGATAAAATATCAAATAATGAACCTCCGTCATGAAGGGGATAAACCATTTTCTCACAAAATCTTTTGTAATATCGTTTGTAAAAGCGATCATTTAAATCTTCAATACTAATTTCGCCCTTTTCCCCCGATAGGATTTCTCGAGCAATGGATTTTTTGTCATGGACTCCTTTTAACCACTGGGTCTTTTCAATCGTATTTGAAATGTCCATTAATAGCACATCGCCATATTTATATCGAGCTTCTCGATTACATCGGCCGCCTGACTGTATAATGGAATCGACACCGGCAAAACTTCGAAAGACAGTATCGAAATCGACATCAACACCCGCTTCTATTAATTGGGTGCTTACACAGATTATCGGTTGATCTTCTTCTAAATCTTTACGAATTTCCTGTATTATATCCTGGCGATGTTTAGCACATTGATTCGTAGATAGATAGTAGACTTTACGATCGGGATTTTGTTCCAATAAGTCTTCATAGAGTATTTTGACGACTGATTTTGTATTGACGATGATTAGTATTGAATGGTCCGAACGTTTTTTTATTTCATCGGATATATTCCGAAAGATATCCCTATCTTCTTCATTGAGAACAAAGTATCTTGTTCTTCGAAAAGCTTCTCTTTCTTCATCGTCCAATAAGACAATATCTCCTGAAATATCTTGAGTGCCATATTCCACTGGATATTTAATATAATCTGCATCATAATTTGGTTGTGTTGCTGTACAATGAACAACGGTGGCATTCATGACCTTTACTAAAAAATTCATTAATAGATTAGAAAGATACATCACTTCGATAGGTAATGACTGCACTTCGTCTAATATAATAACGGCATTATTTAACGAGTAAAAACGCCGGATGTTACTCGAACGATGTTTAAAACATGTTTGAAAAAATTGCACCATCGTCGATAATACAACGGGACGATCCCAAGTATCGATTAGGTATTCATGAAATACCGACTCTTTTTCTTCCATGAAAGATTCATCACTGGAAACGATGTCTTCTACCATATTCGAGTGATGTTCTAAAATATTTTCTTGTAATATGTTTTTTATTTCTGTTGCATTTTGTTCTAATACAGATAAAAAAGGTGTGATATAAATAAAGCGATTCCTGTTTTGATAGAAACATTGAGAGATCCCATATCGCAATGAAATCAATGTTTTACCTGCTCCTGTTGGAAGATCTAAACGATAAACTCCTGGCAAATCTTTCTTGCCACGCTCTTTCCCCTGTTCAGCGATATCGGTCCGAATTCTATTTAATTTCGTTGTTGCCTCTCCAAAAGATTTATACTTTTCTTCCACGCGTTCATAATATCTTTTAAATTGGTCGACTTCGCTGTCTTTGGGTTTCACTCTTTCATCATAAGCATTGATGGTATCTAAAATATCTGCATTTTTAAGTATACTCAAAAACAATCGCATAAAAAGACTTCGATAATAGTTAAAATCAACACCATCGACGATTTGTAGTCGTTCGTTTAATTCCATGTATTCACAAAACGCCTTTTTAAACAATTGTTGGTAATCATATCCCGTCCTTTTGATTAATTCCCCTTCTAATTTCTTCGCAAAAGGCACGACTTCTTCTTGATAAGAATATTTTTCTTTTTTATCATAATCACAGCGCCGAAAGAGATTATTACAAGTATCATAATTTTCATCTTCCCCTGGGATATCGTAAAGTCCATGATGGGCGGTGATCACATACATAATAATTTCTTTATAATACTTTAATTCTCGTGGGTCTAGCCCCTCCCAAGTGTGGTTTTTACACAATTCATCGATAAACCTTGCTCCTGCAGAAGAATGATTGACTCGGTTTTTCCGATTATGTCGAATTTTATCTTGAAATTTTGAGTCGGCTTTCCCAAGATCATGGAATATTCCTAAGAGTAGTCCTGTAAATTCTAATTTCAAAGGTTTTCCATACTCCTTGGCTAATTTCCCCGTTTGTAATAAATGATCTTGTAAACTTTGTGTTTTTCCTGTTTTATGATCGATATGAGCGTATCGCATAATTCCACTCCCATAAAAATACTGCTTTTTGTATATATTTTAATCGTATTATATCTTTTCATGTTAATCCATGGGTTAGTGTGTTGCAGATATTTTTTCATCCTTTATCTTTCATTCTACAATAAAAAACACCTCGCCACAGGCAAGATGTTTTTCTTCTTTATTTCCACATTATTAAAATATATCCTAAAGATAGAATATAGAATAAGATATTGCCGATATTAAAGGCGGCGCCGTGAATTTTGGCCCATATTCCCCTTCTACTTTTGGATAGGAGAGTGGCGATGAAGCTAAAGACGATGGGATTGACGAGACAGAAGATTCGCGGAAAATAACTTTGACCAA
>JAUNVW010000011.1:0-22960 GCA_030540635.1 Tissierellia bacterium | reverse complement strand
GGTAAACTGAAGAAAAAGAAGGGCACACTCCACTGTGCCAGCAAAGCTCCTTTTCGAAGTTGTTGTTCTGCGATGCCAAGATACATGATTTCATTGGGATTATCTCTAATCTTGACGTATTCTAAGTCTTCCCCATTGTCAACGGAATAACCGACGATGTAAATATCCCCGAGCATCCAACAAATGCCGGCAATAAATCCCGATAGTAATGATAATATAAGTAAGATATTATACATTGTAATCCCTCCATTCATTTTAATAATTTTAGAGAAGACTATTTTATAAGCCTTCCCTAATTTAATTTTATCACAAACTTAACCCTCCCATCCATCTCCTTGACAATTTATTTTTATTTCCATATAATATAAAAGCAAATGCAATTCATTTGCATTACAACGAAAGGAGATTTTACAGGATGAAATGGTTCAAAAATTCTCTTCTCCTTCTTGTCCTCATTTTATTGATTACGGCTTGTGGGGTTAAAGAAGGGAAAGACCAACAAAATGATGAAAGCGTCGTCTACACTTCCTTTTATCCCTTGGAGTATATGGCTGAACGGATTGCCGGTGGTAAAATAAAAGTTCACAATATCATGGCATTGGGTGCATCGGTCCATGGATGGGAGCCGACGGCAAAGGATATGGCCGGCCTTTCCGATGCCGATCTTCTCATTATCAATGGATTGGGATTAGAACCTTGGCTTGATGATGTGAGGGGAAGTGTTTCCACGACCATCATCGATTCGTCCAATGGTGTCGATGCCATTGTTTTACAAGAAGAAGATCATGACCATGGCGATCATGACCACGGTGAATATGATCCCCATATTTGGTTAGCGCCGAAGAATGCCATTATCCAAAGTGAAAATATTAAAAATGCCTTTGTCGATCTTGTTCCTGAAGAAAAGGAGTATTTCGAAAAAAATTTTGAAGAGTTAACGATGGAATTGGAAGGCTTAGATGCCCAATTCGCCCATTCCGTTGGAGATTTTAATGCTTATATTATCGTTCCCCACGAGGCCTTCGGGTATTTGGCCCGGGACTATGGATTTAAACAAGTGCCCATTGAAGGGATTCATTCCGATACGGAGCCAGATCTTCAAAAGATGACGGAGCTGACGGATTTTGCGAAGGATCATCATATTTCCACAGTCTTTTATGAAGAAGGGGATTCCCCGAAGATTCCCCAGGCTATTGCGAAGGAAATCGGTGCAGATATTGAAGGAATTTCCACCATTGAAGCAAGGACCCAGGAACAAATCGATGCAGAACAAGATTATTTAACGATAATGAAAGAAAATATTGAAAAAATTATTGAAGCGATAAAGTAGGGATAATTTGACAAAAATTATTGAAATTAAGGATTTGAACTTTTCCTACACCGATACTCCCCTATTACAAGGCCTAAATCTTACGGTGAATAAAGGGGATTTTGTCGGTATTACCGGCCCCAATGGCAGTGGGAAATCAACCCTTTTAAAATTAATTACAGGACAATTAAATAGCAAAGACTCCATTATTGTTGAAGGCGGGAATTTAGAGAATGTCGGCTATGTTCCCCAGTCCAATGTGCAAATGAATATTACTTTTCCCATAACTTGTCAAGAAGTTGTACAGCTTAATCTCTATCGGGAAATGGGTCCTTTTAAAATTCCAGGAAGAAAAGTGAAGGAAAAGGCCACCATGGCCCTTCAAATGGTAGGTATGGCAAAAAAGAAGAGGTATAATTTTAATACCCTTTCCGGCGGAGAAAAACAACGGGTAATGATTGCCAAAGCTTTAGTCGCTGAACCAAAGCTCTTGATCTTTGATGAACCGACGGCGGGTATTGATGCCGAGAGTAAAGAGATCCTCTATCGAATTTTAAAGCATTTAAACGAGCATCACCAAATTACCATCCTTGTGGTGACCCATGAATTAGAGGGATCTCGCCAGTATTTCCAGCGAATCCTTCGTTTAGATCAAGGGAAAATCAAGGAGGTTAGCGTCTAATGTTTCAATATGAATTTATGCGCCGGGCTTTTGTCGTCGGTGTTTTAGTTTCCTTTATCATTCCATGTATTGGAGCGGTAATGGTCAATAAAAAGAATTCCATGGTCGGCGATGCCCTTTCCCATACTTCTTTAGCCGGAGTTTGCCTGGGACTGATCCTGGGGATGAATCCCATTGTCGGTGCCATTATCGTCTGTACTGTGGCTGCCTTTTCCATTGAGTTTTTCCGAAAGAAATTCCCTAAAGGTTCGGATCTTTCAACGGCCATTGTCATGAGTACAGGCATTGGTCTGGCCTCTATTCTCTCGGATTTTGTGCCGGGGAGTAAAAATTTAGAATCCTTTCTCTTTGGTTCATTGGTCGCCATTAAGGATTTTGAAATGTATCTTGTCCTTGTTCTTTCCCTAATCATCCTTTTGATTTTTATAAAAATGTACAATGGACTGGTCTATATTGTCTTTGATCCCGATCAAGCAAAGCTATCCGGTGTACCGGTGAAGGGAATCAATCGGGTGTTTACCTTGATCACCGCCCTTTCCATATCCGTGGCGTCCCGTTCCGTCGGCGTGCTGGTGATTTCATCATTAATGATTTTACCGGTATCAGCGGCGATTAAATTATCCAATAGTTTTACCAGAACGGTTATTTTATCCTCAAGTCTCGGCGTTTTGTATACCGTCCTTGGGATTGTGATTTCCTATTATTTAGGATTAAAGCCTGGCGGAACCATTGTTCTCATCGGCGTTTTTGCTTTACTTCTTATTATGGCCATTCAAGGGAATAAGGATTAATCGGTGGTGATTTTTTAATATTTTGTGGTTTATTCCCGAAGGAAAAATTTCGTCAATTTCATTGAATATTCTAATCTTTATATTATAATGAAGAGGAAGTGGTGATTATTATGATTGATTCCATACTGGAAAAACATTCCCTGAAAAAAACAAAGACGAGACGGATGATTTTAAATTATCTATTGGATGAAAAGAATCCCGTGAGTGCAGAGGATATTTATCATCGAATTAAAATGAATCAAAACATTTCCATGTCCACGGTTTATCGCAATCTCAACACCTTTCTCCATTATCATCTCGTTATTAAGGTCACGCAAATTGATGGGATGATTTATTATCAATTTAATCACAAGACCCATGAACATCTCTTAATTTGCACCAATTGCAATGAAATGATCCCCATTCAAAATTGTCCCCTAGGATCCATTGAGGACGATTTAATTAAAAATACGGGCTATGATATCCAGTCCCATTTACTGGAGTTTCGAGGACTTTGTCCAAAATGCCAAGAACAAGAAGAAGGATAATCTTCTTCTTTTTTTATTTACGATACCAAAGAAGATGGTATAATAAATAGGATAGGAGAGATTTATGGAAAAAGAATTATTTATGAAAATGGAAGTTCTTTCAATGCTTCCTTTAACGGTAATGAGTCTGCTTTTCGGCGTTTTTGTTTTCCTTAGCTTTTTTGTTTTATTTGGAATTAAAGGTCGGGGGTCGAAGGCCCTTCGGATAACGACGGTTTCGTTGACCTTTTTTTCCTTGATCCTTTTATTCACCCTCTTCCTCTATATTAAGCCCTATCGTCAAGTGCAAAAGTACATGGGGCCTGGAGTAAGGGACTATGCCCCTGGATCCTTGACCTATCATTATTATAGTAATGGAGAGAAAAGGGGCTATCGTAATGGCTATTTTTTAGATGATATGGAAAAGAATCCCTTTTATTCCAAAGAAGAGATTATCCTACCTGTGGAGTATTTAGGAAAAAAAGATAATGGGGAATATTGGTTTTGTTATGGCGATATGAATTTTTTTAGTGATCAAGTGGAGTTTTCCGGTGATGATGCCGAGCTTTTATCCTATGAATTCCATTTAATCGATCCCGGATATAAAGATCTGGGATTTATTGAAAAAACCGGCCCTTATTTCCGTAAGATCACCGTCCCTGAAGCCCAAAAAAATCACATCGCTTCGGAAGAAATCAAAGGAAAATACCTCCGTCGAAGTTTTTCCCATATCATTTTTCCCTAGTGTTAAAAAGCTCTAGGAACGGGTATCAATAAAAAAGAAAGTGAGGGATTTTCATTGATGAATAAAGAAATGTTACAGCGAATGAAAGACGGTAAGGGTTTTATTGCTGCATTGGATCAAAGTGGTGGAAGTACACCTAAGGCCCTTCGTCTATATGGTGTTAATGAGGATCAATACGATTCTGAAGAGGAAATGTTCCAATTGATCCACGAAATGAGAACAAGGATCATTCAATCCAAGGCTTTTACCTCCGATAAGATTTTAGGTGCAATTTTATTTGAACGTACCATGGATAACCAAATCGACGGAAAATATACGGCAGAATATTTATGGGAAGAAAAGAAGGTCGTTCCCTTCCTTAAAGTGGATAAAGGTCTTGAAGAAGAAAAAAATGGCGTTCAATTAATGAAAGATATTCCAAATCTAGATGAAGTCCTTGACAAAGCCCTGTCCCACAATGTTTTTGGCACGAAAATGCGCTCGGTCATCCACGAATACAATGAAGAGGGCATTCGAGAAATTGTAAAACAACAATTTGAAGTTGGAAAACAAATTATCGCCAAAGGCCTCGTACCGATTATTGAGCCGGAAGTATCTATTTTAAGTGATACGAAGGAAAAATGTGAAGAACTTCTTAAGGAAGAAATCCAAAAAGAAATCGATCAATTAGATGATGATGAGTTAATCATGTTGAAACTCACCATTCCCTCCAAGGAAAATCTCTATGAAGATTTTACAAAGAACGAAAAAGTTGTTCGCGTCGTCGCATTATCTGGTGGTTACGAAAGGGATAAGGCCAATGAACTCCTTGGGAAAAATAAAGGCGTCATCGCCTCCTTCTCCCGGGCTTTAACCGAAGGATTAAATCAAGATCAAAGTGATGATGATTTCAATAAAATGATGGCCGAATCCATCGACACCATTTATCAAGCGTCCATTAAGTAAGCAAAAAATTACCCTCCCATTTATATTGGGAGGGCTTTTTTTATTGGTCTAGTTTTTCTTGTGCCGCCAATCCCAATTCATTTAATAGGGACCATGGGCGATCGAACATGGGTTGGAAGAAAAAGTCCCCAAAGGCTAAATCATCAACGGTTAATTTCCCGCGAATTGCCATAGAAAGGGCTTGAATATAGCCGGTTAAATCTTTCTTCGATAAAATTTGTCCACCACGAACTCTCCTTGTATCGCGATCAAAATAGAGTTTTCCATAGACTTTCTCATTCATTTCATCGGGCATATAATCGTCCAATACTTTTGTTTCTACATAGACGGAATCCACATCAAAATCAGCGCCCTTCGATGTTTTTTCATTGATGCCTGTACAGGCAAATTTATAATCAAATACTTCCAATGCCGATGTTCCTTGGGTTCCTTGATATTGGAAGTTTTCACCTTCTAAGTTTTTCGCAGCGACGCGACCTTGTTTTCTCGCATTGGTTGCTAAATCAATATTGGCGTAGCCATCCGTTGGATTGTATTTAATCAATGTGGCACCACCGGCTGCGAAGATATCTTCTTCACTGGTTCTCATATAATCATCGGTGATAATATGGCCCCGTTGATCGAGATCAATGACGCCTTCTAAAAATTTCGTTGCCGGATGGGATCCAAGGGCAGTGATGACATAATCCGCCGGGTATTCGTTTTTGTCCGTTTCAACGGCGACGACTTTTCCATCCTTTCCTTTAAAAGCCTTCACATCTTCCCCGCCTTTAAAGGTAATATTGTGCTTTTCTATTTCGTCTAAAAGAATATCCACAAGTTCTTTATCTAAATTAACGCCAAGGGGTCGATCGGAACGATTGATCATGGTGACTTTTTTGCCCCCTTTTGCAAAGGACATGGCGGCTTCTAAACCGATATATCCGCCACCACAAACGACGACATTTTTAATTTCTGGTGTATCGATTTTATGACGTAGACGAACGGCGCAATCCCTTCCACCGTAAAGGGAGATGCCATCGAGATCGATACCGTCAATCTTTGGAATATTCGGCTCGGTACCAATTCCAAGAATTAATTTATCATAGGACTCTTCTCGCTCTTCTCCAGTCGTTACATCCTTCACGACGATGGTGTGTTCTTTGGGATTGACTTTCAAAAGTTTTGTTTCGGGGAATACTTCCACGCCCTTTGATCGCATATCTTCTGCAGAAGAATAGCGGATGGAATCCACATCTTTTACAATACCTTCCAGGTATGTATGCATCCCTCAGGACATGAAGGAAAGGTAATCCCCTGCTTCATACCATTGTAATTGGTAATCTTTGTCTTGTTTTAACATCTCAACTAAGGCTTCATAGCCAGCATGAGAGGAACCTACTACGATTACTTTCATTGTTTAAATCCTCCTTTGGATTGATTCTGATTATTATTATCTACCTCTACTATTTACCCGAATTTTTCTTCGTTAAACCAATCCTTTCCTTATTCCGATCGATAGAAACACACATCGTCAAAGGCTTTACGGGGCCTCATCTTCGGCTCTTCATCGGGATAGCCCATGGTCGTTAAGGTTATGGGGCAATATTCTTCCTCTAAATCCAATATTTCCCCCGCCTTTTCTGCATCAAAATGGCCAATCCAACAGGAGCCCACTCCTTCTTCCCAAGCGACCAATTGCATATTTTGTGTAGCAATGGATAGGTCCACAGCTGGCCTTGGCTGATTACAAAACATTTTTTGGGCATCCTTTAAACCACAGCCCACAATCATTAATGTGGCGTCAAATCCAAAGGCTTGCCCCATGGTTTCTGCCAGTTTTTCAATGGTTTTTTCATCGGTTACGGCGATGAATTTCCAGTCTTGGGCATTTCGTGCCGAATGGGATAATCGTCCGGCCTCTAAAATTTTCTCGATGATTTTCGGATCAACTTTCTCTTTCTTGTACTTTCTTATGGAACGTCTTTCTTTTATCGTTTGAAATACCGACATGGTAAACCTCCTTTTTCTCCATTATATCAAAGGTGAAGGAAAGTTAAAGTATGAAGCCAATACTTTCCTTGCTTTTTTCTTGACAGCTTCCTTATATTCTTCTATAATAATAAGAGATTGGCATCGGTAGCTCAATGGATAGAGCATCGGTCTTCGGAACCGAGAGTTGGGGGTTCGAGTCCTCTCCGATGCGCCAATAGGAAAATGCCGGGAATATTCCCGGCATTTTTTATGTGAATAATAAAAAGAGGAAATGGGCAGAAATCCCGGCACAAAGTCCACCAATGGTATGGGATAGGATGGCCTTTGGGGCCAATTCACTTTCATTTAATGCGTCCATCATGGCAATATGGGTGGATAAATAGCCGGACCAACACATGCCAAGGGCGGTAAATACGGCGATATCATTGGCATTTATATGTCCTTCCGCTAATAATTTCGGCACCATGGAAATGGCCGCACCCACTGCTCCCAGTGCCGTAATGGGAAAGGCAATGGCCTGTGCCGACTGAAAGCCCAATAGGGGTTTTAGTACGGGCATGAGATAGGCGCCGACTTTCGGCAATAACCCCACTCCCTCATAGGCGCCACCGGTATAGCCTCCCACTGGAGCCTCATAGGTGAGCATCATCACTAAAGTACAAATAATAACGACTCCAGGGATAATGGAAATGCCCATATCGACACCGTTTTTGCCCCCTTCCAACAGGGCATCTAATCCCCGTTGGAAATAGGAGCCGGGACGAATCCTTCGTGTGGTCAAGGCTTTACTACTGGGGGATTTTATGGAAGTATCCCCGAAATGCTTTTTTGTAAAATAAGACATCAGCCTTACGGAAATAATGGAGCCAACGACGGCGCCTAATAAGCCAATGGAAGCCGCTTTCATAAACCCATGTCCCACAGAGGACATGAAGGTCCAGACCACAAGGCCCATGCCAAAGGCCGTTCCTAAATTACATAGACAGGGAAGTTCGTGACGGGCAAAGTATTTTCGAAAGCCTTCATCATCGGCTAAGGCAATCACTGCAGGATTATCGCTTAAAAATGTCGTCATTACACAAAGGGCCGATGCCCCGGGCAAACGGTAAAGGGGGCGCATAACCGGTGAAATGATTTTATTAATAAGGGCGATGATGCCAAATTCCGATAAAAAGGAGCCCATGGCACCGGATAAAACGGCAATTCCCATAATATACAATACGGTATTGATGATTAAATCATGGGCCGTATTCATCATCGTATTAAACATATTGGAAACCCCCATAATATGGATCATATAGGAAAAGTAAGCGATGAGTATTCCCAATAGAACAAAGGTTTCTTTTGTGATATCTTTCTTTATTTTCATCCCAATCCTCCTGATTTTGTTACTTTAATTATAGTATATGGATTGGAATTTGTCGATATCTTACATTTAAACATTAAGAATCCCCAGTAATACTGGGGATCTTTTTATTATTCCATCTTAAATTCTTCCAATTGATAATGGGGAGGGATTTCTAAACCTTTTATTTCTTCAACATCCTCCGGTGAAACCAAGGCGCAAAGACCACAATTCGATGTAAAACATCTCGGTGTGGGGATTAATTCCACGGGAATATTTCTTTTCTTCAATGTACTTTCAAAGGCTAAAACTTCCGATAATACATCGTATAAAAAGACGGCCCTCATTTCTTCGCCCTCAAGATATGGTCATCACCACTGGATTCGACATCGACGGTAAATCCCACCCCCTGTAAAAATCGCAGGACATTTTCCCGGCTCACCGTAGTATCGGTGATGATTTCCAATTCATCTTCACCTTTTTGAACTTCAATCTGGGTCATAATCACCGGTTCTGGACAAGAATATCCCCTTGTATCGATTTTTTTCATGATTTCCTCCCTTCAGCGATTTGCCAAAAACTAATGACAAAGACATAAACAAAGCAAAGTATTGTGGCGATTCGTCCTGCAGTTGTGGTTCCTTCGCCACTGGATGCCAAGCCGAAATTATGGACCAATGCCGCACCGACAATTAGACCAATCACCGTAATGGCACCGTCGGTATCGCCATCGGCACTTAAGATTAACTGACGAATTGGGCAACCACCAAGGAGTACACCTGTTAACCCGACTAAAGCCATACCTAAAAAATTCCACAAATGCTCACTGTGGGCAATGGGTTGATCGGCAAAGCCAAGATGAATACTTGAACCATTGAGCAGAGGATTGAAAACAGCTGCCCCTAAAAAGATCCCCAATACCCCATAGAAATAATGGAAATTCTTAATGAGGATAATATCACGAAAAGCCGCTGCCGTACATATTCTCGTTCGTTGTAATAAAACACCGACAATAGCGCCACCGATAAGGGAATAAATCATCGGTGCATGGGCAGCCCCAGGTCCTTCTTCGGAAAAGGCAATAAAGGCAGGTTTTGCCACGACAAGTATTAGTAATCCCAGGGCAAAAAGAGGAACAAGGAAAGCCGAGACCTTGGATTGCCT
Source organism: Tissierellia bacterium (assembly GCA_030540635.1). GTDB lineage: Bacteria > Bacillota > Clostridia > Tissierellales > Peptoniphilaceae > JAUNVW01. The sequence continues at coordinate 13,499 of JAUNVW010000011.1, read as the reverse complement.
GTGATTGCGTCCTAAGGAATAACCCTTCTTTAATAATTGTATTCCAATAAAGATGCCCAAAATAAAACCGAAAAGTCCCACGAGGGCATTAAGATCGCCACCAGCTAAACGTAATATCATCCTTAGGGGACATCCTAAAAAGACCAGGGCACCGACCATCATTGCCACTGCAAAACTAAAGCGAATTAAGGGATTGGACCCTCCCCTCGGATTAAAATCCTTAGACAGAAAAGAAGCCCCAAAGGCCCCCAATAATATGCCGATGATTTCCGGCCGAATGTACTGAACCGGTGGGGCTTTGTGTAGTCCTAATCCCCCGGCAATATCACGGAGGAAACAGGCAATACACATTCCCATATTGCCGGGATTTCCAAATTTCATTAAAAGAGCCGCTATAATACCAATTATGACTCCAGAAAATAACATTTTACGATTTTCTTTTTTCAATATTTAACACCTCCATTTACTATTATATAGGATTTTGTAGATAATTCAATAACAAATACTTAATTATTGAAGAATTTTATTGCTCATTTTTGCATTATCTAAAAATTCTCAGGGAAGATAAAAGTAATTTTCATGGCCTTGCCAATTTGCCCTTAACTATGGTATGATTGAAACATTATCATATTATTCTAATCATTTATCAGATAAACTAATTAAAGGAAGGAAGATGTTCATGAAAAAGCATATCGAAACCTCCTGTGTGCAAGAGGGTTATGTCCCAGAAAATGGCGAATCTAGAATTGCGCCATTGGTTCAGGCGACAACATTTAAATACGATAGTGCCGAAGATGTGGCGGCACTCTTTGATTTGGAAAAGGAAGGATTTTTCTATTCAAGACTTGCCAATCCAACGGTGGATGTTTTGGAACAAAAGATTACGGCATTGGAAGGGGGCGTAGCTGCCGTCGGAACCTCCTCAGGACAAGCCGCCATTACTTTAACCATCGCTACCCTATGTCGTGCCGGGGATAATATTGTCGCTGCCCAAAATCTCTACGGGGGAACGATGAATTTATTTGGCCATACCTTGAAGCGATTAGGGGTTGAGGTTCGCTTTGTCCCCGTCAACGCAACAAAGGAAGAATTGGAAGAACAAATCGATGATAAAACCAAGGGGATTTACGGGGAAACCATCGGAAATCCCGGAGTAGAAGTTTTGGATTTTGAACTTTTTTCTGCCGTCGCGAAGAAGAATGATCTCCCCCTTATTGTCGATAGCACCTTTGCCACCCCTGTACTCTGTCGTCCCTTCCAATGGGGAGCCAATATTATTATCCACTCCTCGACGAAGTATCTAGATGGCCATGGCACTTCTGTGGGTGGACTTATTGTCGATGGGGGTAATTTTGATTGGTCCTCGGGGCGATTCCCCGATTTTACCGAACCCGATGAAACTTATCACGGCCTGTCTTTCTACGAAACCTTTAAAGAAGCCGCCTTTGCCGTTAAGGCAAGGACGACGATTCTCCGGGACATTGGATGTACTATGGCGCCAATGAATGCTTGGCTCACGACCCTCGGCATGGAAACCTTAGCCCTTCGCATGGAAAAACACAGCAAAAACGCCCTTGCCCTTGGGAAATTCTTAGAATCCCGCAAGGAAGTTTCTTGGATCAAATATCCCGGTCTAGAAAAAGATCCCTATCATGAACTTTCAAAAAAATATTTGCCCAAGGGACAATCTGGAGTGATTTCCTTCGGTTTGAAAAATAGGGAACAAGCGACAAAATTCATTGATTCTCTAAAACTCATCGCCCTAGTGGTCCATGTCGCCGATGTGCGCTCCTGTGTCCTCCACCCGGCCAGCATGACCCATCGCCAATTATCCGATGAAGAATTGAAAAAAGCCGGCATCGAACCCGAGCAAATTAGGCTTTCCGTCGGGATTGAACATGTTGACGATCTCATCGCCGATTTAGCCCAGGCATTGGACGGTGTTCAGTAATGCCCGTTGTTATTCACCGGGACTTACCTGCTGGTAAAATATTAAAATCCGAGGGGGTCTTTGTTATCGATGATCGCCGGGCGAAAACCCAAGATATTCGGCCCCTTCGCCTGGGCATTTTAAATTTAATGCCGACGAAGATCACAACGGAGACTCAGCTTTTACGCTTAATTTCCAATACGCCCCTTCAAGTGGAGATTCAACTCATTCGCCCAGTTTCCCACGAATCTAAAAATACCTCCCGGGAACATTTGGAGAAGTTTTACCGAAATTTTGACGAAATCAGGAATCAATCCTTTGACGCCTTTATCATCACCGGTGCTCCCGTTGAACGGTTGAATTTTGAAGATGTGGATTATTGGGAGGAATTGGGTGAGGTCTTTGATTTTGTACGAAAAAATTCCTATAGTACCCTATTTATTTGTTGGGCAGTCCAAGCCGCCCTTTATTATTATTACGGGATTGAAAAAAGAGATTATCCCGAAAAATTATGTGGCGTATTTCCAACAAAAACCCTCCAGTCAACCCTATTGACCAAGGGATTTGACGACGAGTTTTACCTTCCCCATTCCCGTTATACCTTTAGCGATGTAAAGCAAATTCAACAGGCGAAGGATCTTGAAATACTTTGTGCCAGTGAAGTAACTGGCCCCTCGGTATTTCAGTCGAAAGATGAACGTTTCTTGTTTTTAACCGGCCATGGAGAATATGATCCCGATACCTTGAAAAAAGAATATGAACGGGATCTCATCAAGGGTTTGGAACCGAAAATTCCATCGAATTATTTTGAAAAGGACAATCCGAAAGGCCCGATCATCAATCGCTGGATGGCCCATAGTAATCTTCTTTTTTCCAATTGGCTAAACTATTTGGTTTATCAAAAAACGCCCTACGATCTACGGCAATTAACGGAGAAAAAAATCTCCAATTAATGGGCATTTTTCTTTGCCAAGAACATGTATATGTGCTACAATAATACTGTAACTATATAGTAGTACACCAATGATAGGAGGATTACATGATTGAATTAAAAAAACTCACCAAGATCTACGGTAAGACCATCGCTTTGAATAATTTAGATTTGACCATTAATGATGGCGAAATCTTCGGTTTAATTGGTCACAATGGCGCCGGGAAATCCACGACGATTAAATCCATTGTTTCCGTTATCGAACCGACAGAAGGGGAGATTTGGGTCGATGGTTTAAATTTAAAAGAACATCGCGATGAAATCAAACGGAAAATTGGCTATGTTTCAGACTCCCCGGATATGTTTCTAAAATTGGACATCATGGGCTATTGGAATTTTCTCGGTACGGTTTTTGATATTGAAGAATCTGTGTTAAAAGAAAGGATCGAAGAATTAAGCCGTATCTTTGAATTAAAGGCATCCAATACCACCATTGAGGACTTATCCCATGGAATGCGTCAAAAGGTATTTGTCATCGGTGCTCTTTTACCGAATCCTTCCCTGTGGATATTGGACGAGCCGATGACGGGTTTAGATCCCCAAGCCTCCTACGAATTAAAGAAAATGATGATAAAACACGCAGAAGAGGGAAATACCGTTCTTTTTTCCACCCATGTTTTGGAAGTTGCCGAAAAACTTTGCCATCGAATCGGGATATTAAAAAATGGAAAGCTCATTTTCTTGGGCACTATGAATGAATTAAAAGATGCCCATCCGGAGCACTCCTTAGAAGAAATATACCTCAATATGATTAAGGCCTTTGATTAGGTGATATGATGAAAAATTTACGTCTTACTATTTTTAAGGAATTAATGAAAATCAATTTGCTTTATGCTAATCCCCAATTAACGAGCCAGACGAAAACCCGCATGGAGAAAAAACATCAAGATCTTGGCCAATTATATCGCCAAATCTTAATTCGAGGCTTTGGCCTTTCCACCTTGCTGATGGTCCTCATCTATGGTGTCTTTGCCTGGATTTTTGATTTTAGTAAAACACCACTTATTTTTGATAATTACCTTCTGTTCTTTTTAATTATAGGAACCATCCAAGTCTTTGTTCTTTTTTATAATGTGATGTACGATAGTAAAGATTTGGCCCATCTCATGCCCTTGCCCGTAAGATCGGTGGAGATTTATGGCGCAAAATTAGTAACCATAAGCTTATCGGCAAGCCAAATGGTCTTTCCCATGATCATCTTTGTCTTTAAGTTTTTCTGGGATAATGGGTATGCCCTACCGCTGGCTTTATTGATTTCTATGTATTCCTTTTTCGTCATCAACGGAATTTTTATACTATTGAATATCTTCTTAATGGAAGTCTTGGCGCGGATTAATGTATTAAAAGGATTTAAACAAAGTCTTTTGGCCCTAGTCAATATCGGAGTTTCCATAGCGGCGATTGTGTTTATAATGTATATGCAACAAAAGGTCGATTATAATCCCAATATGACCGAAGTGATCTATGGTCCCCTTTCTAAATATTTAGTCCATCCAAGGGGGATTCTTGTCACCGCCATCCTCTCCCTGGTTATCCTTCTACTTGGCATGATGATTGTCTATTTCCTTGGGAAAAATTACCTCCAGCATTTTATGAAAATTCAATCTTCAGAACCGGTGAGAAATAAGAGCAAAACGACAACTATCTCCCGGTCAAAAGGAAAAGTTTGGACCCATTACCATAAAAAATTAATCCTCGACCAAACCATCCTCATGACTTCGATATTCTCCCCCGTAATGCTCTTAATCTTTCCCAATATCTCAATAATCGGAGCCATTCAAGAAATGGGATTGGACAAGGTGAGGGATCTAGCTTCTCATATATCCTACATCATTCCCCTTGTGGCCATGATCATTTCCCTATATATCGCCTTCTTTCCCGGGAATTTATTTTCCATTATTGTCTCCGTGGAAAACGAGAACTATTTGTATTTAAAAGCTTTACCATTGAATTGGAAAGAGTATTTGAATTATAAAGCAAAATTTTGCACAATGATTTATACGATAATTATCGCCCTATTTCTTGGGATTATCGCTTTCATCTTGAAAGCCCATCCGATTTATATTATATTAGCAATAGCCGTTAGTTTTACCACCCTTTATTCCTTCGGCCTCTTTGCCCTTCGAAAAGATCTTAAAACGATTATCATCGGTTGGCAAAATATTACAGAAGCCTATAATCGTCAACCAAAATGGATCATGTTTCTTTTAATCATAGCATTTATGGTCTTAATTGGAGTAACGATTGGAGGATCTGCGGTTCTAATGGCTTTAGATCTAGATCCCCTATGGTTCTTAGGTGGTTTTATCCTCTTTTGGATCCTAGTCGATGGTGGTGTCTATCTTTATCAACAAAAGAAATTAAATGAAATCAGTGGAGGTTTAAATGAAGATTAAATTAGAAGGTTCCTTTGATGCTTCGGTGAAGTTCTTCTTCGAAGATCAATTGGATTCCTTGGAAAAGAATTATTATGATTATTTCGAAAAAACAAAAGTCTTTTCTGGAAAAAAAGACGAAATCTATTGTCTCGTCGGACCAAATGAACAAGAAGTGTTTGTCGGTTTAGGAAAAGCTGACGAATCAACTTTACAAATTTTAAGAAAACAATCCTATGCCCTCGGAAAATCCTTAAAGGAACATAAAATTTCGTCCGCCGGCATCGAAGTCATGGATTTCAAATCAAAAACAAATAATCGGGACTTTTGCGCCTTAAAAGCCGTCGATGCCATTGTCGAAGGCCTTCTCCAATCGGCCTATCGATTCGACAAATACGTGGAAAAAACCGAGGATGAAGAAATCAATATCGTCCTACAAGTTCGAGAAGGTTACGAAGAAAAAGCGAAACGATCCATTGAAGAAACGTCAAATCTAATGGAAGGCGTCTTTTTAACGAGGGATCTTGTCAATACACCATCCAATGATATGTATCCAGAAACCTTGGCGAAAGCCGCTACTGAAAAATTATCAACGGTTGGCGTCCATGTTAAAATCTACGGCAAAAAACAAATTGAAGAAATGGGCATGGAGGCCTTTCTATCCGTTGCCCGGGGATCGGCAAAGGAGCCCCAATTCATCGTCATGGAATATCTACCCGTTGAAGGCCAACAACCGATGGCCATTGTCGGAAAGGGCCTAACCTACGATTCTGGTGGTTACGCCATTAAACCGGCCTCGGGAATGGTCACCATGAAATGCGATATGGGCGGTGCCGCATCGGTCATTGGAACACTTTATGCCCTAGGCCTCAATAAAGTTAAGAAAAACGTCGTCGGCGTCGTGGCTGCCTGTGAAAACATGATCTCTGGAGATGCCTATAAAAATGGAGATATTATCTCCTCCATGAAAGGCTCAACCATTGAAATCTTAAACACCGATGCCGAAGGCCGTGTTACACTAGCCGACTCCCTTTATTACGCCGCGACAAAAATTGATCCGGAAGTCATCATCGACCTTGCCACATTAACGGGCGCTGCCATTGTTGCCGTTGGCGAACAATCGACGATCCTAATCTCCAATGATGATGAATGGGCAAATCGCGTGGAAAAAGCCGGCGATGATATGGGCGAATACATGGTACGACTTCCCATGAACGAAGAACTACGGGAAGCCGTCAAAGGCGATGTCTCCACAGTGAAAAACTCCGTATCCTCCGGTGGCGGTGGATCCATCACGGCAGGAATCTTCTTAGAACATTTCGTCGAAAAAAAACCATGGGTTCATATGGATATCGCAGGACCAGCTTATAGCTCCTCTGCCTACTCCTATCTCCCAAAATATGCAACGGGAATCCCTGTAAAAACCCTATATAAAACAATCTTCGACCAATCATCCAGTAAAATTGATATGGAAGAATTATAAGAAAAAGAGGTGGTGCACAAGCACTACCTCTTTTTGGTTTGGGGTTGGAGTAATATAAAATAAGTAACTCTTTGCAACCATTCTTTGTCGATCGTATTACTTCATAGATCAAATGATTTATATTTTCAGTGATAAAGCTTCTTAAGATTTGATCCTTTGAAATAAAGGGTATCATCACTTCTGCTCCTAGTTAAAACTTCCAGATTAACTAAAGCGTCAACGAGATTTTCAATTTCTTCCATTTCTGAGTATTTAGGACGTTTATTACCATTTAAGACATCACTTAATTTATTAAGAACCCCAGAAGATGATTCGTTCATCCACTTTTGCCAATTTCTTGCAAATTGTTTTTGTTCTACAAGCTTTGTTAAGAGTGCAATTTTTTTCGTTTCATGCAAGGTTTTATCTTGGATAAGTTTTGTAATGAAAGTAGAATTTAGATCTTTACTTAAAATTGATTCAAAAATTTGGGAATTATTATTGATTTTAATCATGAAATCATCCCACAAATCAAAATCTTTGTCGTAATCAATAATTTTTTGAATATCCTCTTCATCAAAGTAGTTATCAAAGACATACTCCCGTATTTCTAAATAAGCATTAGGAATATCCAACACAGACAAAGATTCTCTAACTTCATCTAATAATTCCCTACTTAGCTCTATATCAAGTAATCTGTTGTCAAGCATGAGGATGAATGCTTCTTCGGTAACTTCAGACTCCATTAACACAGTAGTTCCTATAAAAGAATCTAATGTATCTTTATAGTCTTTTAGATACTTTACTAATAAAACATCATCTTTTATAGATTGAATGGCTAAATAATTTTCTTTTGTTAAATCAAGTTTTTGTTTTTGAATTAATCTTATAACCCTATTTAGATTATCATCACTAAATAATTTATTATTGAGATTAGTTATTCTATCATCGGATCGATTTAAGGCTACATTAAAAACTGACTCATTTATTTCTTCATCTTGTAAAATATCGTTAGCAAGATCTACACTTATTTTTTTTATAAGAGGATTATTGCTATTAGTGTTTAAGAATTTAATCAAAAATTGATCCGCTTCAGCATATTCATAGTAAGAAGCCATATTTTCAACAGTAAATATTACTCTTTCAGATTCTAGCAATAAACTCCATAAGTTTTTGTCCTCTACTTGATTTATATTTGAGATATTTGATTCTTCGATTCTAATTAGTTCTGTTTTTATATCAGAAGATATTTCCATATTTAATAGATTGAGAAAAGTTTTTTCTGTTGAATTAGATCTCTTCTTTAAATTATTCATTACTTCAATATATTCTTTCGTATATATCTCTACGTCCTCTGACATTCTACTTTTAGTATCTTTTAATATCTCATCTGTTTCTAACAGGTTTAGTAATTTAACAATAGAATCATTGTAAGGAGTTCCTGTTATCAAATGATATATAGTAGCGATATTAGGTATTGTTATCAAATATAATCCTCTTTTTTCAATTTTACTCGCAATCGCAGAATTTATCTCAACATCTGTAATATCATCAAACTGTACATCCACTTCTTCTAACCCTGCGTAGAAGCTATTATTGTCTACTAATTCGTTTTTCGTGAGTAAATTTGATCTTATCCTTGTATATTCTCTTAGCTTGTTGTATTTATTCTTATCTTCTTTTAGTAGTCTTATATTTTGAAATATTTTGACTAGCATTTTATCATGAATAGAATCTTCTGTATTCGAGGTTTCTAAAAGCTTCCAAAATAAATCAAAATCCGTTTTCAATAACTTTCGTACTGCTTGATTTATTTGTTCATTATTTAATGAGTCCAAAAATGAAAAGAAGGATCCGTGCTTGTTTTCGTTTTTTAGTGTCACATCCACAATTTGAGTAAAATGGTTCTTATCTTTTTCATCTTCTAATATGGCAAGGATTAAGCTTTGGTTATAAATTCCTCTCTTTTTATAATCCATATTTTTTAATTTATCCTTTACAATTTCAGGATGATTTAATTCAAAATGCTCATCTGACGCAGTTCCGTCTCTTAGTTTTCGAATATAGATTTCATCATTTAGGCCTATTGTACTTTCATAGAAATAGCCCAGATAATATGGATAGGTTTTATCTAATAACCCGCTGTATAATAAGAATCTGATAAATCCAAAGTAGTGGTCATCTAGGAGGGATAGATCTACACCTTCTTTTTTGCCTGATACTACTTGAGATAGTTTTTGTTCATCAGTTGTCTTCATATAGAAGAAATCTTCTAAAGCTACTTCATCCATTTGAGATAGGATTTCAGATATAGAACAAGTATAAATCTCTACTATCTCGTTATTTAGCTCAGAAATCTCACTTTCATATAGCTTTATACTTTCCTTCTTATCTATGTCTTTAAAGAGTTTTTCTTTCTTTTTATAATCTTCACTTGTAAATACCGACTCATAAAATGTGTCAAATGTATAACCTGTTCTCGATCTTCCGGAAATAATAGTATACGACGTTTCTGATTTCTCATGCCAATTTTTCAAAAACTCGGGCCAAGGTAAACTCTCATTATCTTCCACTTTTACGTTATTAGGGATGTAGAGGCCCATCAATTCATATTTAGTATTAGCGGTAAGTAATTTTATTTTTTCTATTACGCCTTCTAAATCATCTATTTTTTTCTCTAGTTTTTTTATAAGGTTCTTCCTAATAATATCTAGATTTTGTAATAATCGGTAAACATAACCCTTATTTTGCTGTAATAAATCAAACTCTTGGGGAAACAAATTTTTAAAAGTTATGATTCCTAGAAGCTTATCAGGATCAAGTTCTCTATGACTAACTCCGATAGCATTGCTATAAACCTCATATTCATTACGAATCGAGTATAACATCCTCATATCAGCGATATATAAGGAAATACTTTCTAGTAACCATATACTGGGTCTAAGGCTATTATCCTTGATAGAGCCAAAGAGTTTAATCATCATTCCGCTAGAGTTTTGTGCATTTATTATAGGTACTACCGGAATAATTAAATCAAAAAACTTTGTTCTCTCCTGTTGTACAAACAAATCATCTCGAAGTAAGTAAATAAACCTTACGATCTTCGTCGAGTTTGCATTGACCAGATAGTTTAATTCTCTCAATCTTATAAACAAATCAAGGTTATCAAATCTGTCCAAGTCTTCAAAGACAATGGTGTGGATCCCAGAAGCTTTAATAATGTAAACAAGTTCCCTCATCTCATCATTGAGTATATCTTTTTGACTATCCTTAAGTTCCATGCTATTACCTTGAATACTTAGTTTCGTGAAATTTAACTTTTCTTTGCTAATGAGTTTTTTAGCCCCAATTAAAATGGGAATGATTATCGTCAGCGTGCTTATCAAGCTTATTCCAAACACGCCAAAAAGCTGAATATTTTCAGGTATAAAACCTAGTATTTCTCGTCTATTAATTAATAAAGATATTCCTATACAAAAAGAAATAAGTTTAGCTATTACCCCACAGCTTAATCTATACCCATCAGTTTTTTTAATTTCATATTTACTAAATGGTATTTTAGCTGAATCTACCTGATAAAGAATTTGGTTTATAATTTGTTCTTCCACTTTATTAATTCTTTTTTTATAGGCGACCTTTTCTACATCAGTTTTTTTACTATCTTTACCTGTCTCATTATCTGTTCCTTCTTTAAATTCTGATAAGGCTACAATAATTACATTATCTTCTGTCCAATTATTATTATCGGAATGGACTTTTTCATATTCATAAGTCTTCCAAACACTACTTTTTCCAGATCCATAGATACCACTAATAGCTATGTTTTTCACTTCATTATTACTATATGCTTGATTTAGAGCGTCACGATATACAAGATATTTTTCATCATCTTCTTTCATTCTTCTTGGTGTTAATGGTTCATATTTAAAATTATTATTCATATATTTGGCAACGCTCCTTTCTATGTTTAATCTTAAATTATTTATTCTTACTTTCAAAAGAATTAAATTTATTAACAGATTGATTTTGTTTGAATAGGAATAGATATATATTGTTTAATGTCGAAATACATCACATCATCTAGAATATAATAGACGTTACTTAATTCCTTTAGCCCTTTTTAAAAATAGTTTCATTAAATCCACCTGCATAACACTTCTCCGGATAAATTGAGGAAAAATAGATCTTTTTCTTATGCCCTCTTATCCCTGGTGAACGCATCATCCCTCGTGGCATCCCAAAACTCCGCTTGTTTTACCACAAATTGAATGACTTCTTTAAAATTCCCTGGATATTTATATTTCTTCAAAAGTCTTTTGATTGTCCTTCTAATATTAGCTCTTCCAGATTCTCTTACGGACCAGTCTTGGGTCATTTCATCGTTTAGACTTTCAGTCAATTCTTTGGTAATCTGAATGAGCTGATCGTCCGTATAAAAGTCCTGGATATTTTCTCCTCGAGCAATCGCACTGTAAAAGGCCATTTCTGCAGGAGTAAGTCCCAGTCTTTCGTGTTCCGACTCTGAATGAACTGTTTCTTTTGCAAGTTGAATCAGTTCTTCTCGAATCTTCGAAAGTCTCTCTGTTAAATATTCATCTTCATCTTGTGCTGTGTGTTGGGCAAGTCCTGTAAATTGATCCAAGGTTTCGGCATTATGAACCAATCCATCTTTATATCTTTTCATGATTCGTTTTAATTTTTCAGAGAACTCTTCTCCCTTTACTACATTCGTTCTTGTGATAATACGTATTTCATCGACGAGAATTTTATTTAATAATTCGATCGCTAAATTCTTTTGTTCCATTTTTGAGATCTTTTCTAAGAAATTGGGATCAAATAAACTAAAGCCATTTTCAAAGTCTTGAAACAAATTAATCACACCACCACTTTCGATGGACTGATGGAGTAAATCATTGATTTGCTTGTTAATTTCAAGTTTTGTAATTTTCTTGTCCTTCGACTTTATTCGATTGACGCTAATTCTTATGGTCTCTATAAATGCTGCTTCCCTTTGCTCATTTTCCGTTGTAATGGAAGAACAGAGGGTATGCGCCTGTTTTAAAGCATAGGACTCTTTTCTAAATTCCTTTTGCATTTTTTCATCAAATTGTAAAATATGATCCATTCCTTCTTGGATAAGATTGGCTCGTTCGCTATCGGTGACATTTTTAGAAAAAATCCGCGTATAATTAAAATGATAGAAGAATACATTTCGACAAACTTCCAGCTTTTCTTGGAATTTTGGATAGGCTGAATCTCGGATATCTGCATTGTTAAGGGTCTTTTGATCCGCCTTGGTGTAATCGCTCATGGCTTCCTTTAAGGCTTTTCCAATGCCAATATAATCAACGATTAATCCGCCTTCTTTATCCTTAAAGACTCGATTCACCCTTGCGATCGCCTGCATCAAATTGTGTCCCTTCATCGGCTTGTAAACATACATCGTCGCCAATGATGGAACATCGAAACCCGTTAACCACATATCTACAACAATGGCGATTTTCATGGGATCTTCATTGTCTTTAAACTTTCTAGCCAACTCATCCCGATCGGATTTTGAACCGATGAAGTCTTTCCATTCTTCCGGATCATTGTTCGACCCTGTCATAACAACTTTTACTTTTTCATCCCAAGATGGCCTAAGTTCTAAGATCTTCTGATATATTTTAAGACCTATTTCACGATTATAAGCGACAACCATTGCCTTTCCCGTTAAAAGATCTTGGCGATGTTCTTCATAGTGGGAGATAATATCCCGAACTAGGGTATCGATGGCTTGGTCTGAACCCAATAAGGCTTCCATGCCCGATAGCTCTTGTTTTGACTTTTCAATATCTCGTTCTTCTGCAAATTCTGCAAGCTCATCGTATTTTGCATCGATTTCTTTTAGCATTTGATCGTTTAAATTTAGATTGATGACCCTATTTTCATAGAACAAGGGTTTTGTCGCGCCATCTTCGACGGACTGGGACATATCATAAATATCGATATAATTTCCAAAAACTTCCTGGGTATCTTTGTCATTCTCCGTTAAAGGCGTACCCGTAAAACCAATATATGTCGCATTTGGAAGGGATTTTCTTACAAGTTTTGCCATACCCACTCGGGTTTTTCCCGAACTCGTCATGGTTTCTCGAAGGCCATATTGAGAGCGATGGGCTTCATCTGCGATGACAATGATATCTTTACGATCAGTCAATGGATCTTCTGATTCTGCAAATTTTTGCATCGTTGTAAAGAAAATTCCATTGGAGATTCGGCCATTTAATAACTCCTTTAAATGAACTCGAGAACCTGCTTGGACGGGCCTTTGTCTCAAAAATTCTTCCACCCTTGAAAACTGACCATAGAGCTGATCATCTAAATCATTTCGATCCGTTATGACGACAAACGTCGGATGTTCCAAGGAAGTGGTTAATAAATGAGTGTAGAAAACCATGGATAACGACTTTCCAGAACCTTGAGTATGCCAAAAAACGCCACCTCTTCCATCGCCTTTTTTCATGGCCTCAATTGTGGAGTCCACCGCTTTGTGAACGGCAAAATATTGATGATACTGCGTCATGATTTTTATAATCGATTTATCTTTATGTTCAAAGACGATAAAATTTTTTATAATATCTAATAATCGATGCTTATCCAGTACTCCCTCTAATAAAGTTTTATAATTGGCGTATTTTGTCGTCTCATAATCTCCATCTGTCGTTTTCCAAGCCTTGTACCAGGACTCATTGGAAGTGA
>JAUNVW010000010.1:13812-35403 GCA_030540635.1 Tissierellia bacterium | reverse complement strand
ACATAGCTTTTCCTCTATGAATATTATCTATCATGCTTATTTTATCACAATTTAACCCTTATCTCAACAGTCTAGATATATCGTTTTCCTGTTTTTTTATAAGACTTTATTTCCTTTGATATTTTAAATAAATCTCAGATTACCAAATATTCTATTTTTATTTTTATGTGATTGGCGAAACAATGATATCCTTTTAGACCTAAATTCTTTTTCTTCAAAGACATTTTCACCATAAAAAAAGCCGGCATCTCGCCGACTTTTACTACGGATCTTTCGTTCCCGTATAGGTGAATCCTTCCCGAATCATTTCGTAGTAATTCCCCTGATCTAGGGCGAAGATGTTTTTACATTTGGGGCAATGTACATCTTTGCCATCGACAAGGGGCCTTTCATAGACCCTTGTTACTCTTTTTTTGTGGCAACGAAGGACTCTTCCCTTTCCGATTTTATGATATTTGTATAATTTCGTCTTACAATAGGCACATTTAATCGTAAGCATGAAACCTCCTTGTCAATGAAGCCATCGCGATTTTCCGCTCCACTTGTTTTTCCATGGATCCCTATGGAATGCCATGTTTTTTAAAGAATTCATGGAAATTTTATTGTAGCTTGAATCTTTTTAACGATTTCGCGGATTGAAAAGATTATTTGTTTAAATCCTTACGGGATTTTTTCGAAATGGGGATCTCATTATTTTTCCGATTATCCCCATCGAAAGAATCCCTTTCCATAGCTTCTGTTATACTTTCTTTTGGCCTTTCGACTTGTTAAATTTATTTAATTCGACACAAATATTCCTTTTTTCATTTGATCATAGACCGAAATAAATTCAGCCGATGCGATGATGATCATCGATGTGAGATATAACCAAACGAACATGGCAAATATCCCAAATAAAGGTCCATATTGTAAGGGCATATTGGAAAAGCTCGTGGTGTAATAGGAGTATATCACCGAAATCAATACCCAACCAATGGAGGTCATACATCCACCGGTAAAGGCGGATTTCCATGTAATATGATGGGTTTCATCAAAATGTGGCGCTTTTTTATAAAATAAAGTAAAGCCAAGGATCATTCCACCAATGGGAATAATGTATTTTAGCCATTGGAAAATCAATCGAAGATTACTGGGCATTTCCCAATGGATAAATCCCAATATGGTGTCGAGGATCAAATCGCCAAAGATCAAGAAGAAGATGACCAATAGCATAATCATTACGATTAATAGGGTAAAGATGATGGATTTTCCCTTTGTGGTCAGAAAGGACTGATTGTGATTGACATTAAAGGCTTTATTCAATGCCTTAATCAATGCATTGATGGCATTGGATGAGGACCATAGGGCTACTAAAAGCCCCAGTACCACAGACAGCCCTCCTTTTGCACGATTAGCAATAATATTATCCACAATCGGTGAGATTTGTGCGACGGTTTCTTCCGGCAAAAAATCAAACAACATACGTTGGATGGCGTTTAAATTATTTGCCGCAAAGAATAAGGCGATATTGATAAACACAATGAGAAAAGGAACAATGGCTACGATAAAGTGGTAAGCCGATTGAGCCGCCAAGCCAATCATTTCATCTTCATTGATGCCACTTATAAATTTTCGTAAAAATATTTTTCCATCGATTTTTGTATCTCTTTCTTTCATTTCTCATCTCCTATTTTCTGATGATCATCGAAAAATCGTAGCATTTCTTCCAATCGGCGTCGACGATGGAGTGGTTTTCCACTTCGGGATAATTCGTGATTTTCTCCATGGAACAAGACGAGTCGCGCTTCAACACCATGGTATTTTAAAGCCGTAAACATTTGTAATCCTTCGGCTAACCAGCAACGATAATCTTCATCAGAATGGATAAAAAGCACCGGTGTCTTGACACGGTCGGCGTATTTCAAAGGCGAATGATCCCATAATACTTCGGGCCTATTCCAAGGTGTGGCATCGGCATTTTGATCGGAAGCGAAATAATAACCAATATCCGTTGTTCCATACATAGAAACCCAATTGGAGATGGAGCGTTGGGAGCAAACGGCATTGAAACGATGGGTATGGCCAACGATCCAATTGGCCATAAATCCGCCATAGGAGCCACCGGTCATGAACAAATTATCTTTATCCATATCTTCATAATGTTCTAAACAATAATCGGTGAAAGCCATGAGATCTTCATAATCAATTTCGCCGTATTTCCCACGAATATCGGAGAATGCATTGCCTCGGCCATCACTTCCCCGTGGATTTGTATAGATGACAAAATATCCCCTTGCCGCCATCATTTCCATCTCATGATTTAATAGATTTCCATAGACGGTTTTCGGCCCTCCGTGAACCGATAATATGACGGGGTATTTCTTCCCTGGTTCATAATCCAATGGATATTTTACAAATCCTTTAAATTCATAACCATCATTTTCGAAGGTGCATACTTCTGTTGGGCTTAATGTAAAATGATGGGCATTGAAATCCGTTAATACTTCGTTATTGTGATAAATTTCCTGGGCCCTTGTTTCTGTGATTTCAATGGTATAAATTTCATCTTCTGCAAAAACGAAACCGTCAATACTTGGACGATCCAATACTTCTTCAACTTTTCCATTCTCGTCCATGGAATAAAGTATACTACGGTATTCATCGGTTCCAACATAATAGAATTTATCACCATTAACCCGTTCTGAAACCGAACCGCCATAGCGCAAATCCGTTCCTACGGAGTTCCAATGGCTGACTTCCTCGGCGATCTTTTTAATATTCCCGTCTTTAAAGAAATAAGCACAATCATTTTCGTTAATGCCTAAGTTTTTCATATCGGTACCCAGGATTATGACCCCTTCATTTAAATAATTCGCATAACTGTGGGAAAGGCCTTCGGAAAGCGTAGTAAAACTCTCTTTTTTAAAATCATATTCTACTACGGTATTGGTTAGGGGCATTTTCCCGACGATTTCTGTTTTCAAAGCCAGGAATCGATCCTTCTTTGGGGAAAGTTCTACGCCGTAAAAATTCGAATGATCGTCGCTGATAAACTGGATCTTTTCTCCTTTTTTATATAAAGCTAGGCGACTTCTTACACCAGATGTAAATCCTTGGCCATTACTCCAGTAGGGAATCTCCGTTAATACTTCATAGTCCTTCTCATCCTTCGGCTTTTCTTTGCCTTCATATTTCATTTTTAATAATTCTTTTTCTCGATCAAAAAGAAGGACCATTAGGTAGTAGTCTTTGGCAATTTCTCGAAACCATTGGACGGGATAATCAATTTCAAATTCCTTTTGTCCTTCTCCGCCCTTTCGAGGCAATCGATAAAATTGGGTGTTTTCATTCTCTTTTTCCCGGGCTGAAGTAAAGAGAAGATCGCCATCCTCCAATTCAATGAAAGCTCCATCATTATCTCCACCGGTTAATTGGTGAATTTCTTTTGTTTTTGTATTCATTTGGAAAATATGGGAGCAGTATTGATTATCTTCCATTTTCATTGTCGTTTTCGTAAAGTACAACCGGGTACCGTCGTTCGATGATTCTAAATTCGAAAGATATTGGAATTTCTCCAATGTATCCCTATTGATGATTTGATCTCTATTGTTCATATTTATTCTCCTTTTTCAAAAATTCTAATTTCATTATTGAGATTTTCCATTAAATTTAAAAATTCGTCAAAATAATAATTAAAGGCCATTTTTAAATCTTCATCGCTGGTATTTTCCCGAACCTTCACCGGTCGACCGATGAGATTCATAAATCGCATTAAATTGTTCTCTTCAATGGGAGGTAAATCTCGATTTTCTTCCAATTGAATGACAAAGGATGCTCCGTAATAAATTAAAGCGCTGATTTCTGTCACCTGTTTTAAATCCACTTCTTTATTTAAATGGAATTTCTTATCATTTTGTATGGCTTTTATTTCCTGATTAATATCATTCATATCTTGATAAATGGATTCGGGATAAATTCGAATTCTTCCGTTTAAATAAAATTCCATGGTCTTTAAAAGATCGCGATAGGCCTTTCGAAACAATTGAGCAATGGATTCGTGATGATTTGGCGGAAAGATTAATCGATTGACGAAGAAACCCACGATCAAGCCCACAAAGGTATCCAATAAACGGTGGAAACCAAAGGTAATATAGGTCAAGTCGTCATGGGGCTCAAAAAGCATGATCCCTAAATAGACAATCAATGATAGGGTCGTCACTTTTTTCCAGCCGAAAAAATTACACAAATTAATGACGATGACTATGCCCAAAAATATGGAGAAATAATTAACGAAATCAATATACCAAAAAAACATGGCAATCAGTGCACCGATTATTGTGGATAACATTCGATTGAGGCTGACTTTGTAGGAATCAAAAACTGTATTGGTCATGGAAACAATGGCGGAAATCCCCGCCATGGCCGGAGCATACAAATCCAAAAGATTGGCGATTACCACAGTAATACTTGTGGCGATGGCCGTTTTTAAAATCCGTTTTCCAAAGATGGTTTCAAGATGCGTTTTATTCATAGAAATCCTTCTTTCCTTTTATCTATCATACTATATTCCCCTACAAAAATAAAACGAAAATCTAGGGATTCCCTAGTATAAATATGAAGAATGCCTTTGATTTTTCCAAATCGAATGATCTGAGTAATCTTTATCCACAGTTCATCGGAAGAAATCCACAGATCTAAGGCGGTAAAACCTTGAAATTCTCCCTTGTCCACAAAGTTATCCACAATATCCACAGGAATCCTTTGGTTTTATCCACAAATATTCTTTTATTTCCGTGATTTTCCTATTATAAATATCCATCTTTTTTTCTTGTTTCTTTTTATAGAAATCGGGTAATAGTATAATAGGTATTTAAATATCTTTTTAAATACTTTGACCCAGGAAGGGTCGCTGAAAAGGAGGAAGAAATTATGAAATTCACTTATGCAGGAAAAGATTTTGTTATTAGCGATCGTCTAAAAGAACAATCGGGAAACAAACTCTCTCGACTGGACAAATATCTCAATGAAGATGCCGATTGCCGAGTGGTGTTTAGTGAAACACCAACCGCAAAAGTTTGTGAGGTGACGATCTTCCTCAAAGGAGGCACTGTCTTACGTGCGGAAGAAGAAGAGGATGATGTGTATTCTGCCGTGGATCGAGCCATCGATGCCCTCGAATCCCAACTTCGAAAACATAAAACAAAATTACAAAAACGTCATGGTGGCAAAACCATTCGATTTGATAATATCGAAGATATCCCCGAAAAAGAGGAAGGCCCAAAAATCGTTAAAGTCAAATCCTTCGGTTTAAAGCCTATGGATTCCGAAGAGGCCATTCTTCAAATGGAATTATTAACCCACAATTTCTTTGTATTTCTTAACCGGGACACCGATGAAGTTAATGTAATTTATCGCCGTAAAGATGGAGATTACGGATTAATTGAACCGTATATTTAATGGAAATTAAAAGAAGATGGCCGAAAACGCCATTTTCTTTTTGATTAATAGAAGGGAGAAAAAACTATGGGAACACCACATATTGAAGCGTCAAAAGGCGATATCGCCAAAACCGTATTAATGCCTGGAGATCCTCTCCGAGCAAAATTTATTGCAGAAACTTATTTAGATGATGTCAAGCAATTTAATGCTGTGCGAAACATGTTCGGTTACACCGGAACTTATCAAGGAAAGGAAATTTCCGTCATGGGATCGGGAATGGGTATTCCCTCCATTGGTATTTATTCCTATGAATTAATCACAAAATATGGTGTAGAGAATATCATCCGTATTGGATCTGCCGGAGCCTATTCTCCAGATTTAAAACTCTATGATGTCGTCATTGGAATGGGTGCTTGTACCGATTCCAACTTTGCCCATCAATACGATTTAGAAGGAACTTATTCTGCCATTTGCTCCTATGATTTATTGAAAAAGGCAACCGACGCCGCCGAAAAACTTGGTACAGAAGTCCATGTGGGCAATATCTTCTCTGCCGATGTTTTCTACAATAAAAATAGTGAAGAATGGAAAAAATGGATGGATATGGGCGTATTAGCTGTGGAAATGGAAACCTACGGTCTATATTGTACCGCTGCTGCAACGGGGGCCAATGCCTTGACCCTACTCACCATCTCCGACTCTTTCCATTCCGAGGAAAAAACAACACCGGAAGAACGTCAAACATCCTTTACAAAAATGATGGAAATCGCATTGGAGCTTGCTTAAATGAAATTAAATCAATATATTGATCACACTTTATTAAAGCCAGATAGTACGCCCGATGAAATCCGAAAAATTTGTAAAGAAGCAAAGGAATACGAGTTTTTCTCGGTTTGCGTCAATGGAAATTACATTCCCCTCATTAAAGAAGAATTAAAAGATTCTTCCGTGAAGGCCTGTGCCGTTATCGGCTTTCCCCTCGGTCAAATGTCCACAAAAGCCAAAGTCCTCGAAAGCCAAGATGTGGTGAAAAACGGCGCGGACGAAGTGGATATGGTGATCAATATCGGAAGATTAAAAGCCGGTGAAGAGGATTATGTTTTGGATGAAATCAAAAAAATCAAAGAAACCATACCCCAGGGCATATTAAAGGTGATTATCGAAACTTGCTTATTGACAAAGGAAGAAATCCAAACCGCTTGTCGACTTTCTGTGGAAGCTGGCGCTGACTTTGTCAAAACCTCCACCGGTTTTTCCAGTGGTGGCGCAACAGTCGAAGATGTTCGCTTGATGAAAGAAACCGTTGGCGATCGGGCAAAGGTCAAAGCCTCCGGTGGAATTCACAGTAAAGAAGAAGCCTTGGCGATGATTGAAGCCGGCGCCGAAAGAATTGGTGCTTCTTCAGGTATTACAATCGTCACGGGATAAAACAGTTAAAAAAACCTTGGAGATCAATCTCCAAGGTTTTTTTATTATAATTTCTTAACAAATTCTGATTTTAAATACACCCGGCCTACACCAGAAATCCGAGCTTCTAAATCATGACCATCTATTTCTTCAATCAATTGAATTTTCTGGGCTTTCATGCCCCGTTTCAAAGTCGTTGACCCCATCTTTAAATCTTTGATAATACTGACATCGTCACCGTCTTGCAATTCATTGCCCACAGAATCTCGGACAATCTGCTTTTCTTTTTCCTTTTCAATGCATAAATCCGTCCATATATGACCACATTCTGGACAATTATAGGCTACACCATCATCATAGCCGTATTCACTATTACATTTTGGACATTCGTACATCAATATCCCTCCTCATCCTCTCTAGTATAGCATATATTGTCGAAAACATCTCAAAATCCCATTTTATCAATAAAAAACAAGTTTCAGATTACTGGAGAAAAGGCAAAACCATCCCACCAATGGGATGGTTCATATCTTATTTCATTCAGGCAATAAATAAACGGCAACACCAATGGTTTTTGGTCCCACATGGCCACCTAATACCGATGTTAATTCCGTTTCGAGATAAAGTTTTGCCTGTGAGATTTCCTTGGAAAGTAAATCGTGCAAAATCATCTTTTCTTCTTCATTATCTGCCGTAAATATCGACATCAGATAATTGTTTTTATCCACTAAAAACTCTCTAATTCCATCGGCTAAACGGTACAGACTTTGTTTCTTCCCCCGTAGCTTTTCCTTAACAACTACCTTTCCATCCTCTCCCGTTATAATGGGATAAATCCTTAATAACTGACCAATGCGTCCTTTAAAATGACTAATTCTTCCACTTTTAACCACATATTTAAACGTTCGAAGTAAAGCCATAACTTTGAGATTATGGAGATTATCCCTAATTTTCTCCGCCACTTCTTCCATCGTCAATCCTTCGTCCCGGAGCATTGAGGCGTATATCCATTGAATCCCCGTCCCCATGCCACAGGAAGTTCCGTCAATAATTTCAATCTTCATATCGGGAAAATTTGCTTTGGCAATCTCCATCATATTGGCCATTCCTGTAAGTTTGATTGAACTCGTTATCATTAATACTTTTTCATAACCATCATTTTTAATCTTCTCAAGGAAACGTATGCCTTCATTCACCGATGGAACGGCTGTTTTAAAATCTACATCTCCTTTATACATTTCTTGATAAATCTCTTTACTTGAAATATCAATTAAATCCTTATAATTCTGTTGATTAAGCGTAATACAATAGGACATCAAATAAACATCATATTTTTTTGCTAATTCAAAATCGAAATCTCCAGAAGTATCTCCTAAAATTGCAAATTTTTTCATAATCCCTCCCCAATCAATGGTTGTAGTTTTATTTTATCACTTGAATTCATAAAGTCAACTACTTTATCTCGTTTTCTTTACTATTATATCTAGTGTATTAGATTTCAAGGAGTTCTTCAATGGAATTTGTCTAAATTCTTATTTTTCACACAAAAAGAATCTCCCGGAGGAGATTCTTCTCAAAATTTTATACTTTCATAGGGGATTCGCCCTTATCCCTTAAATGCTCAGTTCTTTTCTTTCCTGCAATCGAGTCTGCTTTTTCCTTTTCGGTAAAGGAGTATTAGTGTGGCAAGTATCATGATGATGTCGATGGCTTTGCCACAGTAGGTCGCGCTTTTGAATTCCCCCAGCTCCAATAGAAACAGAGAGAAGTCCACGGACATATGCCAAAATATAAGAGCGGTGATATTTTTCGTTTCCATGTAAAGAAATGCCGCCAATAATCCAAAGGGAAGGGTGTATATCGATTGGGTGAAGGCGCCGATGAAATCTAAGCCACTGGCCATATTGGCCATATGGAGAAGTCCAAAGCTCACCGTTGAATAGATGAGAAGTGCCATTGAAGAAAATATTGTTTCTCCCTGTTGAATAATAAAGTGACGAAACATGCCTTCTTCGGAGAAACCAATTAAAAAAGTCAAGATCATTGCCCAGAGAACTTTCGTTACCTCGCCATTTCTCATGAACATTTCCCCAAAGACGGTGATGATCATCAATATCGTCAGTATGGGAATCCAGTTTAATAAGGCAAAGGATGACTTTCTTTTAAAATCTTCTTTTTTAATTAATCGGTTTTTGCCATTGGCATAAATGACAAATCCTGCAATGACGAGCATCATCGGGATGCCGTAGAAATGAATCCTAGGATCATCGTATTGGATCCCGAAATAATTAAGGATACTAAATCCAATCACCGAGAGCAAAAAGTAAATCAAAGGATAGGAATATATTTTTTTATTGTCCATAATAATACCTCTTTTTATTTATTTCATATATTGTAGCATGATTTACTAGAATTCCTATGTAGAAATTATGGAGATCTTTTCCTATCCTTGTTTATTTAAATTGTTGACTTTTCGTTGATTTTTCTTGTCTTTTATCTCTTAGTTAATGATATAATAATCGTTGAATCCATGAAATAAATGAAAGGAGTCCTTCAATGAATTGCTTAGGAAATATTATTTGGTTTATCTTTGCTGGTTTTTGGGGATTTATCTCTTGGGCTTTTGTTGGAATTCTGTGGTGCATTAGCATTATTGGTATTCCCATTGGTTTACAATGTTTTAAAATGGCCAAACTCGCTGCCTTTCCCTTTGGAAAGACGATTGTTCCGTCAAATAAAACATCCTCGCTCATATTAAATATTTTTTGGATGATTTTTGGCGGAATTGAATTGGCGATCGTCCATTTGATTGCCGGTGTCATTTTATGTATTACGATTATCGGGATCCCCTTTGCCACCCAGTCCTTTAAATTGGCACGATTGTCATTCATGCCCTTTGGCGTAACCATTGTCAATGGGAAAAATTACAAAAATGCCCCATGATAAGGGATCAATCTACGAAAGATCTTTACAAGAAACCATTTTAATACCATCAAAAAAAAGGAGCTCAGCTCCTTTTTTATTGTTTATTCATCCGTCATGGCGCGACGAATTTTATTTGGTATCATGACAACTTCTGCTTTAATATCTTCATAGCCTTTGTCGATACATTCTTTCCAATAAGCTAAATGAATTCGATCAATTTCATGATTGGAATCCTCCACTTTTTGCCCACCATTTCCTTGTACTGAGTACCAATATAGAACTTCTCGGCCATGTAGTATTTCTCGATGAATAGATTCCACATACATTTTTTCATCTTCCAAAGTTAAAAGGGTGTCTTCCATATGTTCGTTTAAAAAACGGAGCCACTCATCGACTGTTTCAGATTTTCCTTCTTTTACATAAAATCGGCTCAGTTCTACTTTAAGCATACTTCCTCCTATTTCTTTTGATATATCCCAATACCTTTTCCTTCATCTTCTAAAATTTTAAAACCTTTGTCGATTAAAGATTTTTCCAGTTCTTCCCAACAAAGAGCTTGGACTCTTTTTTCTAATATAAAGGGTAAGATATAGATTAGTTTATAGTTCAATCGCTTTTCTTTTTTACTATATAGTACGGATTGTGTGAACAAATAGCCCTTTGGCTTTAAATGGGATGCGACTGTTTCTATGAATTTCGGAAGATCCTTCACATAGTGAAGACTTCCTGAAGCAATGGCAATATCATATTCTTTTTCCCATTTCATCTCTTCCATATCTTTTTCCAAGAAATGAATGGCGCTTTCGTCGTTTAGTCGTTCTTTTGCTTCCTTTAAGTCCCAATCGACTAAAGTCATGACGCTATTGGGAAAGGTCTCGCGAATTTCTTTGGCTAAAACGCCATCGCCCGCACCGAGATCGATGATATGGATCGAGTCTTCTTTATTGAAGAATTTTTCTAATCGCTTCACATATCCAGTGTTCTGATCCATTTTTCCGTCTTGATTTTCCTTATGCTTTTCTTTCTTTCGCCCTTTGAATCGTTTTTCGAAAATGTCTTTCAGAGAAGCTTTTTGTTGAAATTCCCACTGCCCAAGGATTTGATTCCCCAAATAGTCTTTGCTATTTTCACAGAAATATTTCTTTCCAAGGGGGATATTATACCACTGATTTCCCTGCCGTTCTAAGAGATCTTCCCCTTCCAAAGTAAGGAGTATCCATTCCCATTCGCTTTTTGTGAAAGAGCCTTCTTCCAGATAAGCTTCTAGTTTTGGGTCTTTTTCAACTTCAGTGAATATTCCAGCTTGTATCGCCATAATCAGTAGTTCCCAGCGAAGTCCATCTCGTTGCCATTGACGGATCTCCTCTATATTCATGGTGTTTGATCCTTTCTTCGTCAAGTTTATTTTTTCATTCTTCGTCTTTATCGAAAACTTTTAGACCAGTTTTCCCATCCTTGAATTCTTTTTGTTTCGTAAAATTCCTTGAATAATTTGTTACGTTCATCCCCAGTTATATTTTCAAGATAATATAAATTTTCGTCTTCCGCGGGAATGAGTTCGACTTGGTACTGATCATCTCCCGATTGGGAGACTTGGATGCTGTGAAACTTTTCCGGTTCTCCCACGGTTAAAACCGTAAAATGATTGGGCTCGTATTGGAAATGACCGAAACTTTCCAATACTTCAACGATTGTGGGATCATTTTTCACGCCGGAGGGTTCTATTAATTGATATTTGTAGCTTTCTTTTTCCTTTTTCTTTTTCTTTTTAAAAAACATAAAAACACTTCCTTTCTATATATATTATAATATAAGATCAGCCTTTTTCTTTTTCTCTTTTCAAGGAGTAGCCTTTCAATTCTTGACAATGGTCCGTAATAGGACTATAATTGTGTTGAAATCTAAAGACTTATCCACGAAAGGAAGGTGATTTTATGGCAAAGAAATTTTCAAAAACCAATGCCATGCGTTTATTGGAACAGGTAAATATCCCGTATCAAGTCCGGGAATATCCCGACGATGGTCCTGTTGGGGCCGTTGATGTGGCGAATTTTCTCGGGGAAGAACCGGATCGACTGTTCAAAACACTAGTGACGACGGATCATGGGGATTATTATGTCTTTTGCATTCCAGGAGATCACGAATTGGATTTAAAAAAAGCCGCAAAGGTCGTCGGCGTCAAGAAGATCGAGATGATTCCCCAAAGAGAACTCTTTCCCTTAACGGGCTATGTCCACGGGGGATGTTCCCCCTTTGGCATGAAAAAATCCTTTCCTACCGTTGTGGATTCTTCGGCTTTAAATTGGAAGACGATTTATGTTTCCGGTGGTAAAAGAGGTCATCAAATTGAAATCCGTCCAAAAGATTTTGAAAAAATATTAGATGTCAATTTTTATGATGTAACAAAATAAGGAGGTTTTTATGAATTTTAAAGATTTAGCAAAGAAAAGATATTCTTGTCGAAGTTTCTCCGATAAAAGAGTAGAACCGGAGAAAATCGAGAACATTATAAAAACGGGAATTTTAGCGCCAACAGCCGTCAATCGCCAGCCCTATCAAATCTTTTCTGTTCAATCAAAAGAAGGGAAAGAAGCGATAAAAGAGTCGACTTCCTGTACCTATGGCGCCGATGAATTTTTAATCGTTGGATATCGGAAAGAAGATGCCTGGGTACGGGAATTTGATGATCGTAATTTTGGCGATGTTGACGCATCCATTGTGGCGACTCATCTAATGATGGCGATTTTTGACGAAGGCCTGGCGACCACTTGGGTCGGGCATTTCGACGCCCCCCGATTAAAAGAACAGTTTTCTGCCTTAAAAGATTACGATTTAGTCGCCCTTTTCCCCATTGGCTATCCCGCGGAGGATGGCGGGCCTTCCGAGAGACATTTTGATCGAAAATCCAAAGATGAACTCTGTACAATTATTTAGTAAAGAAAGTTTTTATCTTTCGAATCCTATCATAACAATCGAAAGAACTCGTTGGAATGGGATCTTTCGATGAATCAAGAATTATCAAAGTTCAATCAACTTGTAAAAAAACAAGGGGAAATCTATCATCTCTGGGCAAAAAAAGCAGGGCTAACCGACACGAAGTTTTGGATTCTCTATGAGCTTTGGATCTCGAAGCGCCCATTAATCCAACATTCTTTTTGTGAAAAATGGTGCTATTCTAAACAAACGGTAAACACTGCCATTACAAGTTTAGAAGAGGATGGAATGCTTTCTTTGGGATTCGCTCCTGGCTCAAGAAAACAGAAGGAGGTCCTTTTGACTGAAAAGGGAATGGATTTTTGTACAACATGGATGATGCCCCTTGTAAAGGCCGAAGAAGAAATCTTAATGACATTGGATCAAAAAGAGAGGGAGCAATTCTTGGATATTTTAAAACATTTGATCCTTCATCTAAGTCTCGCCTTAGAGATTTAAATCCGTCCAAAGGGACGGATTTTTTATCCCACTATTTCACAAATCACCGAATAAAATTCCTCGGGTTTCATCATGCACAGTTCGCCATGTTCACAATCTGGAATCACTTTTTGAATTAATGAAGGGTAAATCCTTTGGAAAAATTGAGCATTATCTTTTCCCCCGCCTTCTTTTTCACCATAGAGATAATGGAATTTCGTGTCATTTTTAGGAAGTTTTTCCGGAAATTTATAATTTAAACAAGTTTCAAAACTATTTCTTATGGTTTTTCTCGTCATTTGATTAAAAAATTGGTGAATTTCGTCATAGATTCCGTTTTCGTCCGATAATCCCCATCGTTCCGGCGGGAAAAAGAATTGAATGACCGATTTACTTTTTCTCATCAAATCTATGGAAAGACAAAAGAGCTGAACGACGATTTGGGTGATAATTTTAGGATATTCATAGGGTTTTGTCGAGCCGTCAAGGATTAAATTTTCCATTGGGATTCTGTCATAGGAATAGAGTAAAAGGGCAATGACACCACCCATGGATAGACCGTAGACGGTATCAAATTCATCGATTCCTTTTTCTTTACAAAACTCGACAATTTCATCGGCGGTGTTTTCCACCGACTGAAAAGAATCTTCAAAGGGGTGTTCATAACCTTGATAAATCGGAACATAGATATGCCATTTCTGACTTAATTTCTCAATACTCGGTAAATACCATTGGGCTTTCGTCACGGCCCCGTGGAGAAATAAGAGTTTCTTTTTGTTATTTACACCAAATTCTTTGATCTCCATAATCCTTTCTCCTTATAACTCCATTCTTATAGGATATGTCCCCATTGCTAATTCCTTGATTTTATCTCTAAATGCTAGAGATTTCATCATGCAAAACTCCCCATGTTCACAATCGGGTATTTCCATAAGTTTTCCATCGGGATAAATCTTTTTAAAATAATCCATATCCCATGCCCTTGCCTTTTTCTCCAATTCTCCATAGAGATAGTAAATTTTCGTATCATTAACGGGCAAAGGATCGGGTATTTTGTAATTATTACAAGAATCAAAGCCGTTTTTAATCGTGTCACTGGAAAGATGATTTAAAAATTTGTAGATTTCATCATAATACTCTTCTTCCCCTTCTCCCGGAGGTAGCCAGCGTTCCGGTGGAAAAAGCGTTTTAATCAATGTCTTACTTCGTCGCAGTATTTTCATCCCGAAAACATCTCGAAGAAGAATGATTCGGGTGATGAAATAGGGCAGTTCATAGGGCATAATACCGGCATCGACAATAAGGGTTTTGGTGGCAATTTTTCCGGAAGCATAGATGAGATTGGCAATGGAACCGCCTAAACAAAAGCCATAGATGATATCAAAATTAGTGTGGTTTTTTTGTTCGAAATAACGGATGACTTTTTCTGCAAGCTGTTCCACCCTCGGGAAAGATGGTTCAAAAGGCTCATAATAACCATCATAGATCACCGAAAAGACATGATAATTTTCACTTAATTTTTCGATACTCGGCCGATACCACTGATAATCAGAAAATCCACCGGGGAAAAAGAGTAGTTTCTTTTCGTGTGTTCTTCCATCTTCTCGAATAATCATCTTCTTTTCTCCTTTCACTAGGGGCTGTTTTATGAATGCTCGCTCTCGATTTCATCGATCACAGACAGAAATTTTTCATACTGAATCGTCGATAATTCCCCATGTTCCATATCATGAAAGGCTCGAAATCTAGCTTGGGGATAAATTTTATGGAAATAGTCAATATCGAAAGCCCTTGCCTTTTTCTCCAATTCTCCATAGAGATAGTAAATTTTCGTATCATTAACGGGCAAAGGATCGGGCATTTTGTAATTATTACAGCTATCAAAACAGTTTTTAATGGTATCATCACTTAGTTTATTTAAAAAGCTCTTGGTTTCTTCATAAGAAGTTTCATCTTCCCAAGGATAGAGCCAGCGATCGGGCGAAAAAGCCATCTTTATTAATTTCGTGTTTCGTCGTATCATCTTGATTCCCAAAACATCTCGAAATAGGATCAGCCTCGTGACAAAATAAGGCAGTTCATAAGGCGCGATCCCACCGTCAATGACTAAATATTTAATCCGCAATTGATCAAAGGCGTAGATGAGATTGGCAGTAGATCCTCCCAAAGAAAGTCCATAGACGAGATCCAAATCATGGATCTTTTTCTCTTTAAAAAATCCGATGATGTTCTCGGCGCTCTTTTCCACCGATTGAAAGGATTGATCAAAAGGCTCATGATAACCGTCATAAACGACGAGATAGACATGCCAAGTTTTACTGAGGGCTTGGATGGCCGGAAGATACCAACTGTAATTGGAAAAAGCCCCCGGTAAAAAAAGCATTGTTTTTTCATTCCCACATCCGTATTCTTTGATTTGCATCGCCTTCTCCTTTCCTAATTTTATATTTCCTAGGACATTAGCTTCCTATATTATTCTAAATTTCGCCACGCCTCATTCATTTTATTGGTATTCCTTCTATACTCTCATTATATCAGATAATTTTCTTTTATCCCTTAAATTCTACGGTTTTCAAGCATTAAAAAAAAGCATCCTTAGGACGCTTTAACCCATTGTTTCTTTCATCTTCCTTTAAAGATACAGCTGTCAATGCTTGGGAAATAATAAGGATATCAAACCAATCTCCCTACAAGAATTCTTTCTATTTTAAAACGTCCTTCGAGACTACATAAATTTAATCTTTTAAAATATTCTTTTCCATTTGGTAACAAATGTATATCATTCCTAAAATTGAAGGGATTAAAATAATAAACACACCAATCAAATCGTCATATCGATTAAAAACTTCTCCACATATCATCGTAATCAATGTAATGGCGATACCGATCATTCCTAATTTGATACTCGATTTATACCAATAGGCATTTCCATTGATCCAATTCGATTTGCTTTTAACGAGTCTTGGAAGAATATAATGGGACAAGCCACGATACTTATAGGAAGAGAATCTTTGTCTTCCTGCTTTAAATTCTTTTCTAATTTCCTTGGGTGGATATGGTTTTGGGTGTTTTAAAAGATTATAATTTACGGCAATGATTAATGAATAAATGCCTAAGAATACGAAATATATCTTATTGCCCATAATCATTTTATCCATAAAAACACCTCCTAATTGTGTAACTTTTGTTATCATCCATTAAATCTTTTACGAAATCGATATTTTGTTAAGATTTATTTTATCATAACTTATGATTTCTTTATATAGCTTTTCTGATACCAAAGGTATTATTTCGCATAATTTTTGTTTAAATGAGATTACCGTTTCGCAACTTTACAATACTTTTTCCTTTCATCACTAAACCGATATTGAAAAGGAGCTATTTTTAATATTTATCTCCAGTTGATATTTTCTCGTTTTACTAATCCTTGGGATGAAAGGATCGCCCCGGCTTATTCTAAAGGATATGCTCTAATTGTGCTCTTTTTAAAATGAAAAACAGGACGCCCCTATGAGGCGCCTGTTGTTAATTCTCTTGCTAATTCTTTAACTTTCTTTAAATCTTCTTTTTTTGGATTCCACTGGATTTTAAAAGAGGTATCCACAAGTTCAAATCCTCCTTGTTTTAAGGTTTCTCCAATGATTTTAACACTTTCTCCGGACCATCCATAACAGCCAAAGGCACCGGCTTTTTTCTTTTTAAATTTTAATGATTTTAAGAAGTAGAGCCACCCACCCATGCTCGACAACACTTCATTGCCAACGGTCGGAGCGCCAACGGCGAGGGCTTTTGACTTAAAGACTTCTAGGATGATTTCGTTTTTATCTTGTTTTGAAATATTAAAGACCTTTACCCGGGTGTCCGGCGAAATTCTTCCAATTTCTTTCGCCAGTTCATGGGCGATTTTCTCCGTTCCGCCCCACATGGTGTCGTAGACAATGGTGATTTGATTTTCTTGATAATCATCGGCCCATTGGGCATATTTTTCGACGATACTCATCGGGTTTTCTCGCCAAATCACACCATGACTTGGGCAAATCATATCGATGGGTAAATCTAAATCCACAATTTCTTGAATTTTTCTTGAGGCAAAGGATGAAAATGGCGTTAAAATATTGGCGTAGTATTTCATGGCTTCTTTTTCCAATGTACAAGGATCGGCCATATCATCGAATAATTCAGCCACGGCATAGTGTTGACCAAAGGCATCATTGGAGAAGAGAATATTATCCTTCGTTAAATAGGTGGCCATACTGTCGGGCCAATGGAGCATCATCATTTCCACAAAGATTAATTCTTTCCCATTACCAATATCCAAGGTGTCTCCCGTTTTTACAATATGATAATCCCAATCGCCGTGGAATTGTCCTTGTAAACTCTTCACGCCATTGGCTGTACAGTAAATGGGCGTGTCGGGGATCTCTTCCATGATTAACGGAAGGGCACCGGCGTGATCAGGCTCGCCATGGTTCATTATAATATAGTCAATTTCCTTTAAGTCAATTTCCTTTTTTAAATTGTCGACAAATTCTCTGCCATGGGGATTCCAAACGGTATCAATTAATACGGTTTTTTCCTCTTGGATTAAATAGGCGTTTTGACTGGACCCATTGGTAATGGAGTAGTCTTCACCGTGGAATTTCTCCAGTTCCCAATCAATATAGCCAATCCAATGGACATTACTTTTAATATGCTTTTTCATGGATATCCTCCCTTTGGAATAAGACCGAGTTTTCTAAAAAGATATGGAGATGAATATCATCCACCAATTCGTGGAGCTTTTCATAGGCCAATTCATAAGTGGCACAAACATCATCCGGCGTTGTAAATCCTTGGCTTAGTTCTTCCAATTGTTGCAGTAATTTACCGGCTTCTTCATGTTCATCTTCTAATTCTTGAATTTTTTTGGGATCTTTTTTAATATGGGGAAAAACTTCCTTCTCTTCTTTGGCAAAATGAAGATTTAATTCACCTTTTAATTGGAGAAAGGTTTGATAAATCTCCCCTAATTCTTCTCCATGGCGAAGATAATGGACCTTTAATATTTTACGAAGATATCGATCCACTTCTTCCAATAACTCCTCTTCTTTTCGATGAAATCTTTGGACAATGAAATCAATAAGCTCCTCTGTTTCCATATGGATTCCCGATGTCCAGTCTAAATCTTCGGAAGTATCTTCCATTTCATTGAGTTTTTTGATAAAAGAGTCCACATCAATCCCTTTTTCTCCAAGGGCTTCTTCCAATATCTGGTGACCGCCACAGCAAAAATCGACGCCTTCTTTCTCCAAAAGACAGGCAATGGCGGGCTTCTCTTTCATGGCTTCTTCAATTCTCATGGTTTTTCTAATCATCATATCCCATCCCTTCTACTACGAGTATAAAGGATGGATCTTTAAAAAGCTGTGATCGAAATCAACTTTCATAAAATAATGCCCATAATTTTTTTCGATTTAAAATTTGTATTTGTTTTTGTCCCAATCGTTTAATGATCTTTTTTTCCTGTAATTCATTGAGCTTTCGACTGACGGTTTCCCGCCTTAAATTCGTCAGCCCTGCGATATCTTCTAAGGATAGGGTAATGATTTCTCTTTCCCCGGGAGAATTCCCCATGATTAAAAATCCAATCACCCGGCGAAGGCCATTGTCCTCCATCAAAAGACGGATGCGTTCGTTGGCATCTTGTAATCGTTCACTTAAAAGGGTTAAAAAAGATAATGCCAATTCACTATTTTTAGATAATATTTGAAAAAGTTGGTTTTTCGAGATTTTACAAAGTCTTGAATCCTCCAATAGGATTACATTATAATTGAAATGTTTGTTTTGTAAAAAATTCTCCTCCCCAATGGTATTTCCATCCGTCCGTAAATCAAAAATCATTTCTTTTCCCTCATAATCATAACGATTGAGCTTCGCCTTACCTTCCCGTAGGACATAGATGGCATCGCAATGATCTCCTTCCCGAATTAATTCGGTTCCCTTTTTTGCATTAAAATGCTTGGCATCATCGACAATCTCTCCTTGGACTTTAAGAGGTAATTTTTTAAACAATTGAATCTTACTCGTACATAAATCATGCTTACACTGACAGCTTTCATCCATTGGATACTTCCTTCCTCCTTCAATTTAATCCATTAGAATTGTCCTTAACTTTAATGATCCGAAAGGACGACTACACTTTATCTTTTTTCCCTTTGGGGAAAAACAAATTTAAAATCACACTGATCGGCTCCCTTTGCCAATGTACTACATCGCCGAAATCTCAATTCATCCATTCCACCAAAAAAAACATCATCGCCATCACAGAAGATGGTGCACATATCCGGGTATCCTAGAAAGTCGCAACTTTCTTTCCACGTACATTTGGTAATATCAAAGCGAAACTCTTGATCATCGGCTCGGAAGACTTTTGTTTCCCAGACCTCATCGCCCTCCATGGTTGTCTTAAAGATATGGACAAAGGGTCGTTTAAATTTTGGAATTTTAAATAAAATTCGAAGTAATTTATTGGCTTGTAAAGACTCCCGGTCTTGGAGTTTTTTTGTGAGGGCTTTTGCCTCATCCTTTTCATAACCAAATCCTCGAAAAGTTTTGTAAAGGGCAAGTTTAGGTAATATCGATCGTTTCTGATATTTTTTCTGCTTTTTATTCCATTGACCTTGGGCCAACTTCCTTTGTAAAATCCTATAATTTTCTTTTTGCTTTTCATCAATTTGTTCCAATTCTTCTTCCTTTAAATCCTTTTGATAAAATTTCTTCAATTTCATCGCTTACTCCTTTTTTGTCATTGTAAATCCCTTTTCGGATAAAAGAGAAAGGAAAGCAGTATTTGTACAGCTATAATCATCATCGAAAGGAAGATATATTTTCCATCGATTCCGCCTTGTTCCCATATTTCTTTGGCATCAAAATATTGAAATGGTGTGATGATTTTTAAAAAATCTACTTGATCGACCATATTCATTAATGTCGCGATAATAAAAGAAAGGATAAAAAGGGATAAGGAAATGTTCGACGATAATTTGTATGATTTTATCACCGATGCCATTAAAATTCCGAGGGTATAATAAATCATTTGTATAAAAAATACCACCAATGCCAGGTGCAATAGATAATTTCGATGGGCGATTTCTTGGGCGTGATTTTTCGTCATAAAATAGAAAACAACAAAGGTTAGAATATTGATTCCCATGACGATGAAACTACCTGCGATGGTTTTACTCCACAGGATTTGTCGACGAGTTCGGGGAAGACCATATAGAAAAGACGAAGTTTTATCCCGTTCTTCTTTCGAAATAATATTGTTTCCCAAGAGTAGTCCATGGAGTCCGAGGATTAAATAAATGTAAAACATCATCGCCGCCACCATATCTTGGACTTTCGTTAGATCCAGTCCTGCCATGGCGAAAGAATTCGTAAAACTTTCCGGCATCGTTTCTAAAATATCGATGCCTTGGAGATTTTTTGAAAAAGAATCGAATTTCATCATACCCGATCCCACAATAAATGCGATGGCAAGAAACCATATGACTGTAGATTTGAGATTGGCTCGTAATTCCCGTTTAACAATATTCATCGTATCCTCCTAGACTCCTTCCATATCACGTCGTAAATATTGAAGATAGCTTAGGACCATCGTCGATAAAATTAGTCCTACGGCCAATAGTAAAAATGGCATATTGTAACTATTTTCTGTCACGATATAACCAGCTTCAAAATAATGAAATGGCGTGAAATATCTGAGTTGATCTATTGGTAAATAAGCGATAATCCCATTGAGAATATAGAACACCGTAACAAATCCAACGGATAGACTTGTTATATTTCGTACTTTTCGAAAGCCCATGGATAAAAGCATTCCCATGCCTAAAAATACTCCTTGAAGAAAAGGTATCGATCCTAAAACTTTTAGAATTAATGAGTAATCGAAATCCTCGCCATGATGAAATCGAGAGACGGCGAAGAGTATCAATGCGCCTTGAAGGAGTCCGCTGATTCCCAAAGCACAAATCGTTGCAAATAATTTATTCCGAAAAATCCTCCCCCTCGTTACTGGCTTTGTTAGTAAAAAGTCAGCGGTTTGTTCCCGTTCTTCCTCCGATAAGATGGCTACGCCATAATAGGCGCTTTGAATTCCCATCGCCATTTGCATCATCGAAAATGTCAAAGTGAAATAACCCATTATCGACGCTAAAGGTAATCCATATCTCATTCCCAGAGCTTCCAATATTTCTTTTGGCATAGCATCGATAATCGCCATGAAACCTTCTTGATTTTTCGCCAGGGATGGATAAAAGGCCAAGTAAAATAGACCAAATCCTCCTATGGCAAGCCCCCATAGAAATGCCGATTTCCATAGTTTTCGAAATTCTTCTTTAAAAATATTCATTTTTACCCCCTATTGGTAATAATGAAGGAAGATTTCTTCCA
>JAUNVW010000010.1:0-13712 GCA_030540635.1 Tissierellia bacterium | reverse complement strand
GATTTTCCCGCGCCATTTGGCCCAATAAATCCGAAAATCTCACCTTCTTTTACTTCTAAATCCACATCTTTTATGCCCAATGTCTTTTTGTAATACTTCGTCAGTCCTTTCGTTTCAATAATATTCATCCTCTGCTCCTTTGTCAGTAAAACGTTCTCACAAATAACTTTTAATACTCTTTCCCTTCGATTAATTTGTTTTTTGTACGCCCATTATATCATTTCTATACTTTGTTTGTCTAGAGAATGGTCTCCTTTACCTCCCTTTATTTTTAGATTGAATTGAATCCTTTGATATTATCGTTTTCCAAATGAAATAACTGTTTTTCGTTTGACGTAATAAGATTGACTGTGTATAATGATACTGAAAAGAATTACGGGGTGCATTTTGCTGAGAGAGGAAACTCAACCCGATGAACCTGTTCAGATAATGCTGGCGTAGGGAAAGAGAGACCCCGTGCGTAAGCATGGGTTTTTTTATGAGAAAGGAGTTGTTATGAAAACGAGTATTGCTATTCAAATCATGCCAAAAGGTGTCAATGATTCCGAGAAAATTCGTATCATTGATTGCTGTATTGATTATATTGCAAAAACGGGACTGAATTATGAAGTTGGACCCTTTGAAACGTCCATCGAAGGTGATTCTGTCGAAGAATTGTTGGATATCGTAAAAGATTTACAAGATCTCGGCGTTAAAGAAGGCGCCACAACAATGGCTACCTTTATGAAACTTTGGTATAGTCCAAAGGGAGTTATGACCATTGAAGAAAAAACGGAAAAACATAGGCATTAATCCTTCATCTCTATTTGTTTTTGTTTTTCTGGCCTTATTATGGCAAATCGTGGCGATGCTCGAAATCGTTCCATCATTTATGCTTCCATCGCCTATTGCCGTATGTCAGGCATTTATTGGAGATTTTAGATTATTGATGATGCATTTACGGATTACCTTGGTCGAAGCGGCCATTGGGCTTTTATTTGGCCTTCTCCTTGGTTTTCTGGCGGCCTATTTTATGGATCGTTATGAGAAAATCCATCGGGGACTCTATCCCCTATTGATTGTTACTCAGACGGTTCCCACCGTCGCCATTGCTCCCCTCCTTGTTTTGTGGATGGGTTATGGAATGGCGCCGAAGGTTACTTTAATCGTCATCGTGACTTTCTTTCCCATTGCCGTCAATTTATATGAAGGCTTTCAACACGCTGATCCTGATCAGATTAAACTCATTGAAGCAATGGGAGGCAATAAGAAGGATATTTTCCGATATGTGAAATGGCCAGCAGCCTATCCCCAATTTTTTAGTTCTTTAAAAATTGCCCTTTCCTATTCCGTCGTCGGTGCCGTCATCGCCGAATGGCTCGGAGGATATGGGGGTTTGGGGGTTTATATGACGAAAGTAAAAAAATCTTATTCCTTTGATAAAATGTTCGCCGTAATCTTTTTAATTTCTATCCTCTCATTGTTATTAATGGGAGTGGTCCAGTTAATACAGTATAAAATAATGCCTTGGACGGCTAAAGGAGAAGAAACAAAATGAAACGATGGATAAGTATATTTTTATTACTCACCCTCGTTCTTACCTTTACATCTTGCGCCAAAGAAGATGCAGAAGAACAAGGGGAGAAGGAAGTTACCTTTGTCTTTGATTGGGTCCCCAATACGAATCATACCGGCGTTTATGTCGCCGCTGAAAAGGGATTCTACAAAGAACAAGGACTAAAGGTTAATATTGTTCAGCCTCCAGAAGATGGTGGAGAAAGCCTAGTGGCAAGTGGAAAAGCTGAGTTTGGCGTTGGTTTTCAAGATACTATGGCCGCTGCTTGGGCCAATGAAGATCCCCTTCCCATAACGGCAGTTCTTGCGATCATCAATCACAACACCTCCGGTATTTTATCGGCAAAAGATAAAAATATCGAAAGCCCTAAAGATATGGAACATCACAATTATGCAACATGGGATAATCCTGTGGAACAAGCCATGTTGAAAAATGTGATTGAAAAAGATGGCGGTGATTTTTCAAAGGTTGAACTCATCCCCTCTACGGTGACCGATGCTGTGTCTGCCCTACAAACAAATATTGATACTTTATGGGTTTATTACGCATGGGATGGCATCGCTGCCGAAGTAAAGGGTCTGGAAACCAATTATTTTAATTTTGCAGATATTAATCCTATTTTTGATTATTATACGCCTTTTATTTTCTCCAGTGATCGCTTTATCGAAGAACATCCTGAGCTTGTCCGTGCTTTTGTCGAGGGAACGTCCAAAGGGTATCAATATGCCATTGAACATCCCGAAGAAGCCGCGGAAATTTTATTAAAGCACAATCCAGAAATGGACGAAGAGATCGCCATGGCTTCCCAGAAATGGCTTGCCGATCAATATCAAGCCGATGGAGATCGTTTTGGAGAAATTGATCCGGAAAGATGGAACGCTTTCTATGATTGGCTATGGGAAGAAAAACTCATCGATCAAAAAATTGAAAAGGATTTTGGATTTACCAATGAATTCTTGCCGGAGTAATCCGAAACTGGAAATTCGAAATATTTCTAAAAGTTTCGATGGAGAATTAATATTAAATAAAGTCCATCTCTGTTTGTATCCTGGAGAAATCATTTCTCTTTTAGGCGTTAGCGGAAGTGGTAAAAGTACGATTTTTAATATTATTTCTGGTTTACTCAAGCCTGATGATGGGAAAGTGCTTTTCAATGGCGAGGATATCACCGGTATGAAAGGTAAAGTAAGCTATATGCTCCAAAAGGATTTGCTTTTACAACATCTTCCCATTGTGGATAATGTGGCATTGCCTTTATTCCTTAAAGGTATGCCAAAAAAAGAAGCGCGACAACAAGCCATCAAACATTTTGAAAAGTTTGGCTTGAAGAATATGGAATCTTCCTATCCCCACGAATTATCCGGTGGAATGGCACAAAGGGCCGCCTTTTTGCGAACCTATTTGTTCTCAAAGGAAGTCGCCCTTTTGGATGAACCTTTTTCTGCTTTAGATGCCATTACGAAATCCCATATTCATTCTTGGTATTTAGACATTATGAACGAAATAAAACTGTCGACGATTTTTGTTACCCACGATATTGATGAAGCCATTAAATTATCCCATCGAATTTATATCCTTTCTTCCCATCCCGGGGAGATTGTCGAGGAAATACCCGTTAATCGACAAGTTATGGAAGATGAGGAGTATTTTCTCACAAAGGAATACCGTATGATCAAGCAAAAAATCCTACAAGTTTTAGCCTAAACTCCCCTCTGGGGAGTTTTTATATTGGCGATGAATCTTTCCCAAAAATTCTTATGGATTATGATATTTGAAAGATATTCTTCCCTTTCTTAATTATCCTTTTAGCATAAAAAAAGAACTCCTAGAAGGAGTTCTTTTTTAAGGAAAGGTCTTTTCAATTAAATTCTTCGAAGATGCAGGCGCTCCAATGATCTTTGCCTCGTTCAAAAAGTGTATGATCGACATTCTTACATTCTTCTTTCGCCCAAGGGCAACGAGGCTCGAAACGGCAACCTGGAGGGAGATTAATTTGATCTGGTGTTGCTTCGTCGATTTCAATCCTTTCCCTTATTTGATCAGGATCGGCAATGGGTACCGAAGATAATAATACTTTTGTATAGGGATGTTTTGGATGGTGGATGACTTCATCAACAGAACCGATTTCGACAATTTTCCCTAAATACATGATGGCAATACGATCACATAGATATTTAATGGTGGAAAGATCGTGGGATACATAGAGCATCGTCAATCCCATTTTATCCCGTAGATCTTTCAAAAGATTTAAAATATCTGCCCGTATGGAAACATCCAACATGGATACCGGTTCGTCGGCCACTAAAAACTTTGGATCCAAAGCTATTCCCCGGGCAATGGCAACCCGCTGTCTTTGTCCCCCGGATAATTCATGGGGATAGCGAAAGACAAATTGGGACGCCGGTCGAAGTTCTGCAATTTCTAGAACTTCAATGACTTTGTTGTAGATCTCTTCTTGATTTTTCATGCCATAGATTTTTAAAGGTTCAGCAATGGTTTCTAAAATCGTAAATCGTGGATTCAATGTTTCATAGGGATCTTGGAAAATCATCTGTACTTCTTTACGAAATTTCTTTTCTTCTGTTCGATTTTTCGCTAAAAAATCATGATCATCGAAGATTACCTCGCCATCGGTAATATCTTGTAAGCGCACGAGGATTTCACCTGTGGTCGTTTTCCCCGATCCACTTTCACCGGCTAAGCCTAGGATTTCCCCCCGGCGTATGGAGAAAGATATATCATCAACGGCCTTTACAAATTTTTGTTCTCTGGAAAACAAATCCCGTACGCCTTGCTTTACCGGATAATATTTCTTTAATTTTTTTACTTCCACAAGGGCGTTTTTAGTCATTGCTTACACCTCCTTCTTCTCGAATTAATCGCTCCCTTACCCTTTCCCAGGTTTCCCTTTTTTTCGAATCCCTTCGGAATTCTTCAACTTTTTCAGGATAATGGCAGGCGATTAAATGATCTTCATCCACTTCAATGAGCGATGGGTGTTCTTTCATGCATAGTTCTGTACGAAAGGGACATCTCCCCTGGAAGGGACAACCCGCTAACTCACCGATGAGATTTGGCGGTGCCCCTGGGATGGAGATAAGATCTTCCCCAATTTCAGTAATGCTGGGAAAGGCATTTTTCAAACCTAGGGAATAGGGATGATAGGGTTCTCTAAAAAAGATTTTTGTTTTCGCCTTTTCCATGATGCTTCCCGCATACATGACAATAATGGTTTCACAAACTTCTGAAACAACCGAGAGATCATGGGTAATAAAGATCATCGAGCTATTGATCTGTTTTTGAATCTCCACAACCGTCGATAGTATTTTGTCTTGGACAACGACATCGAGGGCCGTTGTCGGTTCGTCGGCGATGATTAAACTCGGTTCCAAAGTCAAGGCCATGGCGATGATCGCCCTTTGTTTCATTCCGCCACTCATTTGATGGGGATAACTCTTTAAACGTTTCTTTTCTAGGCCGATGATTTCAAAAACTTCTTCCGCCCGTTTCCAGGCTTGCTTTTTGCTCATCTTCGTGTGGGCTAAAATTCCTTCCACCAATTGATCACCGACGGTGTATACGGGATTTAAGGCATTCATGGCCGATTGACTAACCATGGCAATCTCTTTTAACCGTAATTTCCGTATTTCTTCTTTGTTTTTAGGAACAATATCTTCCCCTTGAAAAATCACTTGACCTTCACTTATCTTTCCATTTTCCGGCAAAAGTTTCATAATGGATTTGGCCAATGTCGTTTTCCCACAACCACTTTCGCCAACTAGGCCTAAACTTTCCCCTTTTTTCAAATCAAATGAAATATCATTGACGACATTGATTGCGCCTTTTTTCGTGTGGTACTTTATATATAAATTTTTCACCGCTAATAAAGTCATATCTATCTCCTTCGTAATCTTGGATCCACTACCTCTTCCAATGCCCTTGCCAAGAAAAATATGGATAGCAATAAGAGAACAATGGCAATACCTGGAGTTGCTGTCCACCACCATGCCGTTCTCGAGTTCCCTGTGGCAAAGCTATAATGAAGGATTTGCCCCCAGCTTTGTTTATCCGGATCTCCGAATCCTAAAAAGGCAATGCTCGCTTCGGCCATAATGGACCAGTTCACCATAAACGCCATTTCCAACAAAATAATTGGAATAACATTCGGCAGGATATACTTGAGCATAATCCTAAAATTACCAGCACCGGATACCCGAGCCGCTTTAATAAATGGCCTTTTTGCAATGGAAAGGACTTGAGATCGTACTAGTCGAGCGACGGTCCTCCAAGAAAGAAGGGAAACCGCAAGGATAATATTCCATATGCTCGGATTTAATACCGCCGATAGGACGATGACAAAGGGGACAAAGGGTATGGCATAGAAAAAGTCCACAATACGCATAATGACTGAATCGATAAATCCTCCATAGTATCCCGATATAATCCCCAATGTTGATCCGACAAATGTCGTCAATATGGCAGCAATAATTCCCACGGTTAATGCCGTCCGTGTACCTAAAACTACTTGGGAGTAAATATCACGGCCAACATCAGTTGTACCAAACCAATGATCCTTCGATGGCGGTTCTAATACCCGAATTTGTCGATCTTCCGTATAATGCCTTTCCGTAGGATCATAGGGGGCTATTTGTTCCGAAAAAATACCGATGATAATAAATATCACGAGAACAACGACACCAAAAAGAGCTAAATAATCTCGTTTTAAATTTTGGAGAAAGAGATTCAAGGATCCTTGTGTATTCTTATGTGCTTTTAAAAGTTTTTTCGTTGACATATCTTTTTTATCTATATTCACTGGATTTCTCCTTTCTGTTCCTATTTATAAGAAATCCTAGGATCCAGTATGCCGTATAAAATATCGGCGACTAGATTCATAACCATAATAATGGCGGAAATCATAATAAAAGATCCCTGGGCTAAAGGATAATCATGTCTTGTGACGGCTTGAACAATTTCTCGCCCAAGTCCTGGCCAGCTAAAAACAACTTCCAATAATACCTGTCCTCCAATGGCAGAGCCAATAAAAAGAGCGCCGGCAGTAACAACTGGTAAAAGGGCGTTTCTCGCTGCGTGTTTGTAAAGAATTTTGCGATCTTTTAGTCCCTTCGCCCGAGCCATTTCGATATAATCTTCCGACAGAACTTCCAACATGCTATTTCTCATGGTAAGAAGTGGTGTCGCAATAAAATATAAACCGGCAACAATGGAAGGCAAGATTAAATGCCTCAGAAAATCAAGATTTAAAAAGATTTCCCGAAAACTTTCACCGGTATAACCGGCGGTTCGCATCCCTTGTGCCGGTAACCAACGAAGTTTTGTTGCAAAAATCATAATGGCCATTAGGGCGAGCCAAAAGGTTGGTGCCGAACGAAAAATTAAAGCAAGGGTGATTCCTATGGATTCCCCTGTACTTCCCCTCCTCCACGCCATCCAAGCTCCACCAAAAACACCGATTACATAGGCAAATACCATGGCCGACAACATCAAGATTAATGTCGCGGGAATTCTCTCGCCAATTATGGTCATGACCGGTTTTCCATAAAAAAATGAATCTCCAAAATCTAATCGAAATAAATCCTTAATAAATATTACATACTGTTTACCAAGACTGTCATTTAATCCATAACGTTCTAAGATAAGCTCCCTAGCTTCTTGTGACATGGAAGGGTCGACGATATAGGCCGTCGGATCCCCTGGCATGGCTCGGAAAAGAAAGAAAATCATCGTAGAAACCAGTATGATCATGACAAACATGATTCCTATCCTTTTTGCTAAATATCGTAACATCCCTTTTTATCCTTTCTCCTTAATATAGGCATAAAAGTCGAATAAATTCGACTTTTATGCACTACTATATTCTTTTTTATTCTTTTGGCATATGAAGTTTTCCTTCATCGTCCCAAGTAAATCCAGCTTCTTCTAAGATTTCTTTTGCTCGATCTGGATCATAGCTATCGTATTTTACCGCATCTGGATTATGCCAGAATTCGTTGGCCGAGTTAATAACAAGTCCTGCTCCACCACGGCCACCATATCCTTTAAGATAAACATCTAAAGCTAAATCGTAATCGACCAAATGCGCCAATGCAATACGGAAATCTTTATTATTAAATGGTGCTTTTTCATTGTTCATTCCCAAATAGAAGAAACCAATATCATTGACATTTGTTAATTCTAAATGATCGTATTTTCCGCCCTCATTATTTTCAATTTGTTCAATATGGGCAGGAATGAGATCATAGGATACCAAGTCAATATCTCCTAATTCCAGTGCCGTCAATACTCCCTCTGGCGATCCAAAGATCTTAAAGATATAACCATCAATCTTAATATCTTGGAAATATTCTCGATTCGTTTCTGTTACAAGCTCTTCCCCTGGTCTAAAGTTTTTAAAGACAAATGGACCACTACCTATGGGCTCGCTGTTTTCAAAATTCAATGGATCTTCGATATTCTCCCAAATATGTTTTGGCAAAATGGGTATTTGCGTAAGGGTATTGGTTACAAATGGTGCATAAGGCTCTTTTAGTGTAAATCGAACGGTGTTTTCACCGGTGATTTCAACATTGTCGATAACCTCTGTAAAGGACATAAAGTATTCCACTTCATTTTCAATAAAAGCATCGTAACTAAACTTAACATCCTCCACCGTTACTGGCTCACCATCATGGAATTTCATTCCTTCTCGTAAATGAACATCAATGGTGGTATCATCGACAACATCCCAACTACTAGCCGCCCAAGCTTCAGGCGTAATATCGGGTGTTAATCGAACAAGTTTATCGTAAATCAGTCGTAGATTTCTCCATTCATAAACGGATTTTGCTTTCATCGGATTTAGGGAATCTAAATTCACATTACTCGCAACTTTTAATACCTTATCTTCAGTTAATGGTTCAATCTCCATTGGCGTCCACTCGTTAAATAATCCTTCCCCAGGAATATTAACAACATCTTTAAATCTGTCTTTATTATAAGCTTGGACATTGGCCCTTGAATAAAGGGTAACTCTAGGTACATCTTCGCCTAAGACTTCCTGAGCTTTAAAGACCAATTCCCTTCTTTTCTCGACATCCATTTCTCGCCTTTGGGCATCGGCCAATTCATCAAACTCTTCACTACGGTAACGATCGGTATTGTTTCCGCCAGGTTTCGCATTTTCTGAATGATTGATGGAGTGGATAAACATATCCGGATCAAGGCGTTCGATTCGGCCGGACCATCCAATGGTATAGGCATCGTAATCCGCATCTTCTCCATATAAATTATCGATTAACACGGCAAAATCCGTAGGCTCTGCTTTGGCATCGACGCCGATCTTTTTCAACTCTTCTACTATTTCGTTGGACATTTCATAATTCACCATATTATCTTCCGGCAGAGAAGTTAAAATAGTAACAGACGGTACCAATTCTCCCTGTTCACTCGGATCCGTTGCCGGAGGACCATCTTTCGAAGAATTCTCACCACTTTTTCCATTGCCACAGGCTGATAAAATGACTAATGATACCGCC
Source organism: Tissierellia bacterium (assembly GCA_030540635.1). Taxonomy (GTDB): domain Bacteria; phylum Bacillota; class Clostridia; order Tissierellales; family Peptoniphilaceae; genus JAUNVW01. The sequence continues at coordinate 4,622 of JAUNVW010000010.1, read as the reverse complement.
ATGAACAGCCAAAGTAATCTTTTCTTCATCACAATTTCTCCTTTTGATTTATTTCCTCCACCATATCATTGGATACCCTTGAGTTTTTTTACTCTAATTTGTTGATCCATTGAAATGATTTAAGATTTAGGTATCATATTAACAAATAATATTATCATTGTCAATCAATTTTTTTTATTTAATATTCTCGTCATTTTATTTATTCATGATATTCATTACTGTGCGCTATAAAACTTTATAGCTTTGAATTGATTGGCGGAATAAATTACAATACTCTACCCCATTGATCTTTGCCATGATTCCTTATCCCGGAAAAGGAAAACCTTTTATAATCCGATATTTTATGGTATCGTTTGGATTTTAATTCATCTGCTTTCAAAGGTTAAAGTACTTTCTCCTCCCTTATTTACATCGACTTTCATCAATCTTCGGTAAAATAAGAGAACTTCCGATGATTTTTTACGACAGGATTTTATGATTATTCATCCTGATTTTTCCAATAAAAAATGAACTTTTTGTAAAAAGTTCATTTTTATCCTCTATTTATTCGTTTTTTCGATCTATTCGTCATTTGCAAAACGTCATCCAATACCCATAAAAAATCTCAATTCATCCTATATTACCTAAAATAGATTTTGATCCCAATCTTTTAAAGGCATCTTCCCCAGACTTCTTTCGACATCCACCGGCATATTTCTGCCACAAAATCGAAAAAAATCTTCCTCCCATCTCTTTTATTATCCTAAGATTTAATGCGTTTTAACCCATATCCACAAAAATCTTTCTTCTTTTTTATGGAATAAACACCTTGTTTTCCTTCTACTATACCATAAACTTTTGTTCAAAACCCTTCCTTGTATTTATTTTCTTATTCCAAGGATCGTTCAATGATCAACCGATAAAGTCATTTTACCGTTTTTCTTTATTGCAGAAGAAAATTTTATCACTGAAATTCTGCGGATAAAACTATTTCAATTTCACCGCTGTACCCGACGCCGTCACCATTAACATGGAACCGGCTTGGCCAAGGACTTCATAATCCATCTTCATCCCGACAACGGCATCCGCTGAAATCATCGCTGCCCGTTCAATCAATTCTTGGATCGCTTCTTCCCGGGCTTCAATAAGCTCCGTTTCATATCCCTGGGCACGACCACCGAAGAAATCTCGTAATCCCGCACCGATATCTTTAATGACATTTACGCCGGTAATTACTTCACCAAAAACAATGCCTCGATACTCTTGAATTTCTCTTCCTTCCACGGAGTTTGTTGTTGTAACTATCATCTTTGATCTCCTTTTTGTTTTTATTATACCATATTTCAATGGGATTAATTCATTCATTGGATCTTTCAATATCTTTTTCCCCGCCATTGTAGTACTTGATATTAATTATCAATATCGTTATAATGGAGCAAAGGAGGATTTTTATGAATAAAATTTTACGAAAATATTGGTTTCAATTGTTATGCACTGTTTTTTGCATTATTATCTCACTGTTCTTTTTTATAAAAATGCAATTGGCAAAGGCCCAATTGATTGATCTCGCCCTAAATGAAGCCCTATTACAAAATATGGCCATCATTGGCTTTCTACTTCTGTATGCTTTGTTTTACGAGGTTTTTACTTATCTCTATTCTGTATTTCAAAACCGTTACACCAAAAGGACGACTTGTTATTTGCAAAAATCCTTTTTCCAACGTATTTTTAAATACTCAATGGCAGATTTCCATGAATTAACAGAAGGTGCTTTATTGGCGAAATTTACCAATCAAATAAATTCACTAGAACGGGATTTCTTTGGACCTTTTGCGCAATTAGTACAAATGCTTCTTCAAAGCGTATTTATCGCCATTACCCTTTTCTACTTAAATTTTAATATTGCAATTTTTTGTGTTTTCCTATTTACCGGTGCTGTTTTTGTCCCAAAATTAATGGAAAAGAGAGTTTTTGAAAAAGCCCAAGAAAAAATGACCGGCTTTGAACATCATCTTGAAGGTTTTACCGATTGGATCTTTAGTATGGAGCTAATCCAAAACTTTAAAATCTCTTCTGTTGTAAAGGAGAAATTCCATTCTTCCAACACTCAGTATTATCATAAAGAATCGGAATTTGAGCGAGAATTTTCCAAGTCATTTAGCCTTTCTTATTTGGTGACTTTACTTTCCAGAGGTCTCGTTGTCTTATATCTGAGCTATCTCGTATTTGTTCGAGAATTAAGTCCTGGAATGTTTTTCTCCATTCTCTCTTTAGCTGAAGGATTTGCCCGGCCCATGTTCTGGATGTCAAAAAGACTGCAAGAGCTGATTTCTGTTAGGCCTATTCTTAAATCCATCGATGACTTTTTAAATGTAGAGGAAGAAACATCGGAAAAAACTTTCCTCGATCCCAAAAAAGATCTGACGATTCATTTTGACCAGGTAAGTTTTGGATTCGACGATAAGGATCTCTTTCACGATCTTTCCATGGACTTTAAACCGAAGGGGAAATACCTCATTATGGGATCCAGTGGTTCTGGAAAGTCCACTTGCTTCAAGCTTTTGCTTCGCCATTATCCCTTAAGGAAAGGTCAAATTGTAATTAATGATGTCCCCGTTGATGAAATTGCAAATCTTTATGATCTTTTAACTTACACTGCCCAAGAGGCCACCTTATTTAATGAAAGCCTCGAAGATAATTTATCTCTATTTGATCAAAAGAAAAACCATGATTTTTCTTTACTTGATGAATTTGGTTTATCTTCTTTCCATAATGCAAAGTATTTAGAAAGTGTTATTAAAGAAGAAGGAGTCAACTTTTCCGGCGGTGAAAAGAAACGGCTATCCCTGGTGCGTTCCAGTCTAAGGAAACGGCCCATTATGATTTTCGATGAACCTTTGGCAAATCTAGATCCAGAAAATGTGGATCGCATTGAGAACTATCTTCTACAACTTGACGCCACAGTAATTATCATTTCCCATCAGTTTACACCGGAAAAACGAAAGCTATTCGATAAAATATATTATTTCAAGGAAGGAATATGCCATGAAGAAATACCTCTTTAAAAAAGATCGAGGATTTATAATTGCCCAAATTAATATTATCCTTACCTCTCTTTTCCTCATACTCTTTGAGTTTTTCAAAGGTTATCTTTTAGATGTGGCTATTGATAGAAACTGGGAGAAATTTCTTTATTTCATCTTTATCTTTTTGTCGATTATCCTCCTAAAATGTTTAACCTTTTATATTTACTGTCGTTATTTTCTCCAGTTTAAAACAGAGCAAATGCGAGATCTTCGGGAAAATTTTTTCAACAGCCTGTTAAGACGCCCCCTTCGGCAATGGATGGAAAAACCGGAAAAAGAATATTTAAATCTTTACACCAACCAAATGGAAAGTGTTCATCAATCACTTTTTCAAACTTGGTTTACCTTCCAACAAATTATTTATGAAACCTTGTTTACTTTTATCTGTCTCGTTTATATTCATTTAAAATTAAGCTTGGTCATATTCTTGCTCATTAGTCCTTCTTTGATCTTACCCCGGATAACAAAAAGAATCATTCAAAAGAAAACAAAAGAGCAAGTAGAAGCTGAAAATGAAATGATGGGATCTTTCAAAGATTTCCTACGGGGCTTTGAAACCATTTATAATTTTAATATTAAAGATCGAATCGAAAAAATCTTTTCAAAAAGAGCAGAACATGTAAAAGATAAAGCCTTGACCCTACAAATTACCATCGCCACCATTACGCGTATCGGTAGTTTAATTTCCCATATATCTTTGCTTTTCGTCATTATCTATTCCTCATATTTATTAATGAATGGACAAATTTCCTTAGTCCATTTAGTCGCCGCCATTGAGCTAATGCAACGCCTACAAACGAATATGAATATGGTAAGCCCTTATATGAATGTGTTTAATCGTGTCCATGTACCTTTGAAAAATATAGAAGATGAAATCAAAAAACCTCGAGAAATAAAGAAAAAAATTGGTACTCAAGTGAAAGAGATCTCGCCGATTCATTTTGATCATGTGGGTTTTTCCTACGATCCACAAAAAGCACCGGTCATTCGAGATTTTAACGGAACGATTAAAGAAAAAGGCATTTATCTTTTTACGGGAGAATCAGGCAGCGGAAAATCAACCATCATGAATCTATTGTTGGACTATTATGATCTCGATCACGGAGCCATTACCCTCAACGGCGTAGATCATGAAAAGATCGATAATCTCTTTGATCTCATCACCATCACCCGTCAAGAACCTCGATTATTAAATGATACGGTAAAAAATAATATCACCCTATATCAAAACTACGATCAAGAAAAAATCCAAAACATTCTCAAGGGGCTAGGCCTTGAAAGTTTCATCGACGATTCGATTTACCATCGAAATTTAAAACATGGAGGGATTAATCTCTCCGGCGGAGAAGCTAAAAGAATTAATCTAGCTCGATCAATATTACGCCCATCGGAAATACTGATACTGGATGAACCTTTTGCCAATATTGACAAGAAAAATATTGAGCTCATTGCCGATGAAATCCTATCCATCGATGATCGATACATCTTCATCGTCACCCATCATGTCCCAGAAATTATAAAGGAACATTGTATTCAGACCTTCAAATTCCCTTCCTA
>JAUNVW010000009.1:5145-37679 GCA_030540635.1 Tissierellia bacterium | reverse complement strand
GGGGGAATATTTATATGGCAATTCCAGTTTCTGATATAAAAAATGAGGTCGAAGGATTATTTCCAGAATATTTAGAGGATTTAAAGAAGCTCGTCGCCATTTCCTCGAAAGAAGGAGAAAGAAAAGAAGGGATGCCCTTTGGAGAAGAGATCAATAATGCTTTAAATCTTGCTTTGTCCATGGGAGAGAATATGGGCTTTGAAACGAAAAAGAATCAAGGATATTACGGTTATGTAAAATTCGGTGATTCTCTCGATTATATCGGAGTTTTTGGACATTTAGATGTAGTCCCCGAAGGAACAGGATGGACGTATCCACCCTTTGGCTGTGAGATAGCAGATGGAAAGATTTATGGTCGTGGAGTATTGGATAATAAAGGTCCGATCTTGGCTTGTTTATATGCCTTACAAATCTTAAAAAATCTTGGATGGAAACCGAAAAAAGAAATACGAATAGTCTTTGGAACCAATGAAGAAACGGGTTTTAAAGATATGGAATATTATTTGAGTCAAGAAAAAGAACCGATTACTGGTTTTACACCGGATAATAAATTTCCCGCGATCTACGGGGAAAAAGGACGGGTTGTTTTCCATGGGAGTTTTCCATTTAAATGTAGCGAGGATTTAAATCCAGCTCTGGATCAAATCGCAAAAAAAATTCTTCCAGACTCTAGTGGAGGAAAAGCATTGGGTTTTACAAAAGTAGATCAAGATTTTGGGGCTATGGAAATCCGTGGATATGAGCTTTTCATTGAAAATCAAGAACTTGTGATGAAAGGAAATTTGGTTTTACCGGCCCTTATTCATGTCGATGAAGCAAAAAAATATTTAGAAAAAGAATTGTCTTTATTTCAATGGGAATATCCAAGATCTTTTGAAACCGTAAACTTTGGTAAAAACTCGAAAACCGTATCCATTCTGACAAAAGCCTTTGAAGATTTTGAAGATTTAGAGAGCAAACCTTTAACGACGACAGGGGGGACTTATGCGAAGATAATACCAAATATTATCCCCTTTGGCCCTTCCTTTCCTGGTCAAAAGGGCATTGGCCATTTGCCTGATGAATGGATGAATTTAGTAGATCTCAAAAGAATAATGAGAATTTATGCCCGTGGCATTTATTTACTAGAGGAGGGATTTCGATGTACGCAATGATTGGAACCTGGCGCATGGCACTAGAAGGGATTGAAAAAGCCATGGATCTTTTAAAAGAGGGAAGATCTGGAGAAGAAGCTTTATCGTTGGCCATTAGTGAAGTAGAAAATTTTCCTTTTTTTAAATCCGTAGGTTATGGTGGCTTACCCAATCGTGATGGTGTTGTGGAATTAGATGCTGGCTTTATGCGAGGAAGTGATTTGAGTTTTGGCGCTGTGGGAGCAATGCAAGATATTAAGAATCCCATTCAAGTGGCTATCCGATTATCGAAAGAACCTTTTAATAATTTCCTAGTAGGAGAAGGGGCTAGGCAATATGCCATTGATCAGGGCTTTGAAGAGGAAAAAATGCTGACGGATCGAGGGAGGATCCATTACGAGAATCGTTTAAAAGAAGAACAGGAAGAATTAACGCCCTATGCTGGTCATGATACTGTCGGAATTTTGGCGGTAGATACTAAGGGAGATACCTATGCCGGCACTTCTACAAGTGGTCTTTTTATGAAACATCCTGGTAGAATTGGAGATTCCCCAGTCCCAGGCGGCGGTTATTACGCATTAAATGGCGTCGGTGCAGCTTCTGCAACGGGAATGGGAGAGGATTTAATGAAAGGTTGTATCTCTTATGAAATTGTGAAAAGAATGGAACGAGGGGAGAGTCCACAAGAAGCTTGTGATCATGGGATAAATACATTGGAAAAAAATATTTATAAGGAGAGCCCCCGTGATTTATCGGTAATCGCCATTGATGATCAAGGTAATTTTGGAGCGGCGAGTAATATTGAAGATTTTTCCTTCGTGATTGCTTTAGAAAACAAAGAGCCGACGGTATATCTCTGCCGACGGGAGAATGGTAAAACAATCCACGAAGAAGCCACGGAAAAATGGCTTCAGGAATATATGGATCGCCGAATGGCAAAACTTGAGAGGAAATAGTAATGAAAACATTGGAAGAAATTTGTTTTGGTTTAATTACCCATTCAGGGGATGCGAAATCCCTACTCTATGAAGCGCTAAATGCGGGGAAAAAGGGAGATTTTGAGAAAGCTCGACAGAAAATTAAAGAATCAGAAGAAGATCAATTGAAAGCCCATAGGGTTCATATGGAACTCATAACTCGAGAATTGAACGAAAAAGATATAGATTTTTCATTAATTCTCGTTCATGCGGAAGATCAAATGATGCAAACGGAGTTATTATCGAAGCTTGTCGAAGAGTTTTTAGAGATTTATGAAAAATTAGAGAAATAATATCGTGGAAGAGGGAAAAGAGAACTCTTCCACTCTTCTTTTGTTAATCTTTCCCTTGTCCGGGTATAAATGGATAGATTATTGAAGGAATCGAAGGGAGAGAATAAATGAAGTGGAAGGGACGTCAGTCTAGCTCGAATGTCGAGCGTCGATCTGGAGGCGGAGGCGGTATGCCGTTAAAAGTCGGAGGACCGGGACTGATTATTTTAATGATTATTATATTTTTAATGGGGGGTAATCCCTTACAAGTTCTCGGTACGATGCCAGTGGAAACCCATGAATCCATGGGGGATCGAAATACACAGGAACTGGAAGAGTTTGTAAGTGTCGTTTTAAAAGACACAGAAGATGTGTGGCACGAAATTTTTAAAGAACATCCAGGGATTGAAAGTGATTATATTGAGCCGTCCATGGTTCTCTATCACGGGCAGGTTCAATCGGGCTGTGGCCTTGCCTCTTCGGGAATGGGGCCCTTCTATTGCCCGGCCGATCAGAAAATATATATGGATGTCAGTTTTTACGATGATTTAGTCCATCGATTTGGTGCCGATGGTGGAGATTATGCCATGGCCTATGTCTTAGCCCATGAAGTTGGACATCATGTTCAAAATCAATTGGGAATTCTAAATCAAGTACACAAACTGCAAGGACAAATTCCAGAGAAGGAATACAATCGTTATAGTGTAGCCTTGGAACTACAAGCCGATTATTTTGCCGGCGTCTTCACAAAATATATCCAAGAAAAAGGATATCTAGAAGCCGGAGATATTGAAGAAGCCATGAGTGCGGCCCATGCAGTAGGGGATGATACGATTCAAAAAGGACAGGTGGGCTATGCCAATCCTGACACTTTTACCCATGGTACTTCGGAACAACGAAAAGAATGGTTTATGCGAGGTTTTCAATATGGGGATATTGAACATGGCAATACATTCAATGAAATTAAATAGTGGAGGAAAATGAAATGAAAAGAAAAAGTACGGGAAACTGGTTAATTCCATTAATAATTATCGCGATTGGACTAATCGTCATCGCATATTTTATCGGTCCAGGGCGAAGGAAAACTCAAAAAACAGAAGAAAGCAAAACCTTAACGGATATATTGGAAGTCGAGAATTCTGTCCGTGTATCCGGCGATGAAATTTATTTAAATGATGAGAAAGTCAGTTTGGAAGAATTAAAAGAAGAACTGAAAGACTACCGAGGAAATGTGGAACTTATCGATGATCATGGGAATAAAGATTTATTTCAAAAGGTAAAAGAAGTAACTGATGAATGTAGTACCTGACGATAATGGATGTAAACTGTAGGTTTACCAATTAAATCCAGCACTAAGAAAATCTTAGCGCTGGATTTTTTATGAAAGATAAATAAGGATTAAAACGGTGATTAGTAGCAGAGGGAGAAATCCATGCCTTAAATAGAAGAATGGAAAAAAAGTCTCGAAAGATATTATATATCCCCGGCTTTCTAAAGGCCATAATTTTCGAGGATATCCAGGGCTGTTTTCTTTTCATCGATATTTTCAAATTGTTTTTCAAAATGGTGATGGCCGTGGCGGTACTTGGGATCGTAATAATGGACCATTAATTCTCGGATGAGGGCTTCGAAGTTTTCGTCCTCGATTTGTTCTTGAAATTGCCGGAGTTTTTTTGGCGGTAGTATATTTTTCAAATTACCAATGGTTTCATGGAGGAGGGATTTTGGATAATGGGTATACTCTTCTTTGATGATGGCGATTCGTTTGTTCATGCTCGCCGTAATTAGAATTTTTGTGTCTTCATTGATTTTTTGGTATAGACTTTGGGGGAGGAGTAATTTTCCTACCCGTTGGCTTTCCCCTTCGGTATAGATGATTTGGCTTTTATGAAAATTCGATAAATGTTCATATAAAATGGATTCAAACATCTTTTGAGAGGGCTGTTCGCCTAGTCCAATATGACCTAAAGCAGATCCGCGATGATTACATAAATCCTCAATATCCAAGACCTGTGCCCCTAAATGGGATAATTCTTTTAAAATCTTTGTTTTTCCAGTACCGGTTAAACCGTATAATGTGACGAAATGAAAGGAGAGAATTTGTTCCTTTAATTTCTTTCGTATAAATCGGCGATAATCTTTATATCCACCATGTATTTTATAAACAGGAATATTTAAGTCTTTACACAATTCAAATAAGATGGTGCTTCGATATCCTCCACGGGAACAAAATAAAACCGGTGTTTTTTCTTCGTCTAAATCTAAGATCATCTGTATGATTTTTGGAAGATTTTTGCAAACAAATTGAACCCCCGCTGATTTTGCTTCGGAAAAATGATCGTGATCATATAATGTCCCAACTTTGACCCGGGTTTCATCGTCAAGGATGGGAATATTAATTGCACCGGGGATCGTTTCTTTCGTATATTCATAGGGAGAACGCAAGTCGATAAATAAAAAATTCTTATTCAATTGGATTAATTGTTCATATTGATATTCTCGATTCATAATACTCCTTCATAAATACAATATAACATTTAGAGAAAAGAGACAAGAAAAAAGATCCTTGAAGTGAATTACACATTGTTTCTAAGATTTGGAACATGATATAATAAATGATAGAAGAGATCGAGTTTTATGAGCTTATTTCATGATGTTTTAAGTAAAGATAGGAAATTTATGATCTTCGTTTAAATTTGTATCTTTAATCTTTAGAGGTGATTTCATGGTGGATTTAAAAAAATATGCCGATGATGGGTATAAAGAATTTCAATCTTCTCTAATTCCTAATTTACCCAAAGAAAAAATCCTAGGCGTTCGAATTCCCCAATTACGAAAAATCGCAAGGGAATTCGATCAAAAAGATTTTCATTGGGAACTGCCCCATAAGTATTATGATGAGTACAATCTACATGCTCTGATGATTAATGAGATGACCGATTTTAATGAAGTAATCTCAAAATTACAAGATTTACTTCCCTTTGTGGACAATTGGGCGACTTGCGATCTTATTCGCCCAAAAGCAGGGGATACTCGGGATTATCTTCCGTATATTAATCCTTGGTTAGAATCGGATCATCTTTATACTCGACGATTTGCCATCGTTTTTCATTTAAGAAATTTCACCGGCGATGATTATGAAAAAAACTTTGCCATAAAAGTCCTTTCGGCCCCAGGGGATGAGTACTATCTTAATATGGCGAAAGGATGGTATTTGCAACAATTAACACTCAATCATCCGGAAGAAGGCCTTTTTATGATGGATCAAGTGGCAAATCGTGATGTTCAAAAAATTGCCCGTCAAAAGATTCGAGATTCCAGGATGATTTCCCAGGGGATAAAGGACAAATTAACGAAATCAAGAAATTTATGAAAGAAGAGAAAGGATTCTTGACAAAAGAATGAATCTCCTTGAAAAACGTGATATAATACTATCGGTTCATTATAATTGTTTTTAAGGAGGTTTATGGATGAAAAATGCAAAAACAAATCTCATTATTGTTTTAGGTTCTTTATTATGTAGCGTTGGCGTTTATTTCTTTATGATACCCGACAATTTAACCGTTGGTGGATTGGCGGGTTTTGCCATTGGTCTAAATCACTTTATTCCACAGATACCGACGGGGATTATTATGTTTCTGTGTAATATTATTTTATTCATCTTGGGTTTTTTAATTCTAGGTAAGGCCTTTGGTGCAAAATCCGTCGTTTCATCATTGTTGATCTCCGGTTTTATTTATTTATTTGAATTGGTTTATCCGGATTTTAAACCGATGACGGGGGAAGTCCTATTAAATATGCTTGTGGGAATTTTAATTTCAGCGGCCGGCGTTGCCATGGTGATTAATCAAAATGCGTCGACAGGCGGTACCGATATTGTCGCGATGATTTTGAAAAAGTTTTTCAATTTAGATATTGGTAAAGGGCTTTATATTGCAGATTTTATCACCGTTGTTGTCGGGGGCATGGCTTTTGGAAAAGAGATTTTCATGTACTCATTTTTTGGAATTTTAATTAACTCCTTTGTTGTCGATAAAGCCATTGCCGGTTTTAATACGAAGGTAAATATGTTTATTACCAGTACCCATCCCTTTGAAATTAACGATTATATTATTAAAGAAATCAATCGAGGATCGACGATTTACAATGCCCTAGGGGGATATTCTCTAGAAGATCGTCATATTATCAATACCATCGTTTCACGGGGGCAATATATTCGCATAAAAAATAAAGTAAAAGAGATTGACCCCAAGGCATTTATTTCGATTTCCTATGTTTCAGAAGTATTAGGTGAGGGTTTCACCTATGAATTAGAAAGGGAAGAAGATCATGCAATATAATATTTTTGATATTATTGGTCCTATTATGATTGGACCGTCCAGTTCCCATACGGCCGGCGCCGTTCGCATCGGCCGAGTGGCAAGGCAAATTGGTGAAAATGATGTTGAGAAAGTTGATTTTATCCTCCACGGCTCCTTTGCAAAGACCTATCGAGGTCACGGTACCGATCGGGCTTTAGTTGCAGGTTTGTTAGGATTTCAACCCGATGATGAAAGGATAAGAAAGGCTTTTGATTATGCGAAAAAAGAAGGATTGGAGTATCAATTCTTATTTGAAGATTTAGGCGATGTCCATCCCAATACGGCAAAAATTGTAATGTACAAAAAGAATGGAGAAATTTCCACGGTGACGGGATCCTCCATTGGCGGTGGCAATATTCGCATTATTGATTTAGATGGCGTTAAAGTCGATTTGAATTTTGAAAATCCAACGATTGTTTTAAAATATATTGATAAAAGAGGGGTCATTGCCTTTTTGTCCCAAACCCTTTATGATCGAGGTTATAATATTGAGAATTTATCGACGGTACGGGATCGCGAAATTGCTACGGTATTCTGCGAGATTGATCGTTATCTCGATGAACGTACGAAGGAAATACTTTTTGACGATGAACGATTCATCTTTGCACGGTATTTATCAAAAAGATTCAGGTGATTAGATGTTTAATACACAAGAAAAAGTCATTGAATATTGCCAAAAAAATCATTGCAGGATTTATGATATTGTTTTGGACCATGATTCGGAAAATACGAGAACGAGTAAGGAACAAATCATTTTAAAATTATCATCGATGATTGATGTTATGGAAGAATCCTCTCGAAAGACCTTAGAAGAGCCACGATCGACCAATACGGGAATGATCGACGGCTTTGCCCATCGAATGTTTTTATATAGTAAAGAGGAGCCGGTATCTGGTCCTTTCATGGCTCAATTAATGGCGATGGCTTTCTCCACACTGGAAACTTCAGCATCCATGGGAAGAATTGTCGCATCGCCAACGGCCGGTGCTTCGGGAATACTCCCCGCGGTATTAATGATGATGAAAGAAGAATATGGTTTTAAAAAAGATGAGTTAACCAATGCCCTATTGACCTCCATTGGAATTGGGCAGATTATAGGGAAATACGCAAACTTTTCCGGAGCAGAAGGAGGATGTCAAGCAGAAACAGGTTCAGCGGCATCCATGGGAGCAGCGGCCATTGTGGAATTACGAAATGGAACCGTGGAACAATGTTTCCATGCGGCCTCCATTGCCTTAATCAATATATTAGGTCTGGTTTGTGATCCTATTGCCGGTCTTGTGGAATATCCCTGTACTTTTCGAAATGCCAATGGGGCAGTTAATGCCGTTATCAGTGCAGATATGGCATTGGCGGGAGTAAAAAGCATTGTTCCCTTTGAGGAAGTTACCCAAGCAATGAATGATGTCGGAAAAATGTTGCCGACGGCCCTGCGGGAAACGGGAATTGGCGGCTTAGCCGGTACGAAAACCGGCCGAAGAATACGTTCAAAATTTTTGAACGAGTAGAAAGGATATTATGAATTTAGGACAATTTGAAAATATGAAAGTAATCGGCCAAAAGAAGGGATTCCCTCTTTTAGAAAATGATAAAGGTGAACGGGTACTTTTAGATGAGAAAAAAAACCTTGAAAAGGGGGAAGAGTTACGGGTATTCCTTTATGATGATGGCGATATTAAAGGGACTTTAGATCATCCAAAATTAAAACGAGGAGAAGTCGGTCCCTTAAATTGTGTCAGCGTTACCAATATTGGCGCTTTCCTAGACTGGGGATTAAAGAAGGATTTGTTTCTGCCCTTTTCCGAACAGCAGGGACATGTGGTGCAAGGGAAAAATTATTTTGTCGCCGTTTACATCGACAAATCCAATCGACTTTGTGGATCGATGCAAATCCAGAAACATTTACAAGGGACGGATCAATTTGAAGAAAATGATGAAGTCAATGGGATGGTTTACAATATTGTGCCCGAAATAGGTGCCTTTGTCGTTGTCGATAAAAAGTATCAAGGATTAATTCGGCGGGAGAATTATCAAGGGATTCTAGAACCGGGAGATGAAATTAAGGCCCGAGTTATGCATGTGAAAGAAGATGGTCGCTTAGACCTTTCCTGTCGCGAAAGGGCCCATTTACAAATGGACCGAGATGCACAGCTGATTTATGATACACTAGTAGAAGAGCACGGATTTCTTCCGTGTAATGATAAAAGTGATCCCCGGGTAATCCGAGATTTGTTCGGAATTAGCAAATCGGCCTATAAAAGGGCCGTGGGGCGACTACTCAAAACTAAACAAATAGAATTTTACAAACATGGTATTCGAATTAAAAGATAGGAGAGAGAAAATGTCAGATTCAAAAGTGATGGCAAAAGTCGAAGGAAAAGAACTTACAAAAGGAGAAGTCCAAGAATTTATTCAATTAATGGGACCCCAAGGAGCCCAATTAAATAATGAAGATGGAATTAAAAAAGTCGCCGATGAATTGGTGAATCAAGAGTTAATGTATTTAGAAGCTAAAGAAAAAGGCTATGATGAAGATCCAGAATTCTTAAAAGAAGTGGAGCGAATTAAAGAACAACAATTAAAGCAATTCGCCATTAATAAATTATTACGTCAAGTTGATGTTCAAGAGGAAGATGCTAAAAAATACTATGAAGAACATAAAGATCAATTCCAAACAAAAGCGAATTTCAAAGCCGCCCACATTTTAGTGGAAGAGGAAGATGTGGCAAATAAAGTTTTGGAAGAAATCAATAAGGGCAAGGATTTTGGAGAAGCTGCAAAAGAATACTCCACTTGTCCATCGAAGGAAAAAGGTGGGGATCTAGGACAATTTGCCCAAGGTCAAATGGTTCCTGAATTTGAAAAGGCATTATTAACACAAGAAATTGGTGAGATTGCCGGACCTGTAAAAAGTCAATTCGGATATCATATTATCCGTTTAGATGAAAAAAACGAACCGACAACTATGGAATTTGATCAAGTGAAAAATCAAATTATCCAACAAATAACTTTACGAAAACAACAAGAACTTTATCTAGAAAAATGTAAAGAACTTCAAGGACAATACAAAGTAGAAAAAAATTACTAGAATGAAAAAAGAACCTAAATCATCGTGGATTTAAGGTTCTTTTCTTTTTGAAAAGCCGTGATGATGGTATAATGATTTTACTATTATTTTCAACGAGAAAGGGTATAAGTATTAGCAGGAAGGTGATCCAATGAAAACAGTAATGGACTATTTTAAAGAGATCTCACAAATACCTCGTTGTTCCAATGATGAAGCGAGGATTAATGAATATTTAATGACAAAGGCGAAAGAATGGAACTTGGAAGCAGAGACCGATCAAGCCTTAAATGTTTTGATTCGAAAGCCGGGAACAAAGGGCTATGAGAATAAAGAAGCGGTAATTTTACAAGGCCATATGGATATGGTCTGTGTTAAAGAGAAAGACTCGGATCATGATTTTTCAACGGATCCTTTGGAGCTGGAAACCGATGGCGATATTTTATACGCAAAAAACACTACATTAGGGGCGGATAATGGGATTGCAGTGGCGATGGCATTGAAGATACTTGAAGACGATCATTTAGAGCATCCTCCCTTGGAAGTTGTTATTACAACGGGGGAGGAAATAGGCCTAATTGGAGCAAATGCCATGAGCGATCAGTGGCTTAAAGGAAGGCGCATGATCAATATTGATACAGAAGAAGAAGGAGTTCTAACGGTAGGTTGTGCAGGTGGAGTCAATCTCCATGGAACACTTGCCATAGAAAAGGAAGAGATCCCGGGCTATTTCTATGAAATGGAAATTTACGGTTTACCCGGTGGACATTCTGGAATGGAGATCCACCAAGATATCCCCAATGGTATTTTAGTATTAGCCAAAATGTTGGAAAAATGGAAAGAAGATATTTATCTCATCTCTTTTGATGGGGGAAGTAAACACAATGCCATTCCATCGGAGGCAAAAGTTCGCTTCGCCACGGATCATGAAATTCAATGGGATGACAATCAATGGAATGAATGGAAAGAGAAATACGGGGATTTCAAAGGTTGTTTCAAAGAAATAGACAAAGAAAAGGCATTGGATAAAACCCAATCATCCAATCTATTGGGACTAATTGGGGGATTGCCCCATGGCCCCAGGGGATATATGACAGGACAGTATTCGGGTATTGTAGAAACTTCGGATAATTTTGCCATCGTCGAAACCAAAGAAGATGAAGTGGAATTCGTATTATCCATTCGTTCATCAAAGAAGGATCAAATGGATGAATTACAAAAAAGCATTGAACAGATCTTGAAGAACCATGGTGCTTCCATCTCCACAGAAGGAAGCTATGAACCCTGGGAATTTAAAGAAGATTCACAATTACAAGAAATATGCACCCAGGTATATAAGGAAATGTTTGGAAAAGAAATGGAAGTAACGGTGATCCATGCAGGCTTGGAATGTGCAGTATTTGAGTCGAAATATCCACATTTAGATGCCGTTTCCATAGGTCCCAATATGTGGGATGTCCACTCGCCAAAAGAACGGGTTTCCCTTTCTTCCGTGGACCGAACCTATGATTATCTTGTGGAATTATTAAAACAGTTATAGAAAGTAGAAGGAGGAAAAATGAGCGAAGAAAGACATGGATGCGGTTGTGGTTGCGATCATCATGGGGAAGAACATGATGGCGAAATCACAGAAATGCTCGATAAAATCACATTAACATTGGATGATGATACTCAAATTGATTGTGGTATTTTAGGGATATTTGAAGTCGAAGAACAAGAACGAGATTATATTGCTCTAGTTACCGACGGGGGAGAAGTCTATTTGTATCGCTATATTCCTGTGGAAGAGGAAGATCAGCTGGAACTAGACGCCATTGCCACCGATGACGAATACAATCAAGTAAAGGCAACCTTCGAAAATTTATTTTTAGAAGGGGAAGACATCGATATTCGAGAAGAATAATGTATAGAGGTGTTTGCTTAGACTTAGATGGTACCTTGGTCGATGATGGGAAACGGATATCGCCTTTTAATTTGAAAATTCTTCGAAGATTAAGAAAAAAGGGTATGGAAATCATCATTGCCACGGGAAGGGGGTTGTCCAAGGCCAGGGAGATGACTTTGGCCATGGACTTTCCATTTACGATAATCGCCAATAATGGCGCCATTGTTGAAGAGGCACCGGGAAAAATATTATTGGAACAAACGGTATCGAAAGAAATTGTTGATGAAGTATATAACGAAGGGCGTAAAAGAGCCCTTCTTCCCTATCTCTACATTATTGATCCGGAAAAATCACTCTTACTTCCGGAAAATGCAGGAATGGATTACCATCGGGGCTCCGTGGCAGATTTAAAGGAACTGGAATACTTCATAAATTATGAGAAAGTACCCAAGGTATTGTCCATTGTTTATATCGATGATCGTGAAAAGCTTCTCGGTTTTGAAAAGGCCATTAGCCAATTGGACATTCCCTGTTCCACTCATTTAATACGGGCCTTTGATCCCCATTCAATGATTTATGAAATTCAAAACCCAAGGGCGACGAAGGATCGAGCCATCGATATGTATTTAAATCGTAAGGGACTTTCTATGGATCAAATGATTGCCATTGGTGATGATAATAATGATATCCGAATGATCCGAAAAGCAGGCCTAGGTATCGCCATGGTCAATGGAACGACAGAAATTAAAGAAAAAGCAGATTTAATTACAGAATTTGATAACAATCAAGATGGCGTAGGCAAAGTATTGAAGAAGGTGTTTGATCTTGACAAAAAGATATACGGTGTATTCGGAAAGTCTTAGGAAAAAATATGGTGAAAAGACCTATAAATTACCGATAAAACTAGACAATACATGCCCTAATCGAGATGGGAGAATAGGAACAGGTGGTTGTAGTTTTTGCGGTGAAAGTGGAGGCTCTTTTGAAAACTTATCACCAAAATTATCGGTAAAGGAGCAATTATACCGAAATCGAAAATATATTGCGTCACGATATGGGGCAAAAAAATTCATCGCTTATTTTCAAAATTATTCCAATACCTATATGCCCCTTCCCCTCTTTGAAGAAATCATGACCGAAGCTGCAAAAGAGGATATTGTCGGACTTTGTCTATCGACAAGGCCAGATTGTGTCAACGAAAAACATTTGGATTTTCTCGAAAACTTATCGAAAAAGTATTCCATCGATATTATTTTTGAACTGGGTTTACAGTCGGTAAATTTAGAAATCCTTAGAAAATATCACCGGGGCCATGGAATTGCTGATTATATCCGATCGGTTTTACGGATAAAACACCGTGGCTTCGAGATATGTACCCATTTGATCATCGGGCCCAAGGAAGAAAAGAGAGAAGATATTATTGAGGCGGCAAAACTCCTATCCTATCTCCACACCGATGAGGTTAAAATCCATTCCCTTTACATTCCTAAAAATACCCTTATGGAAAAAGAATATCAAAGGGGAAAATTGGAGATAATCCCACTAGAGGAATATGTCCAGCGGGTGGTGTTGTTTTTGCGGTACTTAGATCCTGCCATCGCCGTGCAGCGTTTAGTGGGGCGAATGCCGGAGGAAAATACGGTATTTTGTAATTGGGGACGTTCTTGGTGGATCATTCGTGATCAAATTGAAGAGCTCTTGGAAGAAAAAAAAGCGTTTCAAGGTGATTTGTTAGAAAAAGACGGAATATTGCTCTAGGACAATATCCCATGAAAGAAGATGAAACAATAGATGAAAAAAATGTTGTTTTATTATATAATAAATAGAGAAAGGTAGTGATCATATGATTAAATTTATATTGGGGCCATCGGGAAGCGGAAAAACAAAATGGCTTATTGATGAAGCGAATAAAGATAAAAAAGAAGGTCCTGGAAACATTGTCTTCATCGATACTGACGACTCCCACATTTTTACCCTTGATTATCAAGTAAGACTGATCAACGCGGCAGATTACGACATTAGGACTCCGGAACGCCTATATGGTTTTCTTTCGGGCATTATGTCGAGGGATTACGATATTGAAAAAATTTACATCGATGGAATTTATGAAATTGTTGATATTAATGAAGATAATTTAGAAGAAATTTCAAAGGATTTAGAAAAATTATCGGAAATAGCTGAAGTCGATTTATTCATCGGCATGAATCTCGAAAGAGATCAAATCCCAGAGAAATATCAAAACGACGCCGAAGTTTTACATTTATAATATACGAGACAAAAGGGCATCCATCGATGCTCTTTTTTTAGAAAGTTGAGTGATTATGATCACGGATCAAAAGCGACTAAAACTTTTCATGGAAACGAGGAACGAATTAATTGAAAGACTCGATCGAAAGGAAATAACGAAAGAAGATTTTATACGTAAAAATATTCAATGTATTGAACATCACGGAATGAAACCCTATGTAAAAATCGAGAATATTGATCAAGGTTTATATAATTACCATTATTATAATCTTTTAGCGAAGCATCATAACAATATTGCCATAGCCTGTCGGAAAGATCGGCGAGGTAGAAAAAAACAAAAATTAGAATTTAATCGCCGTGATAATTACTATCGACAAAAGGATCAGGTGATCTTTCAAATCTTAGAACTCGTTGATGATGGAGAAATTGAGGCTTATTTTATCCAATTGGATTCGAAGCGATTGGGCAATGAGCTAATTGAAATCGTATTGAAGAATTACGATAAAGCAATTTTACATTCCCTGGATCGAAAAATTTATCAATATTTAAAAAAAAGGCGCCATTTTACCGAAGGCCTCCGTCGATCGAAGATCCATGATTATGTCAATAAACCCTATTAGGAAGTGGCCAATGAAAGTCGATATAAAATATCCCGATATTTTTTCCTTTGAAAAAGAAAAGATATTTGTGGATTTAAGAACGAGAAGAGAATACGATAAAGGAACGATTCCCGGTGCAATCTCCCTACCGATTTTAGATGAAAAAGAACGAAAAGAAGTGTCCATTGAATACAATCGGGGAGAACATAATCGGGCAAAGGTAATGGCTGTTCACTTTGTTTCGGAGAAATTACCATTAATCTTTGAATATATTAATTTGTTGCAACAACAAAAGCAAGTGGTGTTTTTTTGTGATCGTGGGGGATATCGCTCGAAAATTTTAACGGATATCTTTGTTCATTTAAATATCCCCGTGAAACGGTTGAAAACCGGATATAAAGGTTATCGACAATATATTCATCACCATTTGAATCGAGAAATTTGCAAAAAAGAATATATTGTCCTCCATGGTCTACCCGGTGCAGGAGTTGAAAAAATCCTTCAAGGATTAAAGGAATTAGGAGAAGATGCCATTATCTTGGATCAATTGGCAAATTACAGTGAAGGGCTCATCCATGATGATAAAAAAGTCCAACCTCAACAAAAAATCTTTGAATCCCTATTTTTTGAGCAATTATTAGGAACAGGTCCCGTTGTTTTCATCGATGGAACTTCTCCATGTAAAGGGAAAGTACATATACCCAAAGAATTACGGAGTGAAATGGAAAAGGGATATCAAATTGACTTGAAAAGGGATATCGATGATCGCATAGCAATCCTAGAGGAAAGATTTCAGTTATTGGAAAAGGATCAAGTCCAAAGAAAAATGGACCAATTAAAAATCAATGAAAAAGATCAAGTCCTACAATTGGAATGGTGGGACCGAGGAGAATATCACCAAATTTTAAAGGATTGGATTCGCCGAAATGATGCCCATGAAAAGAAAGTTAAAAATATAGATTGGGAAATCTCCTCTGGAGATCATGACGAAATCCTTTCACTATTACAAACGAAAAAGAAAGAGTTGTCTTTAAAAAGAAAACTTCAACTGGAAGAATAAAACACATCGGCTCGCCGGTGTGTTTTATTTTCGATATTTTAATAATCCTGTACCAACGGTAATGGTGATTATTGCCGATAGTATTAATTCAGGTGGTAAATTGGTGGCGGCGATTCCTCCTAGGAAAATGGGCGCTTTAATCTTCATGATGTCATAGATTTGTCGATGGTGAAGAAGTCCACCAATTCCAAGGACGAAAACCGTATTCGTTAAGGTTCCCAGAATGCCAGCAGCACCTAGGGCCACATAGGATTTTGTGTATTTTGAAAAGAATCGATAAACATAGGCCGATACAATACCGATCATAATCCGAGGAAAGACAGATACCAAGGGATTGTAAAACATAAAGGACAGAGGAGTTGGTGCATTTAAGTTTTGGAAAAGGGAAAATAAGCCAAAGAGTAAGCCCGTCAAGGCACCGACAATGGGTCCTTGAAAGATTCCGGCTAAAATTGTTGGAATATGTAAAGTGGTGACGCGTATTAGGCCTAGGGGAATGAAGCCAAGGGGCGTTAAACCTAGGATGATCGTGATGGCGCCCATCATGGCGATAAATGTTAATTTTTTTGTGGATAATTTTTTCATCTCGAAATTTCCTCCATTGATTTACTTTTGATCATAACATATATACCCATAAAAAGGAATTTTAAGGGCTTCATAGCACTTGTAATATCTTTATGGTATACTGATTATGAATAAGTATGATAATAAGGATATTTTGGAGGAATAGATGGAAAGAATCATTGTTAAGAAATCGGGACCTTTAAAGGGCTCGGTGAAAATTGATGGTGCAAAAAACTCGGCACTGCCGATTATCGCCGCTTCCCTTTTGGGCACAGAGCCTATCACTTTAGAAGAGGTTCCCAATTTAAAAGATGTTCAAATTATTTTAAAAGTATTACAAGAATTAGGGGCAAAGGTGGAGTTTTTAGATGATACAACAGTTCGGATAGACTCCTCAAGTATTGATAAATACGAAGCATCTTATGAATTAATGAGCAAGATGCGGGCTTCTTTTTTAGTGATGGGACCTTTATTGACTCGTTTTGGTAAAACGAGAACATCCCTTCCCGGGGGATGCGCCATTGGCTCTCGGCCGATTGATTTACATTTAAAGGGCTTTAAGGCCTTGGAAGCAGAACTCAATGTGGATGATTATGTCATTGAGGCCACGGCAGAAAATGGATTGGTGGGAAAAACAATTTATCTCGATTTCCCCTCCGTCGGGGCAACGCAAAATATTATGATGGCGGCGACGATGGCCCAAGGGGAAACGGTGATCGAGAATCCGGCGAAGGAACCGGAAATTGTCGATCTGGCAAATTTTTTAAATAAATTAGGAGCCGATGTGAAAGGGGCCGGCACATCAACCATTAGGATTCGCGGTGTGGAAAAGCTCGGGGGAACTATTCATCAAATCATCCCCGACCGTATTGAAGCGACGACCTTTATGGTGGCTTCGGCCATAACCGGCGGGGATATTACCATTAAAAACTGTATTACTTCCCATATTTTACCCGTTATTGCAAAATTGCGGGAAATGGGATGTAAAGTCGTTGAAAATGAAGATGATACCATTCGGGTATATTGCGATAAAAAATTATGTGGAACCTATATTAAAACTTTACCCTATCCTGGTTTTCCCACAGATGCCCAGGCACAGTTTATGGCCCTTATGAGCGTTGTCGATGGCCAATCGAAGGTCGAAGAAACGGTGTTTGAAAATCGTTTCATGCATGTGGAAGAATTGACGAAGATGGGCGCAATTATCGCAACTGATGGTTCAGAAGCCCGTATTGCCGGTGTCCCCCAATTAAAGGGAGCGAAAGTTCGGGCGACGGATTTACGTGCAGGAGCGGCCTTAGTTTTGGCGGGATTAACAACAGAAGAAGAAACAACGGTTTCGGATATCTACCATATTGATCGAGGTTATAATGATATTGTAGGAAAATTAAAAGCACTTGGCGCGGATATTCGCAGGGAAGAGATGGACTAAATAACAGGCAGTAAAAGCCTGTTTTTTTCTTCCAGGAGGGAGAATTATGGATATTGATGCTGTTGTAAAAAATATCATCTTTGAAAATGAAAACAATCAATACCGCGTCATTAATCTCGATACGGAAGATGGAGAAATTGTGGCCGTTGGAACAATTCCTAAAATTTACCCTGGAGAAACGGTGCATATCACAGGGGATATGGTCTATCATCCAGTCCATGGGGAACAAATACAAGTCGAGGAGATTCGTAAAGGTGGCTTTGATTCTGTCATTGCAATGATGCGGTATATGGAAGCGGTCTTACCCCATATTGGCAAGAAAACATCGAAGGCCATTACCGATGTTTTCGGGGATAAAACATTGGATATTCTCATGGAAGATCCCGATCGTCTATTGGAGGTACCGGGTATCGGTAAGAAACGATTGGAAAAAATAAAGAAGAAATTAAATGAAGAGTCGGACAATACGAAAAATTATATTTATCTCCAAAAATTAGGAGTATCGATGAAACAGGCAAAAAAAATTCTCGACGAATATGGAGATCGGTGCAAAGATATAATTGAATCAAATCCCTATCAACTTATTGAGGATATTCGGGGGATTGGTTTTAAAATTGCCGATTCTATTGCCATGCGTCAAAAAATAGAAATGGATTCTTTTTTTCGTATAAAAGCAGGAGTTCGTTATACTTTAGAGGATGAATCCCAGCGGAACGGTCATGTATATCTACCAAAGGAAGAATTAATCCAGAAAGTCGCAAAACTTCTACAATTATCTGAAGGGAAGATCGAAGAATCCCTGGGAAGGCTTATTATCGATAATACTTTGATACTCGACGAAAAAGAGGAGATGGAAATATGCTATCACCCCTTATTGTATGAAACCGAGGAAAAGGTGGCCGCCCGTTTTGCTCGGATTATTGAGGCTGAAGTGGATCTTTATATTGATCAAGAACGCGCCATTGAAAAAATAATAAAAAATAGCGAGATCCCCTTGGGTGAAGAGCAAATAGAAGCGATCCGAGCTTCCTTTGAGGAAAAGATATTAATCATTACTGGAGGCCCTGGAACGGGCAAGACGACGATTATCAAAGAAATTGTGGAAAGTTATCGCAATGAAGGATTGGATGTTACCCTTTGTGCGCCAACGGGACGGGCTGCTAAGAGAATGGAAGAATCCTGCGATCATGAAGCAAAGACTATTCACCGATTATTGGGCTATAAGCCATTGGACGGTGATCAAATGTTTTTTGAAAAAGATTTTGATGATCCTTTGTTAACGGATATGATTATTTGCGATGAAGCTTCGATGATCGACATGTTTTTAATGAAGTCATTTCTCGATGCCGTACCCGATGAAACGCGGATGGTTTTTGTTGGGGATGTGGATCAATTACCTTCGGTTGGAGCAGGTCATGTCCTAGGGGATATGATGGAATCAAAAATGATCAAAACCATTGAATTAAAAACCATTTATCGGCAAACGGAAGATTCGAATATTACCATCAATGCCCACTTGATTAATCAAGGGAAAATGCCGAGGGTCAATGAAAAAGGAAAGGACTTCTTTTTCATCCACTGTGAAAATAATCAAGAAATCCATAAAAAACTCCTCCAGCTTGTGGCTAATCGTCTGCCGAATTATTATCAATTAGATCCGTTGGAAGATATCCAAGTACTATCACCGATGAAAAGGACGGAAATTGGTACCATTGCATTAAATGAAGCCTTACAAGAAGTCCTCAATCCAAAAACGCCAGATAAAGAAGAGATAGTCTCCGGTGAACGGATATTTCGCGATCGTGATAAAGTCATGCAAATTCAAAACAATTATGAAAAGGAATTTGAATACGAGGATCACCGAAAGGAAATGGGCGTTTATAATGGAGATATGGGAAGGATTACGGCTTTAGACGAAGGGGATGAAAAAATGGAGATCATCTTTGACGAGGGGAAAAAAGGAAAGTATACAAAAAATGAATTGTTTCAAATAGAGCTTTCCTATTGCATCACAATACACAAGGCCCAGGGGTCAGAGTTTCCCGTTGTTGTCATCCCCGTAGGTTTTGGCCCATATTTATTGATGACCCGAAACTTAATTTATACTGCCATTACTCGGGCAAAAAAACTCGTGGTCCTTGTGGGCATGGAAAAAGCCCTTTATCAAATGATTAAAAATGACTTTGTTCTCCACCGGAACACAAAACTATCCGACAGGATACGGGAATTTGTGGAAACTTATCGAGGGCTGATCCGTGATTGATCATTTGTTTCAGCGAAAGGGTTTATGTTATGGCTGTGGAGAGGAATGGATCGACGATAAATATCTATGTTCCACATGTCTAAATCGTATTAGTCCCATTGGTGGACGTAAGAAAATCAAAGGAAGGCCCTTGTATTTTCCCTATTTATATCAAGGATTAATCAAAGAATGGATTCACCGTTATAAATTCCAAGGCCATCGGTACTTGTATCGTGTATTTGTCGCCTTATTATTGGACGAAGTAAGATTATTGCAACCAGAGATCATAACGACAGTTCCTGTAACCCCAAGGCGCAAAAGAGAAAGGGGATATAATCCGCCGGAATTAATTGCAAGGGAAATTGGAAAGAAACTAGATATTCCCTTTTATGACTTTGTGGAAAAAACGAAAAATACAAAAGATCAACATTTGATTTCCTTGGATGAAAAACGGAAGAATTTAGACGATGCTTTTCGTTTAAAAAAAGAGATACCGAAAAAGGAGATCTTATTATTTGATGATGTGGTTACATCCGGTACAACAATGGAGCGGATGATGGAAGCAATGGTAAAAGTAGAGCAAATTTCTTTATTGGCAATATGTTCGAAAAAGCCAACAGAATATGATCGGTACTATTTAGGATCCCAAAGATTTCCGTAATATCAAGGGAATGTCTTGACTTATAGATATTGATTTGATAAAATTATTAGTTGCTATATAAATATGATGGATGAGTAGACTTATAAGACGAAAAGCAGTGTATTTACACAAATATTTAAGGGGTGATCTGTTTATGCATACGGAGAAATTCGGAAAGACAGAACGAGTCAGTTTCTCTAAAAATCAAAACATTCTGGAGATCCCAGATTTAACCGCAGTGCAAACCGATAGTTTCAAATGGTTTGTTGAAGAAGGCATGAAAGAAGTATTTAACAGCATTAGTCCCATTGAGGATTATGCGGGTTCTTTGGTTTTGGAATTTGTCGATTATTATTTCGAACAATTCCCGAAGTATACCGTGGAGGAAGCGAAGGATCGAGATACCAATTATTCGAAACCATTGAAAGTTAAGGTACGTTTAATCAATACAGAAACCGAGGAATTAAAGGAACAGGAAGTATTCATGGGGGATTTTCCCATGATGACCGATTCAGGTACCTTTATCATCAATGGAGCAGAACGGGTCATCGTCAGCCAATTGGTGCGAAGCCCCGGGGTTTATTTCAGTGAAGAAGTGGATAAATCCGGAAATAAGAATTATGCCTCTACCGTTATTCCCAATCGGGGAGCTTGGCTAGAATTCGATACCGATGCCCAGGGCGTTGTGAATGTTCGAATTGATCGGACCCGTAAACTACCCATTACGACTTTAGTTCGTGCCTTATTATTTGAAACTGATGAGGAGATCATTGAAGCCTTAGGGGATACGGAAGCCCTACGGAAAACTTTAGAAAAAGAAGTTTCCCACAATCAGGAAGAAGCGATGATCGAAATTTACAAAAAGCTGAAACCAGGAGATCCGGCATCCTTGGAATCGGCAGAACCCCTTATTAAAAATCTATTTTTCGATGCGAGAAGATATGATTTAGCAAAAGTCGGACGATATAAATTTAATAAAAAACTAGCCATTCGTGACCGGATCAAAAACCACATTGCAGCCGAGGATTTAATTAATCAAGAAACGGGAGAAATCATAGTATCCCGTGGGGATTTGATTTCAGAAGAAGCGGCGATTTTAGCCGAACATGCCGGCATCAATGTCGTGGATTTACAGGTGGAGGATCGAAGAGTTCGAGTCGTTGGCAATCATTTTGTCGATTATGAAGCCTTTGAACTTCCCTTTGATCGAGAAGAATTGGGATTATCAGAAAAAATATATTATCCACAAATGATGGAAATTCTAGAGGACTTTGAAGGCGATGAAGATGAGCTCCGGGAAGCCATCCTTGCAAAAAAAGAAATGCTTACGCCGATGCATATATTACAAGCCGATATCCTAGCGTCCATTTCCTATGAATTCAATTTATTTGAAGGTGTGGGCAGTGTCGATGATATTGACCATCTAGGAAATCGCCGGGTTAGAACCATTGGAGAATTACTTCAAAACCAATTCCGAATCGGATTATCGAGAATGGAACGGGTGGTCCGGGAGAGGATGTCTACCCAGGATCCCGATTTAGCAACGCCCCAGGCCCTCATTAATATTCGCCCCGTTGTGGCGGCAATGAAGGAGTTTTTTGGATCTTCCCAATTATCACAATTTATGGAACAAATTAATCCATTGGCAGAATTAACCCATAAACGCCGTTTGTCAGCCTTGGGACCTGGTGGGCTTTCCAGGGATCGTGCCGGTGTAGAAGTACGTGATGTTCACGATTCCCATTACGGTAGAATTTGTCCCATTGAAACTCCTGAGGGACCAAATATCGGATTGATCACCTCAATTACTACCTATGCGAGGGTCAATGAATATGGATTTTTGGAAACCCCTTATCGAAAAGTCGATAAAGAAACGGGGATTGTTACTAGGGAAGTCCATTATCTAACGGCAGATCAAGAGGACCGTTATATTGTTGCCCAGGCCAATGAGCCCTTAGATGAAAATTCAAGATTTATCAATGAGCGGGTATCAGGACGGGGGATCAATGCGGAAAACGACTTGTATCCAAGGGAAATGGTGGATTATATGGACGTTAGTCCACAACAAATTGTTTCTGTGGGTACGGCAATGATTCCGTTCTTGGAGAATGATGATGCCACAAGGGCATTGATGGGTTCCAATATGCAGCGTCAAGCTGTGCCCCTTATTCAACCCCAAGCGCCGATTATTGGAACGGGTATTGAAAACAAAGCTGCCCGGGATTCCGGTGTTGTGATTAAAGCGAAGAATCCAGGAACCGTTACGAAAGTGTCGGCTAATGAAATTCAAATAACGCGGGATATTGATCGAAAAGTCGATCATTATAAAGTGTTAAAATTTAAAAAGGCAAATCAAGGAACAACCATTAATCAACGACCCATTGTACGTAAGGGCGATATTGTAGAAGCCGGTGAAATCATTGCCGATGGTCCAAGTACGGAAATTGGAGAGCTTGCCCTTGGAAAGAATATCCTCATTGCCTTTATGAATTGGGAAGGATACAATTTCGAAGATGCGATTTTATTAAATGAACAGCTCGTTATCGACGATGTTCTCACATCGATCCATATTGAAGAATACGAATCTGAAGCCCGGGAGACAAAATTAGGCTCAGAAGAAATCACAAGGGATATTCCAAATATTTCCGATGAAATGTTAAAGGATCTCGATGAACGGGGAATTATCCGCATTGGATCGGAAGTAAAATCCGGAGATATCCTCGTCGGTAAAGTAACGCCAAAGGGAGAAACAGAATTATCGGCAGAGGAACGATTGTTACGGGCAATTTTCGGTGAAAAGGCAAGGGAAGTCCGTGATACATCCCTTCGAGTGCCCCATGGAGAAACTGGAGTCGTCCTCGATGTAAAAGTTTATTCCAGGGAAAATCAAGACGAATTAACACCGGGAGTCAATGAAGTCGTACGGGTATTTGTCGCAACAAAAAGAAAAATTATGGTTGGCGATAAAATGTGTGGACGACATGGAAATAAAGGAGTTATCTCAAGGATATTGCCACGGGAAGATATGCCATTTTTACCCGATGGAACGCCAGTTGAGATTTTACTCAATCCTTTAGGTATTCCATCGCGAATGAATCTCGGTCAAGTCCTTGAGGTTCATTTAGGTTTAGCGGCATCAAAATTAGGGTGGAAAGTAGCAACTCCGGTATTTGACGGCGCTAGCGATGTTGAAATCATGGAAGCGCTTAAGCAAGCGGGTTATCCAGAATCGGGGAAAATCCAATTGCGAGATGGCCGTACTGGAGAAGAATTCGACAATCCCGTTACCGTTGGCTATATGTATATGTTAAAACTTCACCATATGGTAGCAGAAAAAATCCACGCCCGATCGACGGGACCATACTCTTTAGTCACGCAACAACCCCTGGGCGGAAAAGCCCAATTTGGGGGACAAAGATTTGGAGAAATGGAGGTTTGGGCACTGGAAGCCTATGGTGCATCCCATACCCTACAAGAAATATTAACGGTGAAATCCGATGATATTGTGGGACGGGTAAAAACCTATGAAGCCATTGTAAAAGGGGAAAATATACCGGAGCCAGGGGTACCGGAATCATTTAAAGTATTGATTAAGGAACTTCAATCATTGGCACTGGATGTCAAGCTTCTCGATGAAGAAGGCAAGGAAATTCTCCTTGCAGAAGATGAAGATGAAGTTGTCGATTTCAATAAAGTAGAGAACGAATAGGAAGGAGCAGACTCCTTGATTGAAAAAAATTCATTTGAAGCCATGAGCATCGGTTTGACTTCCCCGGAAAAAGTTCGGGAATGGTCCTGGGGAGAAGTCAAAAAACCGGAGACGATTAATTACAGAACTTTAAAGCCGGAAAAAGAAGGTCTTTTCTGCGAAAAGATCTTTGGACCAACGAAAGATTATGAGTGCAATTGTGGAAAATACAAAAGAATTCGTTATAAAGGCATCATTTGTGAAAAGTGCGGAGTTGAAGTCACCAAATCAAAGGTACGACGGGATCGTATGGGCCATATTGAATTGGCAGCACCAGTATCCCATATTTGGTATTTTAAGGGAATCCCATCGCGAATGGGTCTTCTCTTAGATATGAGCCCCCGGGCATTGGAGAAAATCTTATACTTTGCATCCTATGTCGTTATCGATAAAGGAGATACCGATCTTTATGAGAAACAACTTCTTACCGATGCCGAATATATGGAAGTCACAAGTAAATACAAAGACGGGGTAGATTTTCGTGCGGGAATGGGTGCAGAAGCCATTAAAGAGCTTCTTGAATCCATTGATTTAGAGGAAGAATTAGCCCTATTAAAAGATGAATTAAAGACGGTAACCGGACAGAAAAAAATCCGTAATCTTCGACGTTTGGAAGTCGTTGAAGCCTTTGCAAAAAGTAAAAATAAACCGGAATGGATGATTTTGGATGTAATACCCGTTATTCCGCCGGATTTACGCCCCATGGTCCAATTAGAAGGTGGACGTTTTGCCACATCGGATCTCAATGATTTGTATCGACGGGTAATCAATCGAAACAATCGTTTAAAACGACTTTTAGATATTGGTGCACCTCAAATTATCGTTCGAAACGAAAAGAGAATGCTTCAAGAAGCCGTTGATGCCTTAATTGACAATGGTCGACGGGGAAAACCGGTAACAGGTTCGGGAAATCGTCCTTTAAAATCCCTTTCGGATATGTTAAAGGGAAAAACCGGACGATTCCGACAAAATCTATTGGGTAAACGGGTGGACTACTCCGGACGTTCAGTTATTGTCATTGGTCCGGAATTGAAATTCTTCCAATGTGGTCTACCGAAGAAAATGGCCCTAGAATTATTTAAACCATTTATCATGAAGGAATTGGTTCAAAGGGGCTCGGCCCACAATATTAAAAATGCGAAGAAAATGGTGGAACGGGAAAATTCTAAAGTTTGGGATGTTTTAGAAGATGTGATCATCGATCATCCGGTATTATTAAACCGTGCGCCCACCTTACACCGCTTAGGCATCCAAGCCTTTGAACCGGTATTGGTCGAGGGAAAAGCCATTAAGCTACATCCCTTAGTTTGTACCGCCTATAATGCCGATTTTGACGGTGACCAAATGGCGGTCCACTTACCATTAACTACGGAGGCTCAAGCAGAAGCCCGTTTATTAATGATGAGCACCAACAATATCTTGGCACCAAAAGATGGCAAGCCGATTACCACACCATCTCAAGATATGGTACTGGGTGCCTTTTATATGACGACCATGAAAGAGGGAGAAAAGGGCGAAGGTCGTATCTTCAAAGATTTCAATGAATTAATGCGTAATTATTTAATGAAAGAAGTATCCCTCCATGCGAAGGTTGCTGTACGCATCAAGAAAGATCAAAAGGATCGTGGAAAGCTGGTTCATTCCACTGTGGGAAGATTTATTTTTAATAAAGGAATTCCCCAAGATATTGGATTTGTCGATCGTACCGAAGATCCTTATTCCCTAGAAGTAAATCAACGGGTCGATAAACGAATGCTAGGAAAAATCATCGATAAAACCTTCCGTACCCATGGAAATATCGTAACGGTAGAGTTACTGGATTATATTAAAGAAATCGGTTATGAATACTCCACCGTTGGGGCATTGACCATTTCCATGAATGATATTAAAATACCAAGTTCCAAGCCAGAAATCCTTCGAAAGGGCGAAGAACAAGTGGAACGCATTGAAAATACATTCCGTAACGGTTTAGTCAGTGAAGAAGAACGATACAATGCGGTTATTAAGATTTGGAACGAAACGACGCAAGAATTAACAGAAACTTTATTAAAGGAACAAGATGATGACAATAATTTATATATTATGCAGAAGTCTGGAGCCCGGGGATCGGAATCACAAATTCGACAATTGGCAGGAATGCGTGGTTTGATGTCCAATGCTGGAGGTCGAACTATCGAGATACCCATTACGGCGAATTTCCGAGAAGGATTATCGGTACAAGAATTCTTTATTTCTACCCACGGTTCGAGAAAAGGACTTTCCGATACGGCATTACGAACGGCGGACTCTGGTTATCTGACCAGACGCTTAGTCGATGTTAGTCAAGATGTCATCGTCCGTTCCGACGATTGTGGTACCGAAGAATATGTAACGGCAAAAACCTTAATCGATGGCGAAGAAGTGATTGAAGAAATTAGCGAGCGAATCATCGGTCGATTTGCCTTTGAAGATGTACTCGATCTGGATACGGGAGAAATTATTGTCCGTAAAAATGAATTAATCGACGAAGACAAAGCCGAACGAATTGAAAAGCAAGGCTTAAAAGAAATTAAGATCCGATCGGTTATGGGATGTAAAGAAAAACACGGCGTATGTGCAAAATGCTACGGCAGAAATTTAGCGACGGGAAAATCCGTCAATGTCGGAGAAGCCGTCGGTATAATTGCCGCCCAATCCATTGGTGAGCCGGGAACTCAGCTCACGATGCGTACATTCCACTCCGGTGGAATTGCGGGAATTGGAATTACCCAAGGTTTGCCCCGGGTCGAAGAGCTCTTTGAAGCGAGAAAACCAAAGGGTTTGGCCTATATTACAGAAATTGATGGTATTGTCGACTTAAAGGACAATAAAAAGCGTACCGATATTATCATTACCGGCGATGATGGAACGGAAAAAACCTATACCATTCCCTATGGATCTCGAATTAAAGTAAAGCCAGGGGAGTATGTAGAAAAAGGAGAAGCCTTAATTGAAGGTTCCATCGACCCCCATGATATCTTAAAAGTAAAAGGTCCCGACGGCGTACAAGAATATATTACAAAAGAAGTACAAAAAGTGTACCGTTTACAAGGGGTAGATATCGATGATAAGCATATTGAAATCATCATTCGTCAAATGCTATCAAAGGTAAAAATTGAAACTTCCGGTGATTCTGAATTCATCGAAGGCTCATTAATTAATATTCGTGAATTTGAAAATGTCAATGAGCGATTGGAAGAAGAAGGGAAGGAACCGGCGACGGCATCCCGAACATTACTTGGAATTACCAAAGCATCCTTAGCGACAGAATCTTTCCTATCGGCAGCCTCGTTCCAAGAAACCACAAGGGTATTGACCGATGCCTCCATCAAAGGACGAGTTGACGATCTCATTGGTTTAAAGGAAAATGTCATCATCGGTAAACTCATCCCAGCGGGAACGGGAATGAGAATGTACGATAAAATCAAAATTGATTATGAAACAAAGGATACGGAAGAATTGAATCCCAATAAAACCATTGTGGATTTAAAAAAAGATAAACAAGTATTAAAGGAAACTTTGGAACAAAATCGGAAAGAAATGGAAGAAAGCAAACAATAAAAGCATCCATAGATAGAATACCATAGACGGAATAAGAATAATCAATAGAAGGAACGGCCTAACCCTACAAAATCGGGGAAAGGCCGTTCTTTGTATTTTTTATTTCACCAGGAGTAGTCTTTCTTGAAAATCCTATTTATATCGAAAACCCCATGGAATAGTCCTCAGTAATCGAAGGAAAAGAAAAAAACGGGAGGGATGATCCTTTTTTCTTCGGTAGAATCCACTGAATTTATCCGATGATCCTTCATCGGAATCATTGTCTAAGGCTCTTTTCAAGAAAACATCCATCGATGAATTTTATTTTACTGTTGGATGGATTGGAAGGATCTTCCGTGGTATCTTCTCGATGTACTTTTTGTAAGTTCAGATGTAATGAAGATCGGCTAGTGACAAACAAAGATCTCCTATTCCTAGTTTCGGTTTAGAGATCTTTTAAATAGAACATTCCTTTGGAATTGATATTATTCGAATAAATGATCAATATCCGTCGAAATATTTTCGATATCGTCTTCTTCCGTAAGACGATCGATCAAAGAATAAATATCGGAATTTAATTTATAAATTACTTCAAAGGGCCTTTCATAATAAAAGTGGTTATCTTCTTCGTAAATGGAGTGATGAATCGTTCCATCCTCGAGTTCCATGAGAAGTAAGGTAAAGTTCTCCTTATCTGGATAATTCGATGTACTATATTTCTTTGTTTTTGTTGAATCTTGTAAGGCATGGAGTACTTTGATCCTATGGGACTTTTTATGGAGGGTTCTTTTTTCGACCCCTCGCTTATGAATAACTTTTACGAAACTTATCGTACGAATATCCTCTACGCCAGGAACTTGAACTTGACGATGAATAAAATATTTATCGACAAAGAAATAAGTAAGAACCAATACAAGGGCTGGTATTAGAAACAACCATTTTTTCTTTTTATCCATAATGATGCACTCCTTTTCTTTGGGGTAATGATCCATTTATTTGTACTTTGAAATTTTATATTCCATGGATCGATCTCGAGAAGATCGAATTATTCTACAAGTCGAACAAGATCTTTAAAAAAGAATCGCCGACGATTACCCGGTTCATGGATCCTTATTCTATGATATCAAAGATTCTAGTCGGATACCATAAAAAGGAGGGTAGTGGAGCATGGGAAAACTCCCTTTTATATCGATCAATTGAACACAAAATCTTGTTTTGATATTGATGTTTTCATTAGTTGACCGAAAATTAAAAGAATAGTAAGATGATAGAAAAGGGGATGGAGTGGCTTATGAAAATAAAATATCATGTAATCTATCTTATCATCTTTGCCATTTTATCCATGGGAGTCCTCCTCTATGGCAATGGAAATCTTTTGAACTTAATCTTAATTTGGAATATGATCTTGGCTTTAATCCCTCTAATCGCTGCGAATCTTGTGAAAAAGAGGAAAGGATTGGTGGTGTATCTCAGTAGCTTTTTATGGCTCATTTTTCTCCCCAATGCCTTTTATATTGTGACGGATTTTATCCATTTGTCCCAGAGGAGTTTTTATACCATCCAAAGGCAAATGTACGATATCAAGGTACAGTATCATCCAAAAATAGCTTTATGGTGGGATCTTTTTCTGATTCTCGCAGTGTTCTTATATGGCGCCTATTGTGGAATCAAATCAGAACATTTAATGGAAAAAAGATTGGGACTCGAATTTTACTCGAAAGAAATCTTTCGCATAATCATTGGGTTTTTATGTGGGGTAGGTATTTATATCGGCCGTTTTATGCGCCTGAATTCATGGGATATCTTTAATATTGGAAAATATATCGAAACATTTCAAACTTTAGGACATCCGCCGGGATTTGTATTTGGATTTATTCTCTTATTTACCCTTTATATTTATGTAGTACTCCATATTCCCTTAGAAAAAGAAAGGAATTAATATGAAAAAAGCGATGATTATCGGCTGTGGCCGATGGGGATCTTTCATTTGTTGGTATATGAACAAAGTAGGACTAAAAACGACTTTATACGGACGAGAGACAAGTAGCAAATTTCAAGAATTTAAAGAGAAGAGAACGAATGGAACCGTCATTCTCGATGAAAAAGTAGAACTGACTTCGGATTTGTCGAAAACAAAGGAACAGGATATTATCGTCGTCTCCGTCAATTCCCAAGGATTTCGCCGGGTCTTAGAAGAATTGGCGCCCTATGGGTTACAACATAAAATTTTTATTTTAAATATGAAGGGAATTGAAATCTCCACAGGGAAGCGATTATCCCAAGTGGCGGAAGAATTTTTAGAGCCTTCCAATGAATTGGCCGTTTGGCTCGGACCCGGCCATCCTTTGGAATTTGTGAATGGCATTCCCAATTGTATGGTCATCGATAGTAAAGATGAAAAGACGAAAGAAAAACTGATCGAGCGCCTTTCTTCTCCTCTGATTCGCTTTTATTATGGGGAAGATTTAATTGGCAATGAAATCGGCGCCGCCTATAAGAATGTGATTGGAATTGCGGCCGGAATGTTAGATGGAATGAAGCTTTCCAGTCTGAAAGGCGCCCTGATGAGCCGGGGATGCCGAGAAGTGGCAAGACTGATTTACGCTTTAGGAGGCAATGAACTCTCTGCCTACGGCCTTTGCCATTTAGGGGATTATGAAGCGACGGTATTTTCTAAATTATCCAATAATCGAAGATTTGGTGAATCTTTTATAAAAAAAGAGGCCTTTGATAAATTAGCCGAAGGCTATTATACGACAAAGGCCCTTCGAAAAATGGGCAAAGAGAAAAAAGTGGATCTGCCCATCAATGAGGCCGTCTATCAAATCCTCTATGAAAAGGAAGATCCAAAGAGAATGCTCACCGAACTTTTTTCCAGGAGTTTGAAAGGAGAATTCTATTTATAAAAACGAATAAGGGGTCCCCATTTCGATGACCTTTTAGGGAAGGGGATCCCTTTTTTAAGTGGACCAGGAAATAGATAAAACTAAAAATAACAATCGACAATAATAATTAGAGTATGAATGCTAGAATAAGAAACAAGAAAGGTAATATAAAAATAAAAAATGATGAAATAAAATTCTAAAAGGTGTACATGAATGAGAACTTGAAAAAAATAAGCATATATAAAATACAATTGTAAATCGTAAATGTGAACCTTAAAAGGAGATGTTGAAATTGAAGAAAACAAAAGAAGAAATGATGGAATATAAATTCTCCTATTGGCATACTGTCTTTTACGTGATTCTCTTTCATCTGGGGTAGGGAATCGTCTCCCGATTGAGAAATATTCCCTTTGATTTTAAAACCCAGTCTTTCCTTTGTCTTCTCTACTTGGCTGTCTACACCTTAATCCATTATTTTTTAAAAGATAGAAGATTATCGAAAATTAATTTGGGAGAAGTCACCCTCTTTAATCTATTGAGTATCATCCTATCCTTTCTTCTCTATCTTGGAGGAGCCGTTCTCTTTCAGCGCCTTTAAATAGGGGATGGACCGAAAAAAGAAACTATTTAAATGAAGAGGTTTTTGATCGATTGAAAAAAGGTCAAAAGCCTCTTTTATTGCTCCTCTTAGAAAAAAAGAGGGGAGAAGCCAACTCGTCATTGACAATTCTCCAAGCTGTGCTATAATAATTATGGTATGATTCCGTAGCTCAGTCGGGAGAGCGCTACGTTGACATCGTAGAGGTCGTTGGTTCAAGCCCAATCGGAATCACCATCCAATCACCTTAGACGATTAAGGTGATTTTTTTATTTGAAAAGAAAAAATTGGCCTTTTCACGCCAATTTTTCTGATATCTATTCCAATCGTTGAAAGCTCCCCTTAGCTACTAAGTGGATATTGAAGTTAAGAGCTTACCCCTTCGTTCATTTTTTCGTATTTCATTTACAATTCGGTTTAACACGAATCACGTTTATTTAGGTTTCATCCAAAGAAATGGACATTTGGAAGTTCTCTCATTTTCACGCTAAAATTCTTATCTTTTTCTTCTTTATTTCTAGCGCAATACTCAGCTCGATCTTTACTGTCTACCTTGCTATCATCAAAGATGTGATAGGCATCACCGTATTTTACTAGTAGAGAAAAATGACATCTCTAGAATATCGACTCATCCCATTAATGCCAAAGAGTTTTATTTCCTTTTCATTCGACATTTGATCGATGGAAATTTCCTCCATTAATTTTTTCTTCCATTCGGGATTTTTACTGCGATCAACTTCCCTTTGTAACTCTTCTATTGTTGAATTTTTGAGTTCCTTTAGTTGAGCCATCGCCGGATTCTCTTTACTCATAAGAGTATTCTTTTGGACTTCTAAGGGTTTTTCTAATCCTAAAACCGGTCGTTCATAGTCTATATTGTTCGAATACATTGTTTCATCTTCATAGGGACGATAGCCTAAATCCTCTAGACGTTCGTATTTATTAAGAGAAACGGAGGTGTTGTCATCGGAGTAGAGATCGACGACATAGAATTTTGAGTCTTCCGGCAGAATATATACTGTCGCTTCGGACACTCTTTCGTCGGTGATGTTTTTTTCGTAGGGATCATCTTTATGAAGGATTCTTTTGATTTCTGGCATATCCACTCGGTAAAGGGATCCGTCTTTTGTTACCTTCATTTCTCTCGGATTAAAATCAATGGAATGGATGGTTTCGCCAGCGTTTTCCGTCGCAAGGACAAGATATTTAGAAAAGATCGATCGAATTTCCATCTCTTCATCAAAGAGATCATTTCCCTCTTTCAAAAAT
>JAUNVW010000009.1:0-5045 GCA_030540635.1 Tissierellia bacterium | reverse complement strand
GTTTAATTTGATTATAGTGATTAAGGTGATTGTAAAGGGTTTTTCGATATATTTTGATGAATAAATCTAGGACACTTTATGTATACCCCAGAACTTTGCTCCTTTTCCTTTTCCGAGTTCATCTCTTGTGGTATAGTAGTAGGGAATGAGAGGTGTGTCATGGATCCTATGATCGAAATAAAAGATCTTACTTTTGGTTACGAGCCCTATGAGGACGAAGAAAAAGTAGAGGTTTTAAAAAATATAAATTTAAATATTAAAAAAGGAGAATTTGTTGTCATTCTCGGCCATAATGGATCGGGGAAATCCACTTTGGCAAAACTAATAAATGCGCAATATCTACCAGACCGTGGGAGTATTTTCGTGGAAGGAATTCCGACAACAGATGAAAGTCAATTATGGGATATTAAAAGGAAATGTGGTATGGTGTTTCAAAATCCCGATAATCAATTAGTTGCGACGATTGTCGAGGAAGATGTCGCCTTTGGACCTGAGAATTTGGCGATTCCCATGCCCGAATTAAAAGAGCGAGTCGATCGAGCATTGGCATTAGTTGAGATGGAAGATTACCGAGGTCACTCGCCAGCCCTTCTTTCCGGCGGGCAAAAACAACGTATCGCTATTGCTGGGATATTAGCGATGAATCCCGATTGTATTCTTTTAGATGAGCCAACGGCCATGTTAGATCCCGTGGGGCGACAAGATATCATGCGAACGATCGATCGATTGAATCGGGAACAGAAAAAAACCATTGTCCACATTACCCATTATATGGAAGAAGCGGTGATGGCCGATCGAATTCTCGTGATTAACGAAGGGGTCATCGCCATGGAAGGAAGTCCCCGGGAAATCTTTAGTCAAGTTGGGAAAATGAAAGAATTAGGACTTGATGTTCCCCAAGTAACCGAACTGGCTTATTTATTACGGCAAGACGGATTTGATGTACCGACCGATGTATTGACGGTGGAGGAACTTTGTGATGCTTTATGATTGAATGTAAAAATATTTCCTATGAATACAATCCCGATAATCCTTTCAGCCGATTGGCATTGGATCAAATTAATCTCACGATTCGAGAAGGAGAATTCATTGCCATCATTGGCCACACAGGCTCTGGAAAATCGACATTGGTTCAACATCTCAATGGATTAATGGAGCCGACAAAGGGGGATTGCATCGTCGATGGGATCAATACGAAGGAAACGGGAAAGAGAAAAGTAGAGATCCGTAAAAAAGTCGGCTTAGTCTTTCAATATCCAGAATACCAATTATTTGAAGAAACGGTATTCAAAGATATCGCCTTTGGACCGAAAAATATGGGGGTAGCTGAAGAAGATTTGGAAGAACGAGTCCGTAGGGCCTGTGAATTTACGGGTTTAAATTACGAGGAAGTCAAGGACAAATCGCCCTTTGAATTATCCGGTGGACAAAAACGAAGGGTCGCCATAGCTGGAGTTGTGGCCATGGAACCCGATGTTCTCATTCTCGATGAGCCCACAGCGGGACTTGATCCCATGGGCCGAGATGAAATCTTAGAAGAGATTCGAAATCTTTATGAAAAAAGAAAGATGACCATAGTCTTGGTTTCCCATTCGATGGAAGATGTGGCGCGTTTATGTCAGCGTTTGATCGTAATTGATAAAGGTAAAATTATTATGGATGATACGCCGAAGAAGGTATTCTCGCGACGGGAAGAATTGGAACAGATCGGTTTATCCATTCCCATGATTACGAAATTTTTCGTCGAATATCAAAAAAGAGGCCATGAAGTACCTTCTGATATCCTTACGGTGGAAGAGGGCTATGAGTGGATTCGAAAGTATCTAAAGGGGGAATCGCCTTGTTAAAGGATATTACAATTGGTCAATATATCCCGGGAAATTCTGTGATTCACCGTTTGGATCCACGAACAAAGATATTATTTATGATCACTTATATTATTAGTATATTCTTAATTAAAGATTTTCGAATTTATATTCCCTTGGGGATTTTCTTGTTATGGGTGATTTTTAGTACGAAAATTCCTCCTAAATATGTGTTAAAAGGGTTAAAACCCTTGGTCTTTATTATCGTTCTAACCGTTGGACTAAATATATTTATGACCCCTGGTATTGTGATTGCTCGATTGGGTCCATTGACCATTACAAAAGAAGGTTTGAATTTAGCAGGATTTATGGCGACCCGTTTAATTTTCCTCGTTATGGGGACATCGCTATTGACCTTGACGACATCGCCAAAATCTTTAACCGATGGATTGGACTTTTTACTAAAGCCATTAACGAAAATTGGATTTCCATCGGAACAATTGACGATGATGATGACGATCGCTTTGCGATTTATACCGACATTATTTGAAGAAACCGATAAAATCATGAAAGCTCAGACGGCGCGGGGGGCAGATTTTGAATCGGGAAATATTTTTCAACGGGCGAAGAATTTGATCCCTTTATTAGTTCCTTTATTTATCAATGCCTTTCGACGGGCCGATGAATTGGCAACGGCAATGGAAGCCCGATGTTATCGAGTTGGGGAAGGACGGACCCAATTAAAGGCCTTACGATTTGGAAGAATTGATTATTTGGCGTTGATCTTTACCTTTTTATTTATGGCGTCCATCATCGCTTCGAGGATATTATGATGAAATATTTATTAATTATGGAATATGATGGTTCAGAATTTTATGGTTATCAAAAACAAAAAGGTCTTCGGACCATTGAAGGTCAGCTGGAATTAGCCTTGGAAAAGCTCACAAAGAAAAAGATTATGACCTATGGCGCAGGACGAACGGATAAGGGTGTCCACGCCATGGGGCAGGTCGTCCACTTTACGGCAGAGATTCAGATTACGCCTTATCGCCTCATTGCCGGGTTGAATCATTTTCTACCGGATGATATTCAAATCATCCATTGTGAAGAAGCCTCGGCTTTTTTTCATGCCCGTTTCCATGCGAAAGAAAAAAGCTACAAATACTTTTTGTACAATGATTATTTTATGCCACCGACACTTCGAAAATATCGGGGCCATCGAAATTATCCCTTGGATATGGAAGCCATGGAACGAGCTTCTCGTTATTTAATGGGGGATCACGATTTTAGAGCCTTTACTCAAGATCTTCCTCCCGATGAAAATACCCACCGAATATTAAATGATATTAAAATCCAGAAGATCGATCATGATATCGTCTTTACATTTCGCGGACGATCCTTTTTGAAAAATATGATTCGGATTATCGTCGGATCCCTCATTGATGTGGGCAGGGGAAAACATCCTCCAGAATGGATTTTGGAAGTATTGGAAAGTAAAGACCGGGAAAAAGCAGGGATGACCGTAGAGCCTGGAGGCTTGTATCTCTGGGATATTCGCTATTGATACGGCGACGAAATAAATTGAAGAAATAGAATGACAAAAAAATAAAAATATGATATATTATTAAAGAGTAAAACAAATCCATTCTCAAGATTTTAGAATGGAAGATTGTGGAGAGGAGAATAAAATGAATAAAAAACGAATACTCTCGTTTCTTTTTGCATTGGTCTTTGTTTTTACCATGGCCGTTCCCGCCTTTGCCGAAGGAACCGATGAACAAGGCGTATTAAAAGTTGGAATGGAAGCCAATTACGCGCCATTTAATTGGTCCCAAACCAATGATGAGAATGGCGCCTATCCCATTGAAAACAGTGATGGGGAGTATGCCAATGGTTACGATGCTTATATTGCGCAAAAAATAGCCGATGGATTGGGGATGGAGCTACAAATTATAAAGACAGAATGGGATGGTTTAGCCCCGGGTATCCTATCGGGAAAAATTGATCTCATCATCGCCGGAATGAGTCCGACGGCGGAGAGAAAAGAACAAATTGATTTTACTGATAAATACTACACCTCGGATCTCGTTGTTGTGGTGAAGAAAGATTCTCCCTATGTCGAGGCAAAATCCATCGATGATTTCCAGGGGGCAAAAATCACTGGCCAATTAAATACTTTCCATTATACCGTCATCGACGATATGGAAGGCGTGGAAAAAGCCACGGCGATGCAAGATTTTCCGGCGATGATTTCGGCCACATTGGCTGGAAAAATTGATGGCTATATTTCAGAACGTCCGGGAGCCATGGCGGCAGCGGCCTCCAATGAGCAATTGACCTTTGTTGCCTTTGAAGGTGATCAAGGATTTGATACATCGGAAGAAGATACTTCCATTGCCGTTGGACTTCGAAAAGATAGTCCATTAACGGAAGAAATCAATGAAATTTTAGCTGGGATTACCGATGAAGAGCGGAATCAAATCATGTTGGACATGGTGGAATTAAATACCCAAGGAGAAATCCAAGGATTTTGGCAATCGACCAAGGGTATCCTCGATGAATTTGGACCTTTATTTTTAAAAGGTGCAGTAAACACCATGATAATTGCGATATTATCAACATTAATTGGTTTTCTCATTGGGATTATTGTGGCGATTATTCGAAATGTGAAAACCAATCGGGATAAACATTTTGGAAAATGGCTCTTTTATAAAATCCTCGATATTATTTTAGTCATCTATGTGGAAATATTCCGAGGAACGCCGATGATGATTCAATCCCTACTTATTTATTACGGCGGAAAATTATTCTTAGGACTGGATATGTCGGCGATGACGGCGGCTCTATTTATTGTTTCCATCAATACCGGAGCTTATTTATCAGAAGTTGTACGAGGGGGAATTAACTCCATTGATGGGGGGCAATTGGAAGCTTGTAAAGCCATTGGGATGACCCATAGCCAATCGATGAAATACGTCATCTTGCCCCAGGCCATTAAAAATATATTACCGACCATTGGCAACGAATTCGTCATTAATATTAAAGATACATCGGTTTTAAATGTAATATCGGTGACTGAACTCTTTTTTATCTCCCGTTCCGTTGCAGGATCCACGTATTTGATTTTCCAATCCTATTTTATCGCTGGACTGATTTATTTTCTATTGACTTTTGTGACCACCCGAATATTATTAGCCTATGAAAAACGATCGGGGAAGAAGGGTCATGTATTAACATCCA
>JAUNVW010000042.1 GCA_030540635.1 Tissierellia bacterium | reverse complement strand
TTTAAATGGATTTTATAATCTTTAAATTCTTCTTTTCCTAAATCACGATCGTAAAGTGTGATATATTGGAAATTAAAGATTTCTCCATATTGCTTATCAGAAATACCTGATACAGAATCTCGAATGGCAAAACCCATGAACATCAAGCCCGTACAGCCTGCAATTCCAATGATCGTCATCCACATTCGTTTCTTGTATCGGAAAAGATTTCGGAAAGTTACTTTTTGAATAAAAGATAATCTCTTCCATATTGGCGTTACACGTTCCAATAATATTCTAGATCCACTTTTCGGTGCTTTCGGTCGCATTAATGTGGCAGGCTTTTTCTTCAATGATTTCCACGCTACCGTTGATGCCACGATTGCCGTTGACAGAACACCGATGATCAACGCGATAATAGAGTATTTTAAACTGAAAATAACTTCTACATCTTTAAAGATAAATGAGGATACATAGGCATTGGCGATGACTTTTGCGATTAATACATGGCCGATAATAATACCGATAATGGAACCTAATATGGAGGCCAATGCACCGTAGATGAAATACTTCTTCATAATTTCCATCGGTGGATAGCCGAGACCTTTCATAATTCCCATTTGTCCCCGATTCTCATCGACCATACGCGTCATCGTCGTAAGGGATACTAAGATCGCAATGAAAAAGAATAGAATCGGAAAGATATTAGATATAATATCGAGCCGCCCCGTACTGTCAAAATAAGTAGCAATTTCATCGATATCCGATTGAGCAACTATGGAGTAGACGGGTTTCTTAATCATGGTTAAGGCATCTCTCGCATCGGCAAGGTCTTTTTCCCCTTCTTCAATATCCACAAGGGCATCTGCTTTTTCCCGATTGAACTTCTCTTCCTCGGAGGCTAGTTCTCCTTCACCATCGCGAATTTCTGATAAAGCATCATCGAGTTTTTGGCGACCTTCTCGTTGATTGGTAGCGAGTTCTTCTTTGGCATTTTGAAGATCGGCTTTGGCATTTTGAAGTTTCTCTCGATTGTTTTCTAGTTCTTGTTTACTATCAGCTAATTGCTGTTGTCCTTGATCCAATTCTTTTTTCGATTGATCAAGTTCTGCCCGAGCTTCTTGTAGTTTTTGATTTCCTGCTTCCCATTCTTTTTTCTTTTCCCCTAAAGCCCTTTCTGCCTCTTCGATTTCTTTTTCTTTGGCGGCAATAATTTCGGGCGCATTTTCTATATCCGTCTGGCCTTTTTCAATCTTTTCTTTCGCTTCTTGGAGCTCTTCTTCTCCTTGGCGGATCCTTTCCCCT
The DNA here is from genome assembly GCA_030540635.1 of Tissierellia bacterium. Lineage (GTDB taxonomy): Bacteria > Bacillota > Clostridia > Tissierellales > Peptoniphilaceae > JAUNVW01. The sequence goes on along the minus strand of JAUNVW010000042.1, from coordinate 4,357 downwards.
GCTTCGAAATAGGGTTTATTCTGTTCTTGAAATTGACTGTATTGAGCCTCCCACTGGGCTTTGGCACTTTTTAATTTTTCTTTTTCTATGGTTAATTGCTTTTCAGCCGCTTCAATTTCAGGCTTTTTTTGTTGTAAATCTTGCTGTTTTTTTTCGATTCCTTGAAGAGTTTCTGTGAGTTCTGCCTTTTTCTTCTTTAATTCATCGATTTGGGCAGCCAATTGCATGTACTTTTCTTCGTCAATCTGAGGGTCCAAACCACTTAATTGATTTTCTAAGCTTGAAATAGTGCCTTCTAATTCTAAAAGTTTTCCTTTGACGAAGCCATGCTTTTCTTGGAGTTCTGAAACGCCATTGTAATACTCATTGATCTTTTCTTGACTTTCCTGGATTTTACTTTCTCCTTGATCCAATTCCTTTTTCCCTTGATCCAGCTGAGCCTTTGCTTGACGTAATGGCGCACCTTTGCTTTCCCATTCTCTTTTCTTTATTGCCAATTCTTTTTCTTTTTCTTGAATTCGCTGCTTCGCTATTTCTAATTCTTCCTTTTGATCTCCTAAAGAATTTTTTGCTTCTTCTAGTTCAATACGACCTTGCTTTAATTGTTCTTCTGCTTTCTCAATTTCACTTTTACCAGCTCTTATTTGCTTTTGGGACTCCTTCCATTGAGCCTCTCCTTCTTCATAGGCTTTCTTTCCGGATTCCCATTCCCTTTGGCTGTTTTTCCATGTGTTTTCACCGTCAATGAGTTTTTGTTCATTAGAGGCAATTTCTTGTTCGCCATTTCGAATTTTTTCTCGAGCATTTCGTATCTCATCATTGAATTTTTCTTCATTGACGTAATACTCTTCCCGTCCCTCTTGAAGTTCTCGTTTCGCGTCCTGAATCGCTTGTTCGCCATCGGCAATTTTTTCTCGAGCATCTTTAATCTTTTCTTCTCCATCGCGGATTTCATCCGTTATTTCATCTTGCATGCTCAATAATCGCTGACCAGGACGACCTTTAAATTCTTCTCTAACTTTTTCTTCATATGGCAAAACGAGATGACGATACTCTTCATCGGCGGCATCTTTACCATTTAATCCTTTAAAAGTGATTCTCGCAATATCGGGATTCTCTTTCAAAAAAACTTCTGGCCGGACTAAGGCAAAGCCTTTCAAATTTCCATCACCGGCATTGGAATTCCCTTTATATTCTGTTATTAAATACTCTGCATTGGTTCCAAATCCCACAATTTCAAATTCATATCGTGACAATGCCACTTCTTGTTTTAGATGTTCATTGAGAACTTCCTGTTCAAAAGTGACGATATCACCAATTTCATATCCTTCCTCTTCTAAAGTTTCATCGAAGAGAATTTCATTTTCTTTTTCTGGAATTCGCCCTTTGACAACATCAGTCAGGGAAATTTTATCATTTAAGTTTTCAACCCGTATGGCTTCCCCTTTTTGATCCGTCAAATCGATTTGATATCCTAGTTCTAAATCTTCAATATCACCAATTTTCTCGATCCGTTGAATATCTTCATCGGTCAATCCGTGGGTCGATTCAATCATAATGTCCGGTGGATTGGCTTTCGCCATATAATCCTCGCCTGTTTTTTTCATGGAAGGCCCCGATACTTTTAAGCCAACAAAGATTAAAACACCTACTGCCAGCATTAACATGATCGAGGCAAATCGACCTTTTGATTTGTTTATTTCACGAAATATATCTTTATATAATGCATTCTTTTTCATCTTTACCACTCAATTTGATCTATCGATACTTTTTCTTCATTGAGATAAGTGTCCGATACTCGTCCATCACTGATTTCAATGACTCGATCGGCCATTGGCGTCAAGGCTTGATTATGGGTGATGACAATGACGGTTGTTCCCGTTTCTTCACAAGTTCGTTCTAATATTTTAAGTACTCTTTTTCCCGTTTTATAATCGAGAGCCCCTGTCGGTTCATCACAAAGTAAAAGTTTCGGTTCTTTGGCAATGGCGCGTGCAATGGCAACTCTTTGTTGCTCTCCTCCCGATAATTGGGCAGGGAAATTATCGACCCGATCTTTTAGCCCCACATCTTCTAGGACTTTCACTGGGTCTTTTGCCTCTTTTACGATTTGCGATGCTAGTTCCACATTTTCCCGAGCCGTTAAATTGGGAATCAAATTGTAATTTTGAAAGACAAAGCCTACATCATTTCTACGATAGGTCGTCAACTCTCGCTGGGATAAACCGGAGATATTTTTCCCATCGATAAAGACTTTCCCCTCATCATTGGTGTCCATGCCTCCCAGGATATTAAGAACTGTCGATTTTCCCGCTCCAGAAGCTCCAACAATAATACAAAATTCACCTTTTTCAATGGTAAAATTCATTTTATCATTGGCCTTAATAACCGTTTCTCCCATTTTATAAAATTTTGATACATCTTGTAATTCTACATAGGCCATGGCAATCTTCCTCCCTGTCGTTTTCTTCTGATTAATCTCTATTGTATCATAATCTTTAATTATGTATTTATTATAAAGAAAATCCTCCCAAAGCCGGGAGGATTTCTTTTAAAGATCTTTTACAGATTCCCAGTCTTGTAGAAAACGTTCAATACCAGAATCTGTTAATGGATGTTTTAGCATTTGTTCAAATACTTTCGCTGGAACAGTAGCTATATCTGCTCCCGATTTTGCAATTTCCAATACATGAATGGGATGACGAACAGAGGCAGCGATGATTTCTGTTTCAATACCATAATTATCAAAAATCGTCACGATATCATCGATTAATATCATACCATCCGAAGAGATATCATCAAGTCGGCCAAGGAATGGCGAAACATAAGACGCTCCAGCTTTTGCCGCTAATAAGGCTTGAGTTGCGGAAAAGACCAATGTTACATTGGTTTTAATTCCTTTTTCCGATAATTTTGCAACTGCTTTTAAGCCTTCTTTCGTCATCGGAATTTTAATGACGATATTTTCATGAATTTTCGCTAATTCTTCTGCTTCTTCAATCATTTTCTCATGTTCTAAGGAAACGACTTCTGCTGAAATCGGGCCATCGACGATTTCTGTAATTTCTGCAATGACTTCTTTAAATACACGACCTTCTTTGGCAATCAAAGATGGATTCGTTGTGACCCCGTCGACGACTCCCCAAGAAGCTACTTCTTTAATCTCATCGACATTTGCTGTATCAATAAAAAACTTCATTTATTCCTCCTCTAAATACGCTACTATTCTCTTCGTGATGGATTCCTTATCAAATCCGAAATGTTTCATTAATGCGTCGCCATTACCTGAGGCGCCAAATTGATCCATGCCAATATTTAAACCTTCTAATCCAGTGTATCGATGCCAACCAAAGGTGGATAGACACTCAATACTCACTCGTTTGCGGATATTTTTGGGGAAAATTTCATCGATATAGGATTGGTCCTGAAGATTTAACTGATCCAATGAAGGTACCGACACCACTCGAAGATCATAACCTTTGCTATGGATTTTTTTTGCCGCTTCAATCGTCGGATATAATTCCGATCCCGAAGCCATGAGAATAAGTTCTGGATGCTCCCCGAAATCTTTGTATACATAGGCACCTTTGGAAATATCTTTTTGTGTATTTTCTAAATTCGGTAATTTTTGACGGGATAAGACTAATGCCGTCGGTCCACCTGTGTTCTCTAAAGCGAATTTATAAGCCGCCGCTGTTTCACGACCATCAGCTGGACGATAGACTGCCGTATTTGGCATCGCACGCATCATTGCCAATTGTTCAATGGGTTCATGAGTCGGTCCATCTTCTCCCACGCCAATACTATCATGGGTAAAGATATAAATCACCCGTTGATTCATTAATGCCGACAATCGAATTGCCGGTTTTAAATAATCGCTGAAGACAAAAAATGTAGCGCAGAATGGAATCAAGCCACCATGCAAGGCGATTCCGTTACTAATGGCTGCCATGGCATGTTCTCGAATACCAAATTGAATATTTCTGCCAGCCATGTGATCTTTTCTCATATTCTCTCGGCCATCGATCGTGGTTTTGTTTGATGGCGCTAAATCGGCCGATCCACCGATGAGATGGGGCATTTCCTTTGCTAGGCGATTTAAAACTGTACCGGAATACCCACGTGATGCATCATCTTTTTCGAATTCATAGAAAGCATCACTTTCCAATAAGTCTTCTGGGATAACCCCTTCTAGACTTCTTTGAAATTCTTCATATTCCTTTGGATATTTATCTTGATACTCTTTTATTTTTTCATTCCAAAGAATTTCTTCTTCTCCTAGTTCTAAAACTTTGTCTTTCATATGTTGATAAACTTCTTCTGGAACCATGAAATCTTCTTCGTATTTCCATTGTAA
>JAUNVW010000041.1 GCA_030540635.1 Tissierellia bacterium | reverse complement strand
TAATACCATTAATTTACGCTTTCTCATACATCTTTCCTCCTTAAAATTTTTCCTTAAAATAGGTTATCGGACAGGGAATATCATTTCATTAGTTTAGGGAAGGAAAATCAAACTCCCTTTTCCGATGAAACCTATTTCTCTTGTTAGCTAATGCTAACTATCCCAATTATAGCACCCTATATATGACTGTCAAGTTTACTTAAACCCTAAGCTAAGTTGTCATTAGACATTGAAATCTTCGGATTAACTCGTCTTTTTTTATTGCGATTGATTATTATTATCTTTTTAACACCACAAGCTATTGACATTTTTTCCTAAGATTTTAACATTAATTTTGCATATTTTTAAATTCCATTCTTGTATTTTACGAGTTGATTTGTTCTGTAAAATTATTTTAAAAAATATTTTTATTTCTAGAATATGGGATTATCTTCTTGCTTTTAACGATTTTAAAAGATACATTACGATCAGGGTATTATAATTTTCTTCTATTTTAATTATTAATTTTATTAATAATTAATAGGGAAAAGGGATATTTTTGCGGTGCATCTCCTGTTTTATAGAAGAGAGTTTCTATTGAGATGAACTTTTTCGGGTAATAATATAAAAGATATCAATTTTCAAGGAGGCGATTGTATGATGATATTACCAAAATTAGGACAAGGAACTTGGCGGATGGGTGAAAATCCCAACACCTTTAAAAAAGAAGTGGAAGCATTACAAGCCGGTATTGAGGCAGGACTTTCTCTTATTGATACAGCGGAAATGTACGGAGAAGGTGGCGCTGAGAAAGTTGTCGGAGAGGCCATCAAGCCCTTTTATCGTGATAATCTGTTTCTTGTTTCAAAGGTCTATCCCCATCATGCAGGCAAAGATCATTTAGAGCGAAGCCTACATCAAAGCCTGGAGCGAATGGGTACGAACTATCTCGATCTCTATTTACTCCACTGGCGAGGAAGTATTCCTTTGGAAGAAACGCTAAAAGAGATGGAACGAATGAAATCCGCTGGGCTTATTAAAAATTGGGGTGTTTCTAATTTTGATACGGAAGATATGATGGAATTATTTCGTTTGAATAATGGCTCCTCCTGTGTTGTCAATCAAGTCCTTTATCATCTCGCTTCTCGAGGAACGGAATTTGCCCTTCGGGAATGGATGAGAGATCATGATGTGGCAATGATGGCTTATTGTCCCTTAGCAAAAGATGGCCGAAGGACTATCGATCCCACAGAGGATCCCCAATTAATTGAAATGGCACATTCCTATGATCTTTCCGTGGAACAACTCTTATTGGCCTTTGTTCTCCATCAAAATATTACAGCGATTCCAAAAGCTTCGACAAAGGAACATGTTATTGCCAATGCCGCCATGAAGGATTTTCAGTTAAAAGAAGAAGATTTCAATCGATTGTCTCGCCTTTATCCAGCGCCGACCAGTCGCGAATCTTTAGATATTGTATAAGGAGTTGTTTATGAATTATTTAATTATCGCCATTTTATTAATTCTTTTATTTCTATATTTTAAGACACGAAGTCCTGCGGATCTTAATTCCGACGGTTTAAAAAAGGCACTGGAATCAAATGCGCCCCTCATCGATGTCCGATCACCAGGGGAATTTGCCAGTGGCCATATTCCAGGAGCTATCAATATTCCTGTGGATCAGTTGGAAAAAGTCGCGAAAAAGAAGTTAAAAGACAAAGAGCAACGGATCATCCTATGTTGTCGCTCCGGTGCTCGATCGAGAAGAGGAAAATCCCTTTTAGAAAATATGGGATATACAAAGATTGAAGATTTTGGTGCCATTCACCATTGGAACGATGAATTGGAGAAGGGATCCTAATGGCATTATATTTTGAAATGTATTCCGGGATTGCCGGAGATATGACCATTGGCGCCTTATTAGATTTAGGTGCTCGTAAAAAAGTTCTCATCGATGGTATCGATTCGTTAAATCTACCCATCGCCCAATTATCTTTTCGCCAAACCATTAAAAATACCATTGCTGCCTATGATTTTGATACAAGAACCCATGTGGAAAAGGCAAGAACAATGGAAGCACTCTCTTTAGAAAAGGTCCATGAGATTTTAGAAGCAGGTAATTTTTCTGAAAAAGTGAAAGAAGATAGTCGTAATCTCTTCACCATTGCCGCTAAGGCAGAAGCTAGTAGTCAAGGCATGGAAGTGAAGGATTTTCGTTTCCATCCCGTTGGTGTCGTGGATTCTTTCATTGATTTTGTAGGAACCTCTCTATTAATTGAAGATTTAGCACCGGACAATATTTATTTCTCTGATCTCTATGAAGCCAAAGGTTATCAAATGCGAAAGAGAGGTCCTATGCCTTTACCGGAACCAGCGGTATTATCTCTAATAAAAGAGTATGGACTTCCTTTACAATTAGTCGATGATGAAGGAGAACGCAACACCTTAACCGGTGCTTGTATCGTGGCTTACTATCGAAAAGATCCCCTACCAGAACGTTTCCTCGTACGGGATGTGGGAATTGGCGCAGGAAATTCTGATTTTAAAAAATCGACCAATGTTTTGCGGGTTTATGATATCGAGGTCTTATAATGATGGAAAATTTTTGGAATGAAAAAGCAAAATCTTTCCCGACGAATACCGATGTCGATGATAGCCCAGGGATTCAAATCCTTCGCCGTGAGAATCTTCTTCATAAAAAACTAAAGATAGTAGATATCGGCTGTGGTACCGGAAGATATCTCCATTATTTAGCACCGAAAGCCCTATCCATCACTGCCTTGGATATTAGTGAGAGGATGTTGGAGAAAGCTCAAAAATTAAATCAAGAATTTACAAATATTCAATGGATTCAAAGTGATTTTAACGATTGGGAACCTGATATGGAATATGATTTAGCTTTAGCTATTCAATCACCGGGGATTTCTTCAAAAGAATCTTTGGAAAAACTATGTAGAATATCTCGCTACGGTCTCATTACGAAATTTACCTTGCGAGAAGAGGTCTATGCCGATCAAATTCGTCAAACATTAAATCGAGCACAATCAGGACAAAGGCAAGAATTCTTTGAACTCTTTCAATTTCTGTGGCAATGGGGCCTCTTCCCCCAAGTTGATCATTTCCCAACGGATGAAATTCGCTCTCGATCTACAGACTCCTGCTACGAAGAACTCCTCCTTCATTTATCAAAGTATGAAGAAGTGACACCAAAGGAGAAAGCCTGGGTCAAGGAAATCCTCCATTCCAATAGTAAACATGGAAAAATCACGCTCCATCAGAAAAGGGTTATTTCTACTTTATTTTGGGAAAATAAAAAAGACCCTTCCGGTCTTTAATATTCCACAGGCATTTTAAACACTGCGGTATGACGTTCAAAAGCCTCATCGTAGATTTCAAAATACACATGGACTGTTTTCGATGGATGGTCTATGCCAAAACTCTGTTCCCCGTCGCAAGTTCCACCGACGGGGGTTTTTCTTGGATAGTCATTGAGGGGAAGGGGATAAACATAACCCATTTTCCCTTGTTCATCGAGGATTCGATCGGTGTAAATATAAAGACCTTCCCCGTCGTGATCATAGCCTAAATTTTCATAGCTATATTCGACAAGTATCACCTGTGCTGGACTTTGTTCCGAAAAATTGTTTCGATCCTCCACACTTTTGGCATGGTGAACCTGAACCCGCCATTTCCCTGGAATTTCCCAAATTTGCCCTTTCGTAAAATCATGATTAAAACTTTCTGTATCTCCATCTTTCGAAGAAAGTTTTTCTTTGGTATTTAATTGTTCTTTTAATATTTGATTTTCTTCTTTTAATTGACGATTTTCTTCTTTGATTTTTTCCATTTGTTCTGTTGTCCCATGAATTTCTTCCACAGAGCTCGTTTCTATTCCCATAAAAATGGCGACGACTAGATAAATAGTAATAAGCCAACGTATCACTTTTTCAACTCCCTTCGGTAAGAGTAATAAATCAACAGAATCGGTGCAATGAAAATAGATAGATAGAACAATAAGGCAAAAGCCATCGCTAATATGCGATTATCTTCTTCCATATAAAAAATGACCGGTAATAAGGAGTAAAGTCCGACAAAACCATATAAAACCAATGCTTTTGAGATATGAAATTCCAAAGCCAGATGATACATAACATAGATTAAAAAGATAAGAATACTATGAACGAGTATCTTATAATAGATATTTGTCTCTTTAATATGTTGTTCTTTCCAATGGAAAAATATCTTTCCCATAGAACCTCCCGATCTATTCCTTCTGAGATTTCTTTTTCTATATTATAGCATAAACTCTTTAATTTAGTAGTTTACATAGAAAAAGACCCGATAAACAGGTCTCATCTATTATTTCAGTATCCTCTTGTAATAATGATACCCCTCGATTATTTTAGAAACAGATGCTTTCTCATCAATCACATGACACTCCTCAGGATAGCCTGGTCCGAAAATCAAGAATGGTAGATCATATTTTTCTGAAATTACAGCCATATCTGTAAAATATTTGACACCCACTTCTTCCTTCGGTAAATTATGAATCATTTCTTGAATTAAGTCGTGATTGATAATACTAATTAAACTATTTTTATTATCGATTACGGAATATTCTATTACTTCTTGATCGTATTTTTTTTTCATACTTAACTTTACTTTATCTAAGACTTTTAATATATCTTCTTTTTTTGAAGATACATTATATCGAATATCTAATTCAAATTGAGCATTATCTGGAACGATATTCGTTTTTGTTCCACTTTTTAGTTTGTTGATGGAGACAGTATTTCTGCCAAGTAATTCACTGTAATCTAGTCTTTCAATTTCTAGACATACTTTTTCTTTAAATTCTAACGCTATTTCAATGGCATTGATTCCTTCTGATATATTACATCCATGTGCTGAACGGCCTTTCCCATATCCTTCAATCCATATTGCTCCTTTTTCTTTTAAACCAAGCTTATTTTCAGTTGGTTCTGGAATTAACACCATGTCGACATCGTCGAGGAAGTTCTGCTTAACAATAGATCGAATTCCTTTTCCTAAACTTTCTTCATCACAAGTATAAATGAACTTTATATTGTATTTTGGTTTTTGATTTATAAAAAGTTCCGTTAGCATTATCATAATAGCTATTCCCGATTTCATATCTGAAACTCCTCGACCAAAGACTTCATCATTTATTCTCTTCATTTCTAAAGGAGGTGTTTTCCATAAAGTTTCATCAGAGATTGGTACCGTATCCATATGCCCGATGATAGCAATTGTAGAGTTTTCTCGACCTTTGATTTCATATATCAAATTTCCACGATTTTCTGAAATTCTATCTACTATATAATTGCAATAGGGTATTCTATTTTGAATATATTCAATGATACGCATTTCATTCCCAGGAGGGTTAATCGTATTAATTTCTATTAATTCACTTAATGTTTTCATTAATTTTCTGTCCATAATTCATCCTATCTTTTATGATTATCTTGTTGAATACTTTTATCCATTTGATCAAATTTTAAAGACAAAGCCATCAGGAGCATTTTATTCATATCAGAGTAGTCGAATTCTATCATTTCTTTTATAGTATTCATTCTTTGTTTCATCGTATTATAGTGTATATATAATTTCCTAGATGTTTTTTTCATATTAAAATCATTAGCGATATAAGCTTCTAATGTTCCATAGTATTCAGTGTCTTTCTTTTTATCATATTCTTTTAACTTTTCCAGTTTTCTTCGATATACACAGTCAGCAGTACCATATTTATGACTTTGCCACAATAATTTATAAATAATCATATCTTCGTGTTCTAAAATATGACCATCACCAAATAAGGCACGGCCAATATGAATATTTTCCTTTGCATTATAAAAAGATTGGTAAACTTTATCCACTCTATCTTCGATCTCTCCGATGGATACTGTAAGAGTATATCCAAAATGATCACAGATTTTATCTTGAATTATTTGATAAACATGAGGTTCTTCTATACTATTTACTTCAATGATACAGGTCAT
>JAUNVW010000008.1:34628-44214 GCA_030540635.1 Tissierellia bacterium | reverse complement strand
AAAAAAACCGAAGAGCTAAGCTCTTCGGTTTTTCTACGCAGTTTTTGTACCAAGGCGACGGCTAAAGCTTTTTAATACGCCGGCCTCTTTTAAGGCTCCCATGATTCCACGAAGGATTAATCCATGGATAATTAGTATTGCGATGGCTTTTACTGCCCGTGGTGGGAAAAGGACGACAAAGGATGCTCCCATTAGATTTGTTAACCAAATGGTGTTGAGGATCATTTCCACGATAATGGCACGGAGCACCACTGTCATGATAATGCTTCGGGTTAAATACTTTTTGTCTTGTAGTACTTGAATGCTGTGAATTCCTAATTTTTTTCCATAGGCTCCCACAACAAGTCCCGGAATTATTCCCGTTAACATCGCAGTAAAGGTAAAGCCTGGATGTATCGCAGGTCCCATTGGATTAATGAGAACGCCAATAATATCCGAGCCTCCTCCGACAATTCCCCCTGCCACTGGTCCAAATAATAATCCAGCGATAATTGTCGGTATCGCTCCAAAACCTACTCGTAATGAGTTTCCGATTCCTGGGATAGGTATCATGATGGAAAACATCCTCGTTAGGACAATGGATAGGGCCATTAATATGGCCGAATAAGCGATGACTTGTACTTTATTTTTTTCGTGATTACGCATAAAAAATCCCTCCTATCATATTTGACAGAAGGCTGTATCTTATAGGATTCATCTAAGAACAGCGGAAGCAATATTATATCGTAGAGTGCTTAATCAACTCTCTTTCGTTTGGAAGCCACATCCCATCTTCCAACACTAGACGCATAATATCTACTCTGTCCCCTTTATTATAATGGAAAAAGGCAATATAATCAAGCAATTCCATGATTTTTCTTTCATTCACGTTCTTTATATTTGTTCATAATTTCTTCAGCCATTTCTTTTTCTCCCGGATAAGGGTGATTTTTAAATTTTACTTGGAGTTTTTCCCATCCTTCTTGTGCCCTTTTTTGATCCTTTAAGATGAATTTTTGATAGGCAATTCCATAGAGATCCGTCAATGGGATGAGGTGATTTTTAAAAATACTTTTTTGATGATTTCTCGTTATTTTTTCTGCCTCTTGATCATTTTTTAAGATGAATAGGGAGATTGCCATCATTTGCCGAATCGCAAGATCGAGGATGGGGTAAAGTTGTCCCTCGTCCAAAAGTTTTTCGCCGTAGATGATTACTTGTTCATTTTTTCCTTGATCGAAAAAACGCTCAATGCTTGATACCATGCCCATAGTGTTTATCCGATCAAATTTATTTTGAAGGTCGAGAAAGTATGAATCATCCATTTCTTTTAATCGTTTCCCCCGAAAATATTCCTCTTGAATTTTTAATCCATCGTCAACCATCTTTTGATAATCCGGTGATTTTTTCAATAATCGAATATTATTTCCATCATTGGGAATGTTTTTAAAGGGAATTCCATTGATGATGACAAAGGCGAAGTGGACTAAAGCACCGATAAGGAGAAAAAACGACCCCCGTCCCCCGATTTGTTTGGCGACGAAAAGAAAGATTGCGCCAATGATGAAATTGAGGATGATTCCACCTAGATGATAGAGAAGATAGGGATGATTCTTTTTTATCGGGGGGTATAATAAACATTGTCCACCTGTTCCCGGTACTTCCAATTGTCCAGTTTTCCATTGTCCGTCAATATGGTATAAGAGAAAGCTATCGACTCGAATACTTCCAAATCGATAGCCCGATAAAAGTCCAAAGATCAAATGTCCAAATTCATGGAGAATAATTCCCCAATAAAAATGAATTCCACAAAAATAGATCCCCAAGGCGGCTCCTTGCCAAGAAGTATTGATTTCAAACAATCCTAGGGCAGGATAAATCATGAGATTATAAAGTAGAAATAGCCATAATTTCTTATGCTTCATCTTTTTTTTCCTCCACTGGGATTGCGCACATATTCTTGCTTTTAAAGTAAATTTTGTACAATGTTTGAAGGAGTATGACGAGTATGAGATATGTTGGCGTTGCAATTAAGGCACCTAATACACCAAATAAGCGCATGGATATCAAAACGACAATCATGACGACTAAGGGATGGATGTCCAGCTTTTGCCCCATAATATTTGGGGATACTAAATTCGATTCCAGTTGTTGAACGATAATACAAACAAGAGCTACTTTTAACGCCATTGTCGGCCCCATGGTCAAAGCAATTAATATGGCTGGCGCTGCTCCAATAAAAGGTCCGACATAGGGAATTAAATTGGTAACCAATGCGATTAGGGATAGAAGTAATGCACTGGGCATACCAATGATTAAAAAGCCGATAAAATTCATTATCCCTAGGATGAAAGATACGGTCATTTGACCAGAGATATAGGTTTCTAAGACTTTGTTGATCCCGTGGACCATTCCCATCCATTCTCGATGATAGGGTCCTTCTCCCTGTTGATCGATTTTTTCATAAATATTTTGACTGTCCTTTAAAAAGTAAAAAATACTAAAGATCATCAGTAGAAACTGAGTGGCGATGGTGGAAATGGATCCTGCGACATTGGTGATTCGATAGGGTATATCCATCAGTATTTTTTGAAATTGTTGGGATATTTTTGTAAGCCATTTATCAATTTGTATATAATCCCCAAATTTATCAATCCACGATTGATTTTGTTGATAAATATCATAGATGTTAAAATTATTTACCAATTGGAGGACTTGTTTCACTAAGATATTCCCAATGAGGTAAATAAATAAGATAAACAATAGGATAAAGGTTAAAAACAATATGCCGGTAACCACATTATTGTGTTTAATGTATTTTAACATGAAATTTTTCAAAGGTTTCAACGCATAATAAATATAGATGGAGAGGATTAAGGGCACCAGTAAAAATCCAAGGACTGATCCTATGGGTTTGAAAAAATCTCTCAATAAACTAAAGCACAATATGGATATAAAGATTAATGTAATATTTAATAATATTTTCGTTGAACGTGCCATGGCGTCCCCCTTCTTTGAAATAATATATTTTGATTATAACTTATTTTATATTGGAACGAAAGATTTTTATTGATTTCCTTTTTTCTGCGCTCCTTTCATCGGCAGATATATCCGACTACTGGCGATGCTGACGAGGATTAAGCCCGTTAATAACTGAAAGGTAAATCTTTCTTCTGGTAGGAACAATGCGGATAATAGGGCACCAAATATCGGGATAAACAGTCGATATACCGCAAGTTCTCCTATGGGATGAAGGAGCAATAGATGATACCATAGGACAAAGGCCGTTGCCGATAAAAATCCCGAATATAATAAGAGGATAATTCCTTTTCCTGTCCATATAATATTATGATTTTTTGTCATCATCGCCGTAGATAATAGGAAAAGAGATCCGATGATCATTTGTCCTGCCGTTAAGGCAAAGGGATCTAAATCTCCCTTTCGTTTCACTAATATTCCCGCAAAGGAACTGATTAATGTGGATATCAGTAGAAATCCTTCTCCATTGAATGAAAAACCTCCCCCGAATCCTTTGGACCAATTGGCGATGATAATGCCTGAAAATCCTAAGATTAATGCTGTTATTTTGTTCATCGTTAAATGATCACCTGTAATAAAGAAATGGGCCAATATTACGGTAAAAAAGGAGGAGCCCGCTTGAATGATCGATGACTTTATTCCCGTAGTATTCCCGACGCCAATATAAAAAAACAAATATTGGAGGAAGATTTGGAGAAATCCAATGAGGATGATCCAGGATCCATCACCTTTTTTAATTTTTATTTTTCGTCGACGGAATAAGGAATACAGTAGCACCAATATCCCGGCCAAAAAGAATCGACAGCCGGCATAAAATAATTTTGGGCCATAGGATTCCGCAGGGATGTTCAATGTTTCATAGGATAATTTTAAAACAGGAAAGGCGGAACCCCAAAGAAACATGCAAAATAAGGCCGCCAATATCATGTTGTTTTTATTTTTTAGTCCTTTCATAATAAAAAAGCGTATCCCCGAGATACGCTCTCCTTTCTTTCTATTGTTCCAAGGATTGGGCTGCGGTTATCATTGCTAATTTATACACATCTTCTTCCGAACATCCCCGGGATAAGTCGGAAACAGGTTTATTCATCCCCTGTAAGATCGGTCCAATCGCTTCAAAACCACCGAGGCGTTGTGCAATTTTATAGCCAATATTTCCAGATTGTAAATCCGGGAATATGAACACATTGGCTTTGCCGGCAACTTTAGAACCCGGCGCTTTTTGTTGCCCAACGGAAGGCACATAGGCCGCATCAAATTGTAATTCCCCATCGGCACATAGATCCGGCGCCTTTTCCTTTAGAATCTCCACTACTTTTGCCGATTTTTCCTGTAATTCGTGTTTTGCCGAACCCTTAGTTGAGAAGGATAAAATCGCAACTTTTGGATCTATTCCAAAGAGCTTTGCCGTTCTTGCCGTTTCAATGGCTGTTTCTGCCAATTGTTCCGGCTCCAATGTAATATTAATGGCAATATCACTAAAAACTAAACGTTCATCATCTGCACCGAGCATAATCATTGCGCCGGAAATTAAAGATACTCCCTCTCGAGTTTTAATAATTTGAAGGGCTGGACGAACGGTATCTGCTGTTGAACCCACTGCTCCAGAAACTAAGCCATCGGCTTTGTCTAAATAGACCATCATCGTTCCATAATAATTTCTATTTTTTAACATTTCACGGCATTCTTCTTCGGAGTTCTTGCCCTTTCGTCGCTCGACCATTTTTTCAACCATTTCATCGAAATCATCGGCTTCCTTTGGATTGATCATGGTAATATTGCCGATTTCTTCTTGATGTTCCTTCGCCACTTTTTCAATTTCACTTTTTTCTCCTAAAAGGATCGGCTCAATTAATCCGTCTTTCGCCAAGCGATTTGCTGCTTTAATAATACGGATCTCATCTCCTTCTGGAAAAACAATTTTCTTATTTTCCCCTTCAATTTTTACTTTTAATTCTTCAAAAATACCCATTTATTCCTCCTATTTTCCCAAGGCTATTTCCAATGCCTTTTTCTCATATTCGGATAGTTCTACCGTTGCTTTTCCTTGTCGTATTACTTTTGCAAAGGATGTCGATTGACTCCTTCCATATAACGATGTGATGATAATGCCATTGCTATCCCCATCTAATAATGCCAAAGAATACGATAATTCATTGGTTAAATCGTCAAAGGCATTGTATTTTACAAGCCCTTGTTTTTGCATGGCATCGGATAGTTTTTGCTCCATATTCTTTTGATCTTTAATTAGTTTCGCAATGGTTTTTGATTGTTGTTCAATTTCTCGATTATGTTTGTTTAAAAGTTCTTCAATGTCCAAATCATCTTCTCCACGAAATAAGGCATCATAGCGTCGTTTCAAACGATTCATCTTTCGATTGGCTCGGCTTATCCCCGAGGCCAAATAGATGCAAATTAATGCCAGGATGAGAAAAAGAAAAAAAGATGCAATTTGAACAAAATTCATAAATCCCGTCCAAAACGTACTCATTAGGCCTTCTCCTCCGATAATTCTAAGACTGCATCAATGGCTTGTTCCACTTCATCCATAGTATTGAAATAAGAAAAGGAAAAACGCACCGCTCCTTTTTCCACCGTTCCCAAGGCTTTATGGGCCAAGGGCGCACAGTGAATTCCAGCCCTTGTTGCGATATTGTAACGGCGATCCAGTTCCATCGCAAAAATCGACGAATCCATGGACTCAATATTCATGGAAATCACCGGTCCTTGATTTTCATCAAGGGGGCCGTACAATATTATATTTTCCCGATCTCTTAGCCTTTCAATCATTTTATTCTTAAGCCGATTTTCATGTTCCTTGATATTGTCGATCCCCGTCTCCATGACAAATTCACAACCGGCACCCAGTGCAACTATTCCTGGTCCATTGGCTGTCCCCGCCTCAAATTTATCCGGACTCATGGACGGTTGTAATAATTCGGTAGATTTAGAACCCGTTCCCCCCTCTCGGAATGAGTTTATTTCCACCCCTGGCTTAAAGTACAATCCACCCGTTCCTTGGGGACCATATAATCCTTTATGTCCTGCAAAACAAAGGATATCCACGGGATCTTTTGTCATATTAATATCCAAATATCCAAGAGCTTGGGCACCATCGATAATAAATCGAATATCGTGATCCTTCATGATTTGGCCAATTTCTCGATAATCCATAATTGTACCGGTTAAATTACTCATCGCTGTCATTACACAAAGTTTTGTCTCTTTACCGATGGCCTTCTCCATATCTTGGGGATTTACCCTACCCTTTCCATCGGCAGAAACTACGGTTAAATCGATAATGCCCTGTTTTTTCAATTGGAAAAGCGGACGCAATACGGAGTTATGCTCCATGGCCGTTGTAATAACATGGCAAGGATCTTTAATGCTTCCCTTAATCGCCATATTTAAGGCATCGGTGCAATTATAAGTAAAAATGGTGTTAAAACAATCTTCGCCATGGATTAGATTCGTAACGGATTCCCGGGCGCGAAAGATTTCCCGGTCCATCATCAAACTAAGATGATGGCCACTTCGACCGGGATTGGCGCCGTATTTTGTCGTCGCTTCAATTAATTTATCGATAACTTTCTTGGGTTTTGGAAATGTCGTTGCGCCATTATCAAAATACATGATCTCTCCATTACATTTCATCTAAACGACCATAACAAGATTTCATTAATTCTTCTTTGATATCGTGGATCTCCTGAATACATTTTTCATAACGTTGCTTAATTTCTGTCTTCTTATCGGAATCAACCATGGATTTTAAATTGACAATCACATTTAATAGAGCCGCCTCTCCACTGGCTGCAAGTAATAAAGTCCCCGCGCCTTGATCGGTAATGGCATAAATATCACCGTGATATGCTAAATTCTTTTGTGCATTCATCGTCTTGACGACAAGTTCCCCCGTTTCCAACGGTGTTTCCGTTGCGAGGACATAACCTTCTTGGATTTTCTCTTTACGGAATTCTTTTTCTTCCTCCGTTTCCTTTGGTAATCGCATCGCTTCTAAAACGCCATCGAAGGATTTAGCATCTTCCTCCATTTTCTTCAATAATTCTTCGATTAAATCTTCCAATTCTTGATAATCTTCTTTAACTAAGTTCTTAATTTCTTCGGATTTTGATTCGTAACGTTTTTTACCAAAGGAAAGATTTGCCACCATTAAAGTCAGTGCCGCACCTAAAGATGCCGTATATCCAACGACGGATCCTCCTCCGGGCATATCCTTTGTCTTAGTCTTTTCTAAAAAATCTCGTAAACTATCCTTTAAATACATATTATTCTACCTCCAATAAATTTAATATTCTTTCTAAATCGTCATGGGAAAGATAATCGATGACGATTTGACCACCTTTTTTCTTTTGCCGAATACCAACCTTTGTACTGAAATGTTCAATGAGTCGATTTTCTAAATCTTTGACATAGGAATTTTTTATCCTTTTTTTCCTATTTCGCCCTTCAATACGACGGATATTCGTTTCCTTTTTTAACAATTGATGTAAATATTTATTTCTCTCCTTTAAATCATCGATTGAGAGCAATGTCCTTGCTTGTGATGAAGTAATTTGCCCATCTCTTAAATAGGATTTCGTTTCATCATCTAAACGTAGCAAACGAATGGTATTGGCAATATAGGAACGGGATTTCCCTAATTTTTCACTTAATTCTTCCTGTGTATATTGAAACTCTTCTCGCAAATCCTCATAGGCCAAGGCTTCCTCTATGGGATTTAAATCTTGTCGTTGAATATTTTCAATGAGAGAGATCTCCATTAAGGATTTTTCATCAATATTTTTCACAATAACTGGAATATTCTTTAACCCTGCCATTTTTGCGGCACGATATCGCCGTTCCCCTGCGATAATTTCGTATTTGTTTTGTTTTTCTCGGCAAAGAATGGGTTGAATCACGCCGTATTTTTCAATGGATTTCTGCAATTCTTCCAAAGCATCTTCGTCGAAAAATTTACGGGGCTGATCTTCCCGAGCCATGATCTTTTCCATATCGATTTCCCGGATATTCTCACGATCCATATCTCGACTAATGAGCGAACCCAAACCTCGTCCTAATCCTGTATTTTTTGACACAATATCCCCCTTTAGGAATCTTTCGTATTTTGAATAATGGCCTTTGCAATCCTCTTATAGGCCCTGGCCCCTTTGGAAAACCGATCATGCTGTAATACCGATCGTCCAAAAGATGGCGCCTCTGCCAAACGGATATTCCTTGGTATCGGTGGTATCATCACTTTATCCTCGAAGTATTTCTTCACTTCATACTCTACATCACGACATAGATTATTCCGTCGATCGTACATCGTCAATAAAATTCCCTCAATCTCTAAATTGGGATGAACGGAATGGCGAATCAACTGGATCGTATCCATTAATTGGCTCATCCCTTCTAAAGCATAATACTCACATTGTAAGGGTATAATCACGGAATCCGATGCCGATAATCCATTGATACTTAAAATGCCCAAGGATGGCGGACAATCGATGAGGATATAATCATATTGATTTAAGTCATTAAGATTTTCCCTGAGGAGAATTTCCTTATTATCTGTATTTGCCAGTTCCACTTCAATGCCTGCTAAATCCGAATTTGCCGGTATTAAATCGACATTTTCCTCCCCGGTATGATGGATGATTTCTTCGACCGTCTTATTACCAATGAATACATCGTATATGGAAGCCTCAAGCTCTTCTTTGAGAATACCAAGACCAGAGGTGCTATTACCCTGGGGATCCATATCCACAATTAAGACTTTTTGTTTTCTTTGGCCGAGGGCAGCTCCAATATTTATGACGGAAGTCGTTTTACCAACTCCCCCTTTTTGATTGAAAAAACATATTGTCTTCAACAAATTCCCTCCATTTTTTTATCCAATGGGATTTCTCCCTGCGAATTCTATTATACCATATTCCCCTATTTTTTCAGGGGTCAATGTTTCACGTGAAACAAAAAAAGTACCGGTGAACAACCGGTACTTTAGCAAGGAGCCAGAGGATACTGAAATATATAGTTTAACTATCTGAGGATGATTGGCTCCTTATGATTATATTACCCGGTAATTGTATAAATAAACATCTACCGTTAATTCCATTTGAAATAATCCTATACATTGATGTTCAATGGCCATAATAATCATAAACATCCTTTAAAAGTCCAGTGGAGCTTTCATTTTATAATTTTTATAAAGAAGGCTTTACGGCATAAATTCAAAAAAAAGAAACATTATGATCTTCTTTAACATCCCAAGACCAAGTCATAATCAACTTAGAATTGAGAAATAAGGTCCAACTGGATGAATCCTTAAGAGATTCCTTATTACAGTGATTCTAGATCTTCGTTTAAATGCCCTATAATCACCATTGAATCCTCCATCCCTGGGCCAAATTCCTTTTTCTCCATGGACTGTTTTAAAGTTTCCATGATTTGATCATTAATTTTAACGTTATAATATCTCCAATGAATGGTTTCAAAATCAAGATTTAAAAAGGGAATGTTTCATGTGAAACATTCCCTTCGTCCTGATTTTATTGTTTCATGTGAAACA
>JAUNVW010000008.1:8478-34528 GCA_030540635.1 Tissierellia bacterium | reverse complement strand
TTACAATTGAATCCTAGGGATTTTTAAGCATTAACTGGCGGGCGATATCCAAAGCCATGGTACAGGCCCTTTTTCGATTTTCATTTCGATCTCCCGTTAAATGAAGTTCTCGAACGAGATGGGCGCCTTTATATTTTGCTCCAACAAAAACCAATCCCGCATTGGCACCGGGTCCGGCATAACCGGTCGAACAAATGGAGAGATCTTTTTTATAGCGATTGGCTAAGCCATCTAACATGCCGACAATCGTGACATAACTTACGGCGCTGTGTTTTTTTAATATGATTTCTGGAATATCTAGGTATTTTATCTTCGCTTCGTCACTGTATAAAACGAGGGATTCGGTTAAATGATTGCTCATTCCAGGCACATTAATTAATCGCGAACAAATCATGCCACCGGTTATGGATTCTGCGGTGATCACCGTTTCCTTTCTTTCTTTCAATAGGCGATAGAGGGCATCTTCCAATTGATCCTCATTTTCTCCATAAATTTTATCACCAAATATTTGTTTCATCTCTTTTACCACTGGATCTACCATATTTTTTGCTTCTTTTTTTGTATGGCCTTTCCCGATAATTTTCAAAAATCGTCCTTCTTCTCCAGAATAGGGGGCAATGGTCGGATTTTTATCGTTTTTTATTCGTTCCCTTACTTTATCGGCCATTTCCCATTCGCCAAAACCTTCTATTTTTAATTTCACCTCATAAAATGCTTGGGTGGATAGTTTTTTTAAATGGGGAAGTGCATAATGCTCAAACATCCATTGGTTTTCCCTCGGTGGCCCCGGTAATATTAGGATCTGTCGATTATCCTTTCTCAGAATCCCCCCGGGAGCCGTCCCCTTATCATTGGGGAAGACTAGGGCATTTTCTGGAAATAAGGCTTGTTTTTTATTCTTTTCAAGGGCATTTTCATCATTATGGAAGATTTTTTTCAAATGTTCCATGGATTCTTTGTGTAATACTGGCTGTTGATGGAGGACATCCATGGCCACTTCCTTTGTCCGATCATCTTCCGTCGGACCAAGCCCTCCCGTGGTTATAATGAGCTCATATTCTTCAAAAGCCCTTTCCATTTCTCGCTTTAATCCCTGATAATGATCGCCGACCGTTACCATTTTATCTAAATTAAATCCTAGTTTTTTACATTGTTCGGCGATATATTTGGAATTAGTGTCCAATCCATCGCCCAATAGAAGTTCGGTTCCAACGGAAAGAATTATGGTGTTCACGATTTGTTCTTCCTCTCCAAATCAAGGAGATATTCTTTCTTTGCTAAACCGTATTTATAGCCTTTTAAATCTCCATCTTGGCCTACGACTCGGTGACAGGGGACGAGTATGGGTAATTGATTCTTATTTAAGGCATTGCCTACGGCCCTGGCACCATTTGGTTTTCCCAATCGTTTCGCCAATTCTTTATAACTTATGGTTTCGCCATAGGGAATTTGAATCACCGTAGTAAAAACTTTCCGTTCAAAGGGAGTTCCCGTTAATTTGATCATCACGGTGAAGGATTTTCGATCCCCATTGAGATATTCAATGATTTGCTTTTCTAAAATGGATTTTTCTTCATCGGAAGAAATCGGGGGTAAATCGTCATTATCGTCAATCTTGATACCTGTGATAACCCCTTCTTGATAATCGACGCTAAAACGCCCGAATTTTGTGTCGAATTTTTTATTTCCTGTAAACATAATACACCTTCCTTTTTTGTTTCACGTGAAACAATTGTTTTATAACGGTTTTTTTACCGGTTTACCGCCACCCCTTGGATATTTTTTAGGACAGGATTTTACTTTCTCAATGATGATCATGGTCCTTTGATGGTCGTTTTCCTCTAATTGGTATTCTTTTATCCCTTTTACCCGACCACCGAGTATCTCAATTCCTTTTTCTGCTTCCTTTAATTCTTCAAGGCCATCGGAACCTTTCATCGCAATAAATACACCGCCAATTTTGACAAAGGGGAGGGACCACTCCACTAATGTGTTCAATCTTGCCACTGCCCGAGATATGGCAATATCAAATTGTTCGCGATAATCTTTTTGACGGGATACTTCCTCGGCTCTTCCGTGTATCGTTTTAATCTTATCCAGGGATAATTCTTCGATGACTCCATCAATAAATCCCAATCTTTTTTTCAGTGAATCCAACAATACCATTTCCAATTGGGGATGATGGATCTTCAAGGGAATTGCTGGAAATCC
This sequence comes from Tissierellia bacterium, assembly GCA_030540635.1. Classification (GTDB taxonomy): domain Bacteria; phylum Bacillota; class Clostridia; order Tissierellales; family Peptoniphilaceae; genus JAUNVW01. The sequence goes on along the minus strand of JAUNVW010000008.1, from coordinate 32,317 downwards.
CGCTCCTGTTCCAATATCGATTATTTTTTCATCGGAAAAATTCACATATTTTTCCGGCCATAGGGAATCTAAGAAGTGCTTTAAATGAAATTCTTCTTCTTCCGTAATGGAAGTTAAATTCATATACTCATTGGTTTCCAAAACCATTTCTTGATATTTTTTTAATTGCTGAATTTGTTCATTCTCAAGGGCAATCCCATGACTTTTTAGTAATTCTTTAAGCATTTTCACCTTTCCTTCGCTTCGTTTCCAAATAAATCAATACAACATTGATATCTGCAGGACTTACCCCGGATATTCTCGAGGCTTGACCGAGGGAATCGGGACGGATTTGATTAAGTTTTTGTACAGCTTCATTGGAAAGTCCACTAATTTTAGAATAGTCTTCAATAAAATCAATCTTTCGATTTTCCAATCGTTTAAATTGATGGATTTGTTCCATTTGCTTTTTAATATAACCTTCATATTTTATCTGGGTTTCTACTTGTAATCGGATTTCTCGTGGTAAATCCGGTCGATTTTCATCGAGGATTTTTGTCCCATCATATCGAATTTCCGGCCGTTTAATTAATTCATAAAGGCTAATACCTGTCTTTAACGGGGAAGTTTTGAGGATTTTCATTTTTTCATTGGTTTCGTCCTTCGGTGTAAGGATAATTTTTGCCAAACGGGATTTTTCTTTTTCCACGGCTTCTTTTTTTTCCAGCATTTTTTCATATCGCTTTTTCGATGCTAAGCCGATTTTATAGGCCTTTTCCGTCAAACGTAAATCCGCATTATCTTGACGGAGGGTGAGGCGGTACTCGGCACGACTGGTCATCATGCGATAGGGTTCATTGGTACCCTTTGTAACTAAATCATCAATTAATACCCCGATATAGGCATCGGATCGATCCAATATAAAGGGTTCTTTTCCTGTAATATTACAATAGGCATTAATCCCTGCCATTAATCCTTGGGCCGCTGCTTCTTCATAACCGGAAGAGCCGTTGATTTGCCCCGCAAAGAAAAGATTTTTTATTTTTTGATGTTCTAAAGTTCTCTTTAAAATAGTAGCATCAATACAATCGTATTCGATTCCATAGGCCGGTCGCATAAACTTCACATTTTCCATGCCAATTATCGTCTGGTACATTTTTTTCTGAATTTCCAAAGGTAGGGTAGAGGAGATCCCCGAAACATACATTTCTTTTGTATTTAACCCCTCCGGTTCAATAAAGGCCTGGTGACCATCTCGATCGGGAAAGCGAACGACTTTATCCTCAATGGAAGGGCAATAGCGAGGTCCAATTCCTTTGACTATCCCCGAATACATCGGAGAACGTTCCAAGTTTTCCATGATAATCTCTTTGGTTTTTTTTGTGGTGTAGGTTAAATAACAATCAACTTGTTCTCGAGCAATGTCCTTTCCTTCGTTGAGGAAAGAAAAGGGGATGATCTCTTCATCACCGGGTTGAACCTCCATAAGGGAAAAATCTAAACTGTCCCTGTGGACCCTTGCCGGTGTTCCCGTTTTAAAACGTCGTAATTCTATTTCCATTTTTTCTAGAGAATCCGATAATTCCATGGAAGGTTTAGAATTATGAGGACCAGAAGAATATTGTAATTCTCCCATTAAAATCAATGCTTTTAAATAGGTCCCTGTACAAACAATACAGGCTTTTGTGGGATAAATGGCCCCCGTTGACATTTTTACACCGGAAATTTCGCCATTTTCCGTGAGAATTTCCACGGCTTCTGCCTCAATTAAATCTAAATTTTCTTGATTTTCCACGACTTTTTTCATTTCTTCATGGTATTTTCTCTTATCTGCCTGAACCCGTAAAGAATGAACAGCCGGCCCCTTTGATGTGTTGAGCATTCGAGATTGAATAAAGGTTTTATCGATATTTAATCCCATTTCTCCACCTAATGCGTCGATTTCTCGAACGAGATGCCCCTTACCTGTCCCCCCAATATTGGGATTACAAGGTAAATCCGCTAAGGAGTCTAAACTCATGGCAATGAGCGTTGTCCGTAGGCCTAAGCGGGCAGTTGCTAAAGCTGCTTCACAACCGGCATGACCTGCACCAATAACGAGTACATCTGTCCCTTGTTCTTTATAATCAATGATCATATTTCACCTATTTTCCTATACAAAATTCTGAAAATATCTTATCTAAAACATCATCTTCAATGGTTTCTCCCGTAATCTCCCCAAGGGCTTCCCAGGCATGGCGAAGATCAACTTCAACACAATCCACTGGGATTTGATGTTTTAAATCTTCCATGGACGATTCCAAAGAAGTGATTACTCTTTTTAATATATCCCGATGGCGAACATTTGTTATTAATTCATCTTGATTGGTGGTGATATTTCCTTCGTAAAAGATGTTCTCGATGGCCCTTTCCAATTCTTCGATGCCTTCGCCAAGAACAATTGAGGTTTTAATCACCACAATGTCATCGGGTATTTTTAATTCATCAATGGTAATTTTTTGATCCAAATCATTTTTATTGATTACAACAATACTGTGGCGATCTTTGATTAAATCAAGAATCTTCAAATCTTCTTCATCTAATTCTTTGGACGCATCAAATATTGCAATGATTAAATCTGCATTTTGAGCAAATTCTAGGGATTTTTCCACACCAATTCGTTCAACAACATCTTCTGTATCGCGGATACCTGCCGTATCAGTGATTTTTAATGCAATACCACCAATATCGATGTATTCTTCGATAACATCCCGGGTTGTTCCAGGAATATCTGTAACTATGGCTTTATTTTCACGAATTAATGCGTTTAACAAAGATGATTTTCCAACATTGGGCTTGCCGACGATCGTCGTTTTAACGCCTTCTCGAATAATTTTACCTCGATTGGCAGAGTCGTAGAGTTTACGTAAAGAACAAAGGATTTGTTCTCCTTTTTCAATGACATTATCATATTCCAATTCCTCTTGAAAATCTTCGGTAAAATTAATGGAATACTCCACATAGGAGAGGAGTTCCAATATTTGATCCCGATATTTTTTGATGGTTTTTCGAAGACCACCTTCCAGCTGGTGGAGGGAGGCTTCATAGGCTTTGTCCGTTTTTGATTTTATAATATCGATAACGGCTTCTGCCTGGGATAAATCCAAGCGTCCATTGAGAAATGCCCTCTTCGTAAATTCTCCTTTATCGGCAATTTCTGCTCCGTTTTTCAATAAAAGATCCAAAACTTTCCGAACACTCATCATGCCACCGTGGGTGTAAATTTCCACCATATCTTCTCGAGTATAGGTCTTTGGTCCTTTCATATAAGCGATTAAAACTTCATCGATCAATTCTTCTTTATCATAAATATGGCCATAAAGCATTTTCCGATTAAAATCCTTATCCTTACGACCTTTAAATACTTTGTCGGCAATATTAAAACTATCGATTCCCGTCATTCGGACAATGCCTATACCGGCTTCTCCCGTTGCCGTAGAAATCGCAGCTACTGTATGATCCATTAAAATCCCTCCTCGTTCTACGATTATAACACAATATGAAGCCGATTGACTTCCATAAATTCTAGGATTAGCATATAAAACTCCATAATGTGCAACGCGATACCGTCTCAATAAAAAACCTCCAAAGCTCTTTCGCTTTTGGAGGTCTTTCATCTATTCTTGATCTTCTACATATTCGATAACGACTCGTCGATATGGATCTTTGCCTTCCGAATATGTCTTTACCTTTTCTTCATTTTGCATTGCCGTATGGATAATTCGTCGTTCATATGGATTCATTGGTTCTAATTTCATCGTTTTTTGATATTGCGTTACCTTTTTCGCCATGTTTTTCCCGAGGCGTTTCAAGGAATTTTCCCGTTTTTTCCGATAATTGTTAATATCCAGTACTACGCGTATATAGGTATCGGAATGGCGATTCGTCACGAGATTGACTAAATACTGAATAGCATCCAGTGTTTCACCACGTTTTCCAATGATAATTCCGATATTTTTCCGATTTTCGGGAATGATTTCAAAACGTAAGAAATTTTGGTCAAAGCTGTAATTGACAGAAGAAGGCACGCCCATTTCATAAAGCATTTGAACAAGAAAATTATTTGCTGCTTGACGGATTTCGTCGCGATTAATTTTCTCTTCTTCTCTTTCTGCTTTTTTTGTGTCTAGATCTTCTTCTTCAGTGGTGGTTTCTTCATCTTCCACAACGGGCTCTTCCACCGAAATTTCATTGACCTTTTGTTCTTGTTTTTCTTCCCGTTCTCTAACGGCATTTAATTGTTCATCAATTTCCGAAATAATATCTTTATCGGGATCCATTTCTGTTTCGATTTGTGTAATCTCAACAACGGCATCTTTATTTCCAATAATTCCAAAAAGCCCTGATCGAGGTTCTTCCAATACTCGGACATCGACTTGATCCCTGGAAAGTCCCAGTTCTTCCAAACCCAATTCAATGGCTTCATCGACGGTTTTTGCCATTTTAACAGTTTTCATCATATCCCTATCCTTTTTGTATTACAACATCGTCATCTTGATTACTTATTTTGATTACTGTACGAATTAATAGCTCAATCATATTACTAAATGCCCAATATAATGCCAAACCTGCCGTATATTGACGGGCAAAAATGAAAATCATAATCGGCATCATATAGCGCATTGTCGAACCCATGCCTGCCGCTGGATTATCTTCATCGGGTTTTGCCTTTGGCATCGTCATCGAGGCAAATAGAAACTGACTGATTCCATTGATTAGTGGCAATCCAAACCAGTAGGGATCTGGATTGGATAAATCTTTAATCCAAAAAAAGTTCTTTGCAATATGGTCGATATTTTGTCCACCAAACATATAATGTTCTGGCTCACGCATCACTCCAAATAAAGCAATGATTAACACCATTTGAATGATCATTGGTAAACAACCTGCCAGTGGATTAAAGCCGTATTTTTGATGTAATTCAGCTAGTTTTCGTTGTTGCGTCTGGGGGTCATTCTTATACTTCTTCTGAATTTCCTTCATTTCCGGTCCCATTTTTTCATTAATTTTCTGTGTTCGAATACTTGATAAAGTCACCGGAATCGTCAGGAGTTTAAATAATACGGTAATGATTAAAATAGTAATGGCAAAATAGGATATCATCTCTGGTTCCGTTCCGGTGCCAGAAATGGTTTTGTAGATCATTGCCATAATCATACCAAAAAAATTCTTAATTGCTTGCAATAGTACACTCCTAATTCATTATTCTAGCGGATCATAACCGCCATCATTAAACGGATTACATCTTAGGATTCTTCCAATGGATAAACGTAAGGCTTTGAAAAAAGGGTATTTCTGAAAAGCTTCCATTGCGTATTCTGAACATGTCGGTACAAATTTACATTTGCCTTCTCCCATGAGCGGGGAGATGAATTTCTGATAAGCTCGAATAAGTAAAATGGCGATTTTTTTCATGATCTACCCTTTGTTTTTTTCGATCGCCGGATAAGATGATTAAGGGAACTTTTTAATTGTTCATAATTCATATCTTTGGTGTTTTTCTTTGGGATAATAATCATATCCATGTTTTTATCCAGTTGTTCATATTTTTTTCGAAGAATCTCACGGAGCTGTCGTTTAATTCGATTTCGCTCCACAGCATTTCCGTATTTTGTCGTAACAGAGAAACCAATACGAGTTCCTAATCCAAAATTTTTGTTTACAATTATGGTGAAATTATGATTCCAAAATCTCTTTCCTTTTTTGTAAACCCTTTTAAAATCTCTGTTACTTCGAAGTCTCATTCTCTTTTCCATAATGTGAAAGGTCACAGTAACTGTGACCTAGGCGGATAAAACTTTTCTTCCTTTTCTTCTTCTTCTTTGTAATACCCTTCGTCCTGATTTTGTGGACATTCTTTTTCGAAAACCGTGATCTTTTTTTCTTTTTCGACGATTTGGTTGATAAGTTCTTTTCATGGTGCACCTCCTTAAAAGTACAAGGAATTCTCCTTCATTGTTCCCTTTGAAAAACACTATCTTAAATTATAGGGATACCCTTGATAAATGTCAAGATAAAAATCAATCTTCCCCTTGGAAAATAGGGGATTTTCGCCAAATATTTTTAAGCGCCTCCATTTGTCGCTCCCCCGAATATCTGATATAATATAACGTAGAATTCTAAAAAATTACAGGAATATCCATGATCTATGAACATTTTGTGGATAGATTGTGGATAACTGTGGATATATTCCGGAGAATTGTCGGCTAGACCGCTAAATTCTCCATTTTTTTAGCATATGGAACAATGGGGATGATTTTGTGGATCATTCTGGATATCTTTTATGAATATCCAGAGTCTTTCCCATAATCTGATGAAATCCCCATCGAAATTATCCTGATTTTGTGGATAATTCTGTGGATACCAGAAAGGAGGCATCATGGCGAAACATGACAAAATCTGGAGTCAAGTTGAACAACTCTTAAAATCAGATTTAAGTCCGACCATGTACAATACCTGGATTTTACCATTGGAACCGACGGTAATGACCAAGGATCGATTTGTTTTATATGCACCAAATCTTTATATAAAGCGTCTTGTCAATGAAAGATTTATCGACGATATTCAAAAATACATGGATTATATTACCAATAGCCATTTAATTGTGGAAATTGTCGATTCAAAAGATGATTTACCCCAAGTGGAAATTAAAGAAGATCCAAAAGGTCAGCAATATTTTGCAGAAAAAGAAACACCGGAGGAAGAAGTCTATTCTCCCGATCCCATATTAAATCCAAAATACACCTTTGATACCTTTGTCAAAGGCAAATCCAACGAATTGGCACTGGCCGGTGCAAAGGCCGTCAGTCGAAATCCATATACCGCTTATAATCCCTTATTTATATGGGGAGGACCGGGGCTGGGGAAAACCCATTTAATGCAGGCAATCGCCCATGAAATTCGCGAAAGGGATCCCAAGAAAAAAGTCGTCTATATTTCTTCGGAAACATTTACCAATGAGTTGATTTCGGCCATTGGGGATAAAAGTACGAAAAAAAATAAAGAATTTCGTAAAAAATACCGAAACATCGATGTTCTACTCATTGACGATATTCAATTTATCGCCGGAAAACAGGGGACACAAGAAGAATTTTTCCATACCTTTAATGAATTATATGAACAAAATAAACAAATCATCCTTTCCAGTGATCGTCCACCAAAGGAAATCAAAACCCTGGAAAATCGTCTAGTATCTCGATTTGAATGGGGTTTAATGGCGGATATCCAAATGCCCGATTACGAAACACGGGTGGCTATTTTACAAGCAAAATTAGAACAAGAAAAAGAAGACCTTCCCCGGGAAGTCTTGGAATATATTGCGATGAATGTCAAATCCAATATTCGGGAATTGGAAGGGGCCTTACTTACGGTCATCGCCTATATGTCCTTAACGGAACAAAAAGTTATGGACATGGAAATGGCACGGATCGCGTTGAAAAAAATTATTCAAGAAAGTTCAAAATTGCCAATTGATATCCCATTGATTATCGAGAAAACTGCCGATTACTATCATGTAAAAGTAGAGGATCTCGAATCTAAAAATCGATCAAAACGCATCGCCTATCCTCGGCAAATCGCCATGTATCTTGCTCGCCAAATGACGGATTCTTCATTGGTTCGAATAGCCGAAGCCTTTGATCGAGACCATTCTACGGTTATCCACGGCGTGAATAAAATTGAAGATGATTTAAAAAAAGATCATGAATTAAAAAATCAAATCGATGATTTAATTTTAACCATAGAAGAGGCATAATCCATCCACAATTTACTGTGGAATCCACAGGGATAAGCTGTGGAGCAATAAAAGAAAAGCATTTATTTTTTACAATTGTGGATATTGTGGATAAATGAAAGACTTATCCACAACTCCTCCCAAGGGCTTATCCCGGGGAGAAAAGTCGAGATATCGCCATAAAATGGACTTATCCACAATATCAACGGACCTACTATTACTACTACTATCTTCTATATCATAGATAGTTTTAAGGCCGAACAAATCCATGGGAGTAATCCCGCCCAATGTGTATTAAATTTTCCTTTTGAAAGGAGTATTTTATGAGGATCGAAATTAATCAACAGGATTTAATGGCTCATATTCAAATTGCCCAGCGGGCCATTTCCAATCGAACGACTTTACAAATATTAAATGGCATGTATTTCCAAGCAAGGGATAATTATCTTCGCATTATATCCACCGATTTGGAATTATTCATCGAAACTAAGGTACCCTGTTTTGTAAAAGAAGAAGGGGAAGTTGTGATAAATTCAACATTAATCAGTAATATCGTTCGAAAACTTCCCCAAGAAGTCATTGCCATTGAATCGGATCAACAACAAATTAATATCCAATGTCAACAATCAAAATTTAATTTAATCGGTCAAGATGTTACCGAATATCCTTTATTACCAAATGTGGAAGAAGGGGAGAAAATAACCCTCCACTCGTCATTGTTAAAAGAAGGAACCCGGCAAACCGTATTTGCAGCATCGGAGGATCAATCTCGACCTTATTTAACCGGTGTCCTTCTTCGGGGAAAGGAAGATAGTCTCCATATGGTGGCCCTCGATGGATTTCGTGTAGCCTTTAAGAGAATCGAAACGGAAGAAGCTCCCCAGGAAAAAATCATCATTCCCGCAAGGGCATTGGTAGAACTGGAAAAAATCTTAGATGATGATCAAGGGGTCGATTTATTCATCACCGATAATCATATTCTCTTCGATTTAGGAGATACCCGGGTATATTCTCGTTTAATTGAAGGAAATTTCATCAATTATGAAGATATTATTACCGATGAATACGACACCCTATGCCATGTGGACAAAAAACAATTGCAATTGTCCTTAGAAAGGGCATCCCTACTGGCTCGACAGGACAAAGCAAATTTAGTGAAATTATTCATCAGCGATCACGCAATTAATATCCAATCCAATTCAGAAATTGGATCGGTGGACGAAACCGTCCCCTGTGAAAAAGAAGGGGAAGATTTAGTCATTGCCTTTAATGCGAAATACCTCCTCGATGGATTAAAAGTAATCCATGAAGGAGAGGTAGAAATTCGTATGCGACGTTCCGTTGATCCTGCAGTGATGCGTTCAGTCGATCGCAGGGATTTCACTTATTTAGTATTACCCGTGCGATTGGCAGGTGAAATTGATGGATATCGAGATTAAAACGAAATGGATCCAATTGGATCAATTATTAAAATTATCTGGAGTAATTGATACCGGGGGAATGGCGAAACATATGATAAAAAATGGCGAAGTTTACCGCAATGGTGAAGTGGAATTACGGCGCTCGAAAAAAATATACCCCGGCGATATTATCGAATTTAATGGAGAAACGATTCAGGTGAAATAGTCCATGATTATCGAACAATCGACGTTAAAAGGATTTCGAAATTTTAAAAATATCCATGTGGACTATGAACCTGGGATGAACATCATCACGGGAGGCAATGCCACAGGGAAAACCAATTTACTAGAATCAATATATTTTAGTGCCACCGGACATTCTTTTCGCCAAGGGAAAGAAGAAGATATGATCCATTTTGATGAATCGGTGGCCTATATTGATACGGTAGTGAATACCGATGGAATTGTTGAAACCATTGAAATTACACTTGAAAGAAATCAGAAAAAACAGATCAATATCAATCAAGAACCCATTGAGAAAATTTCAGATCTGGATATTTTGTTCGATATCATTACCTTTGTACCCGATGATATGAAAATCATCAAAGAGGGAAAATCCCATCGGCGAAATTTTTTAGACGAAATTATTCGATCCATTAACCCACATTATAAAAAAATAATAGGAGATTATCAAAAAGTATTATTCCAACGAAATCAATTGTTAAAACAACATAAATGGACGAAATACTTCAAACAACAACTTATAGCTACCGACAAAACATTGGCACAGATTGGCGCTTATATTATCTTGTTTCGAAAGGATTATCTTCGAAAACTTGAAATTATTAGTAAAACCATCCATAAAGATTTAACGGGGGAAGAGATACGATTATTTTACGATAATCCCGTTAAAGGGACGAAATACAAGGAGATTGTGTTGGAATTTATCGATGGTCTAAAAGAATCCTACAATAAAGATTTAAAATTCGGCTATACCAATTATGGCATCCATCGAGATGATATGATTATCCATTTAAATGGAAAGTCCTCGAAGATTTTTGCCTCCCAAGGTCAACAACGGACGGCTTTATTGTCTTTGAAATTGGCTCAATTGGATCTTTTACATTTCCATAAAAATAGCCGACCGGTCATTTTATTGGATGATATTTTCTCAGAATTAGATCAACGACGAATCTCCTATATTATGGATCATATAAAAGATTATCAATCGATTATCACGACGACGGAAATTCACCATCCTTCGTCATCACATATCATTGAGATACCATTGAATGGAAGAAAGGATTAATAAATGACAGATATACCACATAGAAGGGAATACGATGCAAAAGATATCCAAGTTTTAGAAGGCTTGGAACCGGTCAGACTTCGACCGGGGATGTATATCGGATCAACGGGCCCCAGCGGTTTACACCATCTTGTCTACGAAGTGGTGGATAACTCCATTGACGAAGCCTTAGCCGGTGATTGTGATGAAATCCTCGTTACCATTTACGAAGATGATTCCATTTCCGTACAAGATGATGGATCAGGTATACCCGTGGCGAAGCACCCAAAAACTGGAAAATCAACCTTAGAAACCGTATTGACCGTACTCCATGCCGGTGGAAAATTTAATAATAATGCCTATCAGTTCTCGGGAGGACTTCATGGTGTGGGCGTATCGGCCGTCAATGCATTATCGGAGTGGCTCGTCGCCATTGTAAAAAGAAATGGCAAAGAGTATCGCCAAGAATTTGCCCGGGGAAAAATCACGACCCAATTGGAAAAAATAAGTGAATCGGCGGAAGGAACAGGAACGAAAATCCATTTTAAGCCCGATCATATGATTTTTGAAACAACGAAATTTGATAAAAATACATTGGCGACAAGATTTCGGGAAATGGCCTTTTTGAATAAAGGCGTGAAAATTCTCCTTGTGGACAATCGCGATCAAAGTACCCAAGAATTTTATTTTGAAGGCGGGATAAAATCATTTGTCACCTATTTAAATAAATCAAAAACACCGATTCATCCCGAAGCCATTTATTTAGAAGCAAAAAAAGAAAAATCCATTGTGGAAATTGCTATGCAATACACCACGGCTTATTCTGAAAATGTCTTAACCTTTGCAAATAATATAAGAACGGCCGATGGCGGAACCCATTTATCCGGCTTTCGATCGGGATTAACAAGGGCCATCAATGATTACGCGAGAAAATTCAATTTATTAAAAGAAAAAGATGACAATTTCCTCGGCGACGATGTCCGGGAAGGACTAACAGCCGTTGTATCCATAAAACTTCCCAATCCTCAATTTGAAGGACAAACGAAATCAAAGCTGGGAAATAGTGAATCGCGGACGATTGTCGAACAAGTTCTCTACGAAGGAATGAGTCGTTTTTTAGAAGAAAACCCAAGTGTTGGCCGTGGCATCGTTGAAAAGGCAACGGCGACGAGATTGGCAAGGATTGCGGCGAGAAAAGCCAGGGATATCTCTAGAAAACGCTCTGTACTTGATAATACGACATTACCAGGAAAACTAGCGGATTGTGAAAGTGGAGATATTGAACATAATGAAATCTTCATCGTCGAAGGGGATTCTGCCGGTGGTTCAGCAAAAGGGGGACGGGATAATGAATTCCAAGCCATATTACCCCTAAGAGGTAAAATTATGAATGTGGAAAAAGCTCGACTGGATCGAATCCTCTCCTCGGAAGAAATCAAAGCCATGATCACCGCCTTTGGTACAGGAATATCCGATGAATTTGACTTGAACAAATTACGTTATGGAAAAATCATCATCATGACCGATGCCGATGTGGACGGTGCCCATATTCGAACATTACTGCTCACCTTTTTATATCGTTATATGAAACCCCTTATTGAGGATGGCCATGTTTATGTGGCACAACCTCCCCTTTACGGGATTATTAAGGGAACAAAAGTCATTGAATACTGTTACACGAAAGAAGAATTGGACGCCCTATTAAAAATCCATGACGCATCTAAAGTGAAAATTCAGCGATATAAAGGTCTTGGAGAAATGAATGCCGAACAATTATGGGATACGACCATGAATCCGGAACACCGGGTATTATTACAAGTTAAAATCGATCCCGATGATGATCTCATGATTGATGACACCTTTACCATGTTAATGGGAGATAAAGTAGAGCCTCGGCGTGAATTCATCGAAGAAAATGCCATTTATGCGGAAAATATCGATGTATAAGGAGGGAACATATGCCCGATCATAAATTACAATTTATCGATTTAGATCATGAAATGAAAACATCCTATCTCGATTATTCCATGAGTGTTATTGTTTCGAGAGCGCTCCCCGATGTTCGAGATGGATTAAAACCGGTACACCGGAGAATTATATATGGAATGCAAACCCAGGGATTATTTCCCGATCGTGGATTTAGTAAATCCGCTAGATTAACCGGGGATGTCATGGGAAAATACCATCCCCACGGCGATGCCGCCATTTACGATGCCATCGTACGTCTTGCCCAAGATTTCAATATGCGTTATCCCTTGGTTGAAGGGCAAGGAAACTTTGGCTCGATCGATGGTGATGGTGCAGCGGCGCCTCGTTATACGGAATTACGTATGGAGAAACTAACTCTGGAAATGCTACGAGATATTAATAAAGACACCGTAGATTTTCAAGAAAACTACGATGGCCGTGAAATGGAACCATCGGTATTGCCTTCACGTTTTCCCAATTTATTGGTCAATGGATCCACAGGGATTGCCGTTGGAATGGCGACGAATATGGCTCCCCATAATTTAAGAGAGGCCATTGACGGGACAATCGCCTATATTGATCATCCCGATATCACTGTAGAAGAATTAAATGAAATTATCCAGGGACCTGATTTTCCCACTGGTGGGAAAATCATGGGCTATGAAGGGATTAAAAAAGCCTATCGCACCGGTCGAGGGAAGATAAAACTCCGTGCCGTTGCCGATATTGTCGAAAATAAAAATCGATTCAGCATCGTCATCACAGAAATTCCCTATCAAGTAAATAAAGCGAATTTAATTAAAAAAATCGCAGATTTGGTAAAAGAAAAAAGAATTGAAGGCATCTCCTATTTACGAGATGCATCGGATCGAAAAGGCTTAAAAATTATTATCGATATCAAAAGAGATGCCAATCCAAATATCGTTTTAAATAATTTATACAAATATACCCAAATGCAAACAACCTTTGGAATCATTAATCTCGCCTTAGTTGATGGCGTACCAAAAGTTTTGCCGTTAAAAGAAATGATTCGCCATTATGTGGATCATCAGGTAGAAGTCGTTACAAGACGAACAAAATTTGATCTAAAAAAAGCAGAGGATCGGGCCCATATCCTCGAAGGGCTATTGGTCGCCATTGATAATATCGATGAAATCATCCATATTATTCGAACATCCTATTCCGATGCGAAAGAGAAATTAATGAAGCGTTTTGATTTCTCCGATGTCCAGGCCCAGGCCATATTGGATATGCAATTGAAAAGATTGCAAGGACTTGAACGGGAAAAACTCCAAGGAGAATATGATGATTTAATGGCCCAAATAAAATATCTGCGGAAAATTTTGGAAGATGACGATTTACTGATGTCGATTATAAAAGAAGAAATGGAAATGATCAAAGAAAAATTCGGCGATGAAAGAAGGAGTTCCATTGAGCCAGATGCGTCGGAAATTGATATTGAAGCACTCATCGAACAAGAGGATATCGTCGTCACACTCACAAAAAATGGCTATATTAAACGAACCCCCATTGATCAATACAAAGTTCAAAATCGAGGGGGCAAAGGAATCATTGGTTTAACGACTCGAGAAGAGGATTATGTGGATACCATGATGACAACGACGACCCATCACGACATTATGATCTTTACCAATTTGGGCCGTGTTTATGAACTAAAGGCCTATCAAATTCCCGAAGGTAGCCGAATTGCAAAGGGACAGGCCGTGATCAATATATTACCATTGATGAAAGACGAAAAAATTAGTGCCATGATTCCATTGGAGGAAAAAGAAGAAAAATACCTGATTATGGAAACAAAATACGGTGTTGTCAAAAGAATTGCCATTGAGGATTTTGCCAATATCCGCAGGACGGGAATTATTGCCATTCGCCTCGATGAAGGGGACGAATTAATATCCGTGGTCCAAGTGAAAGAAGAAGATCAACTTCTCCTTTGTACAAAGGAAGGAAAAGGGATTCGTTTCCGAGTTTCCGATATCCGAGCCATTGGCCGATCGGGACGGGGGGTTAAAGCCATCGACTTGGCAAAAGATGATGAAGTAGTCTCCATTGGCCTTGTGGGAGAAAACCAGTATTTATTGACGATTTGTGAAAATGGATACGGCAAGAAAACGGAGATCGACGCATTTAATCCTCAAAACCGAGGAGGAAAAGGCGTAAAGATCTATGAACTCAATGAAAAAACAGGAAAATTAGTCAAGGGAATGCTCGTGGCAGAAGAAGATGAATTTATGTTAATCTCGAGAAAAGGAGATATGATAAGAATTGCAGTTGAGGCGATTTCTACCCAAGGTCGTTATGCCCAAGGAGTAAAAGTGAAGGATGTTGTGTCGGAAGAAGATCAAATCGTCGCTGCAACAAAATATATGGAAGAAAATGAAGGATAGGTGAAAAAATGGCACTAGATTATGAGATCACAACAAAAAATGAAGAAATGCTCATCCATCTCAAAGGGGATTTAGATATTTACTCTTGTAATCAATTTAAAGAAGATGTAAATAAACAAGTAAAAGAAAACCCCATGGATCTAATCATCGATACCCATGAATTGGAATATATTGATTCGACGGGACTTGGCGTCTTAATATCCATTTATAAAAACCTAAAAGAGTTTGGGCATAAAATCACCATTGTCGGCTTAAAGCCCAATGTCAAGAAAATCTTCTTGATTACGGATTTAGATAAGATATTCACCATAAAGGAGTAAAAATGGAACAGTATAGCTTAACGGCACCCAATCGTAAAGAAAATGTATCGATGATTCGTTTAATGACATCCTTTGTTGCCGCTAAAATGAAATTTGATATTGAAGCCATTGAAGATTTAAAGGTATCGGTGGGCGAAGCCTTAAATTATCATATTGAGAAAACGGAAAATTTCGATATCGTCATTGTGGAAGACGATGATTTCATTGAAATTCAATTCCATCTCGGTGATTTTGACCATGAAGAACAAAATCCCCTCTTCGATGAAAATCTATCGAAATTAATCCTGGAATCCTTAATGGATCATGTTGAGTTCAATCCATCAAATATTGTCATCCGTAAAAAAAGGGAACAATAAAATGGCTGCATATAATACGAGAGAAGAAAAGGAAAAAACAAAAGAATTATTTCGAGAATATGAAGAAAATCCCACGAAGGAATTACGGGATACACTCATTGAACGAAATATTTATATTGCAGAAATCTTAGCAAAAAAATATGTGAACAAAGGCATTGATTACGATGATCTTTTTCAAGTGGCCAGTATTGGTTTAATACTTGCCGTCGATCGTTACGATGTTAATAAAGGATTTGAATTCTCTTCTTTTGCAACGCCAACCATTGTCGGTGAAATTAAAAGGTACTTTAGGGATAAAGGCTGGGTCATAAGGGTACCCCGTCGAATTCAAGAAATGAGCAAAAAAATCAATAATGCAAGGACTTATCTTAGTCAAAATCTTCAAAAATCACCGACGGTGGAGGATATTGCCGAATATTTAAAAATAACAGAAGAAGAGGTATTAGAGGCCTTAGAAGGTTCTAGAGTTTATGCTCCCCAATCCTTAGATACGGCCTTTGAAACCCAAAATTCAGAGCGAGAAATCAATCTCCAAGATTTAATTGGGGAAGAAGATCAATATTTTGAGAAAATTGAAATCCACGATCTTATTGAACGTACCATGGTCCAACTTAATGATGTCGAGAAGAAAATCCTCATGGAACGTTATTTCGATAAAAGGACGCAGGTGTCCATTGCAAAAGAATTGGATATTTCTCAAATGACCGTATCTCGCATCGAAAAGAAAATCATAAAAAAGTTTCGAGATGAATTGGAACTATCGGAAGAAATGTAGGGAAAATCATGAAAAAAATAAAATGGATTATATTGATACAAATTCTATTTTTGGGACTTTTTCACACATCATCCCAAGCCTCCATGAACTTTATACGAATTTCTGGATCCTCTCGATATGAAACCTCGGTAAAGGTATCGGAAAGTCTTTATCAAGAAACGGTAGATAATGTCGTTCTGGTCAGTGGCGAAAATTATCCCGACGGATTAACCGGTGGCGTATTAGCATCGGTACTTGATGGGCCGGTTTTATTAACCGGTAAAAACAGTTTACCCCTTACCGTAGAAAACCGATTGAGGATTTTAAAACCACAAAATATTTATATCTTAGGTGGCAATGGTTCAATTACAAAAACGGTGGAAAGTAAAGTGAATCGTTACGGAAAAGTTATTAGAATTGCCGGAAGAAATCGCTATGAAACGGCGGAAAAAGTAGCGAATCTCATTTATCAATTGCCCCAGGGGAATAAGAAATACATCGGCATCGCCAATGGCAATAATTTTCCCGACGCCTTATCAGCTGGAGGTTATTTATCCAATGCGAAAATTCCCCTTCTATTAACCTCGAAAAATCAATTATCGCCAGGAATTCCAAGACTTTTGGCGCAATACAATATTCTACGGAGCATTATTATTGGTGGTGAAGGCCAAGTTCCATCGGCAATTATTCCACAACAATTATCCAAAGCCTATTTACGGGGAAATGATCGTTACACCACTTCTGTAAAAGTTGCGGAGGAAGGATTTTTAAACACAAAAAGGGTAATCATCACATCAGGGGAAGTTTATCCCGATGCCTTGGCAGCGGCTCCCTTATCGAATTATATGGATGCCCCCATACTACTTTCGGGGAAAAATCAATTGCCCCAATCGGTCATCGACTATATCAAACAAAATAAAATTGAAAAAATTGTCATCGTCGGTGGAAAATCATCCCTACCGGACGAAATCTTCGAAGAATTGGGGATCAAAGCAAATCAATTGCCATCGGATCCTGAAAAAGAGCCGGTGGGTTAAATGCGATTGTTTATCGCCATGGAATCGGAAGAAATCCAAGAAGAATTGGCAAAATTACAAGAAAAATTACAAATTAATGGTCGAAAAATAAAAAAAGAACAAATCCATCTCACCTTGAAATTTATTGGGGAACAGAAAAAGGTTGAAGAAATCAGAAAAGTTTTACGAAAGATCGCTTTTTCGCCAATGGAACTTGAAGTCGAAAATCTCGGGACATTTCCCGGAAGAAAGGGATCTTTGCTCTATTTAAAGATAAAGAAAAGTAAAGAATTAGAACAGCTTTATCAAAGAATTGAACAAGGCCTATTTCAAAAGGGTATACCAAGAGATCAACGAAAATACTTGCCCCATATCACTTTGGCAAGAAATGTTTATTCCTATGAAAATCAAGTTCCCCTTCCAAAAAGATTTCTAGTCGACGGTTACCATTTAAAAGAAAGTTGTTTTACGGAAAATGGCGTCGAATACCATAGAATTGAAAGTTATGATTAAGATCTTTGTTTCTTATTGAGGATCCATTACCAGTAAAAATTATCCATAAAAAAAGACCCGAAAGGGTCTTTTTTAGTCTTGATTGAGAAAATCCATTGCGTATTGGGCATACACTGCAGATCCCTTGGAAAGAACGGAATCATCGATATCAAAGCGTTCACTATGATGGGGATAATTTGCTTCAATATCATCGTTTTTTACACCGATAAAAGCGAAACAACCGGGTTTATCTTCCAAATAGAAAGAAAAATCTTCCCCACCTGTTGTTTTTTCCATTTTTTTAAGGGCATTCTCACCCATAACCTTTTTAACGGCATTCTCGGCAATGGCAGAAGACTGTTCTTCATTGGTTGTCGGTCCTAAAATATACTCATAATCCAATTCAACAGTTGCACCATAGGCAGCAGCCGTATTTTCAGCAACGCGAAGGATATTTTCTTCAATATTTCCATTAACTTCCTTGGAGAAGTAACGGCAAGTTCCTTCCATTA
The DNA here is from genome assembly GCA_030540635.1 of Tissierellia bacterium. Lineage (GTDB taxonomy): Bacteria > Bacillota > Clostridia > Tissierellales > Peptoniphilaceae > JAUNVW01. The sequence continues at coordinate 14,053 of JAUNVW010000008.1, read as the reverse complement.
CGGCTTCTCCAGCGATAATATTAAATCGTGTACCACTGTGGAAGGAACCTACTGTGACCGCGACGGATTCTAAGGGAGAATAAGTTCTAGAAACAAGGCTTTGAAGATTCATAACAATACTGGAAGCGACGACGACGGCATCGACGGTCTCCTGGGGCTGAGAACCGTGACCGGATTTACCAATCACTTTCAATGTAAATCGGTCAGCCGCAGCCATTCGTTCACCGGCTTCGACAGAAACCAAACCGGCATCTAAACCACTCCATACATGGGCACCGAAAACATTGTCCACATCCTTGAACCAATCACCATAGGCAATCATTGCCTTTGCCCCTTTTCCCACTTCCTCGGCAGGTTGGAAAATTAAAACGACTTTCCCTTTAAAATGATCTTTTTCGTTGACGAGCATCTTTGCTGCCCCTAATAACATCGCCGTATGGGCATCGTGGCCACAGGCGTGCATTTTACCATCAAATTTTGATTTATAATCGACAGTATTACATTCAGTTACATTTAATGCGTCCATATCGGCTCGAAGGGCAACGGTTTTACCCGGTTTACCGCTATCAATAATGCCAATTAATCCGGTACCGCCGGTATCTTCATTGATTTCATAGGGAATACCTAATTTTTCCAACTCTTCTGCGACGGTCTTCGTCGTTTCAAACTCTTCAAAACTTAATTCGGGATGGGCGTGGAAATATCTACGCCAATCTTTCACATAATCTTTATATTCTTCTGCGTATTTTTTCATATGATCTTTCCTTTCCTATATAAAACGTAACTCTATAATAAATTCGCCATAATACCGGCCAATACAACAGAACCAATGGACACCGTAATAAATCCTGCAACAAGCATCTTTGGTAAAATCGCATCTAAAATTGCCTTTCGCTCCACCTCATTGGTTGCCACAGCAAGGGCGACTTCATTGGAAACGACAAAAGTCCCAGGGAAACCAAATAAAGCGGAAACGCCAATGGCCAGAGCCATTAAAAAGGGCATCTTCAAAACTTTTGAAGTAATCAATGAAGCGATGGCAATACCGATGACGCCTAAAATTAAAGCCGTACCCATTTTTGGCAATAATTCCAACACAACTTCCGGTGTGGCCTTTGTTAAACTTGAGAAAATAACAACCAATAATGCCGCCATACCAAAACCGAAGGAATTGGCTTTAATCAGAACCTCTTTTTCCAAAAATCCAATTTCAGAAAAAATAACCCCAAATAATAAAGCGGCGATATACTGATCCAATAATTGGAAACCGACGAGTTTATTTAAATACATGGAAAATGCGGCAGCCAATGACGCGACAATGGCCGTCTTTGCTAAATAAACATTGGCCGTTCGTAAATGCTCTGGTAATGGTGGTAAAAGTTTCTTCTTTTCTTTTTCCACAACTTCTTCTGTTGTCGTAACCATTTGACGATCTTCAACAACTTTTTTTGCAACTTTTTTTAATGCGATGGAAGCAATGGGATAACCTAAAAAGCCCTGCACAACAACGATTAAAGTGGCCATAATTTGTAAATCTTCCCGGCCAATTTTTTCAGCAGCTTGTCCCATCTTAATCCCGGCAATGACACCACCGGAAATAGGTGGTGCTGCAATAATTGCTGTTTCTCTTCCGATAAAAAAATCACCGACTAAAAATAAAAAAACAGCAATACCAATGATTCCTGTCACTGCCACCACAACGGTTTTCCATTGTTCTTTTAGTTGTTGTAAATTTAATAAAGTGCCCATATGGGTCAATAATAACATAATTAAAAGTGCACCGATATTTAATAAATGGGATGATTCAAAAATATCCGTCGGTACGCCCAACCAAAATCCAACGAGGAAAATCACAGAACATGTAAATAACATGGAAACAATACTCTTCGTTTTCGCAGAAATATAATCCCCAACGGCGAAAACAACAACAATAAATGTTAATGATAATAAATCTTTCATCATAACCCCCCTTTTCGAATTACTATATAGTCTACTTTAATCATTTTGTACTGTCAAGCATTTTCCCATTTATGTATTAATTAATTAAAGTAATATGTATAGATGTTCAAAAAACAAGATATTTTGCAAACGTTCCATCCGGGGAAAACTGTACAGATTTCTTAAAATATGACAAAAGATTAAATAAATAAGAAATAAAATAAGAAAAATAGAAAGAAAAATACTCAGATATAAAAATAGGAAAAATAAAACACATAGAAAAATATAAAAAAGAAAAATTTAAAAGTATAAATAACAATTAAAAAAAGAAAAGCCGAGGTTTTCCCCTCGGTAATGGTGCGGATAAAGGGACTCGAACCCCCACGATATTACTCATACGGACCTGAACCGTACGCGTCTGCCAATTCCGCCATATCCGCCCATCTCTTTCTATTATAAAAGGCCGTAAATCTTTGTGCAAGAAATTTCTATTATAAATTTGTCGTCATCATCTTCTGTGGCAGAAATAGACTTTGACGAGATGATCGGTTTTTCAGGGAATGAAAATCAATGGAGTAGATCATCGGATTTTGATGGGTTCTGATGGTCATCTTTCTTTGTCCCGGATCATAGGCACAAATATAGCGGGTGTAGGTATGGGATTGATATTTCTCATTAAAAAGAAATCCTTGGGGGAGCTTTAAAGCCTCTAAAATCGAATAGGCTTGCTCGAAAGCATCATCACTATTTGTCGCCGGAATATGATGTTCTTTTAAATAGTAGGCTTTAATAAAGCGAGAAACGGGATCATAACCACCGGGAAGATCTTTCGCCGGCTGTAAATTCTTCTTCTTTAAAAAACGCTGTAAACGTCTTTCGTGACTTTTAAAAGAGGGAGAATTCGTTAGAACGCCGTAGGGATTATCCATGGGAATCAGTGTTTTTCCTTGGGGCTCTATGACAACAGAATCTCCGAAACGATCCATAAAGTAAAAATGAAAGGGCGGGCAAATGACATTATTACCCGTTAAATCTTGGGAAGAAATATGAATGCGATCTAAATCGTCGACTAATTCTTTCACAGAAGTATAATTTCCCAATGCATAATTAAAATAATCCATCGACGAAAGATTTAATTTGTCAGAGAAAAGATCCTTAGAAAAAGACTTCCCTGTAATAAATAAATTCGTACATCCCGCAAGACCTTGCTGATTAACACCATCTTTTAACGGATTTTTATTTTGAAAAGAAACACCCATCATTTCATATTTATTAAACAAAGGATTGCCCATTAAATCATCGGCATAGTGGTAATCCTTTGGGAAATACACAATATTGTAATCCAAAGGCACTTCGTAGTCCATCGTCCTTGCTAAGACGACTCCTTCTGGATAATTGATTCGAATACTTGTACACATGATATCCATCCTCTCTCCTTCATTTTATCAAAGAAGCGTCGATTTGAAAAATTTTTAAATTTATAAAATATATAATTCTAAATTAAAAGTATCTAGGAAATTACTTGATAATAGTATTACTTTATGATAATATTTATTTAATAGAAATAAATATTATGTATATTATAAAAATAACTATAGAGCAAAAAAAAAGTTAAATGATAAATAAAGAACAATTCTTCGTTAGAAATAAAGATTTGAATTCTTAAAAGAATTATTAGAATATATCCGATGGATTATGAAACACATAATAAGGATCTTCCGCGATATGAGAAATCAAGAGACGGAAAGATCAGTTTTATTTTTGTTCTCAAGTGAGAAATGAAACAATGTGATAACAATGAGAACAAATATGGGATTGAGCAATAAAGAAGTCTTAAATATTTCTAAATTAAAACCACTGGGATCAAAAATATAGAATTTTTTCTGAAAATTCTATTCCAGCTTTAAGCAGTGAAGAATAAATTTATCAATAGAATCAAAGCACATAATGTAATGACTATATCGAATATTTAACTGTGTAAAGGAGAGAATATGAAAGAACAAAAAAGAATATTAAGGAAAATACATAGCGTCTATAAAAAAGAGATCATATTATCCATTATTTCAGGAATCCTTGGGACTTTATCTGCCCAAGGAGTCATTGTACAATTACAAATCATATTGGATATTTTGATTTACAATAAGCCTGGTCAAGTTCTAAAACACATCCTCATATCCCTTGGATTGATTGGTCTTCATATATTGGCCATGTGTGTTTTTCAGTATTACATACGATATTTAATGCTAGCGGGAGATTTTCCCCTACGAAAAAAAATGTTTCAAAATTCCATAAGAAAAGAACCATCAGAAATTACTTCTACTGGGGATGAATTAAACACCATTACCAATGATGCGGAACATATCTCAACAGCATACACCTGGTCCTTTATATTGATGATTACGCAATCTTTCCAGATGATATTAACTTTAGCCATCATGTTTTATTACAGTGTAAAAATCACCCTCATAGTAGTTGCTGCCGCTATTCTTTGCTATACGGCAACCCATATCATCAATAAAAAAATAGGAACAGAGACCGTTGAATTACAAAGAGTTCGAGGGGAAGAAAATCAGTTAATCTTACAATCCATTGGCTCAATAAAAACCATATTCCAATTAGGGAAAACCAATTATTTTTCCAATCGATATTTAGGATTTTTAAAAAGAGAAAAAGAGCCGGTGACAAAGAAATTATCCGTACTATATTCTCTGTATTCAGACATCTTCGTCTTTCTATTTAATTTAATGCCTTTTCTCATCGTCTTACTTTCCGTAGAAGGTATGGTGAGTGGAAGCTTAACTGTGGGATCCGTCCTGGCCCTTCACACCATCAGTGGTGCCTTGCCACAACCGATTCAGCAAATTGCAGGATTCTTAAATGATCGAAAAATTGCTGAAAATCTAGCCGAGAAAAACAAAGATTTAATTAAGGAAGAAATGAAAGAAGAAACGAAAGAACTGCCTCTACCGGAAGGAGCCATCGAATTCAAATCGAAGAGTTTCTCCTTTGGGGAAAAACAAATGTTAAAGGATGTTACATTCAATATTCCGCCGGGACAAATCGTCACCATTACCGGTGAATCGGGATCTGGTAAATCGACTTTATTAAATATCCTATCGGGATTTGTAAAGAAACAAAATGGAAAAATGGCCATTGGCGGTCAAAGCATCGAAGAACTGGGATCTTCCCTTTATAATATCCTCTTACAAGTCGAACAATCTTCGATTCTCATAGAAGGAAGTCTTTTGGAAAATCTTACATTAGGTGATGAATACACAGAAGAAGAAATTCAAGAAGTGATTGAAACATCTCAGCTTTCAAAACTAGTAGATCATGTTGGCCTTGATTATGAAATAACTGAAGGTGGAAAAAATCTAAGTGGTGGCGAAAGACAGCGAGTCGGCATAGCACGGATGCTTCTTCGAAAACCAAGAATATTACTATTAGACGAACCAACAAGTGCCTTAGATGAACAAACGGGAGAGGCCATGACGAAAAAACTGGTCGATTTTGGAAAAAAACATAAAATGACAATGATTGTCGTCACCCATAAAGAAGATTTCTTAAAACATGCCGATCAAAAAATTCATTTAAAAGCTTAAAATCCATCCGAAAGGATGGATTTTTTAATTTCGTG